>DATKCK010000015.1:0-102042 GCA_035513215.1 Gammaproteobacteria bacterium | reverse complement strand
ATTTACTGCCAGCGCGCGTCGAGAAAGCGCCGGCTAGTCAATAGGCTAAGCTGGGCGGAGCTGATGCAAGATCGGCTCTGGCAGCCAGGAATACTGGCCGGCGCAGTTCGCGAAGAGCGAGCATCGAAGGATTCACAAGGCGGACGCTTACACGGCACTAAGCCGCTGTAAAGAAACAACTTTGTCGAATCGGGCAGTCCTGCGATTTCCCACAATATCCCACAGCCGAAAACGATTTAGTTAACATAGAAACATAATTAAGCGATTGGTTTTTAACGATATTCTTGGCGCCCCGGGCAGGACTCGAACCTGCGACCTTCCGCTTAGGAGGCGGACGCTCTATCCTCTGAGCTACCGGGGCGTGTGATCTCGGTCGACGGGCTGGATCGTCGATTGTAACCGTCTCCAGCCACGCCGCCTCCAGTTGCGCTAGCGGCAGCTGAAGCTCTCCACGTCATTCGGGTCGCCCGTGCCGTCCCAGGTCGCAACCTCCGGATAAGGGCAAAGCGGTCGTGTCATGTCGATCTCACCCTCGCGGACCCGAGATGCCGTGATGCGTGCCGGCGCAACACCAGCTTCGACCCAGTCTTCGATTGCGCCGAGAAAATCGGCCTGATCCGGTCCGATGCCGCCGGCGCAATGGCCCATGCCCGGCACGAGAAACAACCGCATCCAGTCGTCCTGATCCGGTCCCATCGTCGCCAGCACGTCGTTGTAGTAACTGATCGTGTTCAGCGGCGACGGTCCCGGATCGTTCCAGCCGTGATAGAACAGGATCTTGCCGCCGCGCGCCTTGAACTCGCTGAGGTCGGTGTCAAGCGCCTCGATGTAGCCGGCCTTGTCGAGCACGAGCGCGAGGTCGCGTGCGAGGTCGAATTCGCGCCAGTCCCAATTTGCATCCTCGTAAACCAGATAGCGGGTCGCATCGGTTTGCAGCGCAGTCGGCTCGGAGCCCGCCGCCGGTATCCGCCAGCCGAGCTCGAAACCTTTCGCATGACCGGGATAGAGGAGCCGGCCGGACTCGGAGAAGACTCCCGCATAAACGCTCTCGACCGAACTGACTTCGTCGCGGGTCAGGCAGCTCGTCGTGTCACGGCGGCTTTCGCACTGTAAGGATTTCGGATCGAAACCGCAGGCCAGCGGGTCGTTCAGAAAGCCGTCTTCGATGCCGTCGTTGACTTCGCAGGCGGCTAAGACCCCGTTATGCACGAGCTCGACCTTGTCGCGCGACAACCTAAGCTCCGGGTTCTCAATGAACCGAACCATCGAGTCGAGCTGTGTCGCGTTCAGAGTCAGCTGGTTGTTGACCGGAGCTCCGGCGATGATCGCGTCGAAATCGCCCGGGAACATCTGCGCTTCCATCATGCCCTGGCGTCCGCCGGTCGAGCAGCCCTGAAAATAGGACAGGCCAGGCGCGCGCTCGTAAAAGGTTTCGATAACTGCCTTCGCGATGACCGTCATTTCGTGCATCGCGCGCCAGGCAAAATCGACGACCTTTTCACGCTGCCCGACCGCGAACGAGGCGCTGCCGCCGCTATGGCCGGTGTCGGTCGATGCGACGGCATAGCCTGCCGCAAGACCCGTCGCCATCGCCGAAAAACTGATCGATCCGGCCCAGCCGCCATTGCCGAGCGCGAGGAATTTGCCGTTCCATTCGGTCGGCATCCAGACTTCCATCTCGATTCGCGAGTCGGCACGCGGCGTTAGCACAGCTGCGATGCGGCAGTGTGCACCCAGTGACAACGCGGGTCCGGAACGTTGCTCGAGCGTTGCGTCGTCTCGGTACTCGGCGGCGGTGATCGCCACAGTATCGCTCGAAAGTTGCACGAGGTCCGTGCACGTCGCTGCCGGTGACGCGACGTTCACCAGGGCAGCAGCGCCGGCCAGCAGGCATCCGGCGACGGGCTTCATTGGCATTCGCGATCCTCCGGTCGTCGTAACGGATAGTACTTTCAAAGACCCAATTGCGCGAGCGAGCTACGTTCTGTCGATCACTGGCCGCGATCCACGGCCCGCGATGAGGCCGGCTCTGCTGGGTTCAGGGATTATGAGGCAGGGGTTACGTTGATGACCACGTGCCCGCGCTTGTGCCCCTGCTGCACATCAGTGTGCGCTTCCACCATGCGGTCCAACGGGTATTCGCGGTCGATGAAAGTATAGAGCTCGCCCCCGTCAACCAATGCGGCCAGGAATTGCAGCTCCGCTTTCAGTATCCCAGATCCGCACAACGCGTCCCGCACGCGGGACGGCCGACCGGACTCGGGCACCTCGGCAGGCTGCTTTGTTGCGCCTCCGGCCGTCCAGGGCATCCCGGACGTGAGCCCCATCACACCAATCGGGCTCGCCATGGCGTAGTGTTCATAATGTATCCGTGTGCACGTCAGCCTAAGGAACCATGACCAAAAAGCCGGATGAGCTGCCGGACGACGAATCGCCGCCGGCAGCCGCGAACAAAGACCGACGACACCCCGATCGGCGCGCGGTGAGGCCGAAGCCGGACCCCAAGACGCTCGGCGGCATCAGTCACGACGACCTCGGTAACGCCGTCTGGGAATGGCGCGTCGACGTCCCGCGCCGGCGCGACGATGACCCGACGATCGACCTGATCGACTGCCTCGACGTCGACGGCATGTCGCTCGAGGATGAGAAGCCGGCGGCCGAACCAGAAGAGAGCTTCGACCCCTACGACAAGTCACGCTAGGCGCGCGGGCCGCTGCCCCGGCCGAACTCCGCCAGCCCTCGGCGTTCCGTTTAGCCGACGGTCTAGTACACTGCCGCGTCATGCCGAAGCTGCTGTCAAAGGACAGAATCGTCGCCGGCCCGGGGTTCAATCGCTGGTTCGTGCCGCCCGCCTCGATCGCGATCCATCTTTGCATCGGCTCGGTCTATGCCTGGAGCATCTTCAATCCGGCGCTGATGCGCGTCTACGGCGTCGTCACGCCGGCGGCCGATGACTGGTCCCAGGGCAGCGTCGTCTGGATCTTCAGCGTTGCGATCGTTTTCCTCGGGCTCGCCGCCGCCATTGCCGGCAAATGGCTCGAGGAGGTCGGTCCGCGCATGGTAGGCGTCGTCGCCGCCTGCTGCTGGGGCGGCGGGTTTCTCGTCGGAGGCTTAGGCGTTTCGACGCACCAGCTCTGGCTCGTCTACCTCGGTTACGGCGTCGTCGGCGGCTGCGGGCTGGGCTTGGGCTACGTCTCGCCGGTCAGCACGCTGATCCGCTGGTTCCCCGACCGGCGCGGCATGGCGACGGGCATGGCGATCATGGGCTTCGGTGGCGGCGCCATCATCGGCACGCCGCTCAAAGAATATCTGATCCGGGCCTTCTATCGCGCGCCGGAATACCTCGGGCCGCTCGAGGGAATTGCTCTCGTCACCGAGGGCGGCCGGCGGTTCGCCGAATTCGGCGGCGAGCTTCGCGAAGCCGTCGTCGTCGCCGCCAATGACGTCACGAACATGATCGTTCCGGGGCCGGAAGGCGTCTATCTCGTCGGCACGGGCAGCGCCGGCGTCGCGCAGGCCTTCATCGCGCTCGGCCTGATCTATTTTGTCGTCATGATGGTTGCGGCGTTTTCGTATCGGCTGCCCGCGCCGGGTTGGCAGCCAGCCGGCTGGACACCGCCCGACGAGGCACATCGCAAAAAGCGGATGATCGGCTCGCACGACGTGCACGTCGACGAGGCGCTGAAGACTCCTCAGTTCTATCAGCTCTGGATCGTGCTCTGCTTTAACGTCACGGCGGGCATCGGCGTGCTCAGCGTCGCGAGGACGATGATGTCGGAGATATTCGGCACGACGCTGCCCGGCATCGTCGACGGCGCGTTCGCCGCCACCTACGTCATGATGATCAGCGTATTCAACATGGTCGGACGGTTCTTCTGGGCCAGCACCTCGGACCTGATCGGCCGCCGCAATACCTACTGGATATTCTTCGCGCTCGGGATTGCGCTCTATCTCTCGATTCCCCATACGGCCGAACGGGTTAGCGTCGAGCCGGCCGTGATCTGGCTCGTCTACTTCTACGCGGCCACGATGATCATCTTCACGATGTACGGCGGCGGGTTCGCCACGATACCGGCCTATCTCGCCGACATCTTCGGCACGCGCCACGTCGGTGCGATACACGGGCGGCTGCTGACGGCCTGGAGCGTGGCCGGCGTGCTCGGTCCGCTCGCAATCAGCTCCTTGCGCGACAGCGCGATCGCCCGCGCCATCGACGATCTCGTCGTGCAGATCGATCCGGCGACGTTCGCCGCGACCTTCGGCGCGGGCGTCGGGCAGCTCGAATCGCTGATCGCGGCGCAGACGGTCACGATACCGAAACTGATGGAGATCGTCCCGCCCGGCACGACCGATCCGACCAACTCGCTCTACAATGTCACGATGTATCTGATGGCCGCCCTGCTCGCCGTCGCGCTCGTCGCCAATGCGCTGATGCGCCCGGTCGACCCGAAACACTATCTCGAGGACTCATGAACCGATTCGCCGCCGCCGTTCTGACCGTGCTCGCGCTGACCGCCTGCGAGACCGACCCCGCCGCCGTTCACGATGCGAGCCTGCCGCTCGACTCCCACGTCGACATTCCATTAGATTTCGCGACACCCGAGGTCGACCCGCGGACCGGCGACCTTCAGGTCAATCTGGACAAGATGAGAGCCGGCGGGCTCGACGCGGCCTTCTTCATCGTCTACGTCGCCCAGACCGCAAGGACGCCCGGCAACTACATGCAGGCAGAGGCCGATGCGATGACGAAGTTCGACGCGATTCATCGTATGACCGAAACCTACCCCGAGCTCATCGGCCTCGTTGAAAGCGCCGACGACGTCGAGCGTCTCGTCGGCGAAGGCAGGCTCGCGGCCGCGATCGGCATCGAGAACGGCTACGTCATCGGCGACGACCTCGTGTTGCTCGACCGCTATTTCGATCTCGGCGCCCGCTACATGACTCTGGTGCACAACGGCCATAACGACATCGCGGACTCCGCGCAGCCGAATGCGGAGCTCGGCGACGCGCAAGCCGAGCACGGCGGAGTCAGCGACTTCGGCGCGCGCGTGATCCAGCGCATGAACGAGCTCGGCATCATGGTCGACGTTTCGCATGCTTCGAAGGCAGTCGCGCTTCAAGCCATGGAGCTGTCCGCTGCCCCCGTCATCGCTTCGCACTCGAGCGTGCGCTCGTTGACGGACCATGTACGCAATCTCGACGATGAGACCCTGCTCGCCCTCGCCGAGGACGGCGGTGTCGTGCAGATCGTTGCCTACCCCGGCTTTATCGGAAGCGGAGAGCCGAAGACCGTGAGCGATCTCGTCGACCACATCGAGTACGCCGTCGATCTGATCGGCATCGAGCACGTCGGCATCAGCTCCGACTTCGGCGGCGGCGGCGGCATCGAAGGCTGGAACGATGCGACCGAGACGCCAAACGTCACGGCCGAGCTCGTTCGCCGCGGCTACAGCGCAAGCGACATCGAGCGCTTATGGAGCGGGAATCTGCTCAGGGTCTGGCGCGAGGCCGAAAGGGTTGCCGCCGGGCCTTGATCCGACCTCGCATCCCGCGGCGCACAGCGGGGCCGATTCAGGCTACTACTCGACCCACCAGGTGTTGGTCTTGCGCATCGCATCGTCGACGCTCGCCGTGCGCCTCATCCCGGTGGGATGCGCGGCGTAGAACCCCTGCTCGAAGCTCGTTGCCGGGTCGCGATAAATCACGCCGAGCGCAACCGGGAACTCCGGCTCCTTGAGCGCGAGCAGCATGCCGGCGAGATTCGGATTAGTCTCGTCGTGCGTCAGGACACGATCGGCCTCGGCCTCGGCGTCGACGACCTCGAGTCCGAACGCCTCGAGATTGAAGGCGAGACCGCGCTTGCCTTCAGCGAAGACGAGCGGCCTGCCGTGCTCGACGCGAAGCTGCCTCTCGGCAGCATGCTCCTTGCCCGTGAACGACTCGAAAACGTTCTCGTTGTAGACGATGCAGTTCTGATAGATCTCGACGAACGAGGCGCCGTTGTGGGCGTGCGCCGCCTCGAGCACGCCGCCGAGACCGGGCTTGTCGACGTCGATGGCGCGCGCGATGAAGCGTGCGCCGGCGCCGAGTGCGAACTCGCACGGCGAGACGGGCGCCTCGAACGAGCCCGTCGGCGTCGATGGAGAGCGCGTGCCCTGCCGTGACGTCGGCGAGTACTGACCCTTGGTCAGCCCGTAGACCTCGTTGTTGAAGAGCAGGATCTTGAGACCGACATTTCGCCTCAGCGCGTGCAGCAGATGATTGCCACCGATCGAAAGACCGTCGCCGTCACCGGTCACGACCCAGACGTCGAGCTCGGGATTGGCGAGCTTGAGCCCCGTGGCAACGGCCGGCGCGCGCCCGTGAATCGTATGAAAGCCGTAGCTCTCTATGTAATAAGGAAAGCGCGAGGCACAGCCGATGCCCGAGACGAATACCGTCTTCTCGCGGGTCGCCCCGACGTCCGCCAGCGCGCGCGTCACGGCTTTGAGGATGGCGTAGTCGCCGCATCCCGGGCACCAGCGAACCTCCTGCTCACTGGTGAAGTCTTTCGCTGTCAGAACTGCGCTCATGACCGCTCACCCTGTGCCATCTGCACGACGTTGTTGCCCTGGTCGCTCTCGAGGATCGACTTTATGAACGCGACCAGCTCGCGAACCTGAAACGGCTGACCGCTGACCTTATTGATCTGAATCGGCTCTATGCCGAGCTTGTCGCGAACTACGGTTGCGAACTGGCCGTTATTCATTTCGGGGATCACGACGCGTTCGAATCCCTTGAGCAGCTGGCGCAGATTCTTCGGCAGCGGACTCAGATAACGAACGTGAATGTGACTGATCGAGGGCTCGATGCGTTCGAGCTTTCGGACGACCTGATAAATCGTCCCATAGGTCGAGCCCCAGCCAACGATGGCGATCTTGCCCTCGGACGGGCCGCGCTCTACGCTCTGGTCGGGAATGAAGTCGGCGACGAGCGCAACCTTCCGCGCCCGCAATTGCGTCATGGCGTGGTGATTGGCGGCGTCGTAGGAAATATTCCCGGTGTTGATGTCCTTTTCCAGACCGCCGATGCGGTGCATGAGCTCGGGCGTTCCGGGCGGGACCCAGGGGCGCGCCAGCGTGGCCGGGTCGCGCTTGAAGAGCTCGTCGCGGCGCGTCTTGCCGGGAACGGCACGATTCGCCTTGATCGGCTCGATCTCGCTCAGTTTCGGCATTCGCCAGGGCTCGGCCGCGTTCGCGAGATAGCCGTCTGTCATCAGGAACACGGGCGTCATGTGGCGGAGCGCGATACGGACGGCCTCTATCGCCGCATGAAAGCAATCCGACGGCGAACGGGCGGAGACGACGGGCAAAGGAGCGTCCGCATTGCGGCCGTATACCGCAAGATAAAGGTCCGACTGCTCGGTCTTTGTCGGCAAGCCGGTCGACGGACCGCCCCGCTGCGAATCGACGATGACGAGCGGCAGCTCGGCGCTCATCGCCAGGCCGATCGCTTCGGTCTTGAGCGCGATACCGGGCCCCGAGCTCGACGTCACGCCGATGGCGCCGCCGTAGGAGGCGCCGATCGCGGCGCAGGCTGCCGCAATCTCGTCCTCGGCCTGGAATATGCCGACGCCGAGATCGCCCATGCGAGCGAGCTGATGCAAGAGCGGCGATGCCGGCGTGATCGGATAGGAGCAAAAGACCAGCGGCAGATCGGCAAGCTCGGCGGCTGCTGCGAGCCCGAGTGCCAACGCGTCGCTGCCGCGCACGCCGCGGTATTCACCCGGATCGAACTTCGCCGGATCGGTCGCAAGGTGCGGCATCGCCGCGCCGAGCTCGGCGGTTTCGCCGTAGGCATGTCCGGCGTGCAGCGCGGCCCGATTCGCCCCGAGAATCTGCTCGTTCTTGGCGAACTTCTTCTCGAGCCATTGCTCGATGACCTTGACGTCCCGGCCGAACATCCATTGCACCAGGCCGAGTGCCCAGAAGTTCTTGCAGCGGCCGGCGTCGCTCTTGCTGAGCCCGAAAGGCTTGACGGCCTCGAGCGTCATTTCCGTCATGTCGACGTCGACGAGCTGATAGGAATCGAGCTCGCCGGTGCCCCTCGGGTCTTCGGCGTAGCCGGCCTTGGACAGGTTCTTGGCGGTGAAGCTCGCCGAGTTCAGCACGACCAGGGCGCCGTCCTCGAGCAGCGGGAGATTGACCTTGAGGGCGGCGGGATTGAAGGCAACCAGAACCCTGGGCGCGTCGCCGGCAGTCGTGATCGGGCGTGCGCCGAGGTTGATCTGATAAGCCGAGACGCCGAAGGTCGTGCCCACCGGGGCCCGAATCTCGGCCGGGTAGTCAGGGAACGTCAAGAAGTCGCGACCGGACAGGGCCGTCGATGCGACGAACTGCGTTCCCATGAGCTGAACGCCATCGCCCGAATCTCCGGCGAACCGGACGACGATCGATTCAGCGCTGAATTCCTGGCTCACTTCCATTTCTATCGGATCCACCCAAACACGCTCAGCCGGGCAAGCCAAGCGAACGGCATAAGTATAAGGAGGTAACTGCGGCCTGAGTGGCGTGATAGTATACCCTCCCGCCCGCGACAATAGACTACGACGGCATAAGCATATTTCATGGACCGAAGGGATCGCCCGACGGGGCGGCGCCGTAGATGCCCAGAGTTAGATTCATCCAGCCGGATGGGAGCTCGTCCGAGGTCGAGGCCTTGTCCGGCGACTCCATTATGGAAACGGCCATCGACAACGATATCGACGGGATCGTTGCCGAATGCGGCGGGGCCTGCTCCTGCGCCACCTGCCACGTCTATGTCGAAGACGAATGGTTGGGTAAGCTACCCCCACCCGATTCCCTCGAGGACGGCATGCTCGACTGCGTGATCGACCGGCGGCCGAACAGCCGCCTGAGCTGTCAGCTGCGCGTCAGCGACGAGATCGACGGGATAACGGTGCATGTTCCCACTGCGCAAATTTAGGCACAGATCTGATAGGCACAAATCTGAGAGGATCGACAGATGACTTTTCTCGTGCTCGAAAGCTGCATCAAGTGCAAATACACGGATTGCGTCGAGGTCTGCCCCGTCGACTGCTTCCACGAAGGGCCCAACATGCTGGTCATCGATCCCGAAGAGTGCATCGACTGCACGCTCTGCGAGCCGGAGTGCCCCGTCGACGCGATCGTCTCCGAGGACGATATTCCGGAGGGCCAGGAGAAGTTTCTCGAGCTCAACGCCGAGCTCTCGAAGGGATGGCCCGTCATCGCCCAGGCGAAGGATCCCCCGGCGGACGCCGACGACTGGAAAGACGTCAAGGACAAGCTCGAGCATCTCGAGCGCTGAAGGGTGACAAGCCGGGGTCAGACAAGTTAGGGTCAGACCCCATTTTCCCTGGGAAAATGGGGTCTGACCCCAAGTCCGCAAGCTCAGGCCTGCGACTTCAGCGGTAGCAGGTTGATGAAGAATGCCGCCACGCGCTGGAGGAAGCCGAGCGCGGGCTGGTTCCTGATGACGCCGGCGCTGCTTTCCCATCTGATCCGCCCGCGCTCGTCGAAATAGACGCGCCAGGCCGCATCGGGCGAGATATCGCGCTCGATCAGGACGGTAAGGCGGTCTGCAAGCTCGACGCTGTCAATGAAAAATCCCAGCTCCGTGTTGATGATCAGCGAGCGCGGGTCGATGTTCGGCGAGCCGACGAAGCTCAGGCGATCGTCGACGACGATGGCCTTGGAGTGCAGCCCCAGAAACTCGGGCTCTATCGGCGGCGCCGAATACTCACCGATGAAGGCCGAGTCGTCGCGCGCCTCGTAGAGCTCGATCCCGAGCCCGAGCAGCCGCCTGCGCCACGGCTTGTACGCCATGTGCGCGACCTTGTGGTTGTTCGAGGCGAGCGAGTTCGTCAGCACCGTCACTTCGACGCCCCGTGCCGTAATTCCTGCGAGCAGATCGACGAAGGCCTGATCCGGCACCAGATAGGCTGTGCTCAGCAGCACGCGGTGCTCGGCCATCTCGAGCATCTCGTATATCGGCGCGTAAAGCTGGTCCGGCCGGGCCAGCTCGACCTCGGGCAGGTCCTGCCACAGCGTACCGGCACCGGCCGTGTAGGTATTAACAAGCCTTTCGAATAATTCATCCCAAGTTACTGGCTGTAAAGGAAATTCTATTAACCGCGCCTCTTCCGAAAGATAGCTCGCCCGCAGCATCTCGGTGGTCGGCTCGAGCGCCTGCCGCTTCGCCTTTCTCCCTGCGAGATCCTCGATCGCATAGCTCAGACTGCTGTTCCAATAGAGGTTGAAGCTATCCGCTACCTCCGATGCGGCCGGGCCCGACGCCATGATGTCGAGATCGTTTTGCACGAAATCGTCCCAAACACCGAAGTAGCGGTCGCCGATGTTGCGGCCGCCGAGAATCGCGAAATGCCGGTCGGCGATAATGGTCTTGTTGTGCATGCGGTGATTGAGCCGGTCGATGTTGAGCAGGTACTCGCCGACGCGGCCGATGTTCCGGCGCGACCGCCACGGGTTGAACGAGCGGACGCTGATGTTCGGGTGCGAATCGAGCGCCAGGAATTCGCCATCCTGGCCATTGAGCGTCAGATCGTCGAGCAGAATGCGGACGCGCACGCCGCGGTCGGCCGCCTGAACGACGCGGTGGGAAAACAGGCGGCTCGTCGGATCCTTCTCCCAGATGAAGTACTGGATATCGAGCGAATCGGCGGCCTGATCGGCGAGCGCGAGTCTGACCTCGAAGGAAAAGTCGGCCCGGTCGAGCAGCCAGAACGCCGACTCGCCGTCATCGAGCCCGGCGGCGACCTCCCGCGCGACGCTGTGCAGCGTGCCGCTCGTCGCGGCCGGTAACGCCGCGGGTTCCGCCGGCGGTGTCCGGGTCGGAATCGAGCCGCAGCCGGCGAGCGCGGTTGCCAGGCAAATCCATATCGTGCGTCGCAATACGCGTTCCATGTCGTCGCGATGTCGGGTGTCGGAGCGGGCCGTCCGAGCATGACAGGCTTCGAAAGGCTTGACTATACTAACCGCCCAAACTCCCATGCATCCGAAAGCTTCTCCGAAGAAACTGGTGAGGAAACGATAATGACAAGCGCAAGCGGCGATCTCTACATTAACGGCGGCTGGTCCGAAGCTTCCGGTGGCGGGAAATTCCCCGTCATGAACCCGGCGAACGGCGACGTGTTTCGCGAGGTCGCCGATGCGACGCGTGCCGATGCGCGTGCGGCGATCGAGGCCGCTCAGGCGGCATTTCCCGCGTGGTCGGGCATGAGTCACGCGCAGCGCGCGCGGATACTGCACAGGGCCGGAGACGTGCTCGAAGCGCGGGCGAAGGAAATCCAGGAGGTCCTGATCGACGAGGGTGGCTCGTGGGTCGGCAAAAGCATGTTCGAGACCGGTTATGCCTCGGGCGTCTTTCGGGCGGCGGCGGCCGCCGCCTATCAGGTGAACGGCGAGATCCTGCCGAGCGAGCACGGCAAGATCAGCCTCGTGATGCGGGTTCCGCTCGGCGTCGTGGCCGTCATATCGCCCTGGAACTTCCCGATGATTCTCTCGTCGCGCGGCTTCGCGCCCGCGCTCGCGGTCGGCAACTGCGTCGTGCTCAAGCCGTCGGAGGAGACCCCCGTCGCGGGCGGCCTGCTCTTTGCCGAGATTCTCGAGGAGGCCGGCGTGCCGCCGGGCGTCTTCAACGTCGTTACCTGCTCGCGCGACAACGTCGCCGAGGTCGGTGACGAGCTCATATCCAATCCAGCCGTTCACGGGATCAGCTTCACGGGATCGACGGCAGTCGGCCGCAAGATTGCCGCCCAGGCCGGCGGACTACTGAAGAAGTGCTGCGTCGAGCTCGGCGGCAAGGACGCGCTGATCGTGCTCGACGATGCCGATATCGAGCACGCCGTCAATGCTGCGACTTTCGGCGCGTTCATGCATCAGGGCCAGATCTGCATGTCAGTCGAGCGCATCATCGTCGCCCAGGCGATCGCCGACGAGTTCACCGAGAAGCTCGTCGCGAACACGAGGAAGCTCAAGGTCGGCAACCCGCGCGAGATGGCGAACTGCATCGGGCCGGTCATCAATGCCACGCAGCTCGGCAAGATTCGCGAGCAGGTGGACGACGCCGTCGCGGCCGGCGCCGAGATTCTGTGCGGCGGCAAAAGCGACGGGCTCTTCTTCGAGCCGACGGTGCTCGGCAACGTCACGCGGCAGATGCGCATCTTCCGCGAGGAGACTTTCGGCCCGGTCGCGCCGATCCTGAGGGCCGGAAGCGATGACGAGGCCGTCGAGATCGCCAACGACAGCGATTACGGGCTCTCGGCCGGCATCATCACCCGCAACGAGGAGCGCGGCTTCTCGATCGCGCAGCGCCTCAGAACCGGAATGGCGCATATCAACGACAGCTCGATCAATGACGAGCCGCACGTGCCCTTCGGCGGCATCGGCGCGAGCGGTGTCGGCCGACACGGCGGCAAGCCCGGCATCGACACGTTCACGGAGCTGCGCTGGATCACGCTCGAGCGCGGCGGCCGCCATTACCCGCCGCCGTTCCTGATGAATCCTTGAAATGGGGTCAGACCCCATTCAGATTAACCTGAATGGGGTCTGACCCCATTTTTAGCTATACTCCGGCCTCTCCGGCCGCGGCCGGCTCAAGGCACAAGAAGAATCAGGGAGAATTCGAGAATGCCAAAGAAAATCGTAGATACGATACTGCCCACGACCATGGTCGGATCGTACCCGCGACCCGCATGGTTCACGCAACAGCTGCTCGGGCGCGACATCCGGGTTGCCTTCAAGGAGCACAATTACGAGGAGACCTTCCAGGATGCCGTGACTACGGTCATCCGCGATCAGGAGCAGGCCGGCCTCGATATCGTGACCGACGGCAACATGTGGTACGACGACTACGTCGGCGTCATCGGGTCGTTCTGCTGGTATCTCTACGAGCGCATTCCGGGCTTTGACCCCTCACGCAATCCGCACCCGTCCTATGTCGGAGCCGACGCAAGCCAGGGCAAGGCCATCATGGACGACTGGGGCGGTGTCATCAACATCGGCCCGGTCGACAGCGGCCCGGACGCGATACGCTGGGTCGATCTGTACGAAATCGCCAACAAGGCGGCCAGTGTCCCGGTCAAGGTCTCGATCGGCGCGGGCCCGGCCAATCTTGCCTGGCATGTCTATTTTAATGAGAGCTCGCACTACAAGAGCGCCAAAGATCTCACGTTCGCGCTGTGCCCGATTTTCAACAAGGAGATGAAGGCACTCGTGGCTGCGGGCGCCAAGTACCTCCAGATAGAGGATCTCGGCTCCTGGCTGCCGCTGTTCACGGGCGACGAGAACGATTACAAGTGGGTCCGCAAGAGCATCGAGATGATGTGCGACGGCGTCGACGCCAAGATCGGATGGCACTTCTGCTTCGGCAACGCCTGGGGTAACGACATTCTCAGCGCGTCGTTCCCGCAGGGCTACCAGACCGTCCTCCCCCATTTCTTCGGTACGGAGGGTGTTGACGAGTTCGTCCTCGACTACGCCAACCGCGAGATGGACGGTGTGGACTTTCTTGCCAACCTGCCCGATAACCAGGGTGTGCAGGTCGGCGTATTGGACATTCGCTCCAACATGATCGATCCGCCCGACGTCATTGCCGAGCGGACCCGCCAGGTCCTCAAGCATGTGCCGGCCGAAAAGGTGACTCTGAGCACCGACTGCGGACTCAAGCCGCTGTCCCGAATGGTTGCAAAGATGAAGCTCAAGAATCTCGCCGAAGGGGCGGCAGTCGTGCGCAAGGAAATAGGCGCAGGCTGATACCCGACGATCCCGGGAGCAACGACGAGCCGGCCATGCGCCGGCTCGTGCATTTTCCGTGCCCGCAAGAGCGGCCGGGTGTGCCGGCCGGCGCCGCTTATGGTCTAATACATCGTTTCCCTGACATGTCTTGATAAGGAAAACATCATGGCTGATAAGAAAACCATTGCAGTATTGGGCTCGACTGGCTCGCAGGGCGGCGGGCTGTGTCGCGCCATCCTTGCCGACGCGCCCGGCGGGTTCGCTTGCCGGGCAATCACGCGTGATCCGTCGAAGGACAAGGCGAAGGGGCTCGCGAGCAAAGGTGCAGAGGTTGTCAAAGCCGACATCGACGACGTCGAGAGCTTGAAGAAGGCGTTTGCCGGGGCGTATGGCGTCTACGCCGTGACGAATTTCTGGGAGCACTTCTCCGGCGAAAAGGAGAAGGCACAGGCGAAAAACATCGCCGAAGCGGCCAAAGCGGCGGGTGTGAAGCATGTCGTCTGGTCGACGCTCGAGGATACACGCAAGCTCATGGCGCCGGACGACAAGCGCATGCCGATGCTGCAAGAAAAATACCGCGTACCGCACTTCGACGCGAAGGCCGAGGCGGACGCATACTTTTCCGGCTTACCCGTTACCCGTCTCGTCACGTCGTTCTACTGGGACAACTTGTACCTGTTCGGCCTGGCGCCAAAGAAGGGCGAGGACGGCGAGCTGAGCTGGGCATTTCCCATGGGCGATGCCAAGCTCGTCGGCATCGCTGCCGAGGATATCGGCAAAGTCGCCTATGGCGTCTTCAAGGCCGGTCAGGAATATATCGGCAAGACGGTTGGTATTTACGGCGAAGCGCTGACGATCGAGCAGATGGGCGAGACCCTGTCGAAGGTGCTCGGCGTCGGACCGATCGTCTACAACGCCGTCGACGCCGATGCCTACCGCGGTTTCGGTTTTCCCGGCGCCGACGAGCTCGGCAATATGTTCCAGGTTTATCGCGACTTCGAGCAAGAGGTCCTCGAGGCGCGCAGCGTCGACACGACGCGCAAGCTGAATCCCGAACTGCTGACGTACGAACAGTTCGTGGCCAGGCACAAAGACACGATCCTGCCGGCCTTGAACTGATCTACCCGACGTCATAGTCGGCTTCCAGCTTTCGTTCTTGTTATCGCGGCCCCGAAACGGGGCCGCTCATTTTTGTAGAGCGACGGTTCGGCCTCACGGCCGACGGGGGGTCTCGGCCTATGACAGGCCGACGATGTCACCGTTCGAATCGATGTCGATCTGGTCCGCGGCCGGCACCTTGGGAAGGCCCGGCATCGTCATGATGTCACCCGACAGAGCAACCATGAAGCCGGCGCCGGCCGACAGGTAGACGTCGCGAACGTCGAAGGTGTGCCCGGTCGGCGCGCCGCGCAGCTTCGGGTCGGTCGAGAACGAATACTGCGTCTTTGCGATGCAGACCGGGAAGTGGCCGTAGCCCTCCTTCTCGAAGTTCTTGATCTTCGTGCGAACCGCCGCGCTCGTCGTGACTTCGCTCGCGTGATAAATCTTCTTCGCGATCTTCTCGATCTTCTGCCACAGCCCGTCGCTGTCCTCGTAGGTGAAGCTGAGATCAGGCTTGGCGTTCCCGTCTGCCGTTCTCGCGACAACCTCGGCGAGCTCGACCGCGCCCTCGGCGCCGCCTTTCGCAAAATGTTCGGCCATCACGGCTTCGACGCCCTGCTCGGCCATGTGCTTGATCAGAGCGTCGATCTCGGCTTCGGTATCGCTGTGGAATCGATTGACCGCCACCACGACAGGCAGGCCGAAATTGCTGCGGATATTGCCGACGTGACGATCGAGGTTCGTGCATCCGCCGATCAGCGCCTCGACGTTTTCCTTGCTGAGATCGGCGAGCTCGACGCCGCCCGAGTATTTTAGCGCCCGGATCGTCGCGACGAGCACGACCGCGGACGGCCTGAGGCCCGTCAGTCGGCACTTGATGTCGAGGAACTTCTCGGCGCCGAGATCCGCGCCGAAGCCGGCCTCGGTGATTACGTAGTCGGCGAGCTTGAGCGCCGTCTTGGTCGCGAGCGCCGAATTGCACCCGTGAGCGATATTCGCGAACGGGCCGCCGTGAACGAAGGTCGGCGTATGCTCGAGCGTTTGCACGAGATTCGGGTTGATGGCGTCGCGCATCAGCACAGTCATCGCGCCCTGGGCGTTCAGATCGCCCGCGACAATCGCCTCGCGGTTGCGGTTGTAGCCGACGATGATCCTGCTGAAGCGCTCCTTCATGTCGTCGAGTGAGGTCGACAGGCAGAGAATGGCCATGATCTCGGATGCGACCGTGATGTCGTAGCCGCTCTCGCGCGGCACGCCGCCCGCGAGCCCGCCGAGGCCGATGACGACGTTGCGCAGGGCCCGGTCGTTCATATCGACGACACGGCGCCACGTCGGCCGGCGCACGTCGAAACCGAGCTCGTTGCCATGATAAATATGGTTGTCGACAAGGGCAGAGAGCAGATTGTGGGCGGCACTGATGGCATGAAAATCGCCAGTAAAGTGCAGATTGATGTCGTCCATCGGTGCGACCTGGGCGTAACCGCCGCCGGCCCCGCCGCCCTTCATGCCGAAACAGGGACCGAGCGACGGCTCGCGCACGCAGACCATGGTCTTCTTGCCGATGCTGTTCAGCGCGTCGGCGAGCCCTATCGTCGTCGTCGTCTTGCCTTCGCCCGCCGGCGTCGGCGTGATGGCCGTGACGAGCACGAGCTTGCCGTCCGGCTTGTCCTTCAGCGAATCGATGAGCTTCTTCGAGACCTTGGCCTTGAAATGGCCGTACGGCTCGAGGTCGTCCGGGTCGATGCCGAGCTTGGCCTTCGCGAGATCGGTGATCCTCTCGAGCTTCGTATTGCGCGCAATAGTGATATCAGCGTCCATGGAAGTCTCCAGGGGTGGTCGGTGGCGTCGTCGGGGTCAGACCCGGAGGGTCTGACCCCATCTTGTCGCCATCTTGTCGGCCCTTTGTTCCTAGTAGCGGTAGTGGTCGGGCTTGAACGGACCGTTGACCGGCACGCCGAGATAGTCGGCCTGCTGCTTCGTCAGCTTCGTCAGCTTGACGCCGACCTTGTCGAGGTGCAGTGCCGCGACCTTCTCGTCGAGGTGTTTCGGCAGCACGTGTACGCCGAGCGGATAGTTCTTGGTGAAGAGCTCGATCTGCGCCAGCGTCTGGTTCGTGAAGCTCGACGACATGACGAAGCTCGGATGTCCCGTGGCGCAGCCGAGATTCACTAGGCGGCCCTCGGCCAGCAGGATGATGCTCTTGTCCTTCGTCGTGAAGATCTGATCGACCTGCGGCTTGATGTTGCGCCACTTGTACTTGCGCATCTTGTCGATCTGGATTTCGTTGTCGAAGTGGCCGATGTTGCAGACTATCGCCTTGTCCTTCATCTGCAGCATGTGCTTTTCCGTGATGACGTCCACGCAACCCGTGGTCGTGACGAACAGGTCGCCTATCTTGCAGGCGTCTTCCATCGTCATGACGTCGTAGCCTTCCATCGCGGCCTGCAGCGCGCAGATCGGGTCGACCTCGGTCACGACGACGCGCGCCGACTGCGCGCGGAGCGACTGCGCCGAGCCCTTGCCGACGTCGCCGTAACCCGCGACGACGCAGATCTTACCGGCCAGCATGACGTCGGTCGCGCGATTGATCGCATCGACGAGCGAGTGGCGGCAGCCGTAGAGATTATCGAACTTGGACTTGGTCACCGAGTCGTTGACGTTGATCGCCGGGAACAGCAACTGACCCTTCTTCTCCATTTGATAGAGCCGATGCACACCCGTCGTCGTCTCCTCGGAGACGCCGCGGATCTCGGCCGCCATGCCTTCGAAGCGCTTGCGGTCGGCTTCAAGCGACTTCTTGAGCTGAGCGTAAAGGATCTTCTCTTCCTCGTTGCCCGGCTTCTTGTCGAGAACCTTCGGGTTCTTGAGCGCCTGCGTCGCGAGATGGACGAACAGCGTCGCATCGCCGCCATCGTCGAGAATCATGTTCGGCCCGGTGCTGTTACCCCAGTCCAGAGTCCGGTCGATGAAGCCCCAGTACTCGGTCAGCGACTCGCCCTTGTAGGCGAAGACCGGCGTGCCGTTCGCCGCGATCGCCGCAGCCGCCTGGTCCTGAGTGGAATAAATATTGCAGCTCGCCCAGCGGATCTTCGCGCCGAGCGCCTCGAGGGTCTCGATCAGCACGGCCGTCTGGATCGTCATGTGCCGGGAACCCGTGATGCGGGCGCCCTTGAGCGGCTTGGACGGTCCGTACTCTTCTCGCGTCGCCATGAGGCCCGGCATCTCCGCCTCCGCAAGCTCGATTTCCTTGCGGCCCTCGGGCGCGAGCTTGATGTCCTTTACGAAATAGTCGGCCTTCTTCTTGCCGGCCGGCTTCTTCTTCGTTGCCATAACTTGAGTGCTCCTCGCTTTAAATCGATCGATTGAAGGCGGCCTTGAACCGCTTCTTGAATTCGTCTCGTGTGAATGAATGATTCTGCGTTCCATGCTGCTCGATCTTTATCGAGCCCATGAGGCTTGCGATACGGCCCGTCGTCTCCCAGTCCATGTCTTTGAGGAGCCCGTGCAAGAGACCGGCGCGATACGCGTCGCCGCAACCGGTCGGATCCTCGACGGCTTTCGGTCGCGCCGCCGGGATATCGTGCACACCATCCCTGGTGTGAATCAGCGATCCTTCACCGCCACGAGTAACTATTAGCGCTTGCGTCCGCGCCGTGACATCCGCGGCGTCCCAGCCCGTGCGATCCTTGAGCAGCTGCCATTCGTAATCGTTTACCGTCACCCAGGTGCACTGCTCGATGAAGCGCTTGAGATCGTCGCCGTCGAACATCGGCAGACCCTGACCCGGATCGAATATGAACGGGATGCCGGCCTCGGCGAACTGCTCTGCATGCTCGATCATGCCGGCGCGGCCGTCGGGAGATACCATGCCGATGGAAACGCCCGCGGCATCGCTCACCTTGTTGGTCTCCGCGAAGTTCATCGCGCCCGGATGAAACGCCGTGATCTGATTGTCGTCGAGGTCGGTCGTGATGAAGGCCTGAGCCGTGAAGACGTCGTCGAGCACTCGGATATGGTCCTGACGTATGCCCTTCTCGCCCAGCCAATCCGCGTACGGCCCGAAATCCTGGCCGACGGTAGCCATCGGCAAAGGGTCCGCGCCAAGGAGCTTCATGTTATAGGCGATGTTCGTGGCGCACCCGCCGAACTCACGGCGCAATCGAGGGACGAGAAAGGCAACGTTCAGAATATGAATCTTGTCCGGCAGGATGTGATTCTTGAACGAATCCTCGAACACCATAATGTTGTCGTAGGCGGCGGAGCCGCAGATTAGCGCTGTCATTGTTTTCCCGTATCAGTCAGCGTGTCAGTCAGGGTCAGACCCCATTTCCGCAGGAAATGGGGTCTGACCCCGTTTTGCCTCGATCTTCCTTAGTTACACGCCGCCTTCAGCGCCGCGGCCTTGTCCGTCTTCTCCCAACTGAACTCCTTGCGGCCGAAGTGACCGTAGGCAGCCGTCTTCTGATAGATGGGCTTCAGCAGATCGAGCATCTTGACGATGCCGTAGGGGCGAAGGTCGAAGTTGTCGTTGACGGCCCTGACGATCTTCGACTCGGCCACCTTGTTGGTACCGAAAGTCTCGATCGTGACCGAGGTCGGCTTCGCGACACCGATGGCGTAGGAGACCTGGACCTCGCAGCGATCGGCGAGACCGGCCGCAACGACGTTCTTCGCGACGTAACGCGCGGCATAGGTCGCCGAGCGGTCGACCTTGGACGGGTCCTTGCCCGAGAACGCACCGCCGCCGTGACGGGCCATGCCGCCGTAGGTATCGACGATGATCTTACGTCCCGTCAGGCCGCAGTCGCCCATCGGACCGCCGATGACGAACCGGCCGGTCGGATTGATATGGTACCTGGTGCGCTTCGTGATCCACTTCTTCGGCAGAACGGGCTTGATCACGAGCTCCATGATCGCTTCCTTGAGGTCCTTCTGCGAAATATCGGGCGAGTGCTGCGTCGACAGCACGACGGCCTCGATGCCGACGGGCTTGTTGTCCTCGTAGCGGAAGGTCAGCTGGCTTTTGGCGTCCGGGCGCGCGAAGTCGAGCTTGCCGGACTTACGGAGCTTGGCGTGCTTCTCGAGCAGCTGATGCGAATAGATGATCGGCGCCGGCATCAGGGTCGGCGTCTCGTTGGTTGCGTAGCCGAACATGAGCCCCTGGTCGCCCGCACCCTGCTCTTCCGGCGCCTTGCGATCGACGCCGCGCGCGATGTCGCCGGACTGCTTGCCGAGACCGTTCAGCACTGCGCAGGTGTTGCCGTCGAAACCCTTGTCCGAGTGGTCGTAGCCGATGTCGAGCACGACCTTGCGGACGATCGCCTCGACCTCGATCTGGGAGTTGGTCGTGATCTCGCCCGCCACCATGACGAGGCCCGTCTTGGTCAGCGTCTCACAGGCAACGCGGCTCGATTTGTCCTGCGCGATGATCGCATCGAGGATCGCATCGGACACCTGATCGGCCATTTTGTCCGGATGACCTTCGGAGACGGATTCGGACGTGAATAGATATGACTTGCTCATTGTTACACCTGTTATTTGCTTTCTCTCAACTCGTTCCCGAAATAAGGTCAGGCAACGTCGAATCCGTCCTCGCGCTTGTTCAGCTTCAAGCGACCGTCGCGCACGGCATTGATCCAGCGCGCGGACTTTGCGACGCCGCCGAAGGCGAAGATATGCGGGCTCTCGATACGCGTGTCGGGATTGGCGGCCTGGTGCCGCGCGAAATCGACCACGAGATCGTCGGGCGCCTTGCTCTTCAGCAGATTGGCCGTCGCCGCCGTCCGGGTCTTCAGCATACGGGCCGAGGCGCCCACGCCGCAGACGACCGCGAATCTGGCAAGCTGCTTCAGCGACGCCGGTCCCGCCAGGCCGACATGGATCGGCAGATCGATCCCGCGCGCGCTCGTCTCGGCCTCCCAGTCGATGAACGCCTGGGCATCGAAGCCGAACTGCGTGACGAAGCGGAGCCTGAACGGGGCCGTCTTCGCGAACTCGACCTTGCCCGCGAGCGCCTCGGCTACCCTCGCCTCGCCGATTGCGGCGCTGCCTTCCGGATGCGCGGCAACGCCGATCTCCTTGAACCCGTACTCACCGAAAAGGCCGGTCTGCAAAGCCTCGAGACTGCTGTCGAAGGCGTTGTTCTCGACGGCGATATCGCCTGCGATGCAAAGCGCCTGATCGACGCCTCCCTCGCTGAGCTTTGCGAGCGCGCCCTCGAGCTGCTCACGGCTCGAGAGCTTGCGCGCAATGATATGCGGCACGGCGGTGAAGCCGGCGTCCTTGAAGCGCAGCGCCAGACCAACGACGTCGTCGATCGGAGTGCCCGGGACGTGTGCGACGTAAACGCGCGTGCCGGGTTTGAGCTCACCGGCGATCTCGTCGAACCTGGCCTCGTCATGCGTCGTCGCCTCGATCGAGTAATCGGCGGCGAAGCGCTGTATCGCCGCCACCAGATCATTGCCGCTAAGCCCTTGGATCTCTTTCATCGCCGCTTCCACTCAATCTTTCCCGTGCCGGTCTACTGCTTGCGCGAGACGACGAAGCTCTCGTCGTTGAACCACAGGCCCTTGTGCTTCTTGAGCACCTGCGCCGTATGCGCCAGATAGTCGTTGTTCGCGAGCACGGGCTCGAGCCGCTCGTCCTCGATCTGATTGACGTAGATTGCGTCGTTCCAGGCGGCGAACAGCGTCGATGTCCCGATGCTTTGCTGAACCTCGCTCGGCAGCGTATGCATCTCGTAGCGGAATATGGCTTTGGAATCGGAGCCCGTGACGAAATTGAAGTTGCGCGCGTCGTGCCCGAGCTCCCTCTTGAGCACGCGAACGAGCTCGTGACGGTTTACCCTGAACGGATCCTCGTCGGGCCAGACCTTCCTGACCAGCTCGAGCGCCGGATCCTCACCGCAGGACTGGACGACGAGCATGCGTCCCGAGGGAGCGAGCGAGCGTGCGATCGGCGCCAGCACCTTTTGCACCTTGAACTCGGCGCTCATGCGCGCACGCCACGGCTGCGAGGCGAGCGCGAGATCGTAATTGGCCGCGAAGTTGCCCTGCTTCGGGATGACGCTATCCATCAGGAAAGCGTGATCCTTGCGGTAGAGCACGAGCACGGACGGGCGCACGTACATCGGGTTGCCGGTCTTCTCGCTCGCCCGCACCTGCCAGCCGTCGACGAGAAAGTTGTCGAGCGCCGCGAGCTGCTCGCCGAACGAGAACGAAGACGTGCCTTCGAGCGCCACTTGCCGCCAGTTCAGCGCCGCCGCGCTCTTGACGCTGCGGGGCCTGAGCCACGGCGCCTCGGCGTAGTAGAGATTCGTGATGACGATACAGCTCGCCGGGTGCTCCATGAACCGGTCCGGCAGCTTCTCGAGCGTCAGCCGAACGTCCTCGATGCTGATTTCCTTGCCAACGACGAGGAAGGGCATCGTCGGGAAGCGCTGGTGCATCGCGCGCATCAGATGGCTCAGCACGGTGCCGTCGCCGACGCCGGCATCGAAAATCTTGAGCGCCGGCGGCGTCGGCCTGAGCAGCGTGAGCTCCTTCGCCGCCCGCTCGGCAACCTTGCGCTTCTCGTTCGTCGTGTTGACGAATGCGAGATACTTCTGGCGGTTATCGTAGAAGCGGAACGGCCGATCGTCGGAAAGGCCGGGCTTTCCCGCGCCCGCAGCCTTGCCCGTCTTGCCGGCGGGCTTTTTCTTCGTTTTCTTCTTCGCCGACACGGGTTTGGCAGCCATCGAACTCCCCTTAGCTTCCGATGGCCCGGCGCCGGGAGCCGTCTCGGCGCCGTCCGTTCCATCGGGACTAAATTCCGTTATGTATCGCCTGATCCTGGCCGCGGTCTCGAGTGTTATTCTGCGGCCGCTTCTGAGCCGGCTGCACAATTTTCCGTCATTGACGGCCACGCGGCCGAACGTCGACTCCGCCATTTTGGCACGTCGACAGAAGGTCTCGATATCCCGCAGCAGGGAGTTCGCCTCGGACTGCATTCTCTGGCTTGCCCCCCGGCATCAATCGAATCGGGACGATACATGAGTCCGTCTGTAAACGCAATCCGGAAATTCCCACAAAATCTCCCAATATGGATTGTGGGCAGAATCCCATAAGCCCTTTCGGCCCGGCCGATCACGAGGCATGATACGCGCGCTTTCTCGGGGGGAGCGAGCGCATGGATCTCTACACCTGGTCGTGGACATTCCTGGTCGTCTACATCGCCGGCATGCTTTGCTTCGGCTACCTCGGCAGCCGCCGCGTCCGCGGTGCCGACGATTTCGCCACGGCCAGGCAGGCCTACGGTCCCCTCGTGCTGGCGCTGGCCTTCGCCTCGACGGCTGCGAGCGGTGCCACATTCCTCGGCCTGCCGGGCCTGACCTACCAGTTCGGCATGTCGACGCTGTGGATCGCGTTTTGCTACCCGCTCGGCATCTATATCGGCGTCCTGATCTGCCAGCGGACGATCGGCCGTTACGGCAACGCGGCCGGCGCGCGCTCGATACCGGAGTTTCTGGGCGAGCGCTTCAAGTCGGAAGGCATCCGCCTCTCGGCCGCCGTGTTTTCGCTGATTCTGCTCTTTTACCTCGCCAGCCAGCTCGTTTCGGGCCTCGTCATGTTCGAGCGCATGCTCGGGCTCGATGAGCTCTGGGCGCTCGTCATCACGACCGTCGTACTGCTCGCCTATATCACGCTCGGCGGCGCTCATGCCGACATCCTGACCGACGGCGTGCAGGGGTTACTGATGGTCGGGCTCGCCATTGCCATCGCCGTCATCTTCTTTCTCGGCATCGGCACCGGCGGCTTCGACAATCTGATCGAAGGCTTGAGAGCCGAGGACCCGGCCCTGCTCGCGACCTTCAACCCGGCCAACAACACGACGGCATCGCTCTGGGCCGCAGTCACCGTCACGATCGCCCACATTCCGCTGGGGCTCTTGCCGCATATCGGCAACAAGCTCTGGGCGCTCAGGGACGAGACATCCCGCAACCGCTTCATCGCGATGGCATTCACCTTCGGAATCGTGCTGCCGGCGATCACACTCGGTGGCATGACGGCGCGCGTCGTGCTCGGCGACGATCTCGCGGCCGCCGCGGGCGGAGCCAACAGCGCGCTGCCCGAGCTTTTCATCAATCTGTTTCCAACCTGGATCGCCGCGCTGCTCGGCGTCGGCGTGCTCTCGGCCATCATGTCGACGGCCGACGGGCTCGTGATCTCGACCTCACAGGTCTTCGCCAACGACATCTATCGCCGCAGCATCGCGCCGCGGCTGCATCCTGAGATCAGCCAGGAAAAGCTGGACCGCAACGTGCTTGCGATCAGCCGCGCGATGACCGCCTTCACGATCGTCGGCGCCGCGATCCTCGGCTGGCTGACGATGGAGATGAACGTCGTGCTGCTGATGTGGATCGGCGTCGGCGGCTTCGTCGCCGCGCTGATGGGTCCGCTCGTCGTCGGCTCGGTCTGGTGGGGCGTCACGCGCGCCGGCGCCGTCACCGGCTTCTGGGCCGGGGCCGTCGTCTTCGTCCTGATTCGCGGCGAGATCCTGTCGGGCGGGTGGCTCGGGGGCACGGCCCTGGCCGATTTCGGCGAATGGTTCGACTTTTATGCGACCAATCCCTACTCGGCCGCGACTTTCGGCGCCGCCTTCTCGGTGATCGTGACCGTGCTCGTGTCGCGCTTCACGGCGCCGCTGCCCCGGGCGCATATCGAAGCCATGCAAGGGGCGCGCTGAGATGGAATGGATCGCACGCTTCAGCGGCCAGGCCGAGTTCGTCAACTCGGAGATCGTGCCCTGGGTGCTTCGGCTCGTCATGGCCGGCCTCGGGCTCTCGCTGACACTCGTGGATTTCAAACGAGTCATCGTGTTCCCCAAGGCGGTGACGGTCGGGCTCGTGGCACAGCTCGTCGGCCTACCCCTGACGGCATTCTTGCTGGCGCTCGCATTCGACGCGCCGCCCGCCATCGCCGTCGGGCTCGTCATCCTCGCCGCCTGCCCAAGCGGCGTCACGGCGAATGCCTACACGTTTGCCGCGCGCGCCGACGTGCCGCTCTGCGTGACGCTGTCGGCGCTGACGAGCGTCATCACGGTGTTCACGATTCCCTTCCTCATCGAGCTCGCGCTCCGGGTTTTCGCCGAGCCGGGTCAAGTCGTCACGATGTCGGCGCAGAACATGCTGCTCAATCTCATGGGCTTCACTCTGATTCCACTGGCACTCGGCATGCTGTTTCGCCATTTCTTTCCCGCTCTCGCCGAGCGGGCCGTCGAGCCAATTCGTAAGGCCGTGCTCTGGCTCATGATTCTCGTGCTTCTGCTCGGCGTCGTCGCCAGCATCGAGGAGATCGTCGACAACTTCGCGGCCGCAGGCCTTCTCGTCATCGTCATGAACGTCCTGACAATGGCGCTCGGCTTCGGCGCCGCGAAGCTGTTTCGCTTGCCCGTCGAGCAGGTGGTGACCATTACGTTCGAGGTCGGCGTGCAGAACCTGGCGCTTGGCCTTGCGATCGCCTACGTGATTCTCGATGTGCCGGAATTCGCGATTTCCGCCCTGATCTACGCCGCAGTCATGCCGGCGACCGCGCTCGCTTTCGTTTCGATCGCCCGGCGCATGCTTTCAGCCGGCGTTCAGCCAAGCGCGCAGCAAAGACGCTAAAATGGGCGCAACGGAGCACTACTGGAGGGATACGATGAAGCGCACGCGCATGCTGGTGGCAGCAGCCTTTGGACTGATCCTCGCGATCGGCGCCGAGGCCCACCACTCCTTCACGGCCACCTATGACGAGTCGAAGGAAGTCAGAATCGAAGGGACGCTCGTTGCTTTTCATTTTCGCAACCCGCATGCCTCGGTCGACCTGCTGGCCGAGAACGAGAACGGGGAGATGGTCCGCTGGGGTATCGAATGGGGCGGCGCCGGCCAGCTCTCGGGCCAGGGCGTCACGCGCGAGTCGCTCAGGGCCGGCGATCACGTCATCATCACCGGCAATCCTTCTCGCAATCCCGAGCTGCACCGGCTGCGCATGCAAAGCCTGCTCCGACCCTCGGATGGCTATGGCTGGGGCTTCGAAGGCGAAACCTTCGACTGAGCATCGCGGCAACGGGCTCGTGCGCACGCGGCTGCCGCTCACCGAGCCGCCCGGGCGCCTCTGCATCGTAAGGCTCTCGGCCATCGGGGATACCTGCCACACGGTACCCGTCGTGCGCGCGATCCAGGATGCCTGGCCCGATACCGAGATCACGTGGATCATCGGCCGGGTCGAGCACTCGCTGATGCAGGGCATGGAGTGCGTGCGCTTCGCCGTGCTCGACAAGTCACTCGGCTGGCGCGGCTATCCCACGCTGCGGCGGCAGATCGCGAATCGCCGCTTTCCCGTTCTCCTTCACATGCACGCGTCGCAGCGCGCGAATCTTGCCAGCCTCTGCGTCCAGTCCCCCCTGCGCTTCGGCTTCGACCGCGCGCGCGCGAGAGACGGCCAGTACTGGTTCTGTAACGCGCACATTCCCGCGCGGGCCGAGCGGCACGTCATGGATGGCCTGTTCGAGTTCGTCGAGGCGCTCGGAATTGAGCCCGGCCGTCCGCGATGGGACATTCCCGTTGCCGACAGCGATCGCGAATTCGCGGCGCGCACGATCGGTGCCGGGAGCCCATGCCTCGTCATCAGCCCCTGCACGGGCCAGCGCTTTCGCAACTTTCGCAACTGGCGCGCCGAGCGATACGCGGCCACCGCCGACTATGCGCATACGCGCTTCGGCGCGCGCATTCTGCTGACCGGCGGAACGACCGAGCTCGAGCGAAGCTACGGCGTCGAAATATCCCGGCTCGCGTCGTGCCCCGTGGAAAACCTGATCGGCCAGACGACGCTGAAGCAACTGCTCTGCCTGATCCAACGCGCCAGCGTCCTGCTCTGCCCCGATTCCGGCCCCGCGCACATGGCAACCGCCGTCGGCACGCCCGTCGTCGGGCTTTATGCCAGCTCGAACCGCTTCCGGACCGGGCCCTGGGCGAGCCAGCACCTCGTTGTCGATAAATATCCGGAAGCCGTGCACGACGAGCTCGGTTGCGAGGTCGGCGAAATACGCTGGGGCCGCCGCGTGCGCGCGCCGGACGTGATGGATCGGATCGCGGTCGTCGATGTCGTCGAAAAGCTCGACAAGGCGTTTCAGGAGCGCGATATTAAAGTATGACCGACGCATACCCTCTCCGGGATTTCACCGATTCGACGAGCGACGAGATCGAGGACGCGCTCGAAGGCGGCGAGGTCGTTTACTTCCCGAAATGCCCGATCGCGCTTCCGACCGAGCGCGACCTCGAATGGCTCAGAAGCGGGCTCGATGCGGCACTGAAGGCCAAGAACCTGAGCTATCACCCGGAATCGGACTCGGTACCACGCTTCGAGGCAGACGCCGAGACGAAAATCCGGGTCGAGAACCTCCTCCGAGCCCATGGCAAGCGCGTCGCCGAATTCTGGCGCCGGACCGTCCCCGATTTCGTGCTGGGCTCGACTTTCGGCACGACGAGCTTTCGGCCGGTGGAGGAACAGGGACGCAATCTCGAAGCCCGATCGAGCAACGAGCTCGTTCACATCGATGCCGGCGCTTACGGCGCGACCGACGGCGCGCGAATCCTCAGATTCTTCGTCAACGTGCATCCCACGCGCGACCGCGTCTGGGGCACGAAGGGCAGCTTCGAGCAGATCATGCAGCGGCACCCTCCGCTCTGGACGGCCGCGAAAGGCGGCAAGCGCAAGGTGCCGGTCGAAAAGCGCCCGATGGATCGCCTTTTGAGCGGCCTCATCGCCGGCGCGAGCAAGGTCTATCCGCTGCTTCGCGTCATCGATTCGAGCCCCTACGACCGCTCGATGCGGCGCATACACAACTATATGAAGGAGACGCCGTCGTTCCGGGACGATCGCTCGGATTATCAGGAGATCCGATTTCCGTCGATGTCGGCCTGGATGGTCTTTACCGACGGCATCAGCCATGCCGCCTTGAACGGACAATACGCGTTCGTCTCGACGGCACTGGTCCCACTCACGAACTGCCGCCGGTTCGAGCGAACGCCCTACGGCATTCTCGCGGCAGCCAACGGATGACCGGCGTGCCCACGATCGAGTTCACTCCGAATCTCCGCCGCCACGTCGCGTGTCCGACCGAGTCGCTCGAAGCCGCGACGCTCGCCGAATGTCTCGAGAGCTACTTCGGCCGTTGGCCCGACGTCCGCGGTTACATACTGGACGATCAGGGCGGTGTCAGGCACCACGTCAAGGTCACGATCGACGGCCGTAACATCAGGGATCGCCTGGGCCTGAGCGATCCCTTGCTGCCGGGCAGTCGCGTCCACGTGTTTCAGGCGCTCTCCGGGGGATAGAACCAATGACAGGACGGATTTATGCGGGCACCCGCAAGGGACTCTTCGCGATCGACCGGAAGCGCTCCGGCTGGGAAATCACGAAGGCGGCGCTGCTCGGCGACCCTGTCTCGATGCTGCTGCCCGGGGCCGACGGCGCCGTGACCGCGGCGCAAGCGCAAGGTCACTTCGGCGTCAAGATCAAACGCAGCACCGACGGCGCCGAGACGTTCGAAGAGCGGCCGGTTCCGGTTTATCCCGGCAAGCCCGACGACGTCGAAGACATCGACCCGATCCGGCAAACCCCGGTCCCCTGGGATCTGAAGACCGTCTGGTCGCTCGAGACGGGCGGCCCCGATCGGCCCGGCGAGCTCTGGTGCGGCACGATTCCGGGCGGACTGTTTCATTCGAGCGATAACGGCGACACCTGGCAGCTCGTCGAGTCGCTCTGGCGGCACGAAGGCCGCAAGCAGTGGATGGGCGGCGGCGCCGACTATCCCGGCATTCATTCGATCATGGTCGATCCGAGAGACTCCGCGACGATTCGCATCGGCGTTTCCTGCGGCGGCGTCTGGGCGAGCTACGATCATGGCGAGACCTGGAGCGTCGAGGGCGTGGGGCTGCGCGCCGAGTACTCGCCGCCGGAGTTCGCGAAGGAGCCGAACGGGCAGGACGTGCACCGGGCCGTGCAGTGCCGTGAGGCGCCGGACGCGGTCTGGATGCAGCATCACAACGGCATCTTCGTGAGCCGCGACTCGGGTCGCACCTGCGACGAGATCACCGACGTCGATCCCTCGGTCTTCGGCTTCGCCGTTGTCGTGCATCCCGAGGATCCCGATTCGGCCTGGTTCGTGCCGGGCGTCAAGGACGAGTTTCGCTATCCCGTCGACGGTAGACTCGTCGCCACGCGCACGCGCGACGGCGGCAAGAGCTTTGAGAAGCTGACCGACGGCCTGCCGCAGGAGCATTCCTATGATCTCGTCTATCGTCACGGCATGGATATCGACGCAAGTGGCAACTCGATCGCCTTCGGCAGCACGACGGGCAATCTCTTCGTCAGCGACGATCAGGGCGCTCACTGGCAGTGCGTCAGCCACACCCTGCCGCCGATCTACTGCGTCCGGTACGCGCCGTAGTGTCCGCCATGTCGCCGACCCGACAGCTCGCGGATTTCGTCACACAATCGGACCTCGAGTCGATTCCGGCCGATGTCCAGACCGAGGCGAAGCGCGCGATCCTGAACTATCTCGGCTGTGCTCTGGGCGGGAGTGTCGAGCCCGCGCTCGACACGGCCATCGAGGTGCTTGCGCCGTTCAGCGGTCAGCCGGAAGCCTGCGTGCTCGGCAGAAGCGAGATGTTCGACGAGCTCAACGCTGCGCTTCTGAACGGCATCGGATCGCACGTGCACGAATACGACGACACGCTGCCGCAGAACTACATTCATCCGAGCGTGCCGGTCGCATCGGCGCTCTTCGCCTATGCGAGCGCGCACCCTGTGTCCGGCCGCGATTTCGTCCACGCCTTCATACTTGGATTCGAGGTCGAATCGCGGATCGGCGACGCCGTCTATCCCGCGCACTACAAAGCCGGCTGGCACATCACGTCGACGACCGGCGTTTTCGGCGCGGCGGCCGCGATTGGCAAGCTGCTCGGCCTTTCGACGCGGCAGATGATCTGGGCCTTCGGCCTCGCGGCAACGCAGGCCGCCGGCATCCGCGAGATGTTCGGCTCGATGGCGAAGTCGTTTCAGCCGGGACGCGCGGCACAGAACGGCCTGACCGCGGCGCGCTTCGCGGCGGCCGATTTCACGGCCGGCGAGCAGGCGCTCGAAGGCCCGCGCGGCTTCGCCCCGGTCACGGCGCGGGATTATGACCTCGACAGGATCGGCTCAGGGCTAGGCACCGAGTTCGCGCTGCGCGGCAACGCGTACAAGCCATACGCCTGCGGTCTCGTCGTTCACCCGACGATCGACGGCTGCAGCCGGATCCGCGAGCGCGACCGGCCTGATCCGATGCGGATCGAATCGATCGAGCTCAAGGTCGCGCCGCTCGTCCTCGACCTCTGCAACAAGCGCGAGCTCGATCGCGCGCTTCAGAGCAAGTACTCGATCTATCACGCGGCGGCGATCGGACTCGCCCGCGGCAAGGGCGGCATCCAGGAGTTCACCGAGGACGCCATCGCCGATCCGGTGCTCGCGCGGCTGCGCAATCGCGTCAGCGTCGCCGCCGACGAGTCCGTGACCGAGGATCAGGTCGACATCAAGGTGCGGCTCGAGGACGGCACGGTGCATTCGCTTTTCGTCGAGCAATCGCTCGGCAATATCCATCGACCGCTCAGCAACGAGCAACTCGAGGCGAAATTCCGCGACCAGGCCGTGCTCGCGCTGCCGCAGGCGCAGGTCGACGCGCTGATCGATGCCTGCTGGCGCATCGACGCGCTCGACAATGCGGGACGGATCGCGAGAGACTCGCGCCCCGGCACAGCGGCCGGGCGCGCTGCCGGAGACTCGCGATGAAAGGCATCCGGCGCGCAAGTCTCGCCGCGCTCTGCGTGCTGCTCGCAGGCTGCGGCGGCTCGGGCGACCCGCTCGTCGTTCGCATCCCGACGGGTGCCGGCGGCGTCGGCTTCCTGCCGCTGCTGATGATGCGCGAGCACGGGCTGATCGAGCAGCATGCGGCCGAGGCCGGGCTCGACGGCCTCACGGTCGAGTGGCTCGATCTCGGCGGCCCGTCCGTCATGAACGACGCCCTGATATCGCGCTCGGTCGATTTCATCATCGCGGGCCCGCCGGGCTTCATCACGCTCTGGGACCGCACTCGAAACTCGCTCGACGTCAGAGGCGTAGCCGCCGTGTCGGCCCTGCCGATGTACCTCAATACGCGCGCGCCGCATCTCGAGTCGATCGACGACGTCGGTGAAGGCGACAAGATCGCCGTCACGGCCATCAAGGTGTCGATACCCGCGATCATCATGCAGATGTATGCGGCCGGGCGCTACGGCGCCGATGAAGCAACGCGCTTCGACTCTTACACGGTCTCGATGACGCATCCGGACGGCGTCATCGCGATGCTGGTGCAATCGAGCGACATCACCGCGCACTACACTTCGCCGCCGTTCCATCAGCGCGAGCGGCGCGATCCCGGCGTCCGCACGATCCAGAACTCGAACGACGTCATGGGCGGCGCGACGACGTTCACGATGCTGTCGACGACGCGAGCCTATCGCGAAAGCAATCCCGAGGCTTACGCGGCCGTGCTGGCAGCGCTCGAGGAAGCGATGGGGATGATCGAGGCGGATAGCCTCGCCGCAGCGGACGTTCTCATCGAGGCGCGCGGCGACGCGGGCTTGAGCCGCGACGAGCTCGCGGCGCTCCTTGCCGATCCCGAGATCGAGTTCACGACGACGCCGCAGAACACGATGCGCTACGCCGAATTCATGCACTCGATCGGCTCGATCGATAACCTGCCGGCATCCTGGCGCGACCTCTTCTTCCCCGAGATTCACGACAGCTCCGGCAGCTAGGTGGTGGCTGTGCCCGCGAGCCCGAGTCCGCTGCCCGATTCGACGCCTGCGTCTGCGCTCGTCGCGGCACGCAGCGTGACGCTGCAATACCGCAGCGAAACCACGATCACGACGGCGACCTATCGCGTCAGCTTCGATGTGCTGCGCGGCGACCGATTCGTGCTGCTCGGTCCCTCGGGCTGCGGCAAATCGACCTTGCTCAAAGCGATCGGCGGATTCCTCGAGCCGACCGAAGGCGAGCTTCTGCTCAACGGCCGGCCAATCACGAAGCCGGGGCCGGACCGCGCGTTCGTGTTTCAGGAGTTCGATCAGCTTTTACCCTGGAAGACCGTGCTCGACAACATCTGCTTTGCGCTCGTTGCCGGCCGCAAGCTCGATCGCCGGGCCGCCGAGGCACGCGCCCACCATTTCATCGACAAGGTTGGGCTGACCCAGTTCGCCCGGAACTATCCGCACATGCTCTCGGGCGGCATGAAGCAGCGCGTCGCGATCGCGCGGGCTATGGCGGCCGAGCCCGAAGTCTTGCTGATGGACGAGCCGTTTGCGGCCCTCGATGCGCTGACTCGCGACAAGATGCAGTCGGAGCTATTGAGGCTCTGTGAGGACACGCGCTTCACCGTGATCTTCGTCACCCACTCGATCCCGGAAGCGATCCGGATCGGCACGCGCATCCTGCTCTTGTCGCCGCACCCGGGTCAGGCCAAGGCCGAGATCGGCTGCAACGGCACGGACGAGGTCGACGCTTCGGGGCGCTTGCTATCGGAACGCATCCACAGCCTGCTGTTCGATCGCGAACGATCCGAGGCTCGCGAGAATGTCTGAGATGCCTGCGCGGGACGACCGCATTTACGAAGTCGACCGGGACCGCATCGACGTCGTCGAGCGCCCGCGATCGCTCTGGCGATCGATCTGGTCGATGGGCTGGCTGCGCAAAAGCCTGGTCCTCGTCGTTCTCGCCGCGATCTGGGAGATCTACGGCCGACGCATCGACAACGAGCTCGTGCTGCCGACCTTCCTCGACACGCTCGCGTCGGCCTTCAGCGCTTTCGCGTCCGGCGAGCTGCCGGCCGCGGCCGGCTACACGATTCCGATACTGCTGATCGGCTATCTGGCGGGGCTCGCGCTCGCGGGAGCTCTGACGGCGCTTGCGACGGCGACGCGCATCGGCGCGGACCTGCTCGAGACGCTGACGGCCATGTTCAATCCGCTGCCGTCGATCGCGCTGCTGCCGCTCGCCCTGCTCTGGTTCGGGCTCGGCGAGGGCGCCATCATCTTCGTGCTGATCCATGCCGTGCTCTGGGCCGTGGCACTGAATACGTTCTCGGGCTTCAAGAGCGTGAGCCCCACGCTGCGGATGGTCGGTCAGAACTACGGCCTCTCGCACGGCGCCTATATCCTCAAGATTCTGATCCCGGGCGCATTCCCGAGCATTCTGACCGGCCTCAAGATCGGCTGGGCTTTCGCCTGGCGCACGCTGATCGCCGCGGAGCTCGTCTTCGGCGCCCAGGGCGGATCGGGCGGGCTCGGCTGGTTCGTCTTCGAGCGCAAGAATCAGCTTCTGATCGCCGACGTATTCGCGGGCCTTCTGACCGTCATCCTGTTCGGCCTCGTCGTCGAGAACGTGATCTTCAAGACGATCGAGCGGCGCACCGTCGAGCGCTGGGGCATGAGCAGCCGCTGATTCTTCGAATCGATGAGAAGAGATAGCGATACGCTATTGAAAGTACAAGATAAAGTAATTTCTAGCTTGTGGGCGGACGGGCCGCTGGATTGGAAGCTCGTCGAAGCGCTGATCGAGCAGAGCTACCGGCAGGTGGCGCTGAAACGTATGCTGTCGAGACTCGATGGGAAAGCGGGAGCAGCATGACGGCTCACGGCCATTGCCTTTGCGGCAACATCGAATTCGAAGCGAACGGTACGCCGAGCTGGGTCGCCTATTGCCACTGCGCGAGCTGCCGGCGGCACACGGGCTCGCCCGTCGCCTGCTTCGTCAACTTCGCCAGGGGCGACGTCGTCTTTCGCCGGGAACCGTCCGTCTTCGAGTCCTCGCCCGGCGTCCGTCGATCCTTCTGCGACCGCTGCGGCACGCCGATCGCCTACGAAACGGAAAAGCGGGCGAACGAGATCGACATCTATCTCAACGTCTTCGACGAGCCGGAGGCGTTCTCCCCCGAAACGCACGTCTTCCATTCCGAGCGCATCCCATGGTTCGATACGCGGGATGAGCTGCAGAGGAAAGGCTGAGTGAGATCCAGGCCCCGTCAGCGACGCTCTTCCGGTTTTTTCGGCGGCGACGCGCGATCGGACTCCTCGGACGTCGCCGTATCGCTGTGGAAGTTCTGGGGGCCGCGCTATTGGCGCGTCTGGCTGTTCATCGCATGGCTCAGAATCGTCGCGTGCCTGCCCTGGCGCCAATCGATCGCGCTGCACAAGTGGCTCGGGAGACAATTGGGGGCCAGGTCGCGCAGCCGGATGAAGCTCGTTCGGAGCAACCTCGAGCTCTGCTTTCCCGAGCTCTCGAGTCGCGAGCGCGACGAGATCGCTGCGGACTTCGCTGCCAACATGGGTGCCGTCGTTGCCGAGATCGCGATGGCCTGGTTCGCTTCCGGGAAGCGTCTGCGCACACTGGTCGAGGTCGAAGGCATCGAGCACCTCGAACGTGCTCTGGCGAAGGGCAAAGGCGTGATTCTCGCCGCCGGTCACTTCACGCCCTTCGAGATCTGCGGGCCAGTCATCAAGGACTACGTGCCGAGATACACACTTGTCTACAACAAGCGCCGCAGCCGGCTCCTGAACGAAATCCAACGCAGACGCCGCGAGCGCTACGCTGACGAGACTTACCCGAAAGGCGCGGTCAGGGCGATCGTCAGAAGCCTCAGGAACAATGGCGCCGTCTGGTTTGCCGCAGACGAATCCTTCTCCGAGCAGTCGGCCGCCCGAATCGAATTCTTCGGTGCCCCGGTTCTGATGAGCACGGCGACAGCGCGACTGGCGCGACTCAGCGGGGCGGAAGTCGTGCCGCTCCACTTTCGTCGAAGATCCGACGAGTCCGGTTACATAATCGAGTTCGAGCCGGCTCTCGAGGATTTTCCGACGGATGATGTCGTTCAAGATACGAAACGAATGGTGTCGATTCTCGAGAACGCGATACGCAGATGCCCGGCGCAGTACTTCTGGAGCCAAAGACGGTTCCGCGAGGAACACGCTTCGGCACGCTGATCTGTCGGTGAATTGCGACCGAAATCCCGCTTGAACGGGCCCACGAATCTGTCAGGATGAATCGACGTCTCACTGCGCCGCGTTCCATGCGTATTTACATTCCCTTGAGCTTCGCAATCGCCGTCGCCGGCTGCGGCGGCTCGTCGGATAACCCGACGCCCGAGCCGCCTGTGCCGCCGCCCCCGTCGGGTCAGTTCGGGCTCGATGCCCGGCCGAGCAATCTGACCTGCGTCGCGCCTGACCGTGAGACCGGCAGCATCGACGTCGAGATCGAGCGCGAGTTCGAAAGCTTGAGCTTCAGTCAGCCGCTGGCCATGCTTCAGGCGCCGGGCGACTCGAACCGCTGGTTCGTGCTCGAGAAAGGCGGGCGCGTTCGCGTCTTCGCCGACGACCCGGACACGACGAGCTTTCTGCCAGATTTCATCGATCTCAATGCGATTACCAATTTCAGCGCTAGCGGCGAAGGCGGTCTTCTCGGCATGGGGTTTCACCCGGACTTCGAGGTGAACGGCGAAGTCTTCCTGTCGTGGACCGACTCGGGCTCTCCCCTGACCTCGATCATTGCGCGATTCGACGTCAATGCCGGCGGTGAGACGCTCAATGCGGGGAGCCGCGAGGACATTCTGAGGCTCGAGCAGGATTTCTCGAATCACAACGGCGGCAACATCGCTTTCGGTCCCGACGGGCACCTCTACATCGGCTTCGGCGACGGCGGGTCGAGCGGCGACCCGAATAGCCGCGCGCAGGAAACGCGAAATCTGCTCGGCGCTATGCTGCGCATCGATGTCGACGGCGGCACGCCCTACGCGATCCCGCCCGACAATCCGTTTGCCGGCGGCGCGGCCTGCCCTGCCGACCCCGACATGCTGACTAACAACTGTCCCGAGATCTTCGCCTGGGGCCTGCGCAACCCCTGGCGTTGGACGTTCGACACGGCGACCGGCGATCTCTGGGCGGGCGACGTCGGGCAGGGCAGCTTCGAGGAGATCGATCTGATCGAGCTCGGCGGCAATTACGGCTGGGACTGCCGCGAAGGCGCCCACGATTTCGGCTCGTCGGCCGCAAGCTGCGCGACGGCGACGAACCTCATCGATCCCGTGCACGAGTACCCGCGCAGCGAAGGCGTCTCGGTAACGGGCGGCTACGTCTATCGCGGCGCTGCGCTGCCCGGGCTCGCTGGCAGCTATCTCTTCGCCGACTTCGGCAGCGGTCGGTTCTGGCGGCTCGTCGACGACGGCGCGGGTGGGCTGACCGACGAGCTTCTGATCGACACGAGTCTCGCGATCGCGTCGTTCGGCCAGGGCAACGACAACGAGCTCTATCTCGTCGACATCGGCGGCGGCGGTCTCTACAAGATCGTGCCAGGCCCCTTCGGATCGAATCCGAGCCCCGTGCCTGCTCTGCTGTCCGATACGGGATGCATGGCCGCCACGGATGCGAGCCAGCCGGGCAGCGGCCTGATTCCGTATACCGTGACGGCGCCGTTCTGGTCCGACGGCGCCGACAAGACCCGCTGGCTCGCGATTCCGAACGGCACCGACATCGAGCTGGAGGCGGACGGCGACTTCACCTTTCCGCCGGGCTCCATCCTCGTCAAGCAGTTTCATCTCGGTGGCGACCTGATCGAGACGAGAGTCCTGATGCACCATCCGGACGGTGTCTGGACCGGCTACAGTTACCAGTGGGACGATCAGCTCGGTGACGGCGTTCTCGCCGAGGGCGGCGCCGTCGAGAACGTCCAGGGCCAGGACTGGATCTTTCCGAGCACGGCGCAGTGCAATGTCTGCCATACGGCGGCGGCCGGGAACACGCTCGGCCTCGAAACGCTTCAGCTCAACGGCAATGCGACCTATCCGAGCACCGGACGCACCGCCAATCAGCTCGCAACGCTCGACGACGTCTTCGTGCTCGACGGCCTCGTCGGCGATCCGTCGACGCTCGATAGTCTCGTCGATCCGTTCGATTCCGCGGAATCGTTAGCCGATCGCGCGCGCTCCTACCTGCACACGAACTGCGCGCAATGTCACAGGCCCAACGGGCCCGCGCCGAGCGATCTCGATCTCAGATTCCGGGCGACGCTAGCCCAGACGAACGCCTGCGACGCGCCGCCGCAGAACGGCGATCTCGGACTCGGCGGCGCGGCCAGGATCATCGCGCCCGGCAACGCGGGGCAATCCGTCCTCGTCGGGCGCATGAGCCGCCGCGACGTGAACGGCATGCCGCCCCTGGCATCGAGCCTCGTCGATAGCGCCGGGGTCGCGCTGCTCGAGAGCTGGATCGACGGGTTGAATAGCTGCCTGTAGTCGGCTTCGGACGCGTTTGTTGTCTGCTTCCGCGAAGTCTGCCTTACAAGGTCCAGCCAGGGGAATCCGGTGACGGGCCTTTTACTCCTCAACTCCGAACGCCAGCAACACATTCCCCGGCGTCCCCACGATCCCGCCGTTGCCCGACGTGACATAGAGCATGCCGCCCGAGACGACGGGTCCGGGCCCATCCATCGAGCCGCCGCTCGCGGGAATCCCGTTGACGGTATCGAAGTCGCCGTTCGTGTCGAATGACCAGATGACGCGGCCGGTCGACGCAGCGTGCGCGCGAATGCCGCCATCGGCGGCGCCCGCGAAGACGACGCCGGGAATCGACGTCAGCGCGGCCGATTGCGCCGAGCTGCAGCCCTGCCCGCCTCCGCAAAGAGGAGCCGCGGGCTCGGAGAACCAGATGCGCTCGCCCGTGGCGATATCGACGCCATGCACGCCGCCCGGGTTCTCGGTGAACTGATCGGCCACGGCGAAGTAGGCACGCTCGCCGTCCGTCGTCGCGCCCCAGACGCCGCCGACGGGACTGCCCTGCCCCCAGCGATAGGTCCAGAGCGTGCGCCCTTCGTCGTCCGGATCGAGCGCAAAACCAAGCCCCGCCTTTTGCGTCGCGATCAGGACGTCGGTGCCGTCGGCGAGCGTCGTCAGGATCGGCGAGGCCGAGAAATCGAAATCGGGCCCGACGTCGTCGGGACAGTTGGGGTTTGGCGCCTGAGCCACGCCTCCCGGGCCGCCGCCACCCCCGCCTGCGCCCGGCGGGCCGCCGCGGCCGCGACCGCCTCGTCCGCCGACCGGCGCATCGCCGCCGCAGCCCATGATCCAGGTGTCGGGACCCATGACCTGGTTGATCCAGGCGATTTCGCCCGTCGCCATCGAGAAAGCGAGGATGGCATCGGAGGTTTCGACGGGCGGGTCGGCATAGCCGTTGCCGGTCGCCGCATAGATCAATCCGCGTTTCTCATCGATCGTCGGCGCGCTCCAGATCGGCGACCCCGAGGGTCCCCAGAGCGGCTTGCCGGTCGTGCTCGTACCGCGGCGCTCGGGCTCGGGGACGGTGTAGGTCTTCCAGATGACCTCGCCTGTCACGGCGTCGAGCGCCGTCAGGCTGCCGCGAAACGTGCAGCATTCGTAGTCGGGATTCGAGGCGGCCGTCTCCTCGGAGACACCCGAGACCGGGACATAGAGCACGCCGTCGTAAAGTGTCGGCGAGCCCGTGCCGCGACGCCCCGGGTGATCGTCGATCTGGCGCGACCAGATGAGCTGCCCGGTCTGCGCATCGACCGCGTAAGCCTTCGCCGCCGCATCGGTGAAATAGATTGCATAACCGCCGGGACCCGGACCGACCGAGATCGCCGTTCTGACCCAGGTCTCGGCATCGAACGTCCAGAAGAGGCATCCGGTCTCGGCATCGAGCGCATAGACGGCGCCCGACTGGCTGCCCATGAAGAGCCGGCCACCGACGACGGCCGGCTGCGAGCGCGACTGCTGCGTATTCGGGATGCCGAACGCCCATTTGAGCTCGAGCTTCGCCACGTCGCCCGGCACGATGCCAGCCGCCGCCTGGTAGCGCGAGTTCGACGCGTCGGGACCCCAGCCGTTCCAGATTGTGCCGGCCGTCAGGTCGGGAAGACCCGGCGCTCGTTCGCATTGCCCGCGGTCGAACCGGGTAACGCGCGCCGCGATCGGCGCGCCGGCGATGTACTCGGCGACCTGAACGCGCTGCTCTGGATTCATCGCCTGACCCTGCAGGCGCATCGTGCCGGAGGCCAGCGAGTCGACGATCGTGTTGGCATCGAGCTGCCGCAGCGCATCGATGCGTGGCGTTGTCTCGTCGGGCGGCTCGTTGTGGCAGGCCGCGCACAGGGCCTGATAGATCAGCTCGCCTTCGCTTTGCTGCGCCGGCGCCGTCAGCGGCGCGAGCAGGATCAGGCTCAGCGCCAGTGCATTTCCCTTCAACATGAGATCTCCCATCGCGAATCGGCTCTGTCGCGCATCGAATCGCGCGTCTCAACCCGTATCCCCCCCTCGCAGTCCTGTTATTGTCAGATCAAGCCCTGACGCGCCGCAAGTTGACGTTCCCGCGCGGCGAGCACGCGCAAATGCGCATGCGAATCGTACGCATTTTAGACTGAATCCATTGCTGATACAGGGGCGATTTGGTTTAATTGTCGACTGTCATTTTGCACGATCCGGTGACGCGCAAACGGCACCGTGTCGAAGCGATCGGGAGGCCTCATCGCAATGTTCATCGCCAAGAAGCACCTGCCCCGACGAACGTTCCTCCGCGGCGCCGGCGCGACGCTCGCACTGCCCCTGCTCGATGCGATGGTCCCCGCTTTCGGCCAGGTTCAGGCACCGGGACCGAGACTCGGATTCATCTATTTCCCGCACGGCGCGATCATGAACCGCTGGACACCCGACACCACGGGCCGCGGTTTCGAATTCAAGGATATCCTTGCGCTGCTCGAGCCTTATCGCGACAGGCTCAGCATCGTCAGCGGCCTGCACCATCGCGCGGCGGACTCGACCGCCGTTCACAGCCTGAGCCCGACGACCTGGCTCAGCGGCGTCAGGCCGAAACCGACGCAGGGCGTCGATGCCTACGCCGGCGTGACGGCCGACCAGATTGCGGCACAGTACATCGGCCAGGATACGATCCTGCCGTCGATGGAGCTCGCCACCGAGGACCATTCGGGCCTGATCGGCGCCTGCGACCGCGATTTCGGCTGCATATATATGAATACGCTGTCCTGGCGCACACCGACGACGCCGATGCCGATGGAGATCAATCCACGCAAGGTCTTCGAGCGCATGTTCGGCGCGGGCGGCAGCGTCGAGGCCAGGATGCGCCGGCAGAACGAAGACCGCAGCATTCTCGATACGCTAGGCGGGCAGGCGACGGACCTGAAGGCAACGCTCGGCGCGCACGATCAGGCCAAGCTCGACCTCTACCTCGACAGCGTCCGCGAGATCGAGCGCCGGCTCGAGCGCGCGGAAGACCAGCTCACGCACAATCCCGATCTCGCGATCCCCGAAGCGCCGGCCGGCATACCCTTCGTCTACGAAGAGCATGTCGACATGATGTTCGACCTGATCAAGCTCGCTTACGAAGCCGACATCACGCGTGTCTTCACGTTCATGATGGCGCGCGAGATCAGCAACCGGACCTACCCGCAGGTCGGCGTCTCGGAGGGCCATCACGCCGTCTCGCACCATGCCAATCGTCCCGAGAAGCTCGACTGGAATGCGCGCGTTCAAGGCTATCACGTGAGCCTGTTCTCGCGCTTCCTCGAGAAGCTCGATTCGACGCCGGACGGCGACGGCAGCCTGCTCGACTCGAGCCTGCTGCTCTACGGCAGCAACATGAGCAACTCCAATGCGCACGATCACTTTCCGCTGCCGAACGTCCTCGTCGGCGGCGCGCGCGGGCGCCACGCCGGCGGTCAACATATCAAGGAAGTCGATCACACGCCGATGACGAACCTGATCCTGACGATGCTGCACAAGGCCGACGTTCCGATCGAGACGCTCGGCGACAGCACGGGCACGATCGCCGGCGTCTGATATGGGCTTCTCGCTGACGGGACGGCTCGGCGCCGGCGCAGTCCTGCTCCTTCTTTCCTGCGGCCTCGCCTCGGCCGCCGACATCGCTCCGCTGATCGCGGCCGCGAAGGACGGTGACCGCGCCCAGGCCCTTGGCCTGATTGCCGACGAGGCCGACGTCACGGCAACCGAAGCCGACGGCACGACGGCGCTGCACTGGGCCGTGCGCTTCGACGACATCGAGCTCGCCGAGCGCCTGCTCGAGGCCGGTGCCGATGCCACGGCCGCGAACCGCTACGGCGTGACGCCGCTCTACCTCGCGGCCCTGAACGGCAGCGCCGGCATGATCGAGCGCCTGCTCGATGCCGGCGCCGATGCGAACGTGGTCGGCCGCGAAGGCGAGACCGTGCTGATGACCATCGCGCAGACCGGCGTCGTCGCCGCGGCCGACGTGTTGCTCGCACACGGCGCCGACGTCAATGCGCGCGAGGACTGGCACGGACAGACTGCCCTGATGTGGGCTGCCGCCGAAGGCCATGCCGCCATGGTCGAGCGGCTCATCGCGGCAGGCGCCGACGTCAACGCGATCTCGGACCTCAAGGAATGGGAGCGGCAGCGATCGGACGAGCCGCGCGACAAGTGGCTGCCTCCCGGCGGATTTTCGGCACTGCTCTACGCGGCGCGGGAGGGCTGCACGGCCTGCGTGACCGCTCTCGCGGAAGCCGGCGCCAACGTGAACCAGACGACGGCCGAAGCGATCAGCGCCGTCGTCCTGGCCCTGATCAACGGCTATTACGACACCGCCATCGCCGTGCTCGAAGCCGGCACCGACCCCAATCTCTACGATTACACCGGCCGCGGCGCACTGTACGCGGCGGCCGACTTCAACACGATGCCGATGTCGAACCGCCCGGCGCCGGACGTGTTGCCAAACGAGCATTCGGCGCTCGACGTGATGCGGCTCGCGCTCGAGAACGGAGCCGACCCGAACGCGCAGCTAACGCGCCAAGCACCCTATCGCGCCAAGCTCGATCGCGGCAACGACACTGTGCTGACGGCCGGGACGACGGCGTTGATTCGGGCCGCGAAATCCGCCGACGTTGCGGCAATCGAATTGCTGCTCGAGCATGGCGCCGACGCCAGCCTGACGACGCGCAACGACGTCGACGCGTTGATGGTCGCGGCGGGCGTCGGCAATGCGGAACAGGACACGACCGGCCGCTTCAAAAGCGAGGACGACATCATCGAGACGATCGACATCATGCTTGCGCAGGGTCTGGACATCAACGCCACCGACCGCGGCGGACGGACGGCGCTGCACGGCGCGGCCCTCCAGGGCTACGACATGGTCGTCGCGGCACTCGTCGAGCGCGGCGCGGATCCGACGTTGGCCGACGCAGACGGTTTCACGCCGCTCGACACGGCGCGCGGCCTGGCCGGCGGCTTCGGCTTCACGGGGGGCGAGGGACGCGTTCACGAAAGCACCGTCGCCCTGATCGAACAACTGCTCGAGGATTCCCAATGAAAGGCAGTCCGGCCGTCATCGAGACGCTCAATCGCGCCCTCTACAACGAGCTGATTGCGATCAATCAGTATCTGCTCCATTCGCGCATGCTCAGGCACTGGGGCATCGACCGGCTCGGCGAGTTCGAGTACAAGGAATCGATCGACGAGATGAAGCACGCCGACGAGCTCGTCGAGCGCATTCTGTTCCTCGACGGGCTGCCGAATCTACAGGATCTCGGCAAGCTTCTGATCGGCGAGGACGTGCGCGAGATCCTCGAATGCGACCTGAAGCTCGAGCAGGAGGCCCTGCCAGCGCTCAGGGAAGGCATTGCGATTTGCGAGCGGGAAGCCGACTACGTGTCGCGCGAGCTGCTCCGGTCGATACTCGACAGCGAGGAGGAGCACATCGACTTCCTCGAAGCTCAGTTCGATCTGATCGAGCGGATGGGGATCGAGAACTACGTTCAGCTACAAAGCTCGCCTGCCGGCGACTGAGCGCCTGCCAGCGACTCGTGGACCTCGTCGACGACCCGGGCGGCGAGATCCAGGCAACGGCCACAGCGGGCCGGTTTCCCGAGATGGCGGTAGATCTCCCGCGCACAGCGCAAGCCCTCGGCTGCCTTGGCGCGGATGTCGCTGTCCCGGTGACCGTTGCAGATGCAAATGTACATGGGCCCAGCATATACGAATGAGATTGATTGTCAATTGCATGGGTCCGGTGCGGTGGCGTGGCCTCGGGGCCGGCCCGGTCAGGTGCCGCCTCGGTCGCCCCGCCTGTGCTGCGGGCGCGCCTAGGAGCTCGAATAACCGAACTCGTAACGCATCGCGAAGCGATCTGTCGTCAGCCATTCGCCGTCGACGTAACGCGGTCTGAAACGGCTCTGGTAGACGAACTTCCTCAGGCGCCGCTCGATGGAATCGGAGGCATTCGGCGACCGTCCGGTGATCGTCACATCGCGGACGCCGCCGAAGCGATTGATCTCGATCTCGACATCGAAGTAACCCTGCACGTCGCGGAGCGCATGGAAAACGTTGGCGTTCGATGCGACTGCGGGCAAGGGCACGGGCTGCTCGGGCGAGAACATGGCGGTAATCCGTTCTTCGCCGGCGCCCTCGGCCCGAATATCAGCGAGCGCTTGCTCGTAGATACCCATGGCACGCCCGAAAGACCCGAACATCAGATGCCAGTCGGCCGTCTCGATCAGCGCCGCGGCTACGGCCTCCGGCGCGCCGGAATAGTTCCTGATGTTCCTGAGCCTCGCCCCGAGCGCTCTGATCGCCCCCGAGTACAGGCGTCCGGCATTCCCCCAATACGAGGAGCCGCCGTCGTTCAAGCCGGGGTTCATCAGTTCGAAGTAATAGCTGTCTATGATGCTGTCTTCGAGCTCGAATAGCTGCGACAGGCTGGCCTGATCGTCGAACATTGCCGTTAGTATCGCCGAGCCGTAGTTGAAGCGCGCCTGCCGCAGCATCGAGGCTGCCACCGAGCGCGTCGTCCGGCGCGAGGAGACACCAGGCAAGCTCGGCCCGACCCCCACGTTGACGTTGAGGCTGAACTGGGGCGGCACACCGTGGATCAGCACGTGGCGGGCGACTTCCATTTGCCGCCCCGCCATTTTCGTCAGAATCTCGGGGTTGCGCGGATCGCCCGGATTGCGCTGGACCAGCTCGCGCAGATAGGACTCGAGCTCGATCGACTCCTCGCTCGGCCTGAGGCTCATCTCGATCTCGATGATCCGCTCGATCGGCCTCGCCTGATCGAGCGAATACAGCCCGTGATGGCGGCGGATGACCTGCTGCGCCTGCTCGAGGGCCGCGATCGCGTCACCGTAGCCGCTGACTTCGAGGTAAATGTCAGCAAGAGATTCGAACAGCGGGACCAGCTCGATGGAATTCTCGCCATTGGCCGCGCGTTCCGCTTCGATGGCGGCGCCTGCCGCCTGAATCCTCGCAATGACGCGCTCGGGCGACGGGTCCGGCGATTCATCGGACGGCTCGCCCGACACGCCCCCAGCGCTGCCCACGGGCTCAGCTGCGGTCGAACGCGCAAGACCGGCCGGAATGAACGTCAGCGTGTGGAGCTCGGACCAGCTCTGGGCGCCCGCCGCGCCCGGCACGACAGCGATAACCACTGCTACCAGGTGCGCGATGCGCTTCATGAGAACCGTTCCTCCCGCGCGGGTCTGAAACCCGACTGTCCCGACTATACGCTTTTCAGAGGTCGCTTGAAATCGGCCGGAAAGTTCCGATTACCGGCTGATCGCGACGGTCGAAACGCCTCGTTCGATCAGGCCCGGCAGCTCACTCATGTCGGAAAACACGATCGCGCCGGCCGCCTCGAGCTCGGCCGCTTCGACGTGGTCAGCACCGGCGTAGCCGAACACCGTCATGCCGGCGGCGACGGCCCCGGCGACGCCTTGCGGCGAGTCCTCAACGACGAAGGTTCGTGCGGGCGCGGCGCCGAAGTCATGCGCCGCGGCCAGGAACAGGTCCGGCGCCGGCTTGCCGGGCAGGCCCGACTCGGACGAATAGAGCCGCTCCCGAAACCGATCGAGCAGGCCGCTTACGCCGAGCGAGGTCTGCATCTTGCGAAACGGCCCGTTCGAGACGACGCAAACCGGCATCGTTAGACGATCGAGCACGGCCTCCACGCCGGCAACCGGGCGAACGGGCTCCGAGCGAAAGCGCCCGTAGAGCTGCTCGCGCCATTGCTCGAAGAAGCCTTCCGGCAGGGGACCGCCGAGAAGCCCCTCGATGACGTCGATGTTCTGCCGCGGTGTATTGCCCATGAACAGGCCGAACGCGCGTTCGAGGTCGAGATCGATGCCGAGCCCGGCCAGCGCGTCGATCAGCACGCGATGCGTCAGCGCCTCGGTGTCGACGAGCACGCCGTCGCAGTCAAATATCGCGAGCTCCCAGTTTGTACCGGGTCCAGCGCCGGTCGTCCATTCATTATCGTTCATGGGTGCGTATTCTCGCCTTCTGTTGCTAGAATCGGAAAGAAAAAGAACCGACATGACGCGATACATCGCCGCGATCGACCAGGGCACGACGAGCACCCGGCTCATTCTTTTCGATGCCGATGGCACGAGCGTCGCCGTCGGCCAGAAAGAGCACGAGCAGATCTTCCCGAAACCGGGCTGGGTCGAGCACGACGCCAACGAAATCTGGCGCAACACGCTCGAGGTCGCAGGCCACGCGTTCGATCAGGCCGGGGTCACGTCGAAGGACATCGCCGCGATCGGCATCACGAATCAGCGCGAGACGACGGTGCTCTGGGACCGCAGGACCGGCGAGCCGCTCCACAACGCGCTGGTCTGGCAGGACACGCGAGTCGAGCCTCTCGTCAGGGAGTTTGCCGCCGCCGGCGGCCAGGACCGGTTTCGAGCGAAGACGGGACTGCCGCTCGCGAGCTACTTCAGCGGGCTCAAGCTCCGGTGGCTGCTCGACAACGTGCCGGGCGCAAGAGCCAGGGCCGAAGCCGGCGAGCTCGCCTTCGGCACGATCGACAGCTGGCTCATCTTTAATCTGACCGGCGGGCCCGACGGCGGCCGGCACGCCACGGACGTCACCAATGCGAGCCGGACGCAACTGATGGATCTCGAAACGCTCGCCTTCGATCCGGACCTGCTCGATGCGATCGGCATTCCGGCATCCGTGCTGCCCGAGATCCTGCCGTCGAGCGCGAGCTATGGTGAAGCGTCGGTCGAGCCGCTCGCCGGCATCCCGATCGCGGGCGTTCTCGGCGACCAGCAGGCCGCGCTCGTCGGCCAGACCTGCTTCGAGCCCGGCGAGGCGAAAAACACCTATGGCACGGGCTGCTTCCTGCTGCTCAACACGGGCCGGGACGCCGTGCAATCGAGCGCCGGCCTCCTGACGACCGTCGCCTACCGCTTCGGCGAGGCCCCCGCGCATTACGCGCTCGAGGGGTCGGTCGCGATCACGGGCGCGCTCGTGCAATGGCTCAGGGACAATCTCGGCCTCATCGAGAAGAGCCGCGATATCGAGACGCTTGCGCGTCAGGTCGACGACAACGGCGACGTCTATTTCGTGCCCGCGTTCTCCGGGCTCTATGCGCCGCACTGGGATTCGAGCGCGCGCGGCATCATCGCGGGCCTGACCCGATACGCGAACAAGGGCCACATCGCGCGTGCGGCCCTCGAGGCGACGGCGTTTCAGACTCAGGAGGTCGCCGCCGCCATGGCCGAGGACTCCGGGATTGCGCTGACCGAGCTTCGCGTCGATGGCGGCATGGTCGCGAACGATCTCCTGATGCAGTTTCAGGCCGATGTGCTCGGCGTGCCCGTCGTGATCCCGAAGGTGGCCGAGACGACGGCGCTCGGGGCCGCCTATGCCGCGGGTCTCGAGGTCGGCTACTGGCGCGATACCGACGCCTTGCGCGAGCACTGGGCCATGGATCGGCGCATCGAGCCCGGCATGAATTCCGATCGGCGCGCCCGGCTCCTTGCGAGCTGGCGGCGCGCAGTAGACAAGTCGCGAGGTTGGATCGAATGAATCCGGAATTCCTGGGGGAAATGTTCGGCACGCTCGTGCTGATTCTGCTCGGCAACGGCGTCGTCGCCTGCGTCCTGCTGAAGAAGTCCTACGGCGAAGGCTCGGGCTGGATGGTCGTCACGACGGGCTGGGGCTTTGCCGTGATCTGCGGCGTGCTCGTGGCGCTCGTGCTGGGCAGCGACGCGCACATCAACCCGGCCATTACCGTCGGCGTCAGCATCGCAACCGGCGACTGGAGCCAGGCGCCGCTCTACATCTCGGCGCAGATGCTCGGCGCAATGCTCGGCGCCCTCCTCGTCTGGCTCCACTACATGCCGCACTGGCGCGAAACCGAGGACTGGGCCGCCAAGCGGGGCTGCTTTTGCACGGCGCCGGCCATTCGGCATATCCCGATGAACCTGCTCAGTGAGGTCATCGGGACTTTCGTGCTGGTCTTCGTGGCCTCGGTGATCTTCTCGGGCCGCCTCGCCCCGGACGGCCTGATGCCGGGCTTCGGGCCCCTGCTCGTCGGCCTGCTCGTCTGGGGCATCGGGCTCTCGCTCGGGGGGCCCACGGGTTACGCGATCAATCCCGCGCGCGATCTCGGGCCCCGCATCATGCATGCGATCCTGCCGATCGCGGGCAAGGGCAACTCGGGCTGGGACTATGCCGCCGTTCCCGTCGTCGGTCCGCTCGCGGGCGCGCTTCTCGCCGGGCTCGCCGTCGCCGCCGCCAACCTCTAGCGAGACCGCCGGGGCGCGCACGTTTCAGGTACACTGTCGGGGCTCAATCCGGGGGAGACTCGAACCATGTCGGGATCATCGGCGCCAGGTCGCTTTGAGCCGCCGAGCGGGAAAAGCATACTGATCGGCACCGTTGCCGCGCTGTTGGCGGCACTCATCGTGCTCGTGATCGTCATCTGGCCGGCCGAGTACGGCCGCGACCCGACCGGCATCGGCGGGCTGCTCGGCATCACCGGCATGAGCACGGCACCGACCCAGACGATCCAGATCACCGACGTCGTCGGCGGCAACGAAACGCTCAGGGAGGTCGAGATTCCGGACTTCGGCGACCCCGTGCCGCTGCCGAACCCGAACGTGCATCAGCCGGGCGACGCCGCGCCGCAAACGCGCACGATGACGGTGGAGCTCGAGCCGGGCGCCGAGACCGAGGTCAAGGCCGTGCTGCGTGAGAATCAGATGATCGCCTATTCCTGGAGCGTTGATGAGGGTGTCATTTACTCGGATTTTCATGGACATACACCTGAATTCGGAGAAGATTTCTGGGTTCGCTACCAGGAGGACCAGCGCGGTTCTTCGGGCGGGCACGGGTCCCTCGTCGCACCGTTCTCGGGCGAGCACGGCTGGTACTGGGTCAACCTCGAGGATCACCCCGTGACGGTGACGCTGACGGTTACGGGCTACTTCGACGACATGATCGATTACAGCGCGGCTTTCTAGGCCGCCGCCTTCGGGCGCCGGGCTCGATAACAACAAGAACGGAGATTCTTCATGGAACAAGTCTATACACCGATTGCGGACAGTCTCGGCTGGTCCACGCTCGCGGCGGCAATGCCGATACTGGTTCTGCTGCTGATGATCGGTGTCCTGCGCAAGCCGGCCTGGATCTCGGCACTGACCGGGCTTGCCGTTGGCTTCGTGATCGCAATCGGCGTATACGGCATGCCGGCCGAAACGGCCGTGAGCTCGGCAGCGCTGGGCGCCGCCTTCGGCTGGTTCCCTATCGGCTGGATCGTTTTCTGGGCCGTCGTGCTCTACCGCCTGACCGTCGAGACAGGCCAGTTCGAAATCATCAAGGATTCGATCGGCGGACTCACGACGGACCGCCGCCTGCAGGCGATGCTGATCGCATTTGCGCTCGGCGCATTCATCGAGGGGGCGGCCGGCTTCGGGACGCCTGTCGCCGTTGCGGCCGCCATGATGACCGGTCTCGGGTTTTCCCCGTTCTTCGCCGCCGGTATCTGCCTGCTCGCCAATACCGCACCTGTCGCCTTCGGCTCGATCGGCATTCCGGTCACGACCCTCGCGGAGGTCACCGGGCTCGACGAGCTGACGCTGAGCACGTGGGTCGGCCGGTTCTGCGCGCCGGTCTCGGTGTTCATCCCGGCCTATCTCGTCATGGTCATGGGCGGCTTCAAGGCACTCAAGGGCGTGATCCCGGCCGCGATCGTCTGCGGCGTCTGCTTCGCCGGCATGCAGCTTTTCATGTCGGCCGCGGTCGGCCCGCAGCTCGTCGACATCGTCGCGGCGCTGACGGCCATCATCGGGCTCGTGATTCTGTTCAAGGTCTGGCAACCGTCCGACGAGTTCCACATGGAAGGCGAATCGACGGCCGTCATCGAGATCAAGCGCCACGGCTTCGGGCCCGTCGTCACGGCGTGGTCGCCCTATATCTTCCTCGTCATTTTCGTGCTGCTCTGGGGCAGCGGCGTCCTGAACGGCAACCTGTTCCAGTGGACCCAAGCCGATCTCGGGCTGATCGCCGTTCCGTGGCCCGGGCTGCACGAGGTCGTCACGCGCATACCGCCGGCCGTCGACGTCGCGGCACCCTATCCCGCGACTTACAACATCAACTGGCTCTCGGCCGCCGGTACTGCCTGCGCGCTCGCGACGATCTGCGGTGCGATCGTGCTGCGCTTCCCGCTCACGCGCTACGTCAGACTGCTCGGCTCCGTGCTCAGGCAGCTCGCGTTCTCGCTGCTCACGATCGGCGCCATCGTCGGGCTGGCCTTCCTGATGAACTACTCCGGCGCCACGGTGACGCTTGGCCTGGCCTTTGCCACCACGGGCGTCATGTTTCCATTCTTCAGCGCGATCCTCGGCTGGCTCGGCGTATTCCTGACCGGCAGCGACACGTCGGCGAATGCGCTCTTCGGCAACCTGCAGGTCGTCACGGCCAATGAGCTCGGCCTCGATCCCAACGTCATGGCCGCGTCGAACTCGGCCGGCGGCGTCATGGGCAAGATGATCAGCTTGCAGAGCCTCGCCGTCGCCGTCGCCGCGACGGGCATGTCGCGCTCTCAGGAAGGCGACCTCTTCCGGTTCACCTTCAAGCACAGCATCCTGCTCGCCAGCGTCCTTGGCGTGATTGCGATGATCTATGCCTACCTGACGTGAGCGCTGGGGCGTTGGGGGCCGAAGACGGGTCGAAGACGGGGTCAGACCCCATTTCCCATGAGGGAAATGGGGTCTGACCCTAACGTTCTCCCGACGCGCGACTGACCTTCGCGGCCAGGTAGAAGTCGCTCTCGGTCAGGCCGTCGATCTTGTGCGTCCAGATCTCGACGCGGCACCGGCCCCAGGCGACATAGAGGTCCGGGTGATGCGCCTGCTCCTCGGCGATGTCCCCGATTCGATTGGCGAATGCCAAAGCCTCGACGAAGTTCTTGAACTTGAACTCGCGCGAGAGGTGTCCCGCGTCATTGAGCTGCCAGCCGTCTGCCAGCTCGGCGAGGAGCTGGTTCGCGCGATCGGACGAAAGCGGCGGCACGCCGCCTCGACAGGGTATGCATTGTTGATCGGCCAGGTTCACTTTAAGCTTCCTCTGTCAAAGGGCAACGGTAACAAGTCGCGGAGGTATTTGAAAACATGGCGCAACGAACGATGCCGGCGTTGGCAATTCTGGCGGTCATGCTCGCGGCGGCCTGTACCGCATTGGGTCAGCAGGATGCGGAAGGCGCGAGGCTGTTCGCGCGCTATTGCGCGTCCTGCCACGGGCCGCAGGGCGAGGGTGACGGCCCGGTCGCGGCGGCTATGGTCATCACGGTTCCCAATCTGCGCACGCTGCGCGAACGGTCCGACGGCAGATTCCCGCGCGACGCCGTGATGCAATACATCGACGGGCGGGATCTGCCGGCCGCGCACGGCGACCGTCTCATGCCCGTCTGGGGCGAAGCCTTCACCGAGATGGAAGACAATGCGGAATCCGCCAACGAGGCCGCCCGCCGCCGTATCGCGGCGATCACCGACTTCGTCGAGCAGATGCAGAACTGAGGCGGCTACTTCAGCGACTCGGCCAGCCGCACGAGCTCGGCCAGCGACCGGACGCCCATCTTCTGCATGACACGCGCGCGGTGCAGCTCGACCGTACGCTGACTGACGCCAAGATCCATCGCGATGACCTTGTTGGCGAGACCGCTGACGACGAGCTCCATGACCTCGGCCTCGCGCGGCGTCAGCGCAGCGTATCGGGCACGCGCCTCGCGCAGCTTCTCATGGTCCTGAAACCCGGCCCTGGCGCTGCCGAGCGCAGCCTCGATTCGATCCAGGAGGTCCCGATTGCGGAACGGCTTGGTCAGGAAATCCACGGCGCCGGCTTTCATGGCGTTGACGGCCATCGGCACGTCGCCGTGACCGGTGATGAAGACGATCGGAATCTCGACCTTGCGCGCGTTGAGCTCCTGCTGAAGCTCGAGCCCGCTCATGCCCGGCATTCGGATGTCGGCCACGAGGCAGCCGATTCGATCGGGCCGGAAACCGGCAAGAAACGCTGCGGCCGATTCGAACGCCTCGCTGACGATCCCGGCGGATCCGAGCAGCAGGTTGAGTGAGTCGCGCACGCCACGATCGTCGTCGACGACATAGACGATGCCCTGCTCCTTTTCGCTCGCCTGATTCATTCCGTAAGCGCCGGCAGTGAGATGACGAAGGTGGCGCCTCCGCCATCCCTGGGCTCGTATCTGAGCTCGCCACCATGAGCGTCCACGATCGAGCGGCTGATGGCAAGACCCACGCCGAGCCCATCCGGCTTCGTCGTGAAGAACGGATGGAATATGGCCTCCTCGAGGCTGGCGGACACTCCGGGACCCCGGTCGGAAACGCGTATCTCGGCCTTGCCGTCGCCGCTTCTCCCGGTCGCGATGTTCAGACTCTTCTGCCGCCGCAGGCCGCCTCTCATCGCATCGACGGCATTGCGCGTCAGGTTGAGCAGGACTTGCTGCAACTGCACGGCGTTTCCCGAGATCTCGGGCAGCGCGTCGGCGAAGTCCTTCTCGACAGCGACGCCCTCATGCGCGGCATCGGCTTCGATCAGCACCATGACTCCGTCGATCAGCTTCCGGAGATCGATATTCTTCCTCTCGATCTTGCGCCTGCGCACGAAGTCACGGAGATTCGTGATGACATCTCCGGCGCGATGCACCTGCTCGGCGATGCCGTCACAGGCGGAACGCAGCATGTCGGCGTCGGCATCTCCGCGCTCGAGAAACCTGTGGGCGGCGTCGGAATAATTCGCGATCGCCGTCAGCGGCTGATTGATCTCGTGCGCGATACCGGCTGCCATCTCGCCCAGCAGGCTCAGACGCGACACCTGCTCGAGCCGCGTCTCCAGAGCGTGTCGCTCGAACTCCGCCGCATGTTGCTCCGTCAGATCCCTGATGATACCGACGAAGCGATGCCGTGAGTCCGTCTTCGATTCGCCGACGGACAACCAGACGGGGAAAACGCCGCCGTCGCTGCGAACCGCCTCGACTTCCCGCCCCGAGCCGATGATGTGGGGCACGCCCGTCGCGCGGTAGTGCTCCATGTACGTCGGGTGAGCCGACCGGTACGGTTCCGGCATCAGCAGGCTGACTTGCTTGCCGACGACCTCGGCCGCGGCATACCCGAACATCTTCTCGGCCGAACGGCTGAAGGCGACGATCTCGCCGGTTGCCTCGATGACAACGATCGCGTCGACGGCGGCCGCCATGAACGCGTCGAACTCGGTCGGCCCGGCAGCCGGATCGGCGGCCGGAGCAGCGGTGTTCGAATTTGCGGACGGCTCAGGCATACGTAAGATCCCTAGTATCGACCGTTTCTCGCCTCATGGCAGGCTGCTCGATATTCACGAGAACCCGCGAATGAACACCAAGCCATCGATTCTGGTCGTTATCGACCCGACAACCAAGGAGCAACCGGCGCTCGCGCGAGCCGCATGGATCGCCGGCAAGCTCGGTCTCGGTCTCGATCTCTTCATCTGCGAGTATGATCAATACCTTGCAGGCGAGCGATTCTTCGATTCCAAGACGCTCGAGAAGGCGCGCTCAGGCCTGATGCAGCGCCACGTCAACCGACTGGAAAAGCTGGCCGTCCCGCTGCGAGACGAAGGCTTGAGCGTCAGCGTCGATGCGGTCTGGGACCATCCCCTGCACGAAGGCATCCTGCGCAAGATCGAAAGCGCCAATCCGACCCTGGTCGTGAAAGATACACATTTCCATTCGGCCATTCGGCGTTCCGTGTTCAGTAACACCGACTGGAACCTGATTCGCGAATGCAGGACCTTGCTCTGGCTCGTCAAGCCGCACGACGATCCGGCGATCACGGCAGTGCTCGCCGCGGTCGATCCGCTGCACGAGCGCGACAAGCCGGCGAAGCTCGACCACAAGATTCTCGACACGGCCGAGAAGATACGCGCGGCCGTGGGGGCCAAGCTCGACGTCGTTCACGTGTTTGACCCGGCGCCCGCTTATGCCGTTTCGACCGACGCGATGTCGTTTCCGATTACGGAGCCGATCAACGACGCCGTCGCCGCGCTCAGATCCGAGCATCAGTCGGCAATGGACGAGCTGACTGCGAAGCACGACATCGCGCCCGAGAACGCCCATCTGATGGACGGCGAGACTCGCGAGGTGCTCGTCGGCGCCGTCGAGGAGCTCGGCGCCGATCTCGTGGTGATCGGCGCGGTGTCGCGCGGCGCGCTGAGGCGCCTCGCGCTCGGCAGCACTGCCGAGCGGGTCCTCGACTTCCTCCCTTGCGACCTCCTCATCGTCAAGCCCGATTAGGCACCCGTTCGTGCGAGGCCGGGGGCGCAGAGGCTAGATCGTGTAGCCTTCCTTGGTGAGCGGCATCGTCCGCACGCGGTGGCCGGTCGCGGCGTAGATCGCATTGCAGATCGCCGGCGCCGCCGGCGGGAAGGCCGGCTCGCCGATGCCGGTCGGATCGTTGTCCGATTGGATGAAGTGCACGGCGACCTCGGGCGCCTGGCTTATGCGCAGGATCGGGTAGCGATCGAAGTTCTTCTGCTCGACGCGGCCACCCTCGAACGTGATCTCGAGCCCCATCAGCGTGCTCAGCGCATCAACGACCGAACCCTGGGCCTGGTTCTCGGCGCCGCTCATGTTGACGATGGGACCGATATCGCCGGCGACCGTCACCTTGTGCACGGTCAGCTTGCGATTCGAATCGACGCTGACCTCGGCCACCTCGGCGAAGTGTCCCTGGTGGCTGAAGTGAAACGCGAGGCCGAGCCCGCGGCCCGCCGGGAGCTGCCGGCCCCAGCCGCCCTCCTCGGCCGCAAGCCGCGTGACGGCCAGCGCGCGCTCGCGGTTCAGGCCACCGCCGAATCCGCCGCGGCCGCCGCGGCCACCGCCCCCGGCGCCTGGGGCCGGAAGGCCATCGAAAACCTCGAGCAGGAACTCGAGGTGATCGCGGCCGGCCGCGACCGAGCACTCGTGCAGGAAACACTGGATCGCAAACGCGAGCGCGTTCGAGCCCGGCGCGCGCCAGGGACCGGACGGCATGCCCGATTCGATCAGCGTTTGCGTGATGCGCGCATTCGGCAGCGCGTTGACCGGAAACTCGCTGGCGCTCAGATTGGCCGCGCTGATCGGCAGACCGTTGCGGCCGAAGGTGATGAAGTGATCCTGCCAGGCCGCGAGCCTGCCGGCGCCGTCGATCGCGGCCTTGAACGAATGGAATCCGCCAGGCCGGTAGTAGTCGAAGCCCATGTCGTCCTCGCGCGACCATTGCGCCTTGACCGGACGCCCGACCCGCCGCGAGATCAGGGCGACCTCGCAGACGCTGTCGTTCGCGAGCCGGCGGCCGAAGCCGCCGCCGCCGCGAAGCTGATGCAAGGTCACGCTTTCGGCAGGCAAACCGAGCAGCTCGGCGACGGCCGGTACGGCCATCGTCGGCGTCTGCGTCGGCGCCCAGAGCTCGATCGAATCGCCCTTGAACCAGGCCGTGCAGTTTTGCGGCTCGAGGTCAGCGTGCGAGGCGAACTGGTAGGTATAAAAGCCCTCGGCGGTCGCGCTCGCGTCGGCGATGGCCCGATCGACGTCGCCTTTGTCGGCGAGCGACTGGGCGCCGTTCTCGCCGGCGAGCCGGCCGGCCTCGGCAACGGCTGCCGACCAGCTGTCGCTCGCGGCCGCGCTCTCGTCCCACGTCACCGCGAGCTCGTCGGCGGCTCTGAAAGCGGCCCAGGTCGAAGTCGCGACGATCGCGACGCCGGGCAGCGCGGCGACGCCGACTCCGAAGTCGATCGGATTGCCGGCGCCCTCGACAACGAACGCGTCGTGCACGCCGGGCAGCGACCTGACGTGATCGAGATTCGCGCTGACCGGTCTCGCGCCGATCTTGGGCGCCTTGACCAGAGTCGCGTAGAGCAGGCCCGGCAGGCGCTGGTCGATGCCGAAAAGCGGCTGGCCCGTCACGATCTTCTCGTTGTCGACGCCCGTGACGCGCCGCCCGAGCAGCTTCCACTCGGAGCGGGGCTTCAGCGTAAGCATCCCGGCGTCCGGCACGGGCAGCGTCGAAGCCCGCCCGGCCAGATCGCCGTAGGCGACGCGGCGGTCCGAAGCCGCGTGTATCACGAAGCCGGAGCCGGTCGAAAGATCGGCGGCATCGACGCCGAGCTCGATCGCCGCCGCCGAGACAAGCATTGCCCGCGCCGTTGCGCCGGCTTGCCGGAGTGTCATCCAGTTACTCGGAATCGAAGTCGAGCCGCCCGCGACCTGCTGACCGTAGCGGGCCGCGTCGATGTCTGCCTGCTCGACGACGACCTGACTCCAGTCGACGTCGAGCTCCTCGGCCACGATCATCGGCATCGCGGTCTTGACACCCTGACCGACGTCGGGGTTCTTCGAGAAGATCACGACGGTGTTGTCGGGGCGCACCTGAACGAACGGATTCGCGTCGAAGACGGACGCGCCGGCCTGCGCGCTGGCCGCACGCGGGGTGCCAAGCCCGATGCCGAGCGCGAGGCCGCCGCCGGCTAGCCCCGTGACCTTGATGAAGCCGCGGCGGCTCAGCGCCATCGCACTTCGGCGCTCGGCCCGGATTTCCTGAATGCACTCGGGAACGTAAGCGTCGTGCTCGAAATCGTTGACCTGGCGGCTCATTACGCAACCCCCCTCGTGTTCTGGCGGCCGTTGGCGGCAAGGCGCTCCGCGGCCCTGTGAATCGCCCGGCGTATGCGGTTGTAGGTGCCGCACCGGCAGATGTTCGCCGACATGTACGAGTCGATGTCGGCGTCGCTCGGCGACGGGTTCTGCTCGAGCAGCGCCGTCGCGCGCATGATTTGCCCGGCCTGGCAGTATCCGCACTGCGCGACGTCCTCCTCGATCCAGGCCTGCTGAACGGCCGTCAGCTGCCCGTCCTCTGCCAGGCCCTCGATCGTCGTGATGCGCTGCCCGACGGCGCTTTCGAGCGGGAGCTGGCAGGACTGGAGCGGCGCGCCGTTGACGTGCACCGTGCAGGCGCTGCACTGACCGATGCCGCAGCCGTACTTCGTGCCGACGAGACCGAGCGTGTCCCTGAGCACCCACAGAAGCGGCGTCGCCGGATCAACGTCATCGCCGACCTCGAAGTTGCGGCCGTTGATATTGAGCTCGAGCATCTGGTTTCCCCCGTTTGCGGCAGCGTCGTGCCTGAAGTCTATGATAACGGCGCCGCTCGCCCAAGCGGCGGGGGACGGCCGCTCGCGCTCGCGACATCGGCCCGCCCTTGAGTTACGTTGCCGCCGCCCGCATATCGGGGTCATGGAACCGCATTACCTGAACGAAGCCGCCATCCACGCCTATCTCGAGCTCATCGAGCTCAACATGCGCGCCTGGCGTCCCGAAGTGGCCGAATGGCTTCACAGCGACGCGAGCGCCGAGGCGCTCGGCAAGCTGCTCGCCATCGTTCCCTGCTCACCGTCGGTTCACTGAGGCTCGCGCGGCCGGCCGGGCCGTTTCTCCCCCCTCCCCCCGATGCCCGGCTAGCCGCGCGCCGTGGTCGAGGTGATAAGCTTCGCCCATGGACGGAATCAGAATCGATCGAAGACAGATCCTCGCGCTCGCCGGAGCGCTCGGCGTCGCCGGGACGTCGTCGGTCATGGCGCAGGCGGCGATGCCGAGGCGCGCGATTCCCGGCACCGGCGAGTCGCTGCCCGTCATCGGGCTCGGCTCGAGCAAGGTCGTCCAGGAGATCGCCGTCAACGGTCCCGCGCCGCTCGCGGCAGTCCTGCGTGAGCTGGTCGCGAACGGCGGCGCGGTCGTCGACACGTGGCCGAGAAACGCGGCTAACGATGCCGCCTTCGGCGAGGTCATCAACGCGTCGGATCTGCGCGGGGCGCTCTTCGTCACGACCAAGATCGACCAGACGGGCCGCGAAGCCGGTATAGCTCAGCTCGAGGCGGCGCTCGAAAACTACGGCCGCGACCCGATCGATCTCGCGCAGATCTTCAGCCTGACCGACGTCGATACGCATTGGCCGTCACTGCGGTCGTTCAAGGACAGCGGCCGCGCCAGGTACATCGGCGTCACGGTCGCCGAAGCGGGGCTTTATGACGCGCTCGAAGCGTTCCTCGCGCGCGAAACGCCGGACTTTGTGCAGATCAACTACTCGATCACGGAGCGCGAGTCCGAATCCCGCTTCCTGCCGATGCTCGCCGACCGCGGCATCGGCGTGATCGTCAATCGACCCTTCATGAACGGCGCCTATTTCGACCGGCTCGAGAACGAGTCGCTGCCTGCCTGGACGGAGGCTTTCGACTGCGCGAGCTGGGCGCAGTTTTCGCTGAAGTATATACTCGCGAACCCGCACCTGACCTGCGTGCTCACCGAGACCAGCGACCCGGAGCACATGAGGGAGAACGCGCAGGCGGCATTGGGCCCGCTGCCCGACGAAGCAGCAAGACGGAGGATGCGCGACTTCATCGACGCCCTCTGAGTTATCTCTTACGGGAGTGAAACCGATCATGCAAAGACGTGCCATGCTCAGGAGCCTGCTCATCGGCATGCCGGTAGCCGCCGCGCTCTCGCTCGGCATCGATATCGGCGGTCTTCTCTAGGCCGCTGCCGAATGACCGAATACGTCGACGTCGGCGGGCTCAGGGTGGCCCGCGAGCTGGATGAGCTCGTCCGGGAAGACATCGCGCCGGGGACCGGCATCGGCGCAGATACCGTCTGGAAGACGCTTGCCGACATCGTCACCGCGCTCGGCCCAAGGAACAAGGCCCTGCTCGCAAAGCGCGACGAGATCCAGGCTCGAATCGATCAGTGGCTCAAAGCCCGCGCAGGTTCGCCGCTCGACGGTGTCGCCTACCGCGAATTCCTCGAGTCGATCGGCTATCTCGTTCCCGAGGGCGAGCCGTTTGAAGTCACGACCGGCAATATCGATCCCGAGATCGCAACGCTCGCCGGGCCTCAACTCGTGGTGCCCGTCGACAAGGCGCGCTATGCACTCAACGCCGCCAATGCGCGCTGGGGCAGCCTCTACGACGCGCTCTATGGAACCGACGTCATCCCGCAATCCGGCGACACGAAGGCCGGCGGCGGCTACGACCCCGTGCGCGGCGACAAGGTCATCGCCTGGACCAACGATTTTCTCGAGGAGGCGGTGCCGCTGGCCGACGGCGCCTGGTCGAGTGTCAGCGGGTTCGGGATCGCGGGCTCGGTGCTCGAGCTGTCACGGCGCGATGGACCGCCGACGACGCTCGCAGATCCGGCCGCATTCGTGGGCTTTCGCGGCGAGCCGACGCGCCTCGAGGCCGTCCTTTTGCGACATCACGGCCTGCACATCGAGCTCGAGATCGATCCCGAGCATCCGATAGGCCGGCAGCATGCGGCCGGCGTCCGCGATGTCGTGCTCGAGAGCGCGGTGACGACGATCATCGATTGCGAGGATTCCGTCGCCGCCGTCGACGCAGAAGACAAGACTCTCGTCTACGCCAACTGGAACGGCATCATGCGCGGCGTGCTGACGACGCGATTCGAGAAGGGCGGGAACACGATCGAGCGCCGCCTCGAGCCGGATCGGATCTTCACCGCCGCCACGGGTAGCGAGCTCGTCCTGCCGGGCCGAAGCCTGCTGCTCGTGCGGCACATCGGCGCCCACGTCGAAACCGATGCCGTGACGACTGCGAAAGGCGAGCCTATCCCCGAAACGTTTCTCGACTGCGTCATCACGACGCTCGCGGCGATGCACGATCTCAACGGCACGGGCCGCTATCGCAACAGCCGGACCGGCAGCATCTACGCCGTCAAGCCGAAGCAGCACGGCCCCGAGGAGGTCGCGCTCTCGGTCGAGCTCTTCGCGCTCGTCGAGGCGGCATTCGGGCTGCCGAAAAACACGCTCAAAATCGGCATCATGGACGAGGAGCGACGAACGACCGTCAACCTGGCCGAGTGCATCCGGGCCGCGAGCGAGCGCGTCATCTTCATCAACACGGGCTTCCTCGACCGCACCGGCGACGAGATCCACACGCACATGGAAGCCGCTCCGATGATCCCGAAGCCCGAGATCAAATCCGCGCCGTGGATGCTGGCTTACGAGGACTGGAACGTCGACGTCGGGCTCGCGACCGGGCTGCCGGGCCACGCGCAGATCGGCAAGGGGATGTGGGCCATGCCGGCCGAGATGGCGCAGATGCTCGATGCCAAGATCGGGCACCCGCGGGCCGGAGCGAGCTGCGCCTGGGTTCCGTCGCCGACGGCCGCGACGCTGCACGCCGTTCATTACCATCGCGTCGACGTCGGCGCAAGGCAGCATGAGCTCGAGCAGCGTGCGCGCGCGAGCCTCGCCGACATTCTGACGCCGCCGCTCCTGCTCGACCGGAAGCTCGGGGCAGACGAGATCCGCCGCGAGCTCGACAACAACGCCCAGGGAATCCTCGGCTACGTCGTCCGCTGGGTCGAACAGGGAGTCGGCTGCTCGACGGTTCCCGACATCAACAACGTCGGGCTCATGGAAGACCGCGCGACGCTTCGCATCTCGTCGCAGCATATCGCCAACTGGCTGCATCACGGCCTGCTCGACGAGGCCGAGGTCACCGACGCGCTGAAGCGCATGGCCAAAGTCGTCGACGCGCAAAACGCGGGCGATCCAGCGTACCGCAACATCGCGCCCGACTACGATTCGAGCATTGCATTCACGGCCGCGCTCGATCTCGTGTTCGCGGGCCGCCGACAACCGAACGGATATACCGAGCACCTGCTGATCGAGCGCCGCAAGGAGTTCAAAGCCCGTCTCGCCCGGCCCTAGCAGCGGTATGCGTCGAATTCTCGTCGGCCTGAAACGCGTCATCGATCACGGCGTTCGCGTGCACCTGCGTCCCGACGGCAGCGGCGTCGTCACCGACGGCGTCAAGATGAGCTTGAACCCATTCTGCGAGATCGCTCTCGAGGAGGCGCTCAGGATCCGCGAAGCCTCGCGCGCCGACGAGGTCGTTGCGGTCTCGCTCGGGCCGGCCGAGGTCGAGCAGCAGCTTCGCCAGGCGCTGGCGATGGGCGCCGACCGCGCGATCCGGATCGAGGCCGAGGGCGCGCTCGAGCCGCTGACGGTCGCCCGCAGCCTGCTCGCCGTGGCCGAACGCGAGCAACCGTTCCTGATCCTGCTCGGCAAGCAGGCTATCGACTCCGACAACAACCAGACCGGCCAGATACTGGCCGGACTCTGGGGCCGGCCCCAGGCGACCTTCGCTTCCGAGATCCGACTCGGCGAGTCGACCGTGACGGTGGCGCGCGAGATCGACCAGGGCATCGAGGTGCTCGAGCTCGATCTGCCGGCCGTCGTCACGGCGGATCTCAGGCTGAACGAGCCGCGTTACGTCAAGCTGCCGCAGCTGCTGAAGGCCAAGAAGCTGCCGATAGAGACGCTGACGCTGACAGGCCTCGGCATCGAGCCGGAATCGCAATTTCGCGTGATCGAGACGACACCGCCGCCTTCACGCACCGCCGGGATTCGCGTCGAGTCCGTCGATGAGCTCGTCGCGATCCTCGACGAGCGCGGGCTGATCCCATGACCCGCGTTCTCGTCATCGCCGAGCACGACGATGCCGAGCTTGCGCCCGCGACGCTCAATGTGATCGGGGCGCTTCGGGCGCTGGCGCCTCAGGGTGTCGATGTCGCCGTGCTGGCGGCGGGTGGCGAGAGCGTGGCGAGATCGGCCGCCCGCATCGGCGGCGTCGGCCGCGTGCGGCTGCTTGCCCGTGTCGAGAATTCTCCCTGCCTCGCGGCCGTCTGGGCTTCGCAGGTCGCGGAGCTCGCGAGCGAGTACACGCACGTGCTGGCGCCGGCAACGACCTTCGGCAAGGACCTGATTCCGCGCGCCGCGGCGCTTCGCGGCGCCGGCGCGCTGAGCGACATCGTCGCGATCGACGGCCCCTACCGGTTTCGCCGGCCCGTCTACGCCGGCAACGCTATCGTTACCGTGGAAGCGGACCCCGAGAGGACCGTCTTCGCGACGGTTCGGCCGACCGCGTTCTCCGCGCCCGCAGACGAGGCGGACGCTCCGATCGAGGCGCTTACGCTCGACGTCGAGCTGCCGGCGCACACGCGATTCGTCGAGCGGCGCGGCGACCACCGGACGGGGCCCGATCTGCAGACGGCCTCGACCGTCGTCGTCGGCGGCCGCGGGCTCGGCGGCCCGGCGGGCGTGGCGCTGATCGAAGGGCTCGCAGCGCGCCTCGGCGCGGCCGTCGGCGCATCGCGCGCGGCGGTCGACTCGGGCTGGATGCCGAACGAGCTGCAGGTCGGGCAGACCGGCAAGATCGTCGCGCCCGGGCTTTATCTCGGCATCGGCGTCTCGGGCGCGATTCAGCATCTGACGGGAATCAGGGATGCCGGGACGATCGTTGCGATCAACAAGGACGCGCAGGCGCCGATCTGCGCCGCAGCGGACATCGTGCTCGTCGCCGATCTCTTCACGGCCGTGCCCGAGCTCGTCGACCGCCTCGACCGGCGCGGGGCGAGCTGAGCCTCTTTGCTGAAGCGTCCGAATGAACTTTCGAGCCGTATGTCTCTCAGAGCTTGTTACTCGCCAACCGATCACTATGATGGGCGCTCTTCTCGCACACGATGAATCTCCCTGATGTCGTCAATCATTTCCATCCGTGATCTGGAAAAGACGTACGCCACCGGATTCCAGGCTCTGAAGTCGACCAACCTCGAGATCGAGCGCGGCGAGATCTTTGCGTTGCTCGGACCGAACGGCGCGGGCAAGACGACGCTGATCAATATCATCTGCGGCATCGTCAATCCGAGCGCGGGTCAGGTGACCGTGGCGGGCCACGACATCGTGCGCAACCCCCGGGCGGCGCGCGCGCTGATCGGTCTCGTGCCGCAGGAACTGACGACCGACGCCTTCGAATCCGTCTGGGCCACGACGAGCTTCAGCCGCGGCCTGTTCGGGAAACCGAGGAACGACGCGCATATCGAGAAGACGCTCAGGGCGCTGAGCTTGATCGACAAGAAGCGCGACAAGATGATGACGCTCTCCGGCGGGATGAAGCGCCGGGTCATGATCGCCAAGGCGCTGTCGCACGAGCCTACCGTGCTCTTCCTCGACGAGCCCACGGCCGGCGTCGACGTCGAGCTGCGCCAGGATATGTGGCAGCTCGTGCGCGAGCTCAGGGACTCGGGGGTGACGATCATCCTGACGACTCATTACATCGAGGAAGCCGAAGAGATGGCGGACCGCGTCGGGGTGATCAACCACGGCGAGATCATACTGGTGGAGGACAAGAACCACCTGATGCAAAAGCTCGGCAAGAAGCAGATGACGATTCAGCTTACCGAGCCCGCCTACGAGCTGCCCGCGGCGCTCGCCGCCTACAAGCTCGAGCTCGCCAACGACGGCCATGAGCTCGTCTATACCTACGACACGCACGCCGACCGGACGGGCATCACGTCTCTGCTCGGAGAGCTCAACCGGCACGGCCTGATGTTCAACGACCTCAACACCACGCAAAGCTCGCTGGAGGACATATTCGTGGGCCTGGTATCGAAGCGCGCATGAACTGGTACGCCGTCAAAGCGATTTACTTCTACGAGATGGCGCGCACCTGGCGCACACTCGGTCAGAGCGTCCTCTCGCCGGTGCTATCGACGAGCCTCTACTTCGTCGTGTTCGGGGCCGCAATCGGCTCGCGCATACAGTCGGTCGAAGGCATCGATTACGGCGCCTTCATCGTGCCCGGACTGATCATGCTGTCCCTGCTGACCCAGGCATTGTCGAACGCCTCATTCGGCATTTACTTCCCGCGATTCATCGGCACCATTTACGAAGTGCTGTCCGCGCCGGTCTCGCATGTCGAGATCGTTCTCGGTTACGTCGGCGCGGCGGCCAGCAAGGCGATCCTGCTCGGCCTGATCATTCTGTTCACGGCCAAGCTTTTTGTGTCGTTCGAGATCGCCCATCCGTTCCTGATGCTGTTCTTCCTATTCCTGACCGGCATCGCCTTCGCGATGCTCGGCTTCATCATCGGCATCTGGGCCGACAGCTTCGAGCAGCTACAGGTCGTGCCGCTCCTGATCGTCACGCCGCTGGCCTTTCTCGGCGGCACCTTCTACTCTATCTCCATGCTGCCCGAGATCTGGCAGAAGATTACGCTGTTCAACCCCGTGGTCTATCTCATCAGTGGATTCCGATGGAGCTTCTACGAAAATTCCGATGTCAGCGTTCCGGTCAGCATCGCCATGACCTGCCTCTTCCTCGGAGCGTGCCTGGCCGTCATCGCCTGGATTTTCAAGACGGGTTACCGCTTGCGAAGCTGATCAGAGGCTCGCTGGCTCTGGCATCGATCGGCGTGCTGCTCGGGCAGGCGAAGGCGCAGGAAACGGCGCTGTCGTTCACGATCGCACAGGCCGAGGCCGGCGCCGCGCTCTATGCCAGTGCCTGCGTCGCCTGCCACGGTGCCAACCTCGACGACGGCCCGCTCGGTTCCTCGCTGAAGGGCCCGCAGTTCATGCAGAAGTACGGGGGCAAAAGCGCCGTCGTGCTCTTCGATGTGACGCAAACGACGATGCCCCAGCAAAGCCCCGGTTCGCTCGCGCCGGCCGACTACGCCAACCTCGTCGCGTTCATGCTGAGGGAGAACAGCATCGTCCCCGGCGAATCGCCGTTGCCCTCGGGCCCGGCGGCGCTCGCGAGCATGATGGTGCCGGCCGGCGGATTCAGCTTCATGGCGTTCTCGCCCTACACGGCCAATCCCGCCGTCGACCTGCCGAGCCCGCTCGACGACTTCAGGCCCGTCACCGACGCCGCGATCATCGACCCGCCCGCCGGCGACTGGCTGACCTGGCGCCGAAGCTACGACGCCCACGGCTTCAGTCCGCTCGACGAGATCGACGCCGGCAACGTCGAGGATTTGAGGCTCGTCTGGAGCTGGACGATGCCGGCGGGCTCGAACGAGAACGTGCCGCTCGTTCGCGACGGCACGATGTTCGTTTACGGCTACGGCGATATCGTCCAGGCGCTCGATGCCGCGACCGGCGACCTGCTCTGGGAGTATCGGCACCGGCTCGAGAGCGGCGCCTCGCCGTTCCACAAGCGTGCCCTCGCCCTGCACGGCGAACGGATCTTCATCGGCACCTCGGATACTCACGTCGTCGCGCTCGACGTTCAGACGGGCGAGCCCGTCTGGGATACTCGTGTCGCCGACTTCTCGCAGAACGAGACGATGAACGGCGGCCCGCTGGTCGCCGAAGGCATGGTCATGATCGGCACGACGGCGACCGGCGTCGGCGGCAAGCGCGGCGGCCCGCAGATCGTCGGCCTCGACGCGGCGACGGGCGAGATCCGCTGGCGCGTCGGAACGATACCGAAGCCGGGAGAGCCGGGCGGCGATAGCTGGAACGGCTTAGCCTGGGACGAGCGCACCGGCGCATCGGTCTGGACGGCGGGCAGCTACGATCCGCTAACGGGCCTTGCCTACTTCGGCACCGGCAACACCTACGACACGGGCCCGTTGCTCGTTCCCGACGACGACCCGGCCACGACGAACGACGCGCTCTACACGAACGCGACGCTCGCGATCGAGCCCGCGACGGGCGAGCTCGTCTGGGCGTTTCAGCACTTTCCGAACGATCAGTGGGATCTCGACTGGGCGTTCGAGCGGCAGATCGTCGATCTCGAGATCGGCGGCCGCGAGCGGCGCGTTTCGCTGACGGCCGGAAAAATCGGCATCTACGAGGGCGTCGACGCCGGGACCGGCGAGTTTCTGTTCGCGATCGATCTGGGACTGCAGAACATCGTCGCGGAGATCGACACGCGAACCGGCGCCAAGACGATCAATCGCGACGTGCTGCCCGGCGCCGGACGCGTGGCGCTCGTCTGTCCTCACGGCGCGGGCGCGAAGAACTTTCAGCCGGCCTCGTTCGACCAGCAAAGCGGTGTTCTCTACGTGCCGCTGAACGAAGCCTGCATGGACGTCTTCCCGGTGCCCGGCGGAGGCCGCGGCGCGCTTTCGTCCGGCGTCAACTGGGGCATACGCCCGCGTCCCGACAGCGACGGCTTGTTCGGCCGGCTCCAGGCCATCGACCTCGCCACGGGCGAGAACGTCTGGGTGGCTCGGCAGCGCGCGCCGCAAACAGCGGGCGTGCTCGCAACGGCCGGCGGACTCGTGTTCGCCGCGTCCCTCGATCGCGCGTTTCGCGCCCACGATGCAAAGAACGGTGACCTGCTCTGGGAGACCCGTCTCAACGACGTCTCGAGCTCGAGCCCGATCAGCTACAGCGTCAACGGGCGCCAGTTCGTCGCGATCCCGGTCGGTCAGGGCGGCTTCCATGCCGGCAGCTTTGTGCCGCTCGTGCCGGAGCTTCAGAGCCCGCCGAACCGCGGCGCAGCGATCTGGGTCTTCGCCCTGCCGGACTGATCGTCCGCGCGAGCCTGAAATTTTCTTTCGTTTATGGCTCTGAAAAGCCAATTCCTGTATTTTTTCGCCGATAAGACTTTGGACGGGGGGGCTATGACTCGGATCTTTCGCGCAATCGGCCTGGCCGCTTTGCTTTTGGCCATAGCCTGGCCCGCCGGCGCGCAATGGCCCGCCTGGCCGACGCGCGACGTGCCGCGCACGCCCGATGGCGAGGTCGACATGGATGCGCCGCCGCCGCGCACGGCGGACGGGCACATCGACTTCACCGGGGTCTGGGCGGCGCGTTTCAACTTCGGCGGCCGCGGCGGACCACCGGGGCAGGGCCTTGATGCCAATGCCGAGCAGACTCCATCCGACTCCCCACCCGTTGCCACCTTCGGAGATGTCGCCCGCAATATCGAAGGCGGCGCGCCGTTTACGGAGTGGGGACGCGAGACCAAAGAGCAACGCATGGCCCGGAACATGCAGGACAATCCCGACGCGCACTGCCTGCCGATGGGCCACCTGCAGTTCCATCTGCATCCGCAGCCGCGCGAGATGATCCAGACCGAGGACCAGATCGTCATGCTCTACGAGGGCAACGGCGGGATCCGCCAGATTCACCTCGACGGCCGTCCGAGTCCCGACAACAATCCGCTGCCCTGGTGGTACGGCTACTCGACGGGGCACTGGGAAGGCGACGAGCTTGTCGTCGTCACGACTCACATGAAGGATGACGGCTGGCTCGACGTCAACGGCAGCCCGTTCACGAGCCAGGGGACGATCACCGAGCGCTTTCGGCGGCCGACCTTCGGCAGGCTCGAGATCGACGTCACGATCGAGGATCCCGTCGCGTACACGGAGCCCTTCACCGTCAGGGTCAATCAGCAGATCATGGTCGACACGAGCCTGATCGAGTTCGTCTGCATCGAGAACGAGCAGTCGGTCGAGTACTACGACTAGGAACGGACCAGGAATGTACAAGGAGTATCCAATGAAATCCCTGTTGACTCTTCTAGCCACTGCCGTTTGCGTGCTCGGGGCTGCAGCCGCCAATGCTCACCATTCATACGCGGCCCAGTTCGATCGCAACCAGGAGGTCACGTTCACGGGGACGGTGACGGACATCGAGTGGTCGAATCCGCACGCGCGTTTCTACGTCACGGGTCCCGACCCCGCCATGGAGGACGACACGCCCGTCGACTGGAACATCGAGCTCGTCAGCGCCAACGTGCTGATGCGCCAGGGCTGGCGGCACGACACGCTCAAGATCGGTGACGTCGTGACCGTCGAGGCAACGCGCGCGCGCAAGGATCCGCACGTCGTCAACAGCAACTCGGTCACGCGCGACAGCGGCGAGGAGCTGTTCCGGCGCCGTACCGATCAGGTCAACGACTGATAACCAAGGCACGCGAGGCTGAAGCCGGCGACGCGGAAGCGGTTGCCTGATATCGCCTTTGGCCTGCCGCCGGCGCTCGAATAGCGGCAGACCCATTCGCCTCTGCCCGCGATCGGCGGCAGCGAGAACTCGTAGTCGGTCTCGCTCGCGTTGAACAGGAGCGCTACGGCGAGCACGCGATCTTCTGCCTTCGTCATCTCATCCGGCAACGACACGAGCGCGCCGAGCGCCGTGATCCAGGGCCATTCCGCCTCGGCGATCGTGCCGCTTTCGGCATCGAACCACTCGAAGTTGGGGCGGCCCGTGGCTGCCGACGGCTCGCCGTGCCGGTACTCGGACTGGCGCAGCAGCGCGAGCTCGCGCCGAACCCGGGCGAGCTCGCAGACCTCGGCAAAGAATCCGGGATCGGCCGTCAGCGCTGACCAGTCGAGCCAGCCGATCTCGTTGTCCTGCGCGTAAGCGTTGTTGTTGCCCGACTGCGAGTTGCCGAGCTCATCGCCCGCGAGCAGCATCGGCGTGCCCTGCGAGAACAGCAGCGTCGCTAGCAGATTGAGCCGGTGCCGCCGCCTGACGGCAAGGACGACGGGATTGTCGGTAGCGCCCTCGATACCGTGATTCTCGCTGAAATTGTGCCGATGGCCGTCGCAGTTGTCCTCGCCATTCGCTTCATTGTGGCGCTCGGCGTAGGTGACGAGATCGGCTGTCGTGAATCCGTCGTGGCTGGCCACGAAGTTGATGCTGGCCGCGGGCCCTCGACCACTCGGCTCGAAGATATCCGAGGACCCGTGAACGCGGCGCGCAAGACTCGGCGCCTGCCCGGGTTCGCGGCACCAGAAGCGCCGCACGGTATCGCGATACTGATCGTTCCATTCGGCCCATTGCAGCGGGAAGCCGCCGAGCCGGTATCCGCCCGGACCGAGGTCCCACGGCTCTGCGATGAGCTTGACGTCCTTGAGCGCAGGCGCATCGCGGATCTCGGCGAAGAGCGGGTGCCGAGCGACGAAACCTTCGCGCGTGCGGCCGAGAACGCTCGCGAGATCGAATCGAAACCCGTCGATCCCGAACTCCGTCACCCAGTAGCTCAGGTTGTCGACGATCAGGCGGCGGACAATCGGCTCGTCGCCATCGATCGTGTTGCCGCAACCGGTATCGTTGACATACTCACCGAGGTTGCCGTCGACGAGACGATAGTAAGAGGCATTGGCGAGCCCGCGGAAGCTCAGTGTCGGTCCGAGCCGTCCGCCCTCGGCGGTGTGATTGTAGACGACGTCGAGCAGCACCTCGATGTTGGCGCCGTGCAGCCGGTCGATGACCCGCTTCAGGCCCGCGGCGCCGTCGCGGCCGAGGTATCGTGGCTCGGGCGCAAAGTAGGCCAGCGTGTTGTAGCCCCAGAAATTTCTGAGGCCCTTCAGACGCAGGAGGTTCTCGTCGACGAATGCCTGGATCGGCAGCAGCTCGACCGACGTGATGCCGAGCGCCCGGAAATGCTCGAGCAGCGGCCGGCTCGCGAGCGCGCCGAACCGCCCGCGATCGGCGATGCCGACGGCGGGATGGCGCATTGTCAGACCGCGCACGTTCAGCTCGTAGATCAGCGTATCGCTCCACGGTACGCGGCACCGTGTCGCGCGCGCGGCCGGCGGCGCTGTGACGACGGCCTTCGGCACGAAGCGGGCGCTGTCCTCCTTGCTCGGAACGAGACGCTCCCGGGAAGCTTCGGGATCGTAATCGAACAGGGCGTCGCACCAGACGAGCTGCCCCGACAGCGCGCGGGCGTACGGATCGACGAGCAGCTTACTCGGATTGAAGCGCAGGCCCGCCTCGGGTTCATAGGGTCCGTGGGCGCGGAAGCCGTAGCGCTGCCCGGCGGCGATCCCCGGAACGAATCCGTGCCAGGTGCCGCCGGTCTCGGCCGGCAGGTCGTAGCGCCGCGTTTCCTGTCCCGCCGCATCGAGGAGACAAAGCTCCACGCGCGATGCGCCGTCCGCGTACACGGCGAAGTTGGTTCCGCCATCGAGAACCCGCGCCCCGAGCGGGTCCGGGGAGCCCGGTTCGATCAAGGACCGAGCGGCTCCAGCCGCCATATTTCCTCGTTGTACGCTCTTATCGTCCGGTCCGAGGAAAACCGGCCCGATGCGGCCGTATTCAGAATGCTCATGCGAGTCCAGTCCTCGACGTCTCTGAACTTCGCGGCCGCGGCTTCGTGCGCGGCAAAGAACGCGGGGGCATCGGCGACCGTCATCCAGGGATCGTGGCGCTCGCGCATCGCGCCGACGACGCCGTCGAAGATACCAGGCTCCGACGCGTTGAATGTCGCGCTTACTATCAGATGGAAGACGCGCGCGAGGTCCTCATCGGCTGCGATGATCGATTCCGGGTCGTAGCTTCCGCGCATCGACTCGATCTCTTCGACCGTCAGGCCGAACTGGAAGAAATTTTGCCTACCGACGGCTTCGAGAATCTCGACATTGGCGCCGTCGAGCGTGCCGATCGTGACCGCCCCGTTCATCATCAGCTTCATGTTGCCCGTTCCGGACGCCTCCTTGCCGGCCGTCGAGATCTGCGAGGAGAGGTCGGCTGCCGGACAGATCAGCTCCATCGCCGACACGTTGTAGTCGGGCACAAAGACGCAGCGCAGCCTGCCCCGCGTATCCGGATCCGAGTTGATGACGGCCGCCACGTTACTGGCGAACTTGATGATCTCTTTCGCCATGTGATAGCCCGGCGCCGCCTTGCCGCCGATCACGATGGCCCGTGGCACGAAGTCCGGCGCGTCGCGGCGCTTGATTCGATCGTAGAGGTTGATCGCGTGGAGGACGTTCAGCGCTTGGCGCTTGTATTCGTGGATGCGCTTGACCTGAACGTCGAACAGCATGCCCGGATCGAGCGCGATACCCGTGCGCGATTCGATGAACCGGCAAAGCTGCTGCTTGTTCGCGTGTTTGACCTGGCGCCAGCGTGCGCGGAACCCGGGATCGTCGGCATGCCCCGCGAGCTCGCCGAGGCGCCCGAGATCCGTTACCCAGCCTTCGCCAATCGTCTCCGTGATCAGGGCCGCAAGCGCGGGATTGCAGGCCGCGAGCCAGCGGCGCGGTGTCACGCCGTTGGTCTTGGAATTGAACTTCGCAGGCTCGAACTGCGCGAAATCGCGAAACAGGCCCTCGCGCAACAGCTTCGAGTGAAGCTCGGCGACACCGTTGACCGAGAAGCTGCCGACGATCGCGAGATAGGCCATGCGGACTTGCGGCACCGGCCCCTCACCGATCAGCGACATCGCGCGCAATTTCTCCTCGTCGCCGGGCCAGCGCTTGCGGACCTCGGTCAGGAATTGCGCGTTGATCTCGGCGATGATGCCCAAAAGGCGCGGCAGCAGGCGCTCGAGCGTAGCGACGGGCCAGGTCTCGAGCGCCTCCGGCAGAAGCGTATGATTCGTGTACGCCATCGTCTTCTGCGTGATTTCGAAGGCCCGCTCCCAGGGCAGCCCGTAGTCGTCGAGGAGAATGCGCATGAGCTCGGCCACGGCGATTGCCGGATGCGTGTCGTTGAGCTGAAAGCAGAACTGATCCTCGAAGCCCGCGAAGTCGCGGCCGCGGCTCTCGGTCCAGTGGCGGATGCGGTCCTGCAGGCTCGCCGAGGCGAGAAAATACTGCTGCCGCAGCCTGAGCTCCCGCCCGCTCTCGCTGCTCGCGTTCGGATAGAGCACCATCGTGATGTTCTCGGCCGCCGTCTTGGCCGCCACCGAATCGGCGTAGCTCCCGGCGTTGAACTCGTCGAGATCGAACGCATCGGTCGCCTTGGCCCGCCAGAGCCTTAGCATGTTGACGCAGTCGTTTCTGTAGCCCGGGATCGGCACGTCGAACGGCACGGCCAGCACGTCGTGAGTATCGACCCAGCGGTAACGCGGCGCGCCGGTGCTGTCCACATACTGCTCGGTTCGCCCTCCGAACCGGACCCGCTGGGTCAGCTCGATGCGCCCGATTTCCCACGGAAATCCGTCGTCGAGCCAGTTGTCCGGCTCCTCGACCTGGCGGCCATTCTCGATCAGCTGCCGGAACATGCCATAGCGGTAGCGCAGGCCGTAACCGATGACGGGCAATTGCAGCGTCGCGCAGCTATCGAGGAAGCACGCCGCCAGGCGGCCGAGGCCGCCGTTGCCGAGCCCGGTATCGTGCTCGGACTCGAGCACGTCCGCGTACGAGAGCCCGAGACGGTCGAAGGCCTGCGTACAGGCCTCCTCGAGCCCGAGATTCAGGACGGCGTTGCGCAACAGCCTCCCCATCAGATACTCGAGCGACAGATAGCAGGCCTGCCGGCTGCCCCGCGTGTCGACGTCGAGCATGGTGCGGTTGAGCCGCTCTACGAGGCGATCCCGCAGCGTGAGCACGAGCGCGCGATAGACGAAAGGCGAATCGTGCGCCAAAACGGTGCGCCCGAGCGTATGCCGAAAATAGTGCGTGAAGTCCCGCACGATGGCATCCGTGTCCATCGGCAACGGCGGTGCCGTCAGGATCCGGCTTCTCACCGCGCTGCTTTCGCCAGTCGCAGTCATCCGTGTCTGCACTCCGCGATCATTGAGGACTCATTGGCTTGAGAAAAAAATACCGTCGCCAGCGGTGGCAATCGTAAGCGCATCGTTGCCGGGAGCCAATCCCGCGGCTCGTTGCGGGCATCGACTCCGCCGAGATTGCCGACGCCCGCTCCGCCGTACTCGACGGCGTCGGTGTTGAGCACCTCGATGTACTTTCCGGGAGCGGGAACGCCGAGCGCGTATTCCTCGCGGACCACCGGCGTGAAATTGCTGACCGCGACGAGCACCCGGCCGCTGCGATCGAGTCGCGCGAGCGAGAACACGCTGCTTGCCCGGTCGTCGCAATTGAGCCAGCGGAACCCCGCCGGCTCGTAGTCGATCTCGTGAAGCGGCGCCGTCGCCGCATAGAGCCGGTTCAGATCCCGGACCAGCCTCTGAACGCCGGCATGCATCGGCAGGTCGAGCAGATGCCAGTCGAGCGAGTGGTCGTGATGCCATTCGTCCGGCTGCGCGAGCTCGCTGCCCATGAACAGGAGCTTCTTTCCCGGGTGGGCAAACATGAAGCCGAAGTAGCAGCGCAGATTGGCAAACCGCTGCCAGTCGTCGCCCGGCATGCGCCCGATGATCGAGCGCTTGCCGTGAACGACCTCGTCGTGCGATAGCGGCAGCACGAAGTTCTCGTTGAACGCGTAGACCATGCTGAACGTCATCCGGTCGTGATGATATTTGCGATGGACGGGATCTTCAGCGACGTAGCGCAAGGTATCGTTCATCCAGCCCATATTCCACTTGTAGCTGAAACCGAGTCCCGCGTGCTCGACCGGCCGGGTTACGGCGGGCCAGGCGGTCGACTCTTCGGCGATCGTCAGCCCGCCGGCCGCATGAACGAGCGTGTTGAGCCGGCGCAGAAATGCGATCGCCTCGAGATTCTCGTTGCCGCCGTGCTCATTCGGCACCCACTCGCCGTCCCGGCGCGAGTAGTCGAGGTAGAGCATCGACGCCACGGCATCGAGCCTGAGCGCGTCGACGTGGAATTCCTGGATCCAGTAGAGCGCATTGGCGATCAGGTAATTCGCGACTTCCGCGCGACCGTAGTTGAAAACCAGCGTATGCCAGTCGGTGTGCACGCCGCGCCTCGGATCCTCATGCTCGTAGAGCGCGGAGCCGTCGAAACGTCCGAGTCCGTGCTCGTCGCCGGGAAAGTGAGCACCGACCCAGTCGAGGACGACGCCGATCCCGTTGCGATGGCACTCGTCGACGAATCGGCGGAAATCGTCCGGTGAGCCGAAGCGCGACGTCGGCGCAAAGAGCCCCACGGGCTGATAGCCCCACGAGCCGCCGAACGGATGCTCGCTGACCGGCAGGAGCTCGATGTGCGTGAAGCCCATGTCAAGGACATACGGAATGAGCTCGGCCGCGAGCTCGGCGTAGCTGAGCCACCGTCCGCCCTCCTCGACCTTGCGCCGCCAGCTCCCGAGGTGCACCTCGTAGATGCTGACGGGCCGGTCGAAGCCGAGGCTCGCCGTGCCGCCCGCGCGCCACTCGCCGTCGCGCCATTCGTACGCGCTTTCGAAGACGATCGATGCATTGCCCGGCGCTTGCTCGGAGAAGCGAGCGAAGGGGTCGGCCTTCAGCGGCAGCAGCGCCCCGGCCGCATCGAGCAACTCGAACTTGTACCTCGATCCGGGCGCAACACCGGGAACGAAGATATCCCAGATCCCGACCGACGGGTGGCGCCGCATCGAGTGGCGCCGGCCGTCCCAGTCGTTGAAATCGCCGACGACGCTGACCCGGCCCGCGTTCGGGGCCCAGACGGCAAACTGGACACCGTCGACCCCCCGATGCCGCATTCGATGCGCGCCGAGGCGATCATAAAGGAGATGATGCGAGCCTTCGCCGATCAGGTGCAGATCGAACTCACCGAGCGCGGAAGAAAAGCGGTACGGGTCCTCGACGTCGCGAGCTTCTCCGCCGCTCGTGCCGAGGCGTAACCGATAGTGTTCGGCGACGGCCTGCCCGTTCTCGAGATCCGCGGCGAACAGCCCGCCCGGCCCTATCCGCGCCATGGCAGCGAGCGGTGTGCCGTCCTCGCCGATAACCGCGACTGTATCGGCCTGCGGCTGAAAGCTGCGAATCCGAAGCTTGCCGCCGACGCTGTGCGGGCCGAGGAACGCGAAAGGATCGGCGTGCGCGCCCCTTGCGAGCAAAGCGGCAGCGTTGAGCTCGCTGTCAGCCGGTGACGCTATCGAAGGCATAGACCTCGCTCAGGTAGCGGCCGGCGCTGGCATCCCACGTGAATCTCTCGCCCCGGGCGGCATTCGTCAGGGCGAGCCATCTCTCGGGCCGGCCGAGCCTCGTGTTGACGGCCGCGGCGACCTGGCGAACGAAATTCTGGGCCTGCTGTCGCGGCGTCGCGCCGCCGAACGGAAAGCCGTTGGCCTTCGTCACCGTATCGCGCAAGCCACCGACGGCGTGGGCAACGCAGGGCTGACCCGCGCCCATGGCCAGCATCTGGCTGATGCCGCAAGGTTCGAAGACGCTTGGCATCAGAAAGACGTCACCGGCCGCGTACAGCGCCTCGGCCAGGCGGTCCGAGTACCCTTCGAGAAAGAGAAAGTTCGGATGCCGCAGCATGGCCTGCTTGAGGAAGCGCTCGTACTCGGAGTCCCCGCTGCCGAGCAGTATCAGGACGCCGGGATCGAGCACCGCGAGCACGCGATCGAGAGCGGTCGCCGTGCGGCCGACCTCCTGGCGCAGCAGTGCCAGCTTCTGCTCGGTCACGCGGCCGATGCTGGTGGCGATCACGGCCGGACCGCGGCCGGGCAGCACCCCGATCTGCCGCTCGGCGAGATAGGCGCCGGCATCGACGTAGCTGCCGCCGGCGATCCAGCCCAGGAGCTCCTCGTGCATCAGAGCGACGAGTCGCTTCCACGTCGGCTTCGGCGGCGGGCTTTGACGATACTCGCAGCCGTTCAGAATGCCGATCAGCGCCCCTTGCCGGTCCCGCGCGGCAAGCAGTCCTTCGAGCCCCTCCCCGCCCCGGCTCCCGCGCTTCTCGTCGCCCGGCACGACGATCTCCTTCGCGTAGGTCGGCGAGACGGTGTTCACGACGTCCGCGAGGCGGATCGCGACCGCGAGCGGATTGACGCAGAGCGCGAAACGGGGGTCGGCCACGATATCCTCCGGGACCTCGAGGTCGGGGACCCAGCGCTTCAGCGAGGACTCGTCGCCATCAAGCGGGCGCGTGCCCTGAAGGGCGAGGTTGTGAATCGTGAAAACCGTCCTGATCGCCTTCAGGGCAGCGTAGCGAGGATCGTAACGGCACAACAGCAGCAGCAGCCCGAGATGCCAGTCATGCAGATGCAGAACATCGGGCGCGCGCTCGAGCTCGCCGACGAGAGCGCCGGCGGCGGCGCTGAAGAAAGCGAACTTCGTTGCGTCGGTCGCGAACGGCGCCGCGCCGCCATCGTCGTGATAGATCCGGCCGCCGCCGCGCGGCGAAAACCGGGGGCTCTCGAGCAGATAATGGTCGACGCCGGCGACGTCGCCCGGCGCCTCGAGCCACTCGCAGGTCTCGAGCTCGCCGGCGAAACGGACTTTCACCGTCCCGATCGACCTCGCGCCAGACGCCTCGGCCAGAAACCCGTATGACGGCGTCAGCACCGAGACGCGATGGCCGCGGCGCGCCAGCGCCTTCGGCAAACCGCGAATCACGTCGCCCATGCCGCCGATCTTGCCGCCGGGCAGGCCGCCGTTCTCGGCGGCAGCCATGAAGATCCACTTCGACGAAATAGCGGCCGGCCTCCTGCCAGAACTCTAGCGCGTGAAATGCAGACGCTGCCCGAGCATGTCGGGCGTGACGAGCACGAGGCCGCTGTCGGTGACGCGGAAGCCGCGCGCGCGGTCCGCCTCGGCATCCTCTCCGATGACGGTTCCGTCGGGGACCAGCGATCCGCGATCGACGATGGCCCGGCGAATCCGGCAGTTGCGCCCGATAGCAACCTCGGGGTTGATGACGCTCTCCCTGACTTCCGAGCGCGCCTCGATCGTCACGTTGAAGGACAGGAGGCTGTGCAACACTCTGGCGCCCGAGACGATGCTGCCGGCGCTGACCAGCGAATCGATCGCCACGCCGCGCCGGTCGTCGTCGTCGAACACGAACTTGGCCGGCGGCGCCATCATTTGATTGGTCAGGATCGGCCAGATCTCGTCGTAGAGATTGAGCTCCGGCGAGACCGAAACGAGCTCCATGTTGGCCTGCCAGAACGCATCGAGCGTGCCGACATCGCGCCAGTAAACCTGGCTGTCGCTCTCGGCATCTCGAAACGGGTAGGCGAACACGCGGTGGCGGGCGACGGCGTAGGGAAGGATGTCCTTGCCGAAATCGTGCTGCGTTCGCGGGTTGTCGGCGTCCAGAATCACCTGTTCGTAGAGGAAGCGCGTATTGAAGACATAGTTGCCCATCGAAGCGAGGCAAAGGCCGGGCTTTCCGGGAATCGAATCGGGTCGCTCCGGCTTCTCCGTGAATGCAAGCACGCGGCCTTCGGCGTCGACCGTCATGACGCCGTAGCTGCCCGCCGCCTCCTCGAGCGGCACCTCGACGCAGGAGACCGTCAGATCGGCTTCGGTCTTGACGTGCGCCGCGATCATCGGACCGTAATCCATCTTGTAGACGTGATCGCCGGCGAGCAGCAGCACGAACGACGGCTCATGGGTCCGGATGATGTCGAGATTCTGGTAGACGGCGTCCGCGGTGCCGCGGTACCACTCGCCGCCCGTGCGTTGCGACGCCGGCAGGATCTCGAGAAACTCGCGCCCCATCCGGAGGCGCCAGGTCCAGCCCTGCACGAGATGTCGAATCAGCGAATGCGCCTTGTATTGCGTCAGCACGCCGATACGGCCTATGCCTGAGTTGATGCAGTTCGACAGCGGAAAGTCGATCAGGCGGAAGTGCCCGCCGAAATGGATCGAGGGCTTGGCCCGCCAGCGCGTCAACTCGTGGAGCCGCGAGCCCTTGCCGCCGGCCATCACGAGAGCCAGCGTGTCCCGTGTGATCCGGCTGACGAAGCGGCGGTCCTCGCGCAGGGGCTTGTCGGTCATCCGCGCCCCGTTTCCCCGACCAGCTCATCGATGAAATCGACGCCGGCGTCCTGCAATTGAGCTTCGGTCACTCGCCAGCGCCAGTTGCCTTCGGGCCGCCCCGGCGTATTGAGCCTTGCGCTGGAGCCGAGCCCCAGATAGTCCTGCAACGGCGCGATTGCGATCCTGGCTGAGCTCTTGAAACATTGGTAAATCATCATCTTATGTATCATTTCTTGCGTTGATTCAAGGTTATCGGCAATCCTTCTCTGCCGATCTCGACCGGCCTCGTCGCCGACCGGCGCGGACCCGCCCGCGAACCAGCCCGCGGTCGTATCGTTGTCGTGCGTGCCGGTATAGCAGACGCAGTCCTCCTCTATCCGACCGAGGTCGAATTCATCCGCCTCGACGAGAAACTGTAGCACCTGCATCCCGGGAAGCGCATAGGCCTTGCGCAGAGCCGTCACGGAGGCCGTGATGATGCCGAGATCCTCGGCGACGAACGGCGCTGCCCCGAGCTCGGCTACGAGCGCGTCGAACAGCGCATGGCGCGGACCCGCGTTCCAGCGCCCTTCGCGCGCCGTGCCGGTGCCGAGCGGTACCGACCAGAACTCGTCGAAGCCCCGAAAGTGATCGAGCCGGACGAGGTCGGTTCCGGACAACGCGTGGCGCAGTCTCTCGATCCACCACCTGAAACCGTCGTCGGCGTGAACGTCCCACCGATAGACGGGATTGCCCCAGAGCTGTCCGTCGGCGCTGAAGTAATCGGGCGGCACGCCGGCGACCTCGACGGGCCGGAACGCGTCGTCGAGATAGAGCAGCTCCGGGTGGCTCCAGGCGTCGGCACAGTCGAGCGCCATGTAGATCGGTACCTCGCCGAACAGAATGATGCCGCGCCGGCGCGCCTCGGCACGCAGGGCTCGCCATTGGCGATGGAAGAAGAACTGGGTCAGCTTCACGCGCTCGAGCTCGGCCGAATAGCGGCGCTCGAGCGAGTCGACGAATGCCCGTCGATCGGACGTGGCCCAGCCGGGCCACGCCGCGCCGCCATTCAGGGCTCTCGCGATCGCGAAAGCCGCGAAATCCCCGAGCCAGGCCGCGTCATTGTCGGCGACGAAGGCCTCGAACTCGGCGTTGAGTCCGCTGTCCTTCGATGCCTGAAAGCGCTCGGCGGCAATCCTGAGCGCGCGCGACTTGGCGGCGGCGACGCGGTCGTAGTCGACGGCCGGGTCCAAATCGTGCCTGCAGCGATCGGCCTCACCGGCGTCGATGAGTTCCCATTCGACAAGCCCGTCGAGATCGATCAACAGCGGATTGCCCGCGAAAACCGACAGCGGCTGATACGGAGAATTGCCGTAACCTGTCGGCACTGTCGGCAGGAACTGCCAGACACTGAGGCCCTGTGCCAGCATCCAGTCCATGAATCGAATTGCCGGGGCGCCGAGATCGCCGATCCCGTGCGGGCCGGGCAGCGAGGTCAGATGCAGACAAACGCCGGCGCGGCGCCGGACGAGATCAGCGCCGCCGGGCGGCACGTCAACCGGAGACGGCTTCGAGAACGGCGGCGATCGCGTCCGGACCCTGCGCCGGCGCCATCAGGTGCGTACCCGCCGGTCCCGGCATTTCGCGCAGCCCTTCGATCAGCTCGACGCAGATGGCGCGGCCTTCCGCCGCCTGATCTTTCGCGCCTTCGAGGCGCTCGATCGTCGCCTCGGGCACGTGAACGCCGAACAGGTTCTCGTTCATCCAGCGGGCCGACTTCGCAGAACGGATCGGTCCGACCCCGATGATGATGCCGACCTCGTCCGTGATGCCTTCCTCGCCGAGCCGCTCGAAGTAGCGGCGCGCGACCTCGAGATCGAAACAAAACTGCGTCTGCAGGAAGCCGGCACCGCCTTCGATCTTCCTGCGCAGCGGCTCGGGCGACCATTTCTCGTCCGGAACACGCGGAACGTCGGCGCCGCCGATGAAGAATCTGGGCGGGGCCTCGATAACGCGACCGGACGGCAACACGCCTTCGTCACGCATGTCGCGCGCGAGCTTCATCAGATCGGCCGTCTCGAAATCGAACACGGGTTTGGCATCGGGCTGGTCGCCGCCTTTCGGGTCGTCGCCGCGCAGCAGCAACAGATTCTCGATGCCCTGGGCCGCGGCCCCGAGCAGGTCCCCGGCGAGCGCGATCCGGTTCCTGTCGCGGCAGGTCACCTGGAGGATGGGCTCGTAACCGTTCGCTTTCAGTATCGCCGCGGCGGCGAAGCTCGACATCGTCGTTCGGCCGGCCGCGGCATCGGTCACGTTCATGGCATCGGCGCGCGCGCCGATCGTCCCGGCCTCGGCCAAAAGCGCATCCGCGGAAGCGGCCAGCGGCGGCACGATCTCCGCCGTGATGACGAATTTCCCGTCGCGGATTTTTTCCTGCAAGCGACTCATGGTTTGAAGCATCCGGCTTTTGGCAGGGGCGGCAGTATAGACCAAGATACCGATGCTCCCGTTGGTGCGCACGCTTTGGCAGCCCAAGTTTCGCTATACTCAACGGCAACACGACAACACTAAGGGGAAATCTTTATGAATATCAGAGGCTTGAGCGCCGGCCTCACGCTCGCTGCCGCCCTCTCGCTCGTCGCGGCGCAGGCTTTCGCGCAGCAAGGGGGCGGCCGTGGCGGCTTTCAGCTCGCGCAGGTCGTCGTCGAAAGCGACGCGTTCGAGGACGGCGGGATCATACCGGACAGATTTGTCTCGCGCGGCGAGAACGTGCAGCCCGGATTCACGTTGTCAAATCTGCCCGAGAATGCCGTCAGCATCGCGATCATCTTTCACGACCTCGACGTCGCGCTCGGCGGCGGCACGGAAGACGTATTTCACTGGTCGGCGTGGAACATTCCGGCCGCGGCGGGCGGCATTCCCGAGGGCGGATTGCCCGACGGCGCCGTGAACGGTCCAAGCATTCGCGGCCAACCCGGCTACGTCGGCCCGGGCGCGCCTGCCGGCCCGCGTTATCACCATTACGTCTTCGAGTTCTACGTGCTGAACGACAACCTCGACCTGCCCAATTCCGCGACCCGCGACGAGATTCTCGCGGCCATGGAAGGCAAGGTCGTAGGCAAGGCGGCCTACGTCGGGCGCTATCGAGGCAGCGAGTAAGGCATCACAGGCTGCGGCTGCGACTGCGGCGCCGCCGCATCGCGACGCGGCGGCGCCGTTCCCTACTCGAGAACCGACTCGTACACCTTGAGATAAGCTTCGGCCATGGCCGGCGGCGTATGCCCGCATGCCATCCTTCGGCCGGTCGCCCCCAGCCTCTCCCTGAGCGCAGGGTCGGACCGCAGCCGAACGATTCGTTCCGCGAGCTGCTCCGGCTCGTCGACGTCGATCAGATAGCCGTTCTGGTCTTCGAAGACGATACGCGGCACGCCGCCCACGGGCGTCGCCACGATCGGCAGCGAATGCTCCATCGCATCGAACAGGATGCTGCCCATGCCTTCCCGCCGCGAAGGCAGGACCAGGATGTCGAGCGCGGCGAGAAAATCGCCGACGTTCGTGACGAAACCAGCGAAGCTCAGATTGCTCAGTCCCGACGCCAACTCGCGCAGCATCGCTTCGTCCTTGCCGCCGCCGACCAGCAGGAAGTGGATGTCCGGGTGCGAGCTCTCGAGCACCCGGGCTGCCGCGATGATCGTGTCCTGAGCCTTCTGATCGTTGTCGAGCGCGCCGATGTGGCCGACGATAAATCCGTCGCCCGCGCTTCGCCGAATGGCGCGAGCCTGTTCGGAATTCGATTCCAGCCCGCTACTGCTACTCAATATCACGCTGAGCCTGACCCCGGGATCGAAATCGCGAACCACATCGGCTACCTGGGGAGTAATGGCAACGACACGTGCCGCGGCGCAATAAGCCCGATGAGCGAAATAGTGATCGCCGATCGGGTTGGTAACCCGGCGCGTCGCAACATACGGCGTTCGGGACATCCGGTGCCTCAAGTACGCCGCATAAACGCTCCGCCCCTCGTGGACGTGAACGAGATCCGCGCCTCGCGTCGCCATCACGACGCCGGGCAAGTGGCCCGATACCTCGCGAACCTCGAAGCCGTTCTCCTTGATACGTCTTGCCAGCATCCTTCCGCGGCGAGCTATGAGTCTCTGCCGGGTGCCCAGCGCGGCGAGCTCGCGCATCAGGAGCTCGGTCTGACGTTCACCACCTCGATAATCCCTGGCGACGTTGACGTGCGCGATCAGCATCGCGTCATTCTACGGACTGTAGCGTGGTTCAGCGCAAGCTTTCGGTCAGCAACCTTCTTATCATCGACGTCGCGCCGAGCGCCCTTGGGACGGCCCCCGACGTTCGCTATAATCCCGCTCACCGTCAATTCCGGCGTGATTCCTTGTCGCTAGTTCGTAAGTCCCGCGGACGCCCTTTTTGCTTCTTGTTCAATCTGCAGGCTACTTTGCGCGGATTCGATGCGCGTGTGCGCCTGCAACGCGAGGAGAGGGTCTTTCTCGTCGAATCGGGAGGCTACGAAATCCTCTTTCGCCACGAGGGGTCGGCCCATTACGGCTTGAAGCGCGGCATCGTCAGGCGGGCCGAGATCCTCGGCGAAACCTATTTCCTGCCCAGGATCGAATTCCGTCCCGGCGACGTCGTCGTCGACTGCGGCGCCAACGTCGGCGAGCTCAAGTATTACTTTCTGGTCAACGAGATAGCTGTCGAGTACATCGGCATCGAGCCCTCGCCGCTCGAATACTCCTGTCTCGCGCGAAACGCAGCCCCTTCCAGGACCTTGAACCTCGGCCTCTGGGACAGCGAGGGGGAGCTCGATTTCTATGTCTCGTCACACATGGCCGACTCCTCATTCATCGAGCCGCCGAGCTACGATGAGATCGTCAAAGTGCCAACACGGCGGCTCGACCGCCTGTTGCCGGACACGCCGATCAAACTGCTCAAGCTCGAAGCCGAGGGCGCCGAGCCCGAAGTGATCAAGGGCTGCGAAGGCATCTTCCGCAACATCGAATACATTTCCGCCGATCTCGGTTTCGAGCGCGGCGTCGAGCAAACGAGCACGCTCGGGGCCGTAACGAACTATCTGCTGGTGCGAGGATTCGAGATCGTTGCAAACGGCAGCATGAAACGCCTGACAGTTCTTTATCGCAACAAGGAATACTGAGTCATCGAATCTCGGCAATGCAACGCGTGCCGCTGTCGCACGGCCCGAGCAACGAGCACGCTATGCTATGCTACGCGCCGATCTTGAGAAGCTAGCTGCTTCGATGCATCCCAGAATCCGAGTCGCCCATATCAACGTTGCGCGCGATTATCGCGGCGGCGAACGTCAAACTGAGCTGCTGATCCGCGAGCTCACCAGGCATGAGATCGATCAGGTGCTCGTCGCGCGACGCAATGAGCCGTTGGCGCGGCGGGTCGAGGATCTCGATATCGAGATCAGACTCACGACGAAGGGCGACCCATTGACCGCCTGCGCGGCGACACGCGGCGTCGACCTCGTTCACGCGCACGAGGGCCGCAGCGTCTACGCCGCATACCTGCGCTCGGTCATCTCGGGGACGCCCTACATTCTTATGCGGCACGTCAACAATCCGATCGGCGATCATTGGTTCGCGCACCGGGCCTACCGGTGCGCCGCCTGCGTCTGCGCCGTGGCGCCCGCGATAGCGGATGTCGTCAGGGATTTCGACGCGGCGGTCCGCACCACAGTGATCGTCCCGAGCAGCAGCAATCTGCCGGTCGACACTGCCGCCTCGAGCGCAATCCGACGGCGCTTCGAGGGCAAGTTTCTCGTCGGCCACGTAGCGGCGCTCGACAACGCTCAGAAGGGCCAGGAGTATATCTTTGCCGTCGCCAGAGAGCTGAAGGACACCGATCCGGATATTCACTTCCTGCTCGTGGGAAGGGGGCCGGACGAGGGTATGCTGAAGGCGATGGCCGCGGACCTGGATAACGTCGAATTCGAAGGCTTCGTCGACAACGTCGGTGACTACCTTGCCGCGTTCGATATGTTCATACTGCCGTCGAACCGCGAAGGCATAGGCAGCATCCTCCTCGATGCGATGGATCGGCGCCTTGCCATCGTCGCCGCCGGCGTCGCCGGCGTGCCGACGCTGGTGCGGGATGGCGAGACCGGCTTGCTGATCGAACCTGGAAGACCCGATCAGCTCAAGGAAGCGATTCTGCGGCTGCGCGCGCAGCCAGAGCTCCGGCGCGCACTCGGCGAGCGCGGCTTCGTCTTCGCCCGCGACTTTTCTCCGGTTGCGATGGGCGAAAAGTACGTCGAGCTGTACCGGGAAGTTCTGTCTCGCAACAAGACCTGAAAGGGGATTACTCGCGTGAGCGACAGCAAGCCCGGAAAACGGGCATTGATCACCGGCATCACCGGTCAGGACGGCGCCTATCTGGCCGAGCTTCTGCTTGCTAAGGGATACGTCGTCCACGGCATCAAGCGGCGGGCATCGCTGTTCAACACCGACAGGATCGATCATCTTTACCGCGATCCGCACGATCCGAACCAGCAGATGATCCTGCATTACGGCGACCTGACGGATGCAACCAATCTGATCCGGATCGTGCAGGAGGTCCGCCCCGACGAAATCTACAACCTCGCCGCGCAAAGCCACGTCGCCGTCTCGTTCGAGACGCCCGAGTACACGGCCAATTCCGACGCGCTCGGCACGCTGCGCCTGCTCGAGGCGGTCAGAATCTGCGGCTTGCAGGAATCGACCCGCTTCTACCAGGCTTCGAGCTCAGAGATGTACGGCAAGGTCGTCGAGACGCCGCAGCGTGAAACGACGCCGTTCTATCCCCGATCGCCTTATGCCGCGGCCAAGGTCTATGCCTACTGGATCACGGTGAACTACCGCGAGGCCTACGGACTTTTTGCCTGCAACGGCATCCTGTTCAATCACGAGTCGCCCCTTCGCGGCGAGACTTTCGTCACGCGCAAGATCACGCGGGGGCTCGCGAGAATCAAGTCCGGCCTCGACGAGTGTCTTTACCTCGGCAATCTCGATGCCCTGCGCGACTGGGGCCACGCGAAAGACTATGTGCGCGCGCAATGGCTCATGTTGCAGCAGGAGGAGCCTGCGGACTATGTCATCGCAACCGGGCTGCAATATTCGGTCCGTCATTTCGTCGAGACGGCGGCGGCCGCGCTCGGCATGGCCGTCGAATGGCGTGGCGAAGGCGTCGACGAAGCCGGCATCGACACCGTGTCGGGCAACACCGTAATCCGCGTCGACCCGCGATACTTCCGCCCGACCGAGGTCGACACGCTGCTCGGCGACGCGAGCAAGGCCCGCGCCGAGCTCGGCTGGGAGCCCGAGGTCGACTTCGAAGCGCTCGTCGAGGAGATGGTTCGCGAGGATCTCGCGCTCGCCGAGCGCGATGCCCTGGTCGCGCGCGAAGGCTACACCGTGTTCAAACACCACGAATGAGCGGCACTTGAATACGGACGCCCGCATATTCGTCGCCGGTCACCGCGGTCTCGTCGGCAGCGCCGTCTGCCGCGCGCTGGACCTGCGCGGCTTCGACAATCTCGTCACACGCACGCGCGATGAGCTCGATCTGCGGGACGGCGCTCAGGTCGACGCGTTCTTTCGGGTCGAGAGGCCCGACTACGTCATTCTCGCCGCGGCCAAGGTCGGCGGGATTCTCGCGAACGACACCTATCCCGTGGAGTTTCTGCGCGACAACCTCGAGATTCAGACGCACGTCATCGACTCCGCCTTTCGTCATGGGGTCAGGAAGCTCGCCTTCCTCGGCTCGAGCTGCATCTACCCCCGTCTCGCGCCGCAGCCGATTCGCGAGGATTCGCTGCTGACCGGCCCGCTCGAGTCGACCAACGAGTGGTACGCAATCGCCAAAATTGCCGGCATCAAGCTGTGTCAGGCGTATGCCAAGGAGCACGGCTTCAGGGCGATCTCGTTGATGCCGACCAACCTCTACGGACCGGGAGACAACTTCGATCTCAAGACCTCGCACGTCCTGCCGGCCCTGATTCGAAAGTTTCACGAGGCGAAGCAAACCGGCGCGCCGAGGGTCGAGGTCTGGGGCTCGGGCGAGCCGCGGCGCGAGTTTCTGCACGTCGACGATCTTGCCGATGCGATCTGCTTCCTGATGGAAAATTACGATTCGCCCGAGATCATCAATGTCGGGGTCGGCGAGGATATCCGTATCGCCGACCTTGCCGTTCTGATCCGCGACATCGTCGGCTTCGACGGCGAGATCGTCTACGACAGCAGCAAGCCCGACGGAACGCCGCGCAAGCTCCTCGATGTCTCGAGAATCACGGCCGCCGGCTGGAAGCCGAGCATCGACTTGGCGACCGGGATCGAAAGCACGTATCGCTGGTATCTGTCGCAGCTCGATTGAGCTTGCTGCCCGGCGCCATGCTGCCCAGCCGATCGGTCGAATGCCCCTACTGCGGCGAAGCGATAGAGCTGATCATCGACAGCTCGATCGAGCATCAGCGGTACGTCGAGGACTGTTCCGTTTGCTGCCGGCCGATCGAAATCGAGGTGACCGTAGACGACTCTTCCGGGATTCATCTGTCCTGCGGCACCGACTCGGGAACGTGAGGTGCGCGCGACCGGACTATCATCTCGTCCGCGATGTCCTCAAAACACCGAGACTTTCGCCCGGGCGCCGCCGAGCCACCATGCCGTCTCGCTGAACGTGCTGAGATAGCTCGCGAAGAGCTCCTCCGTCCGCGACAGGAGCAGCATGTCGATCAGGTCCTCGGTCATTCCCGCGGCCGACTGCCAGCTCGCGCGCCGCATCGTCGCGCGCGGATAGGCCAGCACGCGCCCGGCGCCGAGGAGTCCCTCGAGCCACGGAACGACGCCGTCGTCGTCGCTGACGACGAAGAACCGGCGATCGGCCTCGGCCGCGGCGAGCAACTTCCGCAACCGCCCGACGGCCGGCAGATGGTGCTTGCGATGCCGGCTCGGGGCGTCGCGCCAGGTTCGGACCTGGACGCCGATCGTCCGATCGTCGAAATGCGCCGCGGCAAAGGTCTCGACTTCGTCCAGAATCTCCGGCCGAGGCGCGACCTCGGCAAACAGGGGCCAGTAAACGGCGAGGAAGTGCGCGGGAATCCTTCCGTACTCGAAGTCGATCAGGCGGCCGTCGCTGCGATTGTCTCTGCTCGAGACCTGCTTCGGCGCGATCATGTAACGGTAGCGGTCGTCGGGCTCGCCGCGAATCCGCCACCACGTCCTGCCGATACGCCTGACGACGGCATGCGCCCCGCCGCCGGCCGCCGCGAATCCGTCGGGCAGGTAATCGAAATCCTCCGGCAGAACCGCAAGACGCCAGGAACTGCGCGTTTCAGCCCCCTCCGGTAATCGCTCGATCCCGCAGTCGTTCGCAAAGAGCCCCGCAAACGAGGCCGGCATGTTCGGCGTCGCGGGCCAGAATACGCGGGCCTCGGGATCGAGGCGTCGCGTCGAGACCCAGCACTTGATCCGATTGCCGAGGCCGCCGGCTTCCGTCGAGACGAGCATGGTTCCAATTCCGCTAAACTGGCCGCAGTTTACGCAGTCTGTCTCCGAATCCAATGCGCAAGGATCAAGTCGCGGTGATCGAGGCGCTCCGTTCGTCGAACGCTTATCCGCACGCGACAAGGGAAATCCGCACGGTCGAGACGCACATTTCGTGGGTCTTCCTGACCGGCGACGTCGCCTACAAGGTCAAGAAGGCCGTCGAGCTGCCCTATCTCGACTTCTCGACGCTCGAGCGCCGCGAGCGCGCGTGCCGCGACGAGCTCGAGCTCAATCGACGCCTCGCTCCCTCGCTCTACCATGAAGTCGTCGGGATCGGCGGCGAACCGGGGGCGCTTCGCATCGGCGGCGAACCTGCCGTCGAGTTCGCCGTCAGCATGAGCCAGTTTCCGGACGGAGCGATGGCCGACGAGCTCGTCGGGGCCGATGCGCTCGAGGCGGAGGCGCTGGCAGAGCTCGCGGAAACGCTCGCCCGGTTTCACCGGACACTCGCGCCATCCCGGGCCGGCTCGCAGATCGAGCGTATTCAGACCAATCTCGATGAGCTCGAGTCGGGCCTCGGCGGCGAGCGAGCGAAAGAGATCGGAAAAATCCAGGGATGGATGCGAAAGTCCATCGACGATCTCGCCGCGACGTTCGCACAGCGCGAAGCGGCCGGGCAGGTTCGCGAATGCCACGGTGACCTTCATCTCGGCAATATCGTTAGCGTCGACGGCAGGCTGATCCCGTTCGACTGCCTCGAGTTCTCGCTCGAGCTCAGAACCATCGACGTCATCGACGAGGTCGCGTTTCTCGTCATGGATCTCGGGGCGCACGGACGATCCGATCTCGCCTTTGGATTTCTCAACCGTTATCTCGAGACGACGGGCGACTACGAGGGACTGCGCCTCTTGCGTGTCTATGCGGCGCACCGCGCGCTCGTCCGCGCGAAAGTGTCGCTCGCGTCGCCCGAAGATTCCGGGTCGCCGACCGATTCGAATGCCAGAGCCTATCTGCGGGCGGCCAACGATAACGCCCGTCCGGTGAAACCGACCTGCATCGTCACCTCGGGCCTTTCCGGTAGCGGCAAGACGACGATTGCGCGGCGGCTCGCGCTTGGCCTCGGTGCCGTGCACATTCGCTCCGATGTCGAGCGCAAGCGTCTCCACGAGCTTGCGCCCGAGGCCCGCACCGATTCCGAGGTCGGACAAGGCATCTACGCAGCCGGGGCGACACAGGCAACCTACGAGCGCCTCGCGGACGCGGCCGAAGCGGCGCTCTCGGGCCGCCTCGACATCATCGTCGATGCCTCGTTCCTCGATCGTGGCGAGCGGGATCGCTTTCGCACGCTGGCCGATCGGCTCGATGCACGCTTCGCGATCGTGCATTGCACGGCGCCGGCAGCCGTGCTGCGCGAGCGCATCGTCGGGCGTAAGCTGGAAGGCAGCGATGCTTCCGAGGCCGGTCTTGCGGTGCTTGAGCATCAGCTTCAGACAGCCGATGCCTTCGGCGACCTCGAGCGGGAATTCGTGCACTCGCTCGATACCCGGGACGAGATCGACATCGCCGACCTCGCGCGCGCGATCCGCGGCGCCGCGGATCAGTCGTCGTCGACTTCGTACTGACCCGTGATCCGCCGCCAGAGGTGAGACCAGCTCAAACCAACGGCGAGGAGCACCGCCAGACAGACCAGGCTGACCCAGGTCAGCGTCGAGACGGACCCGACGGCGATCCAGCCGAGATCGGTCAAAAGCCAGATAATGCCGCCGATCAGGGCCGCCCCCAGCACGACTCCCAGCGCTCCCAATGAGCGCTGCGTCGCGACGACGAGCATCGTCCAGCCGATGACGAGCGCGATGCCGGCGACGAAATGCTCGGGCCCCAGCCCCCCGTCGCTCATCGAGGAGCGCAGCCACCGATAGTACGAGAAGCCAGTCGGATTGTAGGTGGCGAGCACGAGGACCAGAGTTGCGCCGAGCCGCCAAAGGAAGCTGCCGGCGCTGAAATCCCGATTCGAGACTTTGCGTTCCACCACGCCCTACTCGACGTCGAGGTGCTCGGAGAAGAACGGCATGACTGCCTGCTCGAAACGCTCCGCGACACGATTGGTGTGGTCGCCCTCGTAAGTCTCGAAGCCGTGATCGATGCCGTAGTCGGTCAGCGCCCGGCTGAGCTGACGGTTTCCGTCGATGAGGCCGTCCTCAAGGCCGATCTCGAGCCCGATTGCGTCGTAGCGCCTCAGATTCGGAATGTACTGATCAATCATCGCAAGCGGCACGTTGGCGTTCCATTTGGCGATGACGAGCGGCTGCACCTCACCGTCGGCCAGCGGAAAGTCGAAATAAAGCGGCGGCTTTTGCGGATTCGGTGACCAGGCCGCGGCGAGCGACAGCGGCACCTTGGTGAAGACCGGCGCGGCCTCGGCCTCCTCGAGCGTCGTGATTGCGGCGGCTGCCCGGTTGCCGGCATCGTCGACGACGTAAGGCGTCAGGCAGCACGAGCTCATCGCGTAGAAGCTCGAGTAGAGCTCCGGATATTTCATCGCGAGCCGCAGCGTGCCGTAACCGCCCATCGAGTGACCGGATAGGCCGCGGCTCGCGCGCTCAGCCATCGTCCGGTAATGCGAATCGATATATGCGACGAGGTCGCGAACGATGAAGCCCTCGAAATCGCCGGTCGTGACCGAAGTCGAATACATGCTGCCCTCGAAGATCGTCAGCGCGTCCGGCAGCACGACGATCATCTCGCGCGCCGTGCCGTTCGCGATGGAATTGTCGGCACCCTGCTCGAGGCTGATCATGTTCGACCACATTTCGGCGCTCGGCAGCCAGCCGTGCAACTGATAGACGACGGGGTAACGCCGATCCGGGTCGGATTCGTAGCTCGGCGGCAGATAGACGACGACATCGCGATCGGCCGGATTGCCCTGGAGGTTGCCTTCGACCGACGGCGAATGGACCTTGATTCGCTCGACCGTGCCGCCGCTTTGCGCATGCGCCGTTGCGAGAAGACCGCCGGCGGCGACGGCAGACAGGATGACGAGAACTCTGAACATGGATAAACCCCAGTTGTCCGTCCCGGATCGCGCGGTTAGTCTACCTCCAAATCGCTTCAGGGGGCGTCGATGTCACAGAGCTCGATTCTCCGGCGCCTGGCGCTCGGCGCAGTCGTCTTCGCCGCGGCCGGCGGCGCCCGGGCCCAGGATATGCCCGATGGGGACTGGTGGACCATCGATCGCGATCTCGCGGGCACGCGCTACTCGCCGCTGACCGGGATCGACCGCGACAACGTCGGCGATCTGGTCGAGTCGTGGCGCTTCGATCTCGGCGGCAACTCGACGGCGGTGCCGCTCGCCGTCGACGGCGTCGTCTACGTGCCGGCCGGCGATCGCGTCGTGGCGCTCAATGGCGCGAGCGGCGAGATCGTCTGGTCGTCTTCGGCGCCCGCCGGAGGTCGCGGTCCGCCGCGCGTCTCGACGCGCGGCGTCGGCTACTGGCCGGGCGACGCTGACCGCGCGCCGCGCATTCTGTTCACGAGCGGCGCGCGGATCATCGCGCTGGATGCCGCCGACGGAACACCGGCCGAGGGCTTTGGCGTCGACGGGTCGATTACCGTGGACCCGTCGTTCGGCGGCGTGCCGACGATCAATGCCAACGTCGCGATCATCGGCGCCTCGGTCGGCGAGATTCCGCAGGGGCCGCCCGGCAATCCACGGGCCTACGATGTCGTGACGGGCGAGCAGCTCTGGGAGTTCGAGACCGTGCCACGGCCGGGCGATCCCTATAACGACACCTGGGGTGACGGCTGGGAAAACCGGTCGGGCACGAACATGTGGGCCTTCGCTGCCACCGTGGATGCCGAGCGCGGCATCGCGTATCTGCCGATCGCGGGGCCAGCGGCGAACTATTACGGCGGCGATCGGCCGGGCGACAACCTGTTCGCGAATTCCATCGTCGCAGTCGATGCGCTGACCGGCGAGTATCGCTGGCATTTCCAGACCGTGCACCACGACCTTTGGGACGTCGACATGCCGAACGCCGGCACGCTGTTCGATTTCACCGTCGACGGCGAGACGCGTCCGGCGATCGCTTACGTCGGCAAGTCCGCTTATCTCTTCGTGCTCGATCGCGTCACGGGCGAGCCGCTGATCGAGATCGAGGAGCGACCCGTTCCGGCCGGGGACGTGCCGGGCGAGTATTACTCGCCGACCCAGCCGTTTCCCGTGCGGCCGCCGCCGTTGTCCCGTGTCAGCTTCGACGCGGAAACCGATCTCGTACACGCCGAGGACACGAGCCGCGAGCATGCCGCGGCCTGCCGGCAGCTCATGGAGCGCGCCGGCGGCTTCTACAACGAAGGGCCGTTCACGCCGTTTCTGTACAAAGGCGGTCCCGACGATCCGCCGCGGTCCGCGATTCAGTTCCCGGGCGGCACCGGCGGCGTCAACTGGGGCGGCGGCGCGCTCGATCCCTCGCGCTCGCTGATCATCGTCAATGCTCACGATGGCCCCTTGACGGGCTGGGTCGAGGACAAGGATCCCGACCTCAACTACGGCCGCGGGACTCAAGGCTCCGACCAGCCGTACGACCGCGCGAGCATCTCGGGCTCGGGACCTTATTCCGGATTCACGGCGCCGATAGGCGGCTACGACGACACGGGCGAAGGCATCGGGCCGCCGCTGCCCTGCTTCCGCCCGCCGTGGGCCGAGCTCGTTGCCGTCGACGCGAGCCGCGGCGAGATCGTCTGGCGGCAGGTGCTCGGCCTCAACGAGAACCTGCCCGAAGGCCGCCAGCGCGTCGGCGGCTCCGGCAGCGCGGGGCCTACGGTCACGGCGGGGGGGCTCGTTTTCGTCGGCGCCACTAACGATCGGCGCTTTCGGGCCTTCGACACGGTGACCGGAGAAGAGCTCTGGGCGGCGCTGCTCGGCGGCACCGGCAACGCGAATCCGATGTCCTATGCCGACGGCGACGGCCGGCAGCACGTCGCGATCGTCGCCGGCGGCGAGCTCGTGGTTTATGGCTTGCGCTGACGAAACGGAAACGGAACGGAAACGGGGTCAGACCCCTTTCAGGTTGGGTCAGACCCCTTTCAGGTTCGGGGACCAAAGATGTACTCCGCGGTCATCGCCGTCGTCGCCGACGAGCCGAAAGAGCGCGACCACTACAAGGAGCTGATCCCGGACGGGCTCGGCGTCGTGCACACCATCGTCGAAGTCCATAGCGCCGACTAGCCCGAAGCGTCCCGGCAACACCCTCCGCAGGTGTCGCCAGGACGCTGGCGCTGAGGTATCTATTGCGCGTTGACGACGGCCGGGTTGAACTGCTGGTGGCAACCCTCGCACGGCGGCAGGAGAAGATCGCCCGCCGCGAGCAGGGCGTCGATGTCCTGGTTACGGCTCGCGTCGAGGGCAGCGCGGCCGGCCGCGATCATTGCCTGATTGAAAGCCTGCCAGGCGGCCTCGCGAGCCCAGTCGTTGTCCATCGGGCCCGTGCCGCCCGTCGCCGTCAGGCTCGAGGCCGCAAGCAGCGTGATCGCGGCTTCCTCCATCGCGCGCCACTCCGCGGGCGTCGACGGTTCCTGATAGGCGCTCCAGAGCTGGTTCGTGGCCGCCGTGATCGTTTGCTGCATCAGCTCCATGATCGACACGAGCGGCGCGAGCTGTTCCGCCGTGTCGCGCGACTCCTGGGCCGGGCTGGAAACGCCTGCTGCGGCCAGGGCGCAGCCGACAATCGCGAGCCCCGATCGAGTGACTGTGCTCATCCTGCGCTCTCCAAAAAAGGCGTACCAATCTCATTCATAACAGAGCTACCCGGCCACCGACATACGTAGAAGCCGGAGTCGATGGTATTCTGCGCGCTTCTTTCTCGGGACGATGGTTGGATGGGCGACGTTCGCATGGGGCCACCCGAGCGGCTCGTGCTTTCTCTTCGCGACGCGCTCGGCGCGACGACTTTCATCGAGACCGGCACTTTCCGCGGCGCTACGGCCGAATGGGCGAGCCGGCATTTCTCCACAGTGCACAGCATCGAACGCGCAGAATCGCTCTATCGCGAGGCGACCGAGAGGCTCGGCACCGCCGGCAACCTGTCGCTGCACCTCGGCGACACGCGCGACATCATGCCGGTCCTGATCTCCTCGCTCGAGACGCCGGCCGTGCTCTGGCTCGATGCCCACTGGAGCGGCGGCGAAACCGCGGGCGAAGGCGACGAATGCCCGCTGCTCGACGAGCTCGCGATTGCCGACGCGTCGAAGCAAACGCTGGCCGTGCTCGTCGACGACGCGCGCTATTTCCTCGCCGCGCCGCCCGCGCCGCATCGTCTCGGCGACTGGCCCGACCTTGCCGAGGTCGTCGACAAGCTGTCGCGCGGCCGCGAACGCTATGTCTGCGTCACCGAGGACGTCATCGTCGCCGTGCCGATGGAATATCGCGATGTCGCCGTCGAGCATTGCCGTCGGCTTGCAATCGAGGCGCTGCCGAAAAAGAGTGGGCTCAGGCGGCGCTTGCGCAGCCTGTCGCGGAAGCTCAGGCGCTAATAGACGTCGCGCAGCCCTTCGCTGAGCTCGATGACGGTGCCCCAGGGGTCGATCACCCGGGCGGATCCAAGCCCGTTTTCGACGTGGTAAGGCACGGCAAGCTCGATACCCCTGGCCTCGAGCTCGGCGCAGAAAGCCTCCAGACCATGAACATCGAAACCGACGTGATCTACGGCCCTGCCCGCCGTCCCGACGAGGTCCGCCTCGGGAAGCCAACTGAAGAAATTCAGCATGTACCCGACGCCCGGCAGATCGGCGCCGAAGAAGAAATCTGTTTGCCCTTCCCTCTCGGTCGCGTTCAGCGCGTTGATGTACCACCGCCCCATCTCGACGAACTCGCGATTGACGAAATGCACGTGGTGGAACGCGAGCGGCGGGGCGCCCTCGTCCTGCGCCGTCACGAGCTCGATCTTGACGCCGTCGGGCCCGACGAGATACTCGAAGCGGCCGTAGTTGCCGGCCGTCGGTGGGCTGGCGTCCTGCCCCGGACCCGGCTCGCGACCCACCGTTCTCTCGTAACCGTTCTCGACGATCCTGGCTGCGAGCGCCGGCACATCGGGCGCGGCGAACCCGATGTGATCGAACGTCGTGCCGCGTGTGGGACCGGTCGGCGGCTGCTGGTCCAGCGCTACCAGCACGTCGGGGAACCGGACGGCCATTGTGCCGTCGCCAAGCTCGAAAGCCTCGCCGCCGAGCGTGTCGACCCAGAACCGGAGGTGCTCGGCAACACTCATGACGTTCAAATGAAAATGACTGACGACGATCGGCGCCTCGTCGTTCGACAGCTGCGCCGATACAGGCGACAACGGAGCGAGCGCGCACGCGGCCGCCACCCATAAGGCCGGTTGCCGCCGCCGCGCAGAGTCCGGCCTGGCCGCGATCATGCTTGCCGTTCTTGTCCGATCGTTCATCGGTTCCCCTCCGTCGACTGATGCCGGAGAGTCTGTCACAGCGCGAACCCTTTGACACGAAGAGCGCTTACAGCGGCGTCAGCGACCAAGCGTCCGTTTTTGGTCGTTGACTCCACCGCCATCACGCCGGGTGATAGTCGCCTTGCCAGCGCCAGCGTCCCCTTTTACAGACCCCCCTCAAGGTCTCTTGCGATCGCCATCCCTGCGAGCGCTTTTCTTAAGAAACCTTAAGACGTTGCGCCCGAAAAAGCAAGAACTCCAGGCGGCTCACTCGAGCTCGCGCTTGATTCGCTCGAGCTTGCCGGCCGTGACCTCGTCGTGCGGCGCGTAGATAACGAGCCGGAGACCCGATGCGCCTTCCGGGACATAGGACGTGTGCTCGAGCTTGAGGCCGCCATGCTGCGGATACTCGACGACGCCTTCGGAATGACCCCTGACCTCGGGGCTGTTCCACAATTGCCGAAACACTTCGGACTCCTGTTCGAGCTCGTCGATCAGCACCTCGAACTCGTGCTCGCCGCTGAACTGGCTGTAGTCGACGCGAAACTTGGCGAGCACGCGTTGCGCCATCGTGTCATAGAGCGCCGACTCGCGGCGGTAGATCGCATCGTCTATCAGCAGGATCCGCAGCAGGTTGCGCCGCTTAAGCGGAATCTTCTCGTAATCACGGAACACAACGACCGCCATGCTGTTCCACGCCACGACGTCCCAGCGCGCAGTCATGACGATGGCCGGCATCGCGAGCGACTCCATCATCCGGCGCACGGCCGGCATGATCCCGGCATCACCCAAGCCCTTCGGCGGCGGCGGGCGATTCTGCACCAGCGCAAACAGGTACTCGCGCTCGGTCGACGAAAGCCGCAGCGTCTCGGAAACCCGCGCGTCGGCCGAGACCTGGATATCGCGGCCCTGCTCGAGCCAGGTGTACCAGGTCACGCTGACGCCGGCGAGCGCCGCGACGTCCTCGCGCCTCAATCCCGGCGTCCGGCGACGCCGCCGGTCGGGCAGGCCGACCTTGGCCGGCGTCAGGCGGCCCCGGCACCTTCGCAGGAACTCGCTGAGCTGTGCCTTTCTCGCATCCATCATGTTCTGGGATCCGCTCTGGGGTCGTATCCGATCTGGCGTCAGACCCCAGGGTCTGACCCCGGGGACTCCCGATCTGGGGTCAGACCCCCAAGGGTCTGACCCCAAGGGCTCTGATCCCCGGGCTGGTATTCTTGGTAATAGCGCCGAAAATAATAGTATCCGGGCCCGAGTTGTAAACCAACGGGCCTTCCGCTAGCTTCGTCGCACCAAAAATCACGAGATACAAAGGTCCGAGCATGCTTAAAGCCACGAAGGACAAGATCCTGCCGACGACGATCACGGGCTCGTTGCCGCGCCCCAGCTGGTACACGGAGAATTTGGGGCTTCGTTCGTTCGTCGAGGCGATGGTCGAGACGAAGTTCCGCGAGCAATATGAGGACGCGCTTGCCGTCTACCTCAATCAGCAGGACGTCGCGGGGCTCGACATCTTCTCCGACGGCGACGCTCGTTTCACGCAGGACATCGGCGGCCAGAGCTGGACGAGCTATCCGCCCGCGCACATGTCGGGCTTCGACAAGAAGCCGAAGCCGGCGCCGATCGGCGGCGGCGGCATCGGATTCCCGCGCGGCCACATCCTGCACGATTACATCGAAGCCCGCGTCATGCCGAGTATCGTGGGTCCCGTCGGCCGCGGTGACATGCAGTACGCGACGATGTGGAAATCAGCGCAGCGGCTCACGCACAAGCCCGTCAAGTTCGGCACCGTCACTCCCGAGCTCGTCGCATTCGCCGTGCAGGACTTCTATTACAAGGACGTTCGCGAGCGCATCTGGGCGATCTCGGATGCCTTCAACGAGGAGCTGCACGAGCTCGCCGACGCCGGCTGTCCCGTGATCCAGATGGAAGAGCCGCAGGTTCATCTGCTCGCGGCACGCGGCGTGGTGGACGAAAAGATCAATCCCCAGTTCATGCTCGAAGTCTTCAACAACACGGTCAAGGGCTTGCGCGCCAAGACCGAGGTCTGGTGCCACACCTGCTGGGGCAATCCGTCTCAGCAGCGGATGTTCGCCGAGATCCAGTCCTACAAGCCGGCGCTCGAAACGCTGAACAATGTCGATGCCGACGTCATCACCTTCGAGTCCGTCAGCTCCAACGGGATAGACCTCGAGGCCATCGGCCGATACATCACCGACATGAAGGTCTGCATCGGCGTCATCGACCACCACTCGTTGCAGGTGGAGCGGGTCGACGCCGTCGCCGATCACATTCGCCTTGCGATGAAGCACGTCCCCGCCGAGCGGCTCGTGATCTCTTCCGACTGCGGAATGGGCCGCGAAGGCATGAGCCGGCGCCATGCGTTCTACAAGATGGGCGCCCTCGTTCAGGGCAGCAATGTCGTTCGCAAGGAGCTCGGCGTCCCCGAGGCGGAATGCCTGCTGGCCGATCCGAGGTACTCGCTGACCTTCTCGAAGTGAGATTGAGTGAAATTGAGTGAAATTGGGGTCAGACCCCATTCAGGTTGGACCCCATTCAGGTTGACCCCATTCAGGTTAGACCCCATTCAGGTTCTGCAGCGAGAAACCTGAAAGGGGCCTGACCCCGAATCGGCAGCCATGGGACTCGAAGTCAAACCATTGCATCCGCTCTTCGGCAGCGAGGTGCGCGGCGTCGATTTCAGCAAGCCGCCCGAGCCCGAGCTCGTCGCAACCATCAGGACCCTGATGGACGATCTGGCGGTGCTCGTGATCCGCGATCAGGCGCTCGACGACGAGCAGCATATCGCGCTGAGCCGTGCCTTCGGTCCGCTCGAGCTGCCGCCCGACTACCGCAGCGGCGCTCCGCGACGACTGCGCCGCGAGCTCTACGATGCCTCGAATCTCGATGTCGAGGGCAGGATTCTGGCCGCGGACGCGCCGCGCCGCGAGTACAACAAGGCGAATCTCACGTTCCACGCCGATAGCACGTTCAACGACCTACCGACGACATGGTCCCTGCTTCGGGCGCACACCATCCCGGCCGAAGGCGGCAATACCGAGTTCATCGACGCACGCGTCATCTATCACGACCTGCCGGAAGCGACCAAGGCTCGGATCGCTCCCCTGCGCGCCGTCCACGACTTCTGGCATTCGCATACCGAAGGCAAGTACTTCAAGGTGACCGACGAGATGCGCCGCGTCGTGCCGCCCGTCGAGCAGGATCTCGTCACCGTGTTGCCCGACGGCCGCCGGTCCCTTTGCATCGGCTCACACGCATCGGGAATCGTCGGCATGCCGGGCGACGAGGAACGCGCGCTGCTCGACGAGCTCTATGCGTTCGCGACGCAGCCGAAGTACGTATACAGTCACCCCTGGCGCGAAGGCGACCTGATCATCTGGGACAACCGCCGGACGCTGCACCGGGCGTCACCGTGGCAGGACAACGGTCAGGTTCGGGATCTCAGGCGCACGACGCTGCTCGAAAGCGGCCCGGAAATCTCCGCCACCGATCGCTACTGAGATGGCAAATGGGGTCAGACCCCATTTTCTTAAAATGGGGTCTGACCCCATCGACCCGCTGACCCCAATCCCAGTCGCGCCTCGTACTGCGCCAGGGTCTTCGGGCTGACGACGATGATGTCGGTCTGCAACAGCCGTCCCTGGCTGCGGCCGAGGTTGTAAACGTCGAAGAGCTCGTATCCGGAGTCATCGAAGAGCTCGAGGTACTCGCGTATGCGATGCTGACCGACATAGGTCGGCGCGGTGATCAGTTCCATGTAGACCAGAGCGACAGCCTGCCGGCCGAGCGTGTCGCGCGCACCGAGCAGGATGTCGTACTCGCCGCCCTGCGCATCGAGCTTCAGAACGTCGATCCGCGGGATCGAGTGCTCGGCGACGAAGTCGTCGAGCGTCCTCGTCGCGACGCTCAGCGTGCCGACCGTCTTCGGCATGTCACCGCGCCAGTAGACCTCGGCGTGCGCGTCGCTGGCCAGCAACGAGTTTGTTGCCGAATTCCGATTGACGGAGAATCGGGCCTCCCCCGCCGCGGCCGCGAGCGCGACGGCATGCAGCTCGATCGGCGCGAGGCCGGCTGCGGCCCGTTCGAGCTGCTCGAAGGATTCGGGAAACGGCTCGAAGCAATGAATCGTTGCGTCGGGAAAGAGCTCGCGATAACGCTTCGCCGCAAGCCCGACATGAGCACCGACGTCGACAATGAGGTTGGCGCCCGAGCCGACGAGCTCGCGGGAAATCACGAATGGGTCCCGACTTCTCAGTCCGAGCCGTAGATTTCGGCGCTTGCGGTAGCGCGTGACGAGCGGCTTCAACAAGTGTCTCATCGGGAGTCTCCGGCGGGCAAAGTACTAGAACTCGGAGCCGCTTGCACCAACCCCGGCTTTGGCCGAGACTAGGCCCGTCGCCTGCGGGGCGTTCGAACAATACCAACAAGAACGAGGAGACCATCATGCCCGCTTTACTTGCGCTCGCCACTTCGGTCGGCGTGCTCGCCATCGTCGCGACCTGGCTTTTCGCGGAGCTGCTCGCGGGCCTTTACGGCCAGATCTGGATCGCCTTCGTCGCGTGGGGCGCGCATTATCACTGCGGCGGCAAGCTCAAGGGCACGCAGGATACGATCGTCTGCATGAGCTTCGGCGCCGTTATCGGCATGCTCGCGATCTATCTCGCGGGCTATCTCGGCGCGATCGGTCAGTTCGCCGCGCCGCTTGCGGTCGGTATCGGCGCAACTGTCATCGTGCTTTCGTCGTCGATCAGGTTTCTGGCTGCGATTCCCGCAAGCGTATACGGCTTCGCCTCGATCGCGGGTCTGTGGCTCCTTGGCGGAACCGGTCTTTTCGGCCCGGGCGCGACCGTCGGCAACGCGCTGCTGCCGACGATCCTGTCGATCGTCGTCGGCGCCGCTTTCGGCATCGTGTCGGAGAACCTCGCCAACGCGCTGACCAAAAAGTGACAGCTCGGTACCACACTTCCCCGACCCTGGCCGCGACACTCGGCAGTCTGCTCGCGTCGAGCCTCGCCGCCGGTCAGGCGCTCGACCCCGAAACGATCCGAGACATCCGTACAGCCTCGCTGCGAAACAACATCTGTCCGTCACCGGCGAACGTCGAGGCGTTCGATCACATCGATCAGGGGCCCCGATCTTTTCCGCCGGCACGAGTCTTCGACAACCTCTATCTGCTCGGCACGGACTCGACGGTCGCCTGGGCGCTGACGACGAGCGAAGGGATCATTCTCTTCGATGCCATGTTCCACGGGAACGTCGAAGAGACCGTCGTCGACAGCTTGCGCGAGCTCGGCCTCGATCCCGAGGATATCGAGTACGTGATCATCAGCCATGCCCACAACGACCATTTCGGCGGCGCGCACTATCTGCAACAGGAGTTCGGCGCGCGCATCGTTATGTCCGTCGAGGACTGGGATCACATGCATACGTGGCCGCAGCTCGGATCGCCCGCCCCGTTTCCGCTCTATGACACGGCCGTCCGCGACGGCTATTCGATCACGCTCGGCGACGTCACCGTCGACATCGTCGCGACGCCCGGACATACGCCTGGCACAATCTCACCGATCTTTCCCGTACGAGACGGCGAAGCGACGCATTACGTCGGCTACTGGGGCGCATCCGCCGTCAGCTTCCTCGATCCCGACGGTATCGTTCAGTACATGGGCGGAGCCGATCGCTTCGCGCGCATCGATCCCCGTGTCGATGTGCCGCTGACGAACCACCCCGGCATTGACGGCGCGCTGCTCAAGCTCGCGGCGCTCGAAGAACGCAGATCCGGCGAGCCGCATCCGTTCGTCGAAGGCAACCCTGCGTTTCGCGACTGGGTGGATGCCATTCACGATTGCGCCGGCGAGGTGCTGGCCGAGAAGCTTCGCTCAGCAGATTAGTCGGCTCAAACGCCGGCCGCGCTCAGCATGCGCTCGACCATGGAGGCGTAGGCTCTGCCGAAGAGCCGAAAATGCACGATCGCGGGCCAAAGCTGATAGACCGGAAGCCGTTCCTCGTGATCGGCACGCAGAGTACCGTAAGCATCGAGGAGCTCAGGTCCGGGCCGACTGAACAGTCGCAGCATCGCGAAATCGACTTCGGCGTCGCCGTAGTAGCAGGCGGGATCGATCAGCCCGCTGATCCGCGTGCCAGCGACGAGAATGTTGCCTGCCCACAGATCGCCGTGCAGCAGCGCGGCCGGAGGGTCGGCCGGCAGCCGATTGGCGAGATCGCGCGCTAGCGACTCGATGCGAGCGGAGAGCGTTCGCGGCAGGAACGACAATTGATCCAACAGGCGTCTTTCGGCCCAGAATTCAGGCCACGTGTCGGTCCAGGCGTTGTCGATCGCGACCTCGCCGAATGCGTAGTCGGCATGCCAGCCGTAGCGCGGCGTCGCATGCGAGGCGTCGGCATCGCAGCGAGCGGCATGGAGCTTTGCCAGCACCGAGCCGAGGTCACGCCACGCGTCCTCGATACGGCTGAGGCCCGGCAAGCGCTCGAGCACGAGCACGGCGTCGTCGCAGGCGAACACGGCGGGCGCCGGCGCTCCCGTCGCCGCGATTACCTCGAGCATGCGGGCTTCGATCACGGGCGACGGCCCGGTCTTGACGATCGCCACGCGACCGTCGTCGAGATCGATCGCGACGACCGCGGACAGGTCCCCGCCGGCAATCGCCGTCGCGCGGGTGAGACGCGCGCCGAGCAGCGCGGCCGCGCGCTGCGCAAGGCTCGGCTCACCGTGCGACACAGCGCGGCCGGCCGCCGCAGGTCCCCTGCATCGCGGCACGGTGCGGCCCGATCGGCGTCGTCAGCTCGGCCGGTGTCGTGCCGCCGAGAAAAATCTCGGTTTCGCTCCAGTGAAAAGAGACCCTGAAATGCGCGCAGCAGGCGCCGCACGCGATGCAGAGATTGGCCGGCGCGTATGCGTTCAGCTACTGGAGCGCCGCATTGATCTCGGCGACGGGAAAGTCGTTGACGAGATCCCCCATGCCGGCCAGCGCGTCGCTCGGATTGTCGAACTCATAGCTGCTGAAGGTCAGGAACGACCCGTCTTCGAGCGGAACCATCAGCGTGCCGTCCGGCTGAACGGACGATGACAGGCCCGCAACCGTCACTTGCTGCCCCGACGAGCCGAGCGCCGACTGGGCGATGCCGCCGAACAAGCCGCCGAGCCCGCCCAGGGGCCCGCCGTCTCCGCCGCCGGCCTGGCCCGTCAGCGAGACATCGACCGAGACGCCGTCTTTCTCGTATTCCGCCGCAATGTTCGTGAATCCGAACATCTGGTTCTCTTCGTATCCGGTCCGCGTCCAGGCGCCTACCTGCTGCGGGAAGTACTGACCGAGCTCTCCCAGGAGCCGCCGTTCGATGCCGTCGAGACAGAGCCTCGCCTTGTCGCGGGCTTCCGAGAAGTTGCCCGCGCTTTGCAGGGCGTCGATCTGACCACAGTTGTCGAGCAGATCGCCGCCGACCTCGAGTTGGGCCTGCGCGACCGGTACAGACAGAGAAATCAAGGCAACCGAAACCAGGACTCTGACACGCGTGTTCATTGTTGGACCTCCTCCCGGAGAAGCTTTGCCTCGGATCTTACACCAGGATCGTTCAATCGGCGCGCGGCCCGGGATGGCGGTTGACCGTCGCCGCGATGAGGCGTGTGGCGTCTTCATGTACGACGTCGTCACGAAGCCGCAAGGAGGCAGAGCGCCCTAGAAGCACCGTTCACTTTCTCGATTCAGACGGCCTTCCAGGGAACTCGACTGGAAGGCCGTTTTCTTTTGTAGGGCAACAACTTGCCCAAAGACTCAGAGAAAGTAGACGAACAACTGGTTGTCCCTCGACGGCCGTTCCGAGGCTGTCTGGATCTCGCGTTGCCTTCCCTGGTCGGCGCGAACGAGATTCATCTCGTTGCGCGACGACGAGCGGAGCGAGCGCGCGCTGATCGAGGATCCCGCAACGCTCGACACTAAGTCGCGCGAGACGCTCGAGGACGCGCTCGTCGAGGCCGACTTCGTGCTAGACGTCGTGCGTATCGACGTGCTCGACCGCAGGAGCCGGGAGCTTTTGGCCGTCTTCATCGACTGATCCGATCGACGCGCCCGGGCGGACCTTTCTGCTAGACTCGCGGCTTATGAAGCGATGGTTCCGTATCCGAGGCGCTGCCTTTCTGCTGACGGGCATCGCTCTCGCAACGGGCATCACTCTCGCAACCGGCATCGCGTACGCGCAGTTTCGGCAGCAGAATCCGAGCCCCCTGCCCCCGCATCCCGAGGCCGAGTTCCAAATGGCGCGCCTCGCCTATTACTCGCCGGGGTGCGCGGGATCCCGCGGCCTTTGCAACTCCTACTGGTCGATCGACTACCCCTACGCCGAGGCGCACTTCCTGCCGGCGCTCGAGCGGCTGACGCGCATCGAGGCGGCGGATGACAGCGCACATATCCGCCTGACGGACGAGGAGCTCTTCGACTAT
>DATKCK010000014.1:0-19110 GCA_035513215.1 Gammaproteobacteria bacterium | reverse complement strand
GCCGAGGCCGAGGCTGATCGAAAGTATGCAGTAGTAGACGAAGGTCGCCATGATGAAGAGCGTCGCATAGTTGATGGCGGGCGAGGCGGCGCGGAGCGTTTCGGGCACCGGAATGGCCCACAGCAGGCCGATCAGCGACACCACGGCGAGCGGAATCCCGAGCCAGGCGCTGACGCTGCCCGGCCCGCGGGCCCTGAGCGCGCCGTAGCGGTCGGCCCACTCGTCCAACGTCGTCGGCGAGCTCATCTCCTGCGATTCCGAGCCAAGTCACATTCCGTTCAGTTCCGGGCTGGCATGATACTGCTATCCTTAAGCAGGACGGACCCTTGAGGAGGGCTACTGTTATGAAAGTCAAAGGAATTGGCATTTTGGCAGCGGCCGCGGCGATTACCGCGTGCACGACGCTCGATCCCTTCACGCGTGAGGAGCAGGCGGCGCGCGCTCAGCGCAACGCCCTGATCGGCGCGGCGGCCGGTGCCGTCGCGGGCCTGATCACGGGAGACAGCTCGATGGAGCGCAAGAAGCGCGCGCTCGTCGGCGCTGGCATCGGCGCGCTAGCGGGCGGCGGCGTCGGCGCCTACATGGATCGGCAGGAAACCGCGCTGCGGGCCGAGCTCGATCGCACCGGCGTCAGCGTTACGCGCATCGGCGACAACATCACGCTGAACATGCCGGGCAACATCACGTTCGCGACGGACAGCGCCGATCTCAATGCCGGGTTCTACGACGTGCTGAACTCGGTCAGCCTCGTAATTAGCGAGTACGAGCAGACCGTCGTCGAGGTTGCCGGTCATACGGACAGCACCGGCACGAACCAGTACAACCAGCAGCTCTCCGAGCGCAGGGCGTCGTCGGTCGCGTCTTACCTCGTCACGCGTGACGTGCTGCGCGACCGGATCATCGAGGTCGGAATGGGCGAGGAGCGTCCGGTCGCGGACAACAACACGGCCGAAGGCCGTCAGGTAAATCGGCGTGTCGAGCTGACGCTCGTTCCGCTGACGATTTAGCCGATGTCGCGCTTGTTGTCCGGCCGATTGCCCGGCTGATTCGGACGAATCCCGATCAGCCGGCCATCGCGCCGCGAAGCTTGCCTATCGCGGCCGCCTCGATCTGACGAATCCGCTCCGCGGAGACGTGGTACTCAGCGGCCAGCTCGTGCAGAGTGGACTTGCTATCGGCGAGCCAGCGTCGCTCGATGATGCTTCGCGAGCGATCGTCGAGGTCGGACATGGCGAGCTCGAGGCTCGTGTGATTGGCGTCATCCCAGTCGGCCTGCTCGATGGCCTCCGCCGGGTCCTGATCCGGGCTCGGCAGGTAATTGCTCGGCGAGTACTCGTCGTCCTCGGCGGGCGAGGGGTCGTAGGAAACGTCGTAGCCCGTGAGCCTGCGCTCCATCTCGGTGACGTCGCGCGCCGAGACGCCGAGATCGTCGGCGATGGCCCGCGTCTCCTCGGCGTTGAGCCATCCGAGCCGCTCCTTGGACTTGCGCAGATTGAAGAAGAGCTTCCTCTGTGCCTTCGTCGTCGCGACCTTGACGAGCCGCCAGTTTCTGAGCACGTACTCGTGAATCTCGGCGCGAATCCAGTGGACGGCGAACGAAACGAGGCGGACACCGACGGTCGGGTCGAATCTGCGGACGGCCTTCATCAGGCCGATATTGCCTTCCTGAACGAGGTCGCCGAGCGGCAGACCGTAGCCCGTGTAACCGCGCGCGATGTGCACGACGAATCGCAGATTGGCCATGACGAGCGTGCGCGCTGCCTCGAGATCGTGGTCCTCGCGCAGCCGTGTCGCGAGCGCCTGTTCTTCCTCGACGCTCAGAACCGGCAAGGCGCTGACCTGCTGGATATAGTGGTCGAGGCTGCCGAGCGGGCTCGCCAGCAGCTGATTGCGCAAAGCCAGGGCTGTCGTCATTCAGGGCCTCCTTTCTCGCCGATCAAAATATTAGCACTCTCATCCTTAGAGTGCTAACGCGCCCCGGGTTCCCTCGGCTCAGACCGGCTCTATGGCCCGCAGGTGGCGGGCCGCGGCGATCCAGGCGCCGGCCCACCCGAGCAGGGCTCCGCCGCCGACGAGGATTCCGGAACCCCCGAGCCCGAGCCCCGTTAGCCTGAAGTCGGCGGCATAGAGCGCCGCGAGGTTGCCGACCGGGCGGGACAGGAGCATCAGCCCGATCGCGATCATCACGGCCGCCGTCAGCGCGCCGAGGGACCCGAGACAAAGCCCGGTATACAGAAACGGCCGGCGTATGAAGCCGTCGGTCGCGCCGACGAGCTTCAAGACCTCGATCTCGGTACGGCGGTTGTTGATTTCGAGCCGGATCGTATTGCCGATGACGAGAACGACGGCTGCAGCCAGGAGCACGGTAACGATATCGACCGCGCGGCCGCCGAGCGCGAGGATCGCATTGAGCCGCTCGACCCAGAGCCGGTCGAGTTGCACGAATTCCGTCTCGTCGATCGCCTCGAGCGCCTCGGCCAGCGCGTCGATGCGCGCGATCGCATCGGCGCGCGGCCGGACCCGGATCACATGCGGCAGCGGGTTCTCGGTCAATGCGTCGAGCGCGCCGCCGAAGGCCGTCTGCGTCTTCAAGTCGGCGAGGCCCTCGAGATTGCTGATGAAAGTCGTCGACTCGACGTCGTCGCGTTGGGCGATCTCGTCGCTCAGGGCACGGCCGCGATCCTCGTCCACGTCGAGCTCGAGATAGACCGAGAAGTCGGCGGCGTCGGCGAAGGCCGGGCTCATGCTTCTCAAGTTTTCGATGAGCACCTGCATGGCGGCCGGCAGCGAGAGCGCGACCGCGACCACGAGCACGTTGAGCGCCGCGCCGACGGGTGTATTGCCGATGCGGCCGAGCGCCGCGCCGAGCATCGTGAGATGCGATCTGAAGTAGCGCGCGATCATCGGCCGCTGTCCCTGACGAGCCTGCCGCCGACGAGCTCGATGCAGCGATGGTCGAGCCGGCTGATCAGCTCGAGATTGTGTGTCGCGATCAGCAGGGTGACGCCGACGTCGTTGAACCGTTCGAAGAGCCGCATGATGTCGAACGACAGGGCCGGGTCGAGATTGCCAGTGGGTTCGTCGGCGATGACGACGTCGGGGCGGCTCGCGACGGCGCGCGCGATGCCGATCCGCTGCTGCTCCCCCGTCGAAAGCGTGATCGGCGGATGCGACTCGCGATCGAGAAGCCCCACCTGATCGAGCGAGGCGCGCACACGGCGGCCAATCTCGCGCGGCTTTAAACCTGCGATGACGAGCGGCAGCGCGACGTTGTCGAAGACGGACCGGTCATAGAGCAGCTTGTGGTCCTGAAACACGATGCCGATGCGCTGGCGGAAGTAGGGCACGCGTCGGCGGCGGATTCGCGAGGTGTTCTGCTGATTGACGAGAACGGTGCCGCGGGTCGGCCGCTCGATCAGCGCAACGAGCTTGAGCAGCGTGCTCTTGCCCGCGCCGGACGGGCCCGTCAGAAACGCCATCTCACCGCGCTCGAGGCCGAACGAGACGCCCGAGAGCGCCTCCCGGCCGCCCGGATAGCGCTTCTGAACGTTCTCGAAGCGAATCATGCGGCGTCGACTCCCGTCAGGGCTTTCGCAAAGTCCGCTGCACGAAACGTCGCAAAGTCCTCGATACCTTCGCCGATTGCGATGAACCGTATCGGCAGGCCGAGCCGCTCGGCGATCGCGAGCACGATGCCGCCCTTGGCGCTGCCGTCGAGCTTGGTGACGGCGATTCCGCTGACGCCGACACGGCGCTCGAACTCGATCGCCTGCGTCAGGGCGTTCTGACCCTGCGTGGCATCGAGCACGAGCAGCACCTCGTGCGGCGCCTCGGGATCGAAACGCTTGATCACGCGGCATATCTTGTCGAGCTCGTCCATCAGGCCGCCGGCCGTGTGCAGCCTGCCCGCCGTGTCGGCCAGGACGACATCGATGCCCTTGGCTCTTGCCGCCGCGAGCGCATCGTGCACGACGGCGGCCGGATCGGCGCCTTCCGCCTGGCTCACGAGCGTCGCGCCCGCGCGCTCGGCCCAGCGGCCGAGCTGCTCCACCGCGGCCGCGCGAAATGTGTCGCCGGCGGCGATCAGAACGGACCGGCCTTCGGATTTCAGGCGGTACGCAAGCTTGCCGATCGTCGTCGTCTTGCCCGTGCCGTTGACGCCGACAACGAGAATCACGCGAGGGGAGGCCGCCGGCTCGAGCGTAAGCGGCTGCTCTAGCGGCTCGAGGATCTCTCTGACGCACTCGCAAAGGAGCTCCGACAGCGACTTGCCCCCGGCATCGGCGCGGCGGGCGCGTTTGCGGACGGCATCGACGAGACGCTCGGTCGCCTCGATGCCGACGTCGGCGAGTAGCAGCGCGTCTTCGAGCTCGGCAAGGGAGTCTTCGTCCACCGGCTGGCCAAATACGGCGGTCACGCCGGATCCGAGCCACGATTTGCCCTGGTTCAGACGCTGCTTGAGCCTTGCCAGAAACCCGTGCTTTCCGGGGGCGGTGTCGGTGGACACGATTCTTCAGTCTCTCAAACTCGGGTCGTAAGGCCGCGAAATTATACGCTTGCGATTTATGATGCGGGGACGGCGAGGCAACGGTCGACGGTGGGCAGAGCGCGCGGAAAGACATCGAAGCCGGGTTCGGTGCGGATCATCGGCGGCATGTGGCGGCGTCGCCGAGTCGCCATAGCGCCGGGATCGGAGCTTCGACCGACGCCCGATCGCGTGCGCGAAACTCTCTTCAACTGGCTCGATCCCGAGTTGCACGGCGCTCGTTGTCTCGATCTGTACGCGGGCACCGGAGTGCTCGGCTTCGAGGCACTTTCCCGCGGCGCGGCGGCCGCTGTTCTCGTCGAGCGCGATGCGCGCTCCGCGAGCGCGCTCGAGCGCCTGCGGGACGAGCTGCGTGCCGAAGCCGAGATCGTCAACGCCGACGCCGAGGCCTATCTCGCGCGACCCGGCATCGGCAGGTTCGACATCGTCTTCGTCGATCCGCCCTATCAGTCGGCTGCGACGCCGGTGCTCGAGTCCCTGCTCGCTCGTCTGGCGGCCGGCGCCAGGATCTATCTCGAGCGCGAGCGGGGCGGGGAATGGCCCGACATCGCGCGCCTTCGATGGGTCAGGCGCAGCAAGGCCGGCAGCGTCGAGTTCGGGCTCGGCGAGGTCATCGCCTGATCCGCCTCTTGTGACGGGCCCGGCCGCGCGGGACTACAATGCCCGGAACGGTTTTTCGAGTTTCGGCATCGTGAGCACGGGCGCGCTTTATCCAGGCACCTTCGATCCGATCACGCGCGGCCACGCCGATCTCATCGCGCGGTGCTCGCGCCTTTTCGACCGCGTGGTCGTCGCCGTGGCCGCGAGCCCGACCAAGGCGCCGCTGCTTCCGCTCGACGATCGCGTCGCGCTGGCGCGCGAGGTGCTAGGCGATGTTCCGAACACGACCGTGACGGGCTACGACGCGCTGACGGTCGAGTTCGCGCGCGAGCGGGGCCTCGGCGTCATCGTCCGCGGCTTGAGGACCGCATCGGATTTCGAATACGAGTTTCAACTCTCGCAGATGAATCAGCGTCTCGATGACGGAATCGAAACGATACTCCTGACGCCGGCCGCGGAGTTCAGCGCCATTTCCGCCACTCTCGTCAGGGAGATCGCGGCGCATGGCGGCGACGTGTCGGCTTTCGTCCATCCCGTCGTTGCGAGCAGGCTCGAGCAGGCATTTGCGGACAGGAAGTCATGAAGAACGGACGGCACCGAACGACATTCGTATGGATTGCGCTCCTCGCCGGTCTCGGGCCGCTGACCGCGGTTCGCGCCGACGAGCCGGTTCGCGCGAGCGAGCAAATGGTCGTCGCGGCCAACCCGCACGCGACCGAGGCCGGCATTGCGATCCTCCGCGCAGGCGGCAACGCCGTCGACGCCGCTATCGCGGTGCAGCTGGTCTTGTCTCTCGTCGAGCCTCAGTCGTCAGGGATCGGCGGCGGCGCGTTCATGCTCTATCTCGAGCAGCCGGGATCGGCCGCGGAGCCGGCCGCCGTCACAGTCTACTCGGGCCGCGAGACGGCGCCCGCGGCGGCGGGCCCCGACATGTTCCAGCTCGAAGGCGGCGGCTCCTACCTGAGCCTGGCCTACGGCGGCCTGCCCGTCGGCGTACCGGGCGTCATGCGCATGCTCGAGATGGCACACACCGATCATGGCCGGTTGCCCTGGGCGGAGCTCTTCGAGCCTGCGATTGCGCTGGCCGAGAACGGCTTCGAGATTTCGCCGAGGCTCTACTTCCTGCTCGACCGCGCCGCGCGGACTGCCGCGGCGGAGCGGTTCCGAAGCCATTATTTCGACGCCGAAGGCAACGCCTACGAGACCGGCCATCGGCTGGTCAACGAGGAGTATGCCGAGACGCTGAGGCTGCTTGCGGCCGAAGGCGCCGAGCCGATGTACACGGGCTCGCTCGCAAGACAGATCGTCGACCGCGTACGCGACAACGAGATCGGCGAGGGCTACATGACACTCGAGGATCTCGGCGCTTACCGGCCCGAGAAGCTCGACGCGCTTTGCTCGCCTTACCGGCAGTGGAGGGTCTGCGGCCCGCATCTGCCGTCGTCGGGCGGCATCACGGTGCAGCAGATGCTGGGGTTAGTGGAGCGCTTCGATCTCGGAGCGCTACGCGACGATCCCGTCACTTCCATTCACCTTTTCGCCGAGGCCGGCCGCCTGTCGTTCGCCGACCGCAACCTCTACATGGCGGATCCGGAATTCGTCGACGTTCCCGTTGCCGGGCTGCTCGACCGGGCGTATGTCCGGCAGCGGGCGGCCCTGATCGATCCGGCGCGCGCGATGCGCAACGTCGCGGCCGGCGAGCCGATTCCGGCCGCTGCGTCGAACTTCTCGCCGAGTCCCGTCGGCGAGCTGGCTGGGACGAGCCACTTCTCGATCGTGGACCGATTCGGCGGCGCCGTATCGATGACATCGTCGGTGCAGGGCGCTTTCGGCAGTCAGCTCATGGTCGGCGGCTTCATCCTCAACAACCAGCTCACCGATTTCGCTTTCGAGCCCGTGATCGACGGCAGGCCGGTGGCGAATCGTCCGGAAGGCGGCAAGCGGCCGCTTTCTAGCATGAGCCCGAGCATGGTGTTCGACGATGAGGAACGCCTGCGGCTGATCATTGGATCGCCCGGCGGCACGCGGATCATCAGCTTCGTCGCGCAGGCGATCGTCGGGGTGCTCGACTGGGACATGAACATCCAGGATGCGGTCGCCGCTCCGCATTTTCTGTCGCGAGGGGACGAGGTCGAGCTCGAGCAGGGCACCGAGAGCGTCGAACATGCCGATGCGCTGCGGGGCCTCGGTCACGAGGTTGGCGTTCGCGGACTCAACAGCGGCTTGCACGGGATCGTCATCGAGTACTCGCGCGAGGGTCGAGTCATCTCCGGTGGCGTCGATCCGCGGCGCGAGGGGCTGGCGCTGGGCGATTGAAATGTTGGCGCGGCGTCCCGCCAATACCTCCAGGGGGGTGTCGGCGGGAACGGCGTGAACCCGTCCCTGGGGCCTCGCCCGCGGGCATCCCTGCCCGCGAGCGTCCCGCCCACACCCCCCTGGAGGTATTGGCGGGACGCGTCAGCGTCTTCAGAGCGTCCGTCGGCGTCAGGGCGTCCGTCAGCGTTGGCAGGTCGCGCAGTAGTAGGTCGCGCGCTGGCTGGTGACGCGGCGCAGGATGGCGGTTCCGCAGTGGCGGCAGGGTTGGTTGTCGCGCTCGTAGACGGAGAGGGACTGGCGGAAGTAGCCGGGGCGGCCGTCGCTGCCGACGAAGTCGCGAAGCGTCGTGCCGCCCGAGCGCAGGGCGTCTTCGAGGACGCCGCGGATCTCGGCGCAGAGACGGTCCATGCGCTGATGGGAGATTCGGCCGGCGGCTCGAAGGGGATGGATGCCGGCGCGATACAGGGCTTCGTTCGCGTAGATGTTACCGACGCCGACGACGATCTCGCCGTTCATGATGAATGGCTTGATTGCCGTTCTGCGGCCGCGGCCGCGCCGCCAGAGATACTCGCCGGTGAAATCGTCGCCCAGCGGCTCCGGACCCAGATGGCGCAGGAGCGGATGCTCGTTCGGTTTGCGGGTGAAATGCAGGCTGCCGAAGCGGCGCGGGTCGTTGTAGCGCAGCATCGCACCGTCCTCGAGCGCGATGTCGTAGTGATCGTGCGGTTTCGGCGTCTCGGCATCGGGCAGGTAACGCAGGCTGCCGGACATGCCGAGGTGGATCATCAGGCAGCCGCCGTCGAGCTCGAGCAGCAGGTATTTGCCGCGGCGTCGAATCGATGAGATCCGCCGTCCCGCGATATTCCCGGAAAGCTTCGGCGCGATCGGCCAGCGCAGGCGCCGTTCCCTGACTGTCAGGCCCGAGATTCGCGATTCCGTGACGAGCGCCACAAGACCGCGGCGAATCGTTTCCACTTCGGGCAGCTCGGGCATAGAGTGAGGATCCGCTGGCGAAAGAGACGCTAGATTACGCCGGTAGATTACGCCGTTGGAGTCGTGTCGGTCGATCCGCTATATTGAGTCGCGCCATCGATCGTGAGGTACCGATGCTCGACTTTCTGAATACCTGGCTCTACGGCCTCGTTCCGCTGCCCTGGTGGGGCTACGTCATCTGGACGCTGGTTTGGGCGCACGTCACGCTGATGGCGATCACGCTCTATTTCCATAGGGAGCAGGCGCACCGCTCGGTCGATCTGCACCCGGCGCTCCGGCACTTCTTCCGCTTTTGGCTCTGGATCAGCACGGGCGCGTCGACCAGGCAGTGGGTTGCGGTCCATCGCAAGCATCACGCGCTTTGCGAGCGCGAGGGCGATCCGCACAGTCCGGTGGTCTACGGTCTCAAGCGCGTCGTGCTCGAGGGCGCGGAGCTTTACATGGACGAGGCCCGCAAGCCCGAGACGCTCGAGAAATACGGCAAGGGCACGCCCAACGACTGGCTCGAGCGAAACGTCTACAATCGTTTCGACTATACCGGCATCGGTCTGCTCGTCGTTTTCGACGTTCTGATGTTCGGCGCCGCCGGCATCATCATGGTCGCTGTCCAGCTCGCGACGATGCCCGTGCTCGCCGCCGGCATCATCAACGGCGTCTGTCACGCGAAGGGCTATCGCAACTTCGAGACCAACGACGCCTCGACGAATCTCTGGCGCCTGGGGCTTGTGATCGGCGGCGAGGAGCTGCACAACAATCATCATGCGTTTCCGACCTCGGCCAGATTCTCGCTGCGGCCGGGCGAGGTGGACATGGGCTGGCTGCATCTGAAGCTGTTTTCGACGCTCGGCCTCGCAAGGATCAGGCGTGTTGCGAGCGAGCCGGATCTCGGCACGACGAGCCCGGTGCCGGATCTCGAAGCGCTGCGCTCCGTCATGATCAACCGGATGCACGTGCTTCGCGCTTACATGCACGGCGTCACGCTTCCCGTGCTTCGGCGAGAGTGCGAGGCGCTGGGGAGCAACGCAAAGTCGCTCGTGCCGAAGGTCAGGCGTTGGCTGACCTGGCACCCTCAACTGCTCGACGAATCGGAGCGGCGGCGTCTCGGCGAGCTCGTCGATCAGCTACCGTCCTTCGATCTCGTGCTGAAGTTTCGCAACGAGCTCAAGGCGCTATGGGAAGGCGCGCATACGAGCAACGAGCGGTTGCTCGAGGATTTTCGTCAGTGGTGCAGGCGCGCCGAGGACAGCGGTAACCAGTATCTGAGGGAGTTCGCCGCGTATCTCCGGTCGTTCAAGCCGAGCCCGGCGCAGGTCTGAGACGGCCGCCGCCCGGCAAGGCCTGGGGCCCGTCGTCGACGTTACTTGATCTTCGTCTCTTTGTAGATGACGTGCTTGCGGATCGTCGGGTCGAACTTCTTGACTTCCATCTTCTCCGGATGAAGCCGGCGGTTCTTCGTCGTCGTGTAGTAGTGACCCGTGCCGGCCGAGGACATCAGCCTGATCTTGTCTCGTTTCGACGGCATATGAGCTCCTGCTAAACGCGCTCCCCGCGCGCCCGGATTGTCTCGAGCACGGCCTCGATGCCGAGTTTGTCGATGATCCTCAAGCCCTTCTGCGAGACGCGCAGCTTGACGTAGCGCTTCTCGCCCTCGAGCCAGAACCGGTGCGTATGCAAGTTCGGCAAGAACCGCCGCCGCGTCTTGTTGTTGGCGTGGGAAACGTTGTTCCCCGACATCGGGCTCTTGCCGGTAACCTGACAAACTCTTGACATTTTAAGGCCGCTGCGCTGCTCGGAAACGGGCCGCGAACTATACCGAACCCCCCGTCACCCGACAACCAGCGAGCCGCGGGGCGCGTTGCCGCATGCCTGTCTGAGCCGGAGCGCGCCCCTGCCGACTCGCCCGGCCGGCCTAGAGGCACCGCTCAGATCCACCCGCGCTCGGCCAGCGAGACGTGTCCTTCCCGGCTGACGACGAGGTGATCGAGGAGGCGAATGTCGACGAGCGCGAGCGCCTTGGCGATCCTGAGCGTGATGTTGCGGTCGGCTTCGCTCGGCTCGCAGTCACCGGATGGATGGTTATGGCCGAGTATGACGGCGGCGGCATCGCAGCCGAGCGCGTGCTTGACGATCTCCCGCGGATAGACCGAGGCACCGTCGATCGTGCCGCGAAACAACGCCTCGTAGCAGATCAGCCGGTGACGCGTATCCAGAAACAGGCAACTGAAGACCTCGTGCCCGAGGTTCGCGAGCCTGGCCTTAAAGCAAAGCGCCGCATCGGCGGGCTTCGCGAACGACCGGCGCCGGTCCACGGGCCCCTCGATCGAGCGCCGGCCGAGCTCGAACGCGGCCTCGATGCGCGCGATCCGGGCGTCGCCGACGCCCTTGCCCCGAATCCGTTCAGCCTTCTCGGCGAGCCGGTGAATGCCGCCGCTCGACCGCAGCAGTTCCGTTGCGAGGTCAAGAGCGTCCCTGCTCTTGATGCCGCTGCCGATCAGAAGTGCCAGCACCTCGGCGTCCGTGAGCTGGCCTGAGCCGAATTGCCTGAGACGCTGCCGGGCACGCTCGAGGGAATCTGCCTTCGCGATCGTCATACGTCTTGCCGTCCCTGGTAGAAGTAGCATCGCCGTCCGTGCGTCCCGATGCACGGCACGTTAAAAGGCTTCTGGTCGAGAAAAGGAGCAGCCGGCTATGGAAAAGCCCGGCGGCGCGGGGGTAAGCTCGGATGGCGCAAGTTTTCGAGCCGGCAATGACTGAGCCTAATGCCAACAAATCGGGCCGGATTCTGCTCGGCGTCACGGGCGGCATCGCGGCCTACAAGGCGCCCGAGATCGTCAGGCGTCTGATCGAGGGCGGCGCCGAGGTCCAGGTCGTCATGACGCGCGCGGCGCAGAAGTTCATCGGACCCGCGACGCTACAAGCCGTGTCGGGCCGCCCCGTGCGGCTCGATCTCTGGGACGAGGCGGCCGAGGCCGCAATGGGCCATATCGAGCTCGCGCGCTGGGCGGACCAGGTTGTTGTCGCGCCGGCGACCGCGAATTTCATCGCGCGCCTGGCGGGGGGCTTGGCCGAAGATCTGCTATCGACGCTGTGCCTCGCAACCGAGGCGCGCGTCACGTTGGCCCCGGCGATGAATCGGGTCATGTGGGCGAATCCGGCCCTGCAGCAAAACTGCGCGACCCTGAAAGGCCGCGGCGTTCGCTTGCTCGGCCCGGCAGAAGGCGATCAGGCCTGTGGCGAGACGGGTCTCGGTCGCATGGTCGAGCCCGATGCCATCGCCGAAGCCATGCTCGGCGAGCCGACCTGGCTTGCGCCACAGTTGCTCGCAGGCCGCCGCGTCGTCGTCACCGCAGGCCCGACGCGCGAGCCCATCGATCCCGTCCGTTACATCACGAACCGAAGCTCGGGCAAGATGGGGTACGCCGTCGCGATGGCGGCCGCCGAGGCCGGCGCCGAGGTCGCCCTCGTCAGCGGTCCCGTATCGCTCGAAGCGCCGTCCGGCGTCAGGCGCATCCTCGTCGAAACGGCCGAGGAGATGTGCCGGGAGTCGCAGACGGTGATCGCCGGCGCGGACATCTTCATCGGTTGCGCCGCCGTTTCCGACTACCGGCCGCCCGTCGCGGCTGCCGAGAAGATCAAGCGGACGGAGGAGACGCTAACGCTCAATCTCGTGCGTTCGCCCGACACGCTCGCGACCATCGCGGCAATGCCAGAGGCGCCGTTTTGCGTCGGATTCGCCGCGGAGACCGAGAACGTGCGCGAGCACGCGCTGCGCAAGCTCGCGTCCAAGCACGTCGACATGATCGCGGCGAACCGCGTCGGTCCGGCATGCGGCTTCGACCGCGAGACGAATGCGCTCGAGGTCTACTGGCCCGGGGGGTCGCTCGCGATCGGCGAGGACACGAAGCTCGCGGTCGCGCGGCGCCTGATCGTGCTGATCGCCGAGAGGTTCAAGGCGCCCGGGCGCGAGAACGGCGCGACCCGGGCGGCCCGCTGAATGGAGCCGACAGCCGGCGGGGCACGCATCGAGCTCAGAGTCCTCGACCGCCGAATCGGCGGCGAGTATCCGCTGCCCGCCAGGGCAACGGCAGGCTCAGCCGGCGTCGATCTGCGCGCCCTGCTCGACGGGCCGATCGAGCTCGCTCCCGGCGAAACCCGCCTCATCGGCACCGGCGTAGCGATCCATCTCAAGGATCCCGGTCTCGCGGCGATGATCCTGCCGCGATCGGGTCTCGGCCATAAGCATGGCATCGTTCTCGGCAATCTCGTCGGCCTGATCGATTCCGATTACCAGGGCGAGCTCAAGGTCTCGTGCTGGAATCGCGGCAGCGAGACTTTTCGCATCGAGCCCGGCGACAGGATCGCGCAGCTCGTCGTCGTGCCGGTGATCCCGGTCGATTTCGAAGTCGTCGGCGAATTCGCCGCGAGCGAGCGCGGCGCAGCGGGATTCGGGCACTCGGGACAGCGCTGAGCGGCAGTCCGGCCGCTCACGGCCGGTCGTCGACCGAGCCCGTCAGCCCCTTGAGCTGCTTGAATCGGTCGATGTCGCGCTGAAACGCCTGCCGGATCTCCTCCTGGTTTTCCCGGATCTCGGCCATCGCCTGCTCGCGAATGCCGATGGCCGAGCGGGTGCGCTCGATATCCGTGGAGAGGTTCTGCGGTATCGGCGGCGCGTCTTCGCGGTCGCTGTACGGGGAGAAGCGACGGGCATCGCGCTCGAGCCCCTCCAGCTTCCGGTAGAGATTCCGGAGAATGATCTCCGTGATTCGAAACTGGGAGTCCATCAGCTCGAGGCGCCGGTCGCGCAGCCCCTCGATCTGATCGGGCGTCAGATAGGCGTCGAGCAGCATCTGGTCGTAGCGCCGCTGAGCTTCGATCGCGGCAAGCCGATCCTCCTCCTCGCGGCGCCGACGGTCGATCTCCGCCTGCTCCTCAGGCGTGATCTCGCCCTCTTCGCTGCGGATCCTGATTCCCTGATTATTGAAAATCTCGCGGTCGTGCCGGGCTTGATCGGGCGGCACGCTGTCGCCGCAGCGCCTGACGCCGTTCTCGTCGGTCCAGCAGCGGATTTCTTGTGCGCTGGCGTTCGCAGCCGCAAGCGTGAAACCCGCGACGACAAGAAGGTTGCGAACGAAGGAGCTGCTCACGTTATGTCAACTATAGGTTGCCGGAGTCGTCTACGTATACCAAAAAATCAACCGTCCGATTGCGGCGCGCCTCATAATTTTTGCTTCCCGCCCTGGCGCTCGGGCGCCATAGTCGTTATTCGCCGGCGCCGGGGCGCCGTTCAGTTGTCCAGCGCGACGCCGTATCGGTTCCGGTAAGCTTTGACGGCCGGCAGATGCGCCGCGTAATCCTCGCTTTCCTCGAGGTGCTCGACGAAATCCGTCAGCGACACGATGCTCATCAGCTTCAGACCGATCTCGGCTTCGAGTTGTTCCTTGGCCGGGATCCGGGCCCGCGTCCCGATCTCCTCGCGATCGAGCGCAACCAGCACGCCGGCCGGAGTGCCTCCGGCTTCGCCGATGATCGAGGCGACTTGCTTTATCGCCGTGCCGGCCGTGATGACGTCGTCGACGATCAGAGCCCTCTTGCCGGACAGCGATGCGCCGACAATCGAGCCGCCTTCGCCGTGATCCTTGACCTCCTTGCGATTGAACGCAAACGGATAGTCGAGATCGTGATGCTCGGCCAGCGCGGCGGCGGCCAGCACGACGAGCGGAATGCCCTTGTAAGCGGGCCCGAAGAGTACATCGAACTCGACGTCGAGATCGACGATCGCCGCGGCATAGCATCGCGCGAGCTTCGCCGCGGCGTAGCCGGTATTGAATTCGCCGGCGTTGAAAAAGTACGGGCTGACGCGCCCCGACTTCAGCGTGAACTCGCCGAAGCGGATAACTTCGAGCTCGAGCGCAAGATCGAGGAACTCTGACTTGTAGGCTTTCAACGGCACTACTCCTTCGCCTCCTTGTATCATACTCAGCCGCCGCGTCACAAAAGCCCCGAAAGAGCCATTGAGAATCATCGCCTTCAACGCCAACGGCCTGCGATCGGCCGGCCGCAAGGGTTTTTTCAACTGGTTCTCGCGCCAGAAGGCCGACGTCCTCTGCGTCCAGGAACTGAAGGCTCGGACCGAACAGATCGATGACCGGCTGTACCTGCCCCGCGGCTTTCACCGCCATCTGAGCTGCGCCGCGAGACCGGGCTATAGCGGTGTCGCGATATACAGCCGCAAGAAGCCTCTCGAAGTCGTCTGCGGTTACGGCGACGCCGAGTTCGATGGCGAGGGGCGCTATGTCGAAGCGCGCTTCGACGACATCGCGATTGCGAGCGTCTACTTCCCGTCAGGCTCCTCGAGTGAGGTGAGACAGGAAGCCAAGTTCCGGTTTCTCGCGAGCTTCGAGAAGTTTCTCGAGCGCCGACTCGCCGAGTCTAAGCCCTTCATCTTCTGCGGCGACATCAACATCGCGCACAAGAAGATCGATCTGAAGAACTGGCGCTCGAACCAGAAGAACTCGGGCTTCACGCCCGAGGAGCGGGCCTGGATGGACAAGCTCACCGACGAGATCGGCTTCGTCGATGCGTTTCGCCGCGTCAATTCGGAGCCCGACCAGTACACCTGGTGGTCGAACCGCGGCCGGGCATGGGACAACAACGTCGGGTGGCGGATCGACTATCATCTGATCAGTCCCGATCTCGCGCATACCGTCGAGCGGGCAGCGATCTATCGCCGGAAGAAGTTCTCGGATCACGCGCCCTTGATCATCGACTATGCGATCTGAAGATGCCGGTTGAAGCCGCTTCGGGCTGGCGGTCCCTGATACCGCCATCGGTGCGGCCGTACACGGAAGCCGCTCCGATAGCGGCTCTGTTCCTCGGGATTTCCTCGGGGATGCCTTACGCGATGATCGCCGCGACGCTGACGACACGTCTGTCCCAGGACGGCATTACGAAGTCGTCGATCACGGCGTTTGCGCTTGCCTTTCTGGTTTACAACCTCAAGTTTCTCTGGGCCTGGGTTGTGGACGGTGTCTATCTGCCGGTCATCGGGCGACTCGGCCAGCGCGTCTCCTGGCTCGTCTTCACCGGCGCACTTGTCGTGGCCGCGGTGTTCAATCTCGCGCTCGTCGATCCGGCGGCTAATCTCGGTGCGACGGCCGTTGCGGCCGTGCTCGTCGCAGTTGCCGGGGCGAGCTTCGATATCGTCATCGACGCCTATCGCATCGAGTCGCTCGAGCCGCGCCAGCTCGGCGTAGGCTCGGGCATGAGTCAGTACGGCTGGCGGATCGGCTCGGCCGCCGCGGGAGCGGTCGCGCTCTATCTGGCCGTGCCGCTAGGCTGGGACAGCGCCTACATGATTTGCGCGGCCTTCGCGCTGCCGGCCGTGCTCGTCGGGTTGATTCTCGGCGAACCCGCGCGTCACCGGGATCCCATCGAGCGCAGAAGCCTCGCGGCGACGGTCGAGGCCATCGTCGGGCCGTTTCGGGAATTCCTGCAGCGCTCGGGCGCGTGGCTCGTGCTGCTTTTCATACTCGTGCACAAGGTTGGCGACACGCTCGCCAATCTGACGTTTCGCCTGCTGTTCGATGACCTCGGCTTCAGCAACGCCGAAATAGCCAACTACGACGTTCTATTCGGATTCATCGCCTATCTTGTAGGCATCTTCATCGGCGGAATACTCTATACGCGACTCGGCATGATGCGGTCGGTGCTGCTGAGTCTCTGGCTCATGGCGATCTCGAACCTGAGCTTTGCCGGTCTCGCCGCGGTGGGTCATTCGAACCTCGGGCTGGCTGCCGCCATCGGTTTCGAGAATGTCGCAAGCGGCTACGGCGGTGTTGTCGTCGTTGCCTACTTCTCGGCGCTTTGCGATCTGCGATACACAGCCGCTCACTATGCGCTGATCTCGGCGGCCGCGAGCATCGTCGGGCGCGTGTTAACGGGAACGACGGCCGGCTCGCTGATCGATCTGATGGGTTACGTCAACTTCTATCTGCTGACGACGCTCGCGGCGATGCCCGGCATCGTGTTCTTCTGGCTGCTGATGAAGAGTGGCCTGATTGATAAGTCGATGGGCACGGCGGCGACGACGCCGGTCGATACGAAAGGCGGGGGTCCGTGATCCGGCAAATGGACCTCCGCGCCTTGTCGATGCGAGCCTCGACTCAAGCCAGACGGCGGTAGTAGAAGTCCACCACCTCGTGGCCGAGCCGGCGCCCGCGGCGCTCGAACTTGGTCGGGGCCCGAAAGGCAAGAGCCTCTTCGACGACCGATCGCTCGCTCGCCGCGCCGAATCGCGGCGACGCGCCGATCACGTCGACGATCTGTCCGGCGTAGTTTGCCCAGTCCGTCGCGATGTGAAAGAGCCCGGACGGCTTCAGGATTCGCGCGACTTCGTTGACGAAGCCGGGCTGGATGATGCGGCGCTTGTGATGGCGCTTCTTCGGCCAGGGATCGGGGAAAAAGAGATTCACCGCATCGAAGTTGCGATCGGGAAGCATCCGCTCGATGACCTCGACCGCGTCGGCGGCGATGATTCGAACGTTCGTCAGCGCCGCGCGCTGGATCAGCGCGAGAAGGTGACCGATTCCGGGGTCGTGCACCTCCACTCCCAGATAGTCGATTCCGGTGTGCCTTGCAGCCGCAGTCACGAGCGCCTCGCCGTCGCCGAAGCCGACATCGAGCACGCGCGGCGCGAAGCGCCCGTAGACCTCGTCGAGATCGATCCGAGTGTCGCCGAAGGGAATGCCCCAGCGCGGCATCAGCTCGGCGAGCGCGCGTTGCTGCCCGGTGGTGATGCGGCCCGGGCGCCGCACGAAGCTGCGGACCTTGCGCGGATGATCGACCGTCATTGCGCTATTCTAGGGAAAATGGTGTCAGACCCCCTTTGTCGAGGAAAAACGGAGTCAGGAAAAACGGTGTCAGACCCGTTTTCCTGCGCGCTTTCCTGCGTTCGCCTTTCGTGTCGATCGGGCGTCATCGGGCTGCTCGCCGCGGCCTGCGCGCTCGCCGCCTGCGAGCCGGACGATAGGAACGCGGAAGCGACCCTGCCCTATGACAACGAGTATCCCGAGATCCGCTATGCACGGTCGGCGCCCCAGGGCCGCCTCGGCCGGCTGGCCGAGGCGGTCGAAAGCGGCGCGGCCGAGCTTGCCTACGACGACGGCCGCGGCTATCTCGACGCCGTGCTCGAGGCGCTCGCGATCGATCCGTCGTCGCAGGTGCTCGTGTTCTCGCGAACCAGCCTGCAGACCCGCAACATCAGCCCCGAGACGCCGCGCGCGATCTATTTCAACGACGACAGCTACCTGGCCTGGATCCCCGGCGCGCGCACGATCGAGATCGCAGGCTACGATCCGGACCTCGGTCCGGTGTTCTACACGCTGTTACAGGATCGTCGGACCGAGCCCGCGATGGAGCGCGAGCTTGGCGCCTGTCTACGATGCCACGACACTTACAGTCTTTCCGGCGGCGGCGTGCCGCGTTTCCTGCTCGGCTCGGGATATACCGGCACGGAGGGCGAGCTCGTCTCGCACGAGGCCTGGATCCTGACGAGCCAGGCGACGCCGCTCAGAAGCCGTTGGGGCGGGTGGTATGTCACGGGCCGCCACGGCGATGCCCGGCACCTCGGCAATATCGTCGTCGAGCGCGCCGAGGATTTGCAGGATCTCGAGGCGCTCAGAGTCGGCAACGTCGATGAGCTCGGTGGGCTCTTCGATACCTCGAGCTATCTGCGGCCGACGAGCGACATCGTCGCGCTGATGGTGCTCGAGCATCAGATCGAGGTGCAGAACCTGATCAGCCGGCTGCGGTTCGAGTCCGCCGGCCGTCCTCCGGGCGAGTCTGCGGGGTCTGTCGATCGCCACATCGAGGGTCTGGTCCGCGCCATGCTGACGGTCGACGCGATCGAGCTCCCGGCCCCGATCCAGGGCGGCTCTGGATTCTCCGAAAGCTTCCAGGCGCGCGGGCCGTTCGATTTGTCGGGCCGATCGCTGCGCGAGCTCGATCTCGATACGCGGCTGTTTCGCTATCCGATGAGCTATCTGATCTATTCCGACGCGTTCGCGGCGTTGCCCGATGGCGCCAGGCGCGCCGTCTACGCCCGCATCCGCGAGATCCTGACGGCGGTCCCCGGCGAAGACGCGTTCACGTCGCTGACGCGGGAAGACCGCGCCGCCGTCGCGCAAATTCTGCGCGAAACGCTCCCCGCCGTGTTCGTTGATTAGCTGGTTGAGCCGCGAGAGCTCCGAACCGGCGATGCTGAGCCAGTCGAACAAGTGGCGCATGCGATATCGCTGCTGGCGGTATCGCTTCAAGTCCGAGGCGCCGTCGATCAGCTTCGTCCGCAATGCCGATCTCAAAGGCGGGACGCTGCTCGACGTCGGCGCGAACCGGGGAATCTTTTCGATCTACATGTCACGGGCGGCGGGCCCTTCGGGCAGCGTCATCGCGTTCGAGCCGCAGCCCGAGCTCAAGGCGCATCTCGAGATCGTCAGGGCAGGCCTCGGGCTTTCGAATCTCCGTGTCGAGAACGTCGGTTTGTCGTCGGAACGGGGCGAGCTTCTGATGCGCAGGCCGAAGGCCGGCGCCGGCGCCGCGAGCTTCCATATCGGTCCGTCCGCCCAATGGGAACAGTTCGAGGTTCCGGTCGTCAGGCT
>DATKCK010000013.1:0-35734 GCA_035513215.1 Gammaproteobacteria bacterium | reverse complement strand
GGCCCAGGCCGAGCAGGGCAGCCTGATGAACTCGATCATGATGGCGGAAGTGCGCGCGATGGCGTTCGAGAGGCGCGAATTGTGGGACGAGGCGATCGCGCGCTATCGCGAGGCGCTCGCGACGGATCCGACGCTCGAGTTCGCGATCGAAGGGATCGAGCGCGCCCAGCGGCGCGCGGACCTCGAAGCGAAGGTCGAGGCGCTGATCGAGACGCCGGGCCGGCTGCTGAACGACGAGGGACGCGCCGACGCCAACCTTGTGCTCGAAGAGGCGCTGGCGATCGAGGATCCCGGTCCGATGCATACCGCGCTGACGGAGCGACTCGCCGGCCTGATCGAGGTCGCCTCCACGCCCGTCAACGTCACGCTCGTCTCCGACAGCGCCACCGAGGTGACGCTCTATCGCGTCGGCAATCTCGGCACCTTCGCGACGCGCGAGCTTGAGCTCAAGCCGGGCGAGTACACGGCCGTCGGCGCGAGGCGCGGCTATCGCGACGTTCGGGAGACCTTCACCGTCCTGCCCGGCCGCGAGAACCGCCCGGTGACGGTGGTCTGTGTCGAGGCGATCCAGGGGCTGCCGTGAGCGACTGGGTGCTGCAAACCGAAGAGTCAGGCTACACGCGCCATTTCGACGCGACGGCCTTTCCGGTCTCGATCGGCGCGGACGCCGGCGACGATATCGTGCTGGCCGACGTCAGGGGCTCGATCCAGATCGGGTTGCTCGACGGCGTGTTTTTCGTTCACCCGCTGCGCAATTCGACGAACGTTCGCGTCGATGGCGAGCTCGTGCGCGGGTCGAGACGGCTCAATGACGGCAACGTCATTGCGCTCGATACGGCCCGCCTCGGCTGCGAGCTCCGCGACGGGCGTCTGAAGCTTGCGATCGAGGCACAGGTCACGGCCGGCGATACGGCGCCGCCGGATTTCGACGCGCTCGCGCGCGACAAGACGGGCGAGCTGACCGTCGACCCGATCGCGTACAAGCCCGCGCTCGCGCAAGCCGGCGACGGCAAGCGGCGTGTCAGCCCCGCCGGCATTGCCGTCTATTCGGCTTTCGGCATCCTCGCGCTGCTCGGGTGGTTCGCCTTCACCGCGAAGTCCGTGCGCTTCGAGATCATGCCCGCTGCCGACGCATTCTCGCTGCCCGACACGCTGTTCAAGTTTCGGCTCGGCGACCGGTACCTGTTGCGCGAAGGCTCGCATCGCGTCACGGCCGATCTTCAGGGCTACTATCCGATCGACGAGGTCATCGACGTCGGCGTGCTGTCCGATCAGACCGTCGAGTTCGAGTTCGTCCGGTTGCCGGGGCTCGTCACGTTTCGAACGGAACCCGAAGCGGCGGCCGAGGTCTCGCTCGACGGCGAGGTCATCGGCACGACGCCGCTCGTCGACTTCGAGGTCAGGCCCGGCACGCATCAGGTTCAGTTCGTGGCCGAGCGCTACCTGAGCGAGGTTGCCACGCTCGACATCGAGGGCGGTCACAAAGAGCAAACGCTGGCTGTGGCACTGACGCCGAGCTGGGCGCCGGTGACGGTGACCTCCGAGCCGCCCGGTGCCGAGATTCGCATCGACGGCCGCGCGCTTCAGGTGACGCCGGCCACGCTGGAGCTGACGGCGGGCGAGCGCGAGATCGAGGTCGCGCTCGCCGGTTACAACAGCGCGAGCCGCGAGATCCGCGTATTCGCCGATCAGCCGCTTGCGCTCGATCCTTTCGTGCTGACGCTCGCGGATGGCCGCGTGGAGATCGTGACGACGCCACCTGATGCCAACGTCAGTGTCAACGGTCAGTACCGCGGGCAGACGCCGGTCGATTTTCGTCTGCCGCCCAACGTCCGGCATCAGCTTTCGGTCCGCCGGCCCGGCTACGAGCCGGTCACTCGGGAGCTCGTCATCGCCCCCGGCGGCCGCGAGCGGCACGCGATCGATCTTAAGCCTCTGCTCGGCGTGGTTCGCGTGATCAGCGAGCCGGCCGGCGCGGCTGTCCTTGTCGGCGAACGCGAGGCAGGGGAAACGCCGGCCGAGCTCGAGCTGATGGCGATCGAGCATAATATCCTCGTCCGGCTCGACGGTTACGCCGAGGCCCGCGAGTCGATCACGCCGCGGCCGGGCTATCCGCAGACGCTGTCGTTCGATCTCGAGATGCTCGATGCGGTGACCGGCGACGGCTACCGCAGAGTCGTGACGACCTCTCTCGGACAGAACCTGAGACTCATTCCGGCCGGGCGCTTTACGATGGGCTCGTCGCGGGCGGATCCGGCTCGGGGCGTCGACGAGGTCCTGCGCAATGTCGAGCTCTCGCGTGCCTTCTATCTGGCCGAGAAGGAAATGACGAACGCCGAGTTTCGTCACTGCGAGCCGAATCACAACTCGGGTAGCTTCGAGGGTCACTCGCTCGACGACGACAACCAGCCGGTCGCCAACGTCGCGACCCAGCAGATTTTCGCCTGCCTCAACCGGCTCAGCATCGAGGACGGTCTGCAACCTGTCTACATCGAGGAAGGCGGCCAGCTCGTGCCCGATCGCCCGTTCAAGAACGGCTATCGCTTGCCGACCGAGGCCGAATTCGCCTGGGCGCTCAGGGGCGCGGGCCTCGGTGAGACCGCGTCGCCGCGCTTTACCTGGGGCGAGGAGTGGCCGCCGGCCGATCGTACCGAGAACGTGGCCGATCTCTCGGCCGACGACATTCTGCCGAGTGTCAATTTCATCTACCGGGACGGCTACCCGGTCAGCGCGCCGGTCGGCAGCTTCGCCCCGAATGCCGTCGGCCTTTACGATATCGGAGGCAACGTCTCCGAATGGGTGCAGGATTTCTACGATCCGGTGCCGGCGGCGAGCGAGGAAGTGCAGACCGATCCATTCGGTCCGGTGACCGGGCGGTCGCGCGTCGTGCGCGGGCCGAGCTGGCGCAGCGCAACCGAGCGCCGGCTCAGAGTCGCCTACCGGGACTACGAAACGGTTCAGCGGCCGGATCTCGGCTTCCGGATCGCACGCAATCTCGAATAGCGAGGAGCTTCAATGAAGACACGATATTTCCTGCTGGTCTGGCTCGCCTCGGCCGCGCTCGCGCTGCCGGCGACGGCCCAGGACGAGGCGCCCGAGCCTCCGGCCGGCGAGGCCCGGCCGCCGGCCGATGAAGCGGCAGACGCTGCCGGCGAGGCCGAGGACGAGCGCGAAGCCGAAGCCGAGGAGGCCGGGGAGGTCGAGGAGCGGGAGTTCATCTTCTCCGAGGAGATTCCGGCCGACCAGCAAGTGACCTTTCCCGTCGATATTTGACGGCGGAGCTTCGGATCGATGAGAAAGCGGTTTTTCAACGAGTTCCTCTATCAGGTATTCGCGCTGATCGTCGCGGCGATCGCCGTGCATGCGGTCTACGTCACGGTGATCCGGCCTCGCGCCACCGAGATCATCGCCGAGCAGGCGCTCAGGGTGCAGGAGGAATTCGGCTATACGCCCGAGCGCACGATCTGGGTGCTGATACGCGATTACGAGCAGGAAGCCTGTTTCATTCTGATGCTCTGGGCGTTCGCAATCATGGCTTACAAGGCCTATGTCGCACTCAATGAGCGCTCACTGCTGCAGCAGAATTTTTTGCACGTGCGCGAAGGAGTGAAGATCCTGCCCGAGGATACGCGCGAGTACAGTCGCGCGCTTCAGTCGCTGCCCGAGCGTACTCGCAACACCCTGTTGCCGCGCGTGCTGCTCGCGGCGCTCGAGCGCTTCGGGTCGACCAAGAGCGTGCAGGACGTTTCCTCGGTCGCCAACTCGGCTTGTGATTCGGAAAGCGAGCGTCTCGAATCGGAACTGTCGATGATTCGCTATATCGCGTGGGCGATTCCGTCGATCGGCTTCATCGGCACGGTACGCGGCATCGGAGCGGCGCTCGGCGAGGCGCATCGGGCCGTCGAGGGCGATATCGCGGGCGTGACCGAGAACCTCGGCATCGCGTTCAATTCGACCTTCGTCGCGCTGATGATCTCGATCGTCGTCATGTTTCTCGTGCACCAGCTACAGCTCTTGCAGGAGCGCCTCGTCTTCGACACGCAGACCTACGTCGACCACAATCTGATTCGACACATGCAAACGAGGGACTGATTCTGAGAAAGCAGGGCAATCGATGGGACGCACGCTCGCGATAGAAATCAACGATGCCGGGCTCGTCGTCGCCGACGAGACGGGCGTCGTGTTGGTAGAGCCCGGGTACGCCGTCGTCGACGGCCGCGAGATCCTGACGGGCGCCGAGGCCTATGCGACGGCAAGGCTGAAGCCCCGCGACACGAGCCATACTCACTGGGCGAGGCTCAGCATCGAGCCGGGCTCGGCGGCCGTTCCGGGGAAACGATCGACGGCCGAGCTCGCCTTCGCGCAACTTCAGAGCATCTGGCGCAGGGTCGGCGGCGATGTCGATCACGTCGTCTTCGTCGTGCCGGGCACGCTCGAGGGCGAAGCACTCGGCATTCTGCTCGGTCTCGCCGAGGAATGCGGGATGCCGGCCGGCGCCATCGTCGACGCGGCCGCCGCGGCGAGCTTGCGGCCCTGGCCCGACAGCCAGCTCGTTTACATCGATGCCGACCTGCACAGCGTGTTCGTGACGCCGCTCGCGCAGGGCGACCGCGTCACGGCCGAGACGCCGGTCAGGCTCGAGAGCATGGGTCTTGCCGCTCTGATGGATTCGTTCGCGCGCCGCATGGGCGAGCTCTTCGTTCTGGCGACGCGCTTCGACCCGTTTCACAAGGCAGCGACCGAGCAGCGCGTCTACGACGGCCTTGCCGACGTGCTCGCGGAGCTCGACCGCAGCGGCACCGCGACGTTCGCGCTCTCGCGCGGCGACGAATCGTTCGAGATCGAGATCGAGGCATCCCAGGTGCTCGGCGCCGCGCAGGGTTTCTACCGCGCGCTCCGGCAGCTCGTCGCGCAGAATCGCCGCGGCCCGCCGGCGCTGGTCGTGCAGCTCTCCCACCGGCTCGCGATGCTGCCGGGGCTCGCCGCCGAGCTCAAGCGCCTCGACGCCGCGACGATCATCGAGTACGAGCCGGGACACGCCCCGATAGCCGCGCTCGAGTCAGCCGACGCGCTCGGGCTCGAGAAGGAGTCCGTCACCTTGTTCCGGCACCTGCCCTGGCGGCGCGAGCCCGAGCACGAGCCCGTGCTCCCTGCCGCCGCGCATGCGGCGACGGCGATCGACGACGGCTACGTTCGGCCGACGCACGTTGTTTATCGGGGCATCGCGTATCCGGTGAACGGCGAGGGTGTCGTCGTCGGCCGCTCGAAGCTCGACCGTCGCCGCGCGATCGTGGTGGAGGCTCAGACGCAGGGCGTGTCGCGGGCGCACTGCGAGATCTCCGTCGTCGACGGCGAGCTCAGGCTCAGGGACCTCTCGAGCTACGGAACCTTCATCAACGAGCGGCGGATCCAGGGCGACGAGGTCCTCAAGGCCGCCGACGTCATACGCGTCGGCTCGCCCGGGGCCGAGCTCATCGTCGTGCGCGTGGAGGGGGGCGATGGCACGTAGACGCCCGATCAACGTGATCTCGATGGCCTTCCTCGACGCGATGACCTGCGGATTCGGCGCCGTCATCCTGTTCTTCATGATCATCGCGGCCAACATCGATCTCAGGCAGGAAAACTCGCTCGAGGACCGTTCGGCCGAAGCGCGGCGGCTCGAGCTTCAGGTCGATATCGGCCGCCGAAATCTGCTGAGGCTCCGGGAGGATCTCAGGGCGCGAATGGAGGCCATGGCGAACACCGACGCCGAGCGCGGCCAGATCGTCGCCGAGATCCGGCGGACCGAGCTCGAGATCGAGGAGCTGCTCGAGGACGCCGATACGAATCAGGACGAAATCGAGCAGCTGCGCGCCGATCTCGCCGCGCTACAGGCCGAGGCCGAGCAGCTCGAGGCCGAGGAGGACGAGCCTCGGGATCCCGGCACCTTCCTGCGCGAGATACGCGGCGAAGGCTACCGCCAGTACCTGACGGGCCTGCGGATGGGCGGCGAGCGCATCCTGATTCTCGTCGACGTCTCGGCGAGCATGCTCGACTCGACCGTCGTCGGCGTGCTCCGGCGGCGCAACATGACCGATGCGGCCAAGCGCCGGGCGCCAAAGTGGGGCCAGGTCGTCGATACGGTCGACTGGCTGACGGCCCAGATTCCGCCCGGGGCCGAGTTCCAGATCTATGCCTTCAACAGCACCGCCTGGCCGCTGATCGAAGGCACCGAGGGGCAGTGGCTGACGGCCACCGACAGCACCGAGCTCGACCAGGCCGTCGCGGCGCTGAGGGAGACCGTGCCGAACGGGGCGACGAGCCTGCACGCGGCCTTCGATGCGCTGAACAGCCTGAACCCGCGGCCCGCAAATGTTTATCTGCTCGTCGACGGGCTGCCGACGATGAGCTCGGTCTATCCGACCAACCCCGGCGTCACGGGCCGCGAGCGGCTCGAGCACTTTCAGCGCGCCATGCGCGAGGTCCCCGGCAGCGTGCCGATCAACGTGCTGCTTTATGCGCTCGAGGGCGACCCGTACTCGGCGCCCGCTTACTGGACGCTGGCTCTCGAAACGGGGGGCTCGCTGATGGCCCCATCGGAGGATTGGCCATGAAGAAGAGAAAGGGACGCCGTGAAACCTCGACACTGAGCCTGTCGTTTCTCGACGCCGTCACCTGCGGTTTCGGCGCGATCATTCTGCTGCTCGTCATTACGAAGATCTTCGAGCCGATCCGGCTCGAGGAGAGCGACGTCCAGCTCGCCGGCCTGATCCAGAATTACGAGCAGGAGCTGAACCAGATCCTCGGCGAAACGGAAGAGATAAGGCGCCAGCAGCGCGTGACCGAGGAGCAGGTTGCGCTCAGCGCAGCGCAAATCGAATCGCTCGAGCGCGAGCTCGCTCGCATCCGCGCGGCCTATCTGACCGAGCAGAGCGAAGCCGAGGTGTCGGCCGAGATCGAATCGCAGCTCGCCGCCGCCAAGCAGTCGCTGACCGAGGAAATGGAGCGCCTCGTCGATCAGAACCGGCCGCGGCCGCGCGACTCCGTCGTCGGTGGTATTCCCGTCGACAGCGAGTACATCATTTTCCTGATCGACACCTCGCCCAGCATGCGGCGCTACGAATGGGACCGCGTGCTCGAGCTCCTGACCGAGACGCTCGACGTCTATCCGACCGTCCGGGGCATACAGGTGCTGAACGACCAGGGCGAGCATATGTTCCTCGCCTCGCGCAACGAATGGATGGAGGACACGCCGGCGCAGCGCGCGAGGATACTCGAGGAGCTTCGGACCTGGGATGCGTTTTCCCAGTCGAACCCGCGGCGCGGCATCATCGAGGCGATCAGCCGCTATTTCGATCCCGACAAGCAGGTCTCGCTCTACGTCTACAGCGATGATTTCGCGCAGGGGTCCGGCACGGTCGATTCCGTCGTCCGCGAGGTCGACGCGAGAAACCGCAACGCACGAGGCGAGCGCATGGTGCGCATCCATGCCGTCGCGTTTCCGGTTTACTGGGACGTCTTCGGCGTGCACGAGACGGCGGCCGATTATGCCGTCCTGATGCGCATCCTCTGCCAGCGCAACGGCGGTACCTTCGTCGCCCTGCCGTCGCGCCGCGCCGACTGACCGTCATCTTTCGTCATTATTGATCAGCGTTCGGGCCGGGTCCGGCGCTCGGCTGCCCGCCTTTGCTGCTCCAATCCTTGTCGCGGATCAGACCGCAGGAAAGGAGCAGTTTCATGAAGACGAAGTTCATCTCGCTCGTTGCCGCCGCGGCGCTCGTCGGTTGCTCGACGGCCGCGGCGGCGCCGAAGAAGCAGAAGGATCGCGACGAGGAAACGATTGGCCTTGGCGTCGGCGGCGTCATCGGCGCCATCGCCGGCGGTCCGATCGGATTCCTGATCGGCGCCGCGGGCGGCGCATGGCTCGGCGACAAGTTCGACAACGAAAGGGATAGCAAGAACGAGTACCAGGCCAGATACGAACGTGCCGAGACGCTCGCGAGCTCGCTCGAGGCGGTCGTCGCCGAGGGTGAGGACGAGATCGAAGCGCTTCGCCTCGTCGTACGCGAGCAGGAAGACGCCTATCGCGGCGCGCTGAGCGACGCCTTCGATGTCGAGATCTATTTTCACACCGGCGAATCGACGCTCGATCAGCCCGTCGCCGAGCGCGTCGAACGGCTCGGCGAAATCCTCAAAGGTTTCGACGACTTCGCGATCGTGCTCGAAGGGCACGCCGACCCGCGCGGCGACGAGGGCTTCAACGAAGAGCTCTCGGCAAAGCGCGCGGCCGCCGTGCGCGAGGCGCTCGTTCGTTCGGGTCTGCCGGGCGAGACGATCACGACGCGCGCCGTCGGCGAGCGCGACTCGAAGGCGACCGACGGCGATCTCGACGCCATGGCGCTCGAGCGCCGTGTCACCGTCAGCATCGTCTACCCGCCACCCCGTGAGAATCGCGTCGCCAGTCAGTGAGTGGCGCGGCTTGAGTGCCGCCGGCTGTCATCCCATCCCCCTCTTTTGTACCGACAGCCGGCGGCCATTTTTTCGGGGTCACATCGGGGTCAGGGTCACATTGGGGTCACATTGGGGTCAGACCCCTTTCAGGGGTCAGACTCCTGCGGTCACATCGGGGTCAGACCCCTTTCAGGGGTCAGACCCCTGGCCCCGACCCCTGGACCCCTTTCAGGTGCGGCAGGGCTAGCAGTCGCTTGATCGAGGCGATCGCCGCGGCGACACCGGCCTCGTCATCGCGCGGCAGGGTCAGGATCGGCACGCCAGCGCAATGGCTTTCGAGGCTCGCCGCCGTTTGCGCGATCGGGGCGGGCGCTTCCTGCGATTCCGAAACGACGACGGCAAGCGGGCCGCGCTTGCGCTGCGCCAGCACCGCCGCGGCCGTCAGTGTGTGGCTCAGGGTTCCGAGATAGCTGCCGACGACGAGCAGCACGCTCGCGTCGAGGGCCGCGATCCAGTCGAGCACGGTATGGCTCGAGTCGATCGGTGCCATGACGCCGCCGATGCCTTCGATCAGCGTCAGGTCGACGCCGGCGCGCGGCCGCGAGAACGTGACGAGATCGTCGAACGGCACGGTGCGGTCCTCGCGGGCCGCGGCCATATCGGCAGAGAGCGCGGCGCGGAACCGCCACGGGCTCGTCGCCTCGATGTTGTCCGGATCGATCGCGAGCCGCTGGGCGTCGAGCAGCCGGCCCGTATCACTCTGTGCGGGCGCTGCGGGATTGAACCCGGTGATGATGGGCTTGATGCAGCGCACGGCAGTCGCGCCGGGACGCCGGGCCGCCTCGAGCGATCGCCGGTCGCTGAGTGATTCGAGCAAACGGCAGCAGACGAGCGTCTTGCCGATGCCGGTGCCAGAGCTCGTGACGAACAGCGCCGTCATGCGCAGCCCATACCAGGATCGCGCGCGGGCGCATCGCCAGGTGTCATCGGCGGGCGCCGGCCACCCGCTCGCGCCGAGCGGCGACGGGCAGAAGTCCGAGCTCGCGCACGGCCCCGATCAGCGCATCGACGTCGTCGTCCGTGTGCGCGGCGCTGAACGTGAACCGAAGCCGCGCCGTGCCGACCGGCACGGTCGGCGGGCGGATCGCGGTGACGAGAAACCCCGCCCGGCCGAGCGCCGCGCTCGCGGCGAGCGCCGCATCGCTCGGCCCGAGCACGAGCGGCACGATCGCCGAGACGGCGTCCGGCCAGCCGAGCGCGGCCGTGCAACGCCGCGCCAGTGCCAGCGGTCTTGCGACACGCGCGGGATCCTCGCGGATGATGGCAAGCGCCCGGGTCGCCGCGGCGACGGCGCCGGGCGGCAGTCCGGTCGAGAAGACGAAGCTCCGCGCACGGTTTCGAACCAGCTCGCAGATGCCGTGGCTCGCGCAGAGATAACCGCCGTAGCTGCCCGCGGCTTTCGACAGCGTGCCCATCTGCAACGGCACGTCGACCCTGTCGCCGTGGGCGTAGGTCGAGCCGCGCCCGCTGCCGACGACGCCGAGACCGTGCGCGTCGTCCGTCATCAGCCAGGCGTCGTGCCGATCGGCCAGCTCGGCGAGCACGGGCAGGGGCGCGAGATCTCCTTCCATGCTGAAGACGCCTTCGGTCAGAATGAGGCAATGCCGATGCCGCGAGCGCCGCTTTTCGAGCTCGCGCCGCGCGGCATCGGCGTCGTTATGCGCGAACGTGACGACCTTAGCGCCGCTCAGATCGGCGCCCGCGATCATGCAGGAGTGAGCGAGCTCGTCGATCAGCACGAGATCGGGCCGTCCGGCGAAGAGTGGAACGATGCCGATGTTGGCCAGATAGCCACTGCCGAAGACGACGGCATCCTCGGTTTCCTTGAGGTCGGCGAGACTGCGCTCGAGCTCCGTGTACGGCGAGTGCGAGCCCGTGATCAGCCGCGACGCGCCGGCGCCGGTTCCGAGCCTTTCGGTGGCCTCGATGCTGGCCGCCGCGGTTGCCGGGTCGCTCGCAAGACCGAGATAGTCATTGCACGAGAACGAGACGAGCGTCCCGCCCGCGGTCTGCACGCGGGCCTCGCTCGCGCGATCGATCGTGGCGATCTCGCGCTTCAGGCTCCGCCGCTCGAGCGAGCGCAGTTTGCTCGCCGCGTAGTCTTCGAGCGAACGGCTGCTCAACCTGGCTCGCCGCCGATCCTGGCGAGGAGCTCTTGCGTCTTCCGCTGCATCAGAGCGACATCGCCGCGGCTCTCGACGTTCAGCCTGAGCAGCGGCTCCGTATTCGACCCGCGAAGGTTGAAGCGCCAGTCCGCGAACTCCATGCCGAGACCGTCGACGCGGACGGTTCTCAGCGCATCGTTGCGGTAAGCGGTCTCGATCGCGGCTTGCACGGCAATCGCGTCGCCGACCTTGCGGTTGATCTCGCCGCTCGCGGGATACTTCCGGACGCGGTCGCGCACGAGGCTAGACAGCGACGCGTCGCGTGTCGACATCAGCTCGGCGAGCAGGAGCCAGGGAATCATGCCGCTGTCGGCATAGGAGAATCCGCGAAAGTAATGGTGCGCGCTCATCTCGCCCCCGTAGATCGCATCGGCCTCGCGCATCGTCTGCTTGATGAAGGCATGACCGGACTTGCTCTCTACGCACCTGCCGCCGGCCGCCTTGACGACGTCGAGCGTGTTCCAGGTCAGTCGCGGATCATGCACGATCGCGCTGCCCGGATGCTTGTCGAGGAAGGCCTGGGCCAATAGGCCGACGATGTAGTAACCCTCGACGAATTGGCCGAGCTCATCGAAAAAGAAGCAGCGGTCGAAGTCGCCGTCCCAGGCTACGCCTAGGTCGGCGCCCGAGCGTTTGATGGCGTCGATCGTGACCTGGCGTTTCTCCTCGATCATCGGATTCGGCACGCCGTTCGGAAAATTGCCGTCGGGCTCGTGCTGCAGCTTGTCGAATCGCAGCGGCAGGTGAGGCTCGAGCCGGTCGATGACGGGCCCGGCGCAGCCGTTGCCGGCATTGACGACGACCTTGAGCGGCTTCAGCCTTCTGGGCTCGATGTAAGACAAAAGATGCGCGATGTAGTCGTCCATGACGTCGCGCTTCTCGACCGTGCCCCGCCTTTCGGCCTTCGCAAAATCGCCCGACTCCGCGATCGCCCGGATGTCCTTCAGGCCCGTGGCCTCGCTGATCGGGCGAGATTCCTTGCGCACCATCTTCATGCCGTTGTAGTTCGGCGGATTGTGGCTCGCCGTCACCATGATTCCGCCGCTCAAAGCCCAGTGGAAGGTCGCGAAGTAGACCATTTCGGTGCCGCCGATGCCGATGTCGATGACGTCGACGCCGGAATCGGTCAGGCTGCGGATCAGCTCGGCCGCCAGCGCGTCGCTCGTCAGCCTGATGTCGCGGCCGACGGCGACCGTTTCTGGCCGGACGAAGGTGGCATAGGCGCGGCCGATCCGGTACGCGATTTCCTCGTCGAGATCTTCGGGCACGCGACCGCGGACGTCGTAGGCCTTGAAGCAGGTGAGCGTCGACATGCGGCGAGTATACGGCAAGAGGATTGGCGTAGACTCACCGTCTCCGATGAGTGCGAAGATGCGATCGTTGCCCTTCGACGCCGTCTGGCGGCCGTATACGCAGATGGCGACGGCGCCGGAGCCGCTCGTCGTTGCGCGCACCGAAGGCTCGCGGATCTGGCTCGACGACGGGCGCTGCCTGATCGACGGCGTCGCGTCCTGGTGGACGGCCTGCCACGGCTACAACCATTCGGCGATTCGTGCCGCCGTCGAGAAACAGCTTGCGATCATGCCGCATGTGATGCTCGGCGGTTTCGTTCACCGGCCCGTGCTCGTGCTCGCGGAGCGGCTTGCGAGCCTCTTGCCGGGCGATCTCGATCATTGCTTTTTTTCCGAGTCGGGCTCGGTCGCCGTCGAGGTTGCGATGAAGATGGCGCGCCAGGTCTGGATCAATCGGGGCCGGCCCGAGAAGAGCCGCTTCGTCAGCTTCCGGCACGCGTATCACGGCGACACTTTCGCCGCGATGTCGGTCTGCGACCCGGTCGAGGGCATGCATGCGCTCTTTGCCGGCGGTCTCGAGCCGCAGCTGATCGTCGACATCCCGCGCGACGACGAGGCCCACGAAGTGTTTGCACGGCTCGTGAAGCGCGAAGCCGCCGGTCTTGCCGGACTGATCGTCGAGCCGCTCGTCCAGTGCGCCGGGGGATTCCGGTTTCACACGCCGGATACGTTGAAGCGTATCGTCGAGACGGCGAGGGCGAACGAGCTCGTCGTGATCTTCGACGAGATCGCGACCGGCTTCGGCCGAACCGGAAGGCTTTTCGCCGCCGAGGAGGCCGGCGTCGCGCCCGACATCATGACGCTGTCGAAGGCGCTGACGGGCGGGACCCTGCCGCTCGCCGTCACCGTTGCATCGGGACCGGTCTTTGAGGCGTTTCTCTCGGACGATCCCGACCATGCGCTGATGCACGGACCGACGTTCTCCGGAAATCCGCTCGCCTGCGCCGCGGCGAACGCCTCGCTCGAGCTCTTTGCGACCGAGCCCCGTCTCGATGAGGTCGCGGCCGTCGAAGCCCGTCTCCTGACCGGGCTCGCCGCGTGCCGGGGCTTGGCCGGCGTCGCCGACGTCAGAGTCAAGGGCGCGATCGGCGTCGTCGAGCTCGAGGGGCCGGTCGATCTCGATGCGCTGCGGACACAGTTCGCCGAAGCCGGCGTCTGGATCCGTCCCTTCGGCGACGTCGTCTATCTGATGCCGGCGCTGAACATCCCGATGGCGGAGCTCGATACGCTGATCGGTGTTGTCGTCGATGTGGTGGGTAAGCGGAGTCGCACTTTGCGCACTTTGGGGTCAGACCCCTTACGCGATTTGGGGTCAGACCCCTTTCAGGAAAGGATTTCCTGAAAGGGGTCTGACCCCGTCAGAGACCCTGAAAGGGGTCTGACCCCGTTTAGGGAGGTGGCACGACCTCAGAACATCTCGGAGGCGTCGGGCTCGGCGTCGGTGCCTTTGTTCTCGTAGCGGTTCGGGATGTGCGGCCCCGTGACGATGTCCTGGTACGAGAGGCCGGGTCCGACCATGGGGTAGACGTTGGCCTCGGGATCGATGATGACCTCGAGGAAGGCGGGACCGTCGAAATTCAGGAACTCCTCGAGCATGCGCGGCACGTCGGCCTTGTTGTCGAGACGCTTCGCGTAACCGAAGCCGTCGGCCTCGGCCGCCCGGACGAAATCCTTCTTGCGCAGCGACTTGTCGCTGGCCGAGAGACGGCCCTTGAAGAACAGGCGCTGCCACTGCATGACCATGCCGTCGCCGAAGTTGTTCAGCACGATGATCTTGACCGGCAGGTTGTAGCTTGTGACCGTCTCGAGCTCGCCGAGATTCATGCGAATGCTCGCGTCGCCGTCGACGTCGATGACGAGCTTGTCGGGCCGGGCGAACTGCGCGCCGATCGCGGCCGGCAGGCCGAAGCCCATCGTGCCCATGCTGCCCGAGGTGAGCCACAGGCGCGGCTCGCGAAAATCGAAGTACTGCGCCGCCCACATCTGGTGCTGGCCGACGCCCGTCGTGATGATCGCCTCGCCCTTGGTGATGCGGTTCATCGTCTCGATGACGTAATAGGGCTGGATCAGCGCGCTGTCCCTGTCGTAGTTCAGCCCGTAGGTGGCCTTGAGCCCGGCGATCTCGGCATGCCATTTGGCGTAGTCGGCCTTGAAGCGGCTCTTCTGGCCGTAGCCAACGAGCCTATCGAGCGCTTTCGACAGGATCCCGATGTGAAACCAGCTCGCCGTCTTGACCTTGTGTATCTCCGACGGGTCGATGTCGAAATGCAGAATCCGCCGCGCGTTCGGCGCGAACTTCTGCGGCACGCCCGCAACGCGATCGTCGAATCGCGCGCCGAGGCAGATCAAGAGATCGCAATCGTCGACCGCATAATTGGCGCTCGCAAGACCGTGCATGCCCAGCATGTGCAGAGCCAGCGGATGCGTCGTGTCGAACGAGCCTAAACCCATCAGCGTCGTGGTCACGGGAATGCCGAAGCTCGTCGCGAAGCGGCGCAGCGCCGCGCTTGCGCCACCGTTGATGACGCCGCCGCCCGCGTAGATCAGCGGCCGCTCGCTCTCGGCGAGGTAGGAGAAGAACTCCGCGCAATCGGCATCGGCGAGCTCGCTCGACTCGATCTCGGCGCGCCGCGCGTCGTAGCCCGGCATCGGCAGCAGGCCCTCGCCCTGGAATTCGCCTTCCCAGTTCTGCACGTCCTTCGGCACGTCGATGACGACGGGGCCGGGCCGGCCCGTGCGCGCGATCGCGAAGGCGCTGCGCACCGTCGCTTCGAGCCGCGCGGGATCGGTCACGAGCAGGGTGTGCTTGGCCACGGCACCCATGACGGCGCTGACGGGCGCCTCCTGAAACGCATCGGTGCCGATGGCGGCCGTCGGCACCTGGCCGCAGATCACGACGATCGGCACCGAGTCCGCCATGCAGTCGCGCACGGGCGTGACGCAATTGGTCGCGCCGGGGCCGGACGTCACGAGAACGACGCCGGGCCGCCCGCTTGCGCGCGCGTAGCCGGCGGCCATGAATCCCGCGCCCTGCTCGTTGGCCGGGACGATCAGCGGCATCGGCTCCCTGCCGTTCTTGCTGTTCTCGGCATTGAAGCGAAAGACGGCGTCGTAGGTCGGCAGGATGGCGCCGCCGGAGTAGCCGAAGATCGTGTCGACCCCTTCGTCGGCCAGCACCTGGACGAGCATGTCGGCCCCGGACATGCGCCGGCCGGCGAGCGGATGCACGCTCCGTCGCGTGGGTTTCGATGTCGTTGGCGCAGGCATGGTGTCGTCAGGGGGCCGCGAGTGAAGGGAGTGTTGACGAAATGCCGGTGCATTGCAATAGGCTTGCAACTACGCCAATATTGATCGGCTAAGCAGCCCGAACGCGATCGAAGTCGATGCGCCACATTATTTCCATATTGCTGCAGAACGAGGCGGGCGCGCTCTCGCGAGTGTCTAACCTGTTCTCTTCGCGCGGCTACAATATCGAGAGCCTCAATGTCGCGCCGACGACGGATCCGCTGGTCTCGCGCTTGACGCTCGTGACCAAGGGCTCGGACGAGGTCATCGATCAGATCTGCAAGCAGCTCGGCAAGGTCGTCGACGTCGTCGCGATCACGGATCTCACGAGCTTCGATCACATCGAACGCGAGTTCGCGTTGTTCAAGGTGAACTTGAACGGCGGCTCGCGAAGCGTGCTCGAGGCGACGATCGCCAATTTCAATGCGCGCATTCTCGACGACAACGAGGGCCACTACACGATCGAGTGCATCGGCGGCAGTCAGGAGATCGACCGGTTCATCGACGAGCTCGACGGCGGCAGTGGCGAGCTGACGACCGTCGTTCGCAGCGGCGCGATGGCCGTTGCCCGCGGAGCGCCCGTATTCGGTCGCGGCTGACGACGCGCCTGTCGAGCGAACGAGCGAGCCCGCCCGTGGCCACGTCAAATGCCAATCTCGATTACTTCGATGCAGCGAGGCGCATCGTCGTCAAGATCGGCTCGTCGCTATTCATCGATCCGAAGACCGATACGCTCGACCGGGCCTGGCTCGAAGCGCTCGCCGACGACGTCGCCGAGCTGCACGGGCAGGGCAGGGAAGTCGTCATCGTGTCGTCGGGTGCCGTCGCGCTCGGCCGGCGGGAGCTCGGCCTCGACCGGAGGAAGGCGAGGCTCGAGGACAACCAGGCCGCGGCCGCCGCGGGTCAGATCGTGCTCGCCCATGCTTATAAGGATGTGCTCGGGAGCCGCGGCATCAAGGTCGCGCAAGTATTGCTGACGCTCGACGACAGCGAGAGCCGGCGGCGCTACCTCAATGCCGTCAGGACGCTGACGACGCTGATGCGCGCGCGCGTCGTGCCCGTCATCAACGAGAACGACACGGTCGCGACGGCCGAGCTTCGCTACGGCGACAACGACCGCCTCGCCGGACGTGTCGCGCAGATGATCAGCGCCGATTGCCTCGTCGTGCTATCCGACGTCGACGGGCTCTACGATCGCGATCCGCAGCAGGATGATTCCGCGCAGCATATTCCCGAAGTCACGACCGTCGACGCGCGACTGATCGCGATGGCCGGGGGGGCAGGTTCCAGCCACGGCTCGGGCGGCATGCGCACCAAGCTCGAGGCGGCCCGGATCGCCGTCAGCGCCGGCTGCCGTATGGTGATCACGAGCGGCCACGTCATGCGACCGATCAGGACCTTGCGCGAGGGCGCGCGCGCCACGTGGTTCCTGTCCGACGCGAGCCCTCAGGCGGCGCGCAAGCAGTGGATCGCGGGCAGCCTCAGGCCGAAAGGACGCATCGTCGTGGACGACGGCGCTTCGCGCGCGCTCGCGGAGGGCAGAAGCCTTCTGCCTGCCGGCGTCGTCGCCGTCGAGGGCGAATTCGGGCGCGGCGATTCGGTCAGCGTCGTCAACGGCGAAGGTCGGGAGGTCGCGCGCGGTCTCGTCGCCTATTCGTGCGACGAAGCAGCGGCCATCGCCGGCAAGCGCTCGGCCGATATCGCCGAGGTCTTGGGATATCGCGGCCGCAATGAGATGATTCATCGTGACGATCTCGTGTTGACGGCATCGGAAAGGACTTGAGTGAGCACTGCCGAGAACGCCATCAGAACCGGTCTCAAGGATGAGATGCTCGCGCTCGGGCGCGCCGCAAGGCGTGCCGCCGATGCGCTGACGCGCACCTCGGGCGAGGCGCGCAATGCCGTGCTGACGGCGGCCGCAGCGGCGATTCGTGCCGACAAGGCCGGGATTCTCGAGGCCAATGCCGGCGATATGGCGAAAGCGAAAGCCGCCGGCCTCTCGGCGGCGATGATCGACCGGCTCGCCCTCGACGACGGGAGGATCGAGGCGATGGCGGCCGGCGTCGAGGCGATCGCCCTGCTCGACGATCCGCTTGGCGAGGTCATTGCCCAGTGGGAGCGGCCGAACGGCCTTTCGATTCAGCGGGTCCGCGTGCCGCTCGGCGTCATCGGCATTATTTATGAGAGTCGCCCGAACGTGACGGCCGACGCCGGCGCGTTGTGTCTGAAGAGCGGCAATGCCGTCATCCTGCGCGGCGGTACCGAGAGCGCGGAATCGAGCCGGGCGATTCACGCCTGCCTCGTCCGGGGGCTCAAGGCAGCGGGACTGCCTCCGGCCGCAATTCAGATGGTGCCGACACAGGATCGCGACGCCGTCGGCATCCTGCTCTCCGAGATGGCCGGCTTCGTCGACGTCATCGTGCCGCGCGGCGGCAAGGGCCTGATCGCGCGCGTGCAGCGCGATGCCCGCGTGCCCGTCATGGGACACCTCGAGGGCATCTGCCACACCTACGTGCACGAGGCTGCGGATCTCGACATGGCCCGCAGCATCGTCGTCAACGCCAAGATGCGGCGGACCGGCATCTGCGGCGCGACCGAGACCGTGCTCGTCGACCAGGCCTGCGCGGCAACGCATCTTGAGTCCATCGCGGCCGATCTGATCGGCGCCGGTTGCGAGGTTCGCATCGACGGGCTGCCGGTTCGGGCCGACGGCGCCGCTCTGACGGTCAAGGGCGCGAAGCCGGCGACGGCCGAGGATTTCGGCCACGAGTTTCTCGATGCGATCGTCGCGATCAAAGTCGTCGATGGTATCGACGAGGCGCTCGAGCATATCCGGCGCTTCGGCTCGGGCCATACCGAAGCGATCGTCACCGACGATGCGGCGGCGGCGGAGAGATTTCTCAACGAGCTCGACAGCGCGATTCTGATGCACAACACGTCGACGCAGTTCGCGGACGGGGGCGAGTTCGGGATGGGGGCGGAGATCGGGATCGCCACTGGCCGTATCCATGCCCGCGGGCCGGTTGGGGCCACGGAGCTCACGAGTTACAAGTATCTCGTTCGGGGCAGCGGCCAAGTCCGTTCGTAACCTGACCCCGGGCCCGCGCATCTGGATTAGGCTCTCCTCATGCTTCCTGGTGAGAGTCGGTTCGAGCTGATCGTCATTGGCGGTGGGATCAATGGGGCTGCGATTGCGCGGGAGGCGGCGCTGTCGGGGGTCAGGGTGCTGCTGCTCGAGCGCGATGATTTTTGCTCGGGGACTAGTGCGGTGTCGTCGCGGCTGATTCATGGCGGGCTGCGTTATCTCGAGCATGGGGAGCTTGCGCTCGTGCGTGAGTCGCTGGCCGAGCGGGAGCGGTTGCTGAAGCTCGCGCCGCATCTCGTCGAGCCGCTCGAGATTTTTTTGCCGCTGACGCATGCGTCGCGGCGCGGACGCCTGACGATACGGCTCGGCATGTGGCTTTACGACCTGCTGTCCTTCGACAAGTCGCTGCCGTCGCATCGCATGCTGAGCCGCGAGGCGATGCTCGAGGCACTGCCCGGGCTCGATGCCGAGGAGCTGCTCGGCGGGGCGGCGTATTTCGATGCGCAGGTTCGCTATCCCGAGCGGCTCGTGCTCGAGAATGCGCTCGATGCCGAGGCCGCCGGAGCTACGCTCGCCTCGCACACGGCCGCCAGGGAGCTCATCGTCGAAGCCGGCCGGGTCGCCGGCGTCGTCTGGGACACCGATGGCGGGACCGGCAAGGCGTTTGCGAGCGTCGTCGTCAATGCGGCGGGGCCCTGGGTCGATCGCGTCCTCGGGCGGTTTTCGACGGCGCCGCTGGTCGGAGGCACGAAGGGCAGCCACCTCGTCGCGAGGCCATTCACGGGCGCGCCCCCGAAAGCGGTCTATGCCGAGGCCGCAAGCGACGGCAGGCCGTTCTTCGTGATTCCCTGGAACGGGCTTTATCTGATCGGCACGACCGACGAGCGTTACGACGGCGATCCCTCGAAGGCTGCGATCAGCGACTCGGAGTACCGCTATCTCGTTACCGAGACCCGGCGATTGTTTCCCGGCGCGGCCGATCTCGAACGACGCATTTGTTATACCTCGGCCGGCATCCGCCCGTTACCGCCGACCGAGGGCGTCAGCGAGGGCGCGATCACGCGAGCGCATCTGATCGAGCGGCACCGCGATATCGACGGGCTCTATTCGATCGTCGGCGGCAAGCTGACCACGCACCGGGCGCTGGCCCGCGATTGCATGAAGCGGCTTCGGCATCGGCTGCGTGCGCGGGGCCAGAGCCCGACGGCCGATCGCCCGTTACCGGGCGCGCTCGCGGCCGACGATCGCGATGCGCTGTTGAGTAGCCTCGCCGACGCTTTCGGCACTGCGACGGCGGCGCGCCTCTGGCAGACCTATGGTAGCGCGAGCCTCAGGCTGATGCAGGACGCGCGTGAAAACGACGAGCTCGGCCAAAGGCTCGGGGCCGACACGGATCTCCGCGTCGGTGAGCTCGTGCATGCGATCGAGCGCGAGCACGCACGAACTCTCGTCGATGTGCTGCAACGGCGAACGATGTCAGGGCTCGAATCCGACTTCGGCAAGTCGTCGGCGCCGCTCGCCGCCGACTGGCTGGTCCGACTTTGCTACTGGGACAAGGAGAAGGCGGCGGAAGAGGTCGCGGCCTACCGGCGATTCTCGCGCCGGCATGCCGTCCCGTCGCCGCAGGAAAACTCCGATCGGATTCAATGAGCGATTCGCCGTGCGCGGCGCGATCTCAGGAACGATCGACGCGCTCGAAGACGAGTGTGGGCCGGTCGCCACGGCGCGAGTAAAGATGCTCGGAAGACATGTCGGCCAGGGCGCGGTCGCGTTCCGTTTGCGAGGCGAACCAGCGCACGCGCTCGAAGTCGCCGCCGATCAGGCGCTTTAGCGGATCCCCCGGCGCGAGCCTGACCCGGATGCCGAAACGGCGCTTGGCGTCCGGCTCGCGATTGAGGTTGTGCTCGTCACAGATCTCCATCGGAGCTATCATAACGACGGTCCGCGGTGGGCCGCTAGACGGAGCGCTCCCGCTCGGCCGCGCCGTCTCGTTCCGACCATCCGAGCAGGCGCCGGGTCACGAAGCGGTAACCGGGCTTGACCGCGGTGCGCCACCAGCGGGCCGGCCACATCGGTCTTGCGAGGATGCGACGTTCACGATCGGTCAGCGTGTCGGGCAGGTAATGCCGCTTGTGCTTGAGCAAGTGCCTGAGATCCTCGCGCGCCAGCAGCCGAAAGAGACGTCCGCGCCGCGCGAAGCAGATCGCGAGCTGGAAGTCGACGATGCCGGGAACGCCGCCGGGCGAGGCGATCCAGTTGGCTTCCTTGGCCAGATCGTTGTGCGCGACGCGAAGGCGGTGGAGGTGGCAGACGAGCCGGAATGCGCGCCGGAAATACTCGCGCGAAGGCGGGACGCCGCGGTGCAGGGGTTCGCCCGGCAGAAAGCTTCGGATCAGACGGTCACGCTCGAACGCGATCAGCCGCGGCACGCCGGGCGTACCGTCGAGGCAAACGAGCGCCCGCGCCTCGCGCCGCGCCAGCCGCCGGGCGAGCCAGCGCCAGCGCGCGGGCCCGAGATCGCGGACGGCTTGCGCGGAGTCGCCGCCGATCTCGCAGTAGACGTCGCCTAGCGTGCCGCGCTTGAGCTCGATTCGGGTAGCCATGAGCGGATCGCGAGATTTAGACTCCGGCAGTCGGTCCCACTGTTAAGGGTGCCACGCTGCCTCCCAAAGTCACACAGGACTTTTACGTCGTCAGTGGGCCGGTACAGCCGGACCGCCCCTGCTATGTCCGCCGCGCGGCCGACGAGGCCTTGCTCGCGACCATCGCGGCCGAGCGCTTTGCCTACGTGCTTGCGCCGCGCGCTTCGGGGAAGTCGAGCCTGATGGGTCGCACGATCCGCCGTCTGCGGGCCGAGGGTCAGATGGCCGCCGTCATCGGTCTGACGCAGATCGTCACGCGCGCCGAGCAGGTCGATTCGACGCGCTGGCATTACAGCATCGCTTACCGGATCTGCCGGGAGCTGCGGCTAAAGATCGACCTTCAGGCCTGGTGGCACGAAAGGAGCCTGCTGCTGAACGATCAGCGGCTCGTCGAATTCTTCTGGGACATCGTGCTCGGGCACACGACGGGCCCGGTCACGATTTTCTTCGACGAAGCGGAAAGGGCCGTGGATATGCCGTTCTCGGGCGAGTTTTTCGCGGCGCTGCAAAGCTGCTACACGCGCCGCGTGTCGGAGCCCGAATACTCGCGGCTGAATTTCGTCGTGTTCGGCATCGCTGCGCCAGCCCAGCTTTGTCCGGATCCCGCCGTTTCGCCATTCGTCGCCGGCCGGGCGATCAGCCTCGACGATTTCACGCTCGAGGAATGCTACGGGCTTGCGCCCGGGCTCGGTCAGCCGGAACCTGTTGCCAGACGCCTGCTCGAGCGCATCCACGCCTGGACTCACGGTCAGCCGTATCTAACGCAAAAGCTCGCCCGCGGGGTCGTGCGCAAGGGCGGGGGGCTGGCCGACGTCGACGCCGTGCTACACGAGCTATTTCTCGCCCCGGGCATCTCACGCGAGGAGCCCTATCTGAATCACATGCGGGCCATGCTCGGCGACGGCTCGGCACGCTCGAGGCAGGGGCTCGCCATCCTCGGGCGTCTGGCCAGGGGTCAGGCGGTCATCTACGACCCGGTCTCGGCCGCGCAGACGCTGCTGCACCTTGGCGGTTTCGTCTCGAGCGACGACAACGGCATGCTGCGATTTCGCAACCGTATCGTCGAGCAAGCGTTCGAACCGCGCGGGGCGCGATCCGTCGGCGGCTTGTGGACCTGGCGCCCTTCGGCGGCGGCGGGCGCCGTAGCCGCGGCCGCCGCCCTGCTGCTTCTGCTCTGGTACACGCGCATTCTGCCGCAGCCGTACATCGATACGCTGACGCTGGTCAGCAGCGACTATTCGCTCGCGCTGCAGGCGCACGAGCGTCTCGGCCTCTTCCCCGGTTTCGGCCGACGCGCCGACCGGCTCTTGACCGACATCATGGTGAGGCGCAGCGCCGAGGCCGATTCCATCGACGAGGTCAGAGCGGCCGACGCCGTTCTGCGCGAGTTGCCCGGGCGTGGCGCGACGGCCGACGAGCTGATGGCGGCATTCTGGCTCAGGCAATCGGAAGCGCGAGCCAATCGCGGTGACCGAGACGGAGCACTCGTCTATGCGCTGGCGGCCGTCGACGCCGGTTCCGAGGAAGCTCTGCCGCTCGCGGCCAATCTGATCGACGGCGACTACGCGCACCTCGAGCGGAGCATTCACTTCGACCAGCCGCTCGTCGACGTTGCCGTCGACTGGGAGCGTGATCAGATCGTCGGCCTCGACGCGGCGCAACGGGTGCACCGTATTCCTCTGACCGATCGCGACGCGGCGCCGCCGGCTCGCGGCGTCGGTGCGCGTCCGATCGCATCGACTCTGACGGCTCTCCAGCACATCAGCGTCTCGCGCGAGCTCTTCGTCGACGAGCCGGGGCTCGCCGGCGCGCTACAGCTCAGGCTCATCGTCGAGCATCGGCGGCCGAGCGATCTGCTCGTTCGCCTCAGGGCGCCGAGCGGGGTGACTGCCGACATTCCGCTGCCGCGCCGCGACGGCGCGCTCGAGCAGTTCGTGTTCACGGCCACGTCCGCCAACGGTCTCTTGCGCCTCGCCAATGAGTCGATCACCGGCCCCTGGGAGCTGACCGTTTTCGATCGACTGAGCGGTGAGTCCGGTCGCCTCGTCAGCTGGGGAGTCAGCTTTCCGGGCGCGCCCCAGTTCTGGGACGACGATCCCGTCGAGGGCATGCCGTTGCCGGATCCGGTTGCGACACAGCAGGTCGCCGTGATGCTGGCCGACGACGGCCGCAAGGCCGTCGCGGTGCCGTCGCGCGCCGATGCGCGAGGCGCGGCGTCGGTATGGGATCTCGGCACCGGGGAGCACATCGCCGACGTGCCGCTGGCCGACAATGCGAGTTACGTCCGGTTCGTCGGCGCCGATCACCTGCTCGTGGCCGGCCCCGCGCGCGCCGTGCTGTGGCGCATCGGCGCCGCGTCGCCGGTGACCGAGATCGTCGCCGTCGAAGGATTCGCCAGCGCGCCTGCCATCAGTCGCGACGGCCGCTTCTTCGCCCTGGCCGAGTCCGCGGGCGAGCGGGTGCGGGTCAGCCTTTTCGATCTCGAGGCCGGCCGCATCGTCGCGCGCTTCGATGCCGAGCCCTGGCTCGACTGGATGCTCGCTGCCGGGGCCGATTACGTCGCCGTTTTCGACAATGCCCGGCGGGGACGCCTGATCGATCCGATGACGGGAACGCTCGTCACCGAGCTTTTTCACGAGCGCGAGATCGTCCGGCTGATCCCGGCGGGCGACCAGGTGCTGGCCGTCGATCGTCTCGGTGAGATCTTAAGCTACGGGCTCGAGACTGGGCGGACGCCGCTGATGCCGCGCGACGGGGTCTATGTCGGCAGGACGGTCGATGCCGTGAGCGTCGAGATATCGGCCGACGCCGAGGTCGTGACCTTTGTCGACGACAACGATCTCGTCACCGTCATCGGATTGCGCGACGCTTCTCCACGCGCCGTTCTCGGTCATGGCGGGGGCAGGGTCGTTGGAGCCACCCTGAGCCCGGACGCGACTCGCATCGTCTCGGCGGCCGGGAATGCGATTCGCTCCTGGCGCGTGCCCGCCGCGCGGCCCGCCGGGCATGACTTCGGAGACGTTTCCGCGATCGCGATGGCCGCCGGATCCGATCTCGGCGTGGTCGGTTACCGGAACGGTCAGATTCAGTTGCTGCGCGACCTGCCGGCGGCGATCGATATCGGCGCGGCGCCGCCGGTCGACTACTTCGGTCACCGCGGTGTCGTTACGAGCCTCGCGCTAAACGCGACGGGCAGCCTCGCGGCCAGCGGCGGCAGCGACGGCCTCATCAGGATCTGGGATACGCAGACGGGATCCCCGAGCCGTTACCTGATGCGCCATCCCGCAGGTCCGGTCGGCGCCGTGGCATTCAGCCCCGACGACCGCTGGATCGTCAGCACCGGGCCGCGATCGGCGCGCGTCTTCGAGCTCGAGTCGGGCGCTCTCGCCAACGAGATCGAGGTCGACGGCACGGCGCTGACGGCGGCCTTCTCGCCGGGCGGCCGCGTCCTCGCGATCGGCGACAGCGCAGGCAACATCCATCTCGCCTCGCCGGGCGGCACCGACGGCGTGCTGACGATTCGCGGACGGTCAGCGATCACGGCGCTTGAGTTCGCCGATACGCCCGACATCCTCGCGAGCGGCAGCGCCGACGGCAATCTCGTGCTCTGGGATACGCTCGAAGCGCGGGCCATCGAGCGGGCTTACCGCTTCCCGGCGCCGATCCGATGGATCGGTCTTGCGTCCGGGGCCGACGAGGTCGAGCTGCAAAGCGGCGGCTGGCTCTACCGCCTCGACAGGCGCCGCGTCGAGGCCGTCGTCACGGCCGCGAGCCTGCTGCCGGCGCCGCTTCGCAATCGGGCGGCCCTCGACAGGATCGGCGCGCAGCGCTTCCGCGCGCTTGCCGCCGGCGGCGGCCGGCTCGCGCTGGCCGATATCGATATGACCCGCGCGACCGGTGCCGGGGCCGATGCGGCGACCCTGGCCGGGCGGGACTGGCGCCGGGTGCTCGGTCTCGAGCTCGACGCGGCGACCGGCGCCGTCCACCCGGTAAGCCCCTAGCGCGGTTTCTGCCGGTTTTGTGAACTGGCATCACGGCGCCCCGGGCGGGGCGCGCTAGGCTTCCCGGTCTATGAATCAGTACCTTGCGCTACGCCTGCCGGCGCCTAAAGCCCGTTTTTGGCTCGGGATGGCCGGATTCGGCCTGCTGCTTGCAGGTTGCGAGGCGCCGCCGCCGCGAAGCTTCACGGATTTCATGGACGATCGGATTGCCAGGGAAGGCACCCTCGCTCATTGCAATCAGAATCCGGTCGCGACCGCCGAAGACATCGAATGCGCCAATGCGCGCCGGGCCGCCGCCACGATAGCGCTGCGGGCCGAGCGCGAGCGCCGCGAGGAGCTCGAGCGCGAGTCCGAGCGCAAGCTCGAGGCACTGCGCAACGAGATGGCCGAGCGCGAGCGGATCGTTCGCGAGTCGACGCTGGCCGCGGCGAGGGCCGAGCGCGAAGCCTACGAATCGCTGTGGCGCTCGGGTGCCGGCAACCGGCAGAACGCCGAAGCCGCCGCCGGCGAAGTCGGCCCGCCGAGGGATCGCCTGAGTCTGATCGTGCTGCCGCCCCGCGAATGATTTGGGGTCTGACCCCTTCAGGAAAGGGGTCTGACCCCTTTCCTGAAGGGGTCTGACCCCAAATCAGTCGGCCCCAAATCAGTCGGGGACGGGGAAGGTTTGCGCTTCGGAGGTCGAGTCGCCGTCGCGCGGGATGACGGCTCGCGCCGGGCCGACGGCGGTCTGCTCGAGCGCGAGCAGAAACGGCCTCGCGGCGGACGGCGTTGCGGCGCCCTGCGGCCCGAGCGGGGTGGCACCGGGAATTCCATCGTAGAACGCTGTGCCCAGGTCTTCGTCGATACGAAGCCTTGCGCCCTGAAACGCGGCGCCGGCATAGAGGCCGCGGCTCCTGAGATAGCCGTAGACTTCGGCCCGAAACGTCATCGAGCTGCTCGCCTGCCTGCGCAAGGGACCTGCGATCGCGCTCGCTTCGCCGCCGAGCGTGAACTTGCCGCTCGCCATGTTCCTGACCGCATTGTCGTTGGCGAAAATCAGCACGATGTCGGTCGACTCGGCGCCGATCTGCCAGCCGATGCTGCCGCCCGTCAGCGTCACGAAGGCCGGATTACTCCAGCTGCCGTCGTCCATGCGCAGGCTCAGGATGCCGCGTCCGCGGCGCGCGCCGAGCAGGAATCCGCCGCGAAAGACATTGGGTATGACGGCGATGCCGCGGGCGCGAATCAGGAGCTCCGTCGGAATCGAGTCGTCGCCGGCATCCGTGAGGGCCCTGATGAGCTCGGCGGCCTTCTCGAGCTGAACCTCGGCCGCGGGTTGCGCGAACGAGGCTTGCGGCAGAGCGAGGGCGGCGAGCGCTGCCAGGGCGCTGAATCTGCAACTTGTGGCGCGGACTGAGCGAGTCATGGTGCCGACGATTGAACAGTAGGACGTTCGAGCATCTTAGCTCAAGAGGCCGGTCGGTGGGACGGGGCAGCCGAGAGTCGCGGCGACGGCCCTGAAGAGCTCCGCTTCCGCGACCGTCGTCCGCCGGTCGTGGCGCATCGTGACGGCCAGAGCCGTAAGCGCCTGTTTTCGCTCGGCGGCCGGGGCCGTCGCGAGCGCGCTGAGCGCGCGGTCGAGCGACGTGAAATCCGTTCTGGTCGCCGCCGGCGCCGGTGCGTCGTTCGAACTCGCCGCCGCAAGCGCCTTCGCGGCCGCCGTGTCGCTCGATTCGAGTGTCTTGAGGCCGGCAGCGTATGCCGCTTCGGCCGCGGCTCGATCGCTGTTTCCCTCGGCTGCGATGACGCCGATCAGCGTCCGCATCGCGGTGCCGCGCTCGCGGGGCGAGCGCCTCGGGCGCTCGGGCGGATCGAAGTAAGCGCGCATCAGCTTTTGCAGCAGGAACTCGAACAGATTCAATTCACCATCCACCGCGGCAAGCTTCTCGAGCAGCTCGAACAGGAACTCGATCTGCTCGCGCGGTCGCGCTCGGAGCGCCGGCACCGCAAGCTCGAACAGCGGCAGTCTAAGCCCGGGATTGAGCTGCTCGATCTTCTCGCGCAGCGCGAAGCAGCGCGCGGCGCGCTCTGCGCCGATCCGGCTTTCGACGAGACGCCTCTCGGCGGCCGAGCCGCCGCCGCGCGCGAGCCCGAGCGCGAGAACGAGGAGCCAGACCGACTGCGAGCTGTGAGCGGCATCGATGACATCGGACGGGATCGCCGCGCGCAGCGCTCTGCCGGCCTCGGGCGCGATCGTCCCGGCCGAATCGACCGAGATCGCAGCAACGCCGCCGCTAAGCGCGCTGACGCCGGCTGCATCGGCGACGCTGGCCGGCGGCGGTGAGCCTGGTGTCACATAGTCGCCGGGCTCGAACGTCGGATCGAGTGCCCGGATTCGCTGGTCGAGCGGCGGATGCGTGGCGAAAAGGCCGGTGAAGCTCCTGCCGGCCCGGCCGAAGAGCATGTGTGAAACCTCTTCGGTCTCGACCGTCTCGAGGAATGGCGTGAAGCCGCCGATCTTTTTCAACGCCCCGGCCAGCGCGAGCGGCTCGCGCGTGAACTGCACGGCCGACGCATCGGCCAGCACCTCGCGCCGGCGCGACACGGCGGCCTTGATCAGCCGGCTCAGCACGACGCCGATGCCGCCGACGACAACGAGCGCGAGCCCGATCAGAAACGGCGCGGCGGCGCCCCTGCCGCGGCGCGCGCTGAACCGCATGCCGCGGCCCGAGGCGCGCAGCACGCTGCGCCCGACGAGCGTCAGCACGAGTATCCCGAAGCTGAAGCCCATCAGCCTGAGGTTGAGCCGCATGTCGCCGTTCAGGATATGGCTGAACTCGTGCGCGATGACGCCCTGAAGCTCGGCACGATTCAGCTGCTCGAGACTGCCGCGCGTGACGGCGACGGCGGCGTCGGCCGGCGTCAGTCCCGCCGCGAACGCGTTGATGCCGCGCTCCTGCTCGAGCACATAGACCTCCGGCACCGGCACCCCGGATGCGATCGCCATCTCCTCGACGACGTTGAGCAGCCGGCGGTGGGTCGGATCCTGGTCGCTGCTTTGTATCTGCGTTGCGCCTAGCGATCGGGCGACGTGCCCCCCGCCGCGGGCGAGCGTTGCGACGCGAAAGAGACTCGCGAGGCTCATCACGCCGATGACGACGGCCACCACGACGGCGAGGATCTCGGGCCGGCCCGTGACGACCGCCCAGGCGTCGGGGCTGCCCGACAATCCGAGCACTGCGATCAGAACGATGGCCGTCGCGAGCGCAACGGCCAGAAACGCGAGCCCGAACAGGAGCACCAGATAGCGCGTCGCGCGATGCGACTCATCCTGGCGGTCGAAAAAGTTCACGGCCGGCCGCGTTGTCTTGAGCGATCAGGTGAACGAGACTTTCGGCGCCTCGCGCTTTTCCGGCTCTTTGATCTCGAGAAACTCGGCCAGCTTGAAGCCGAACATGCCGGCGATCATGTTGCTCGGGAAATTCTCGCAGGCGTTGTTGTAGCTCAGGACCGAATCGTTGAATGCCTGGCGCGCGAAAGCGACCTTGTTCTCGGTCGACGCGAGCTCTTCCTGGAGCTGCAGCATGTTCTCGTTGGCCTTGAGGTCGGGATAGGACTCGGCCAGCGCGAAAAGCCGCCCCAGCGTGCCGCCGAGCGTGGTCTCGGCAGCGGCCAGCGCCTTGATGGCGCCGGGGTCGGTCGGGTCGGCGGCCGCCTTCTGCTGCGCGCTGACGGCGGAGTTGCGCGCCTGGATGACGGCTTCGAGCGTGTTGCGCTCGTGGGCCATGTAGCCCTTGACGGCCTCGACGAGATTCGGAATGAGGTCGTAGCGGCGGGTCAGTTGAACGTCGATTTGCGAGAATGCGTTACGCACTCGATTGCGCAGATTGACCAGCCTGTTGTACATCTGGATCACCCAGAAGACGATCAGGGCCAGGACGACGAGGAGTACGATGAATTCCACGCTTGCGCTCCTTAATCTCAGGTGCCGGACGTCGGATGGCTGCGATTCTATCCGCTCGCCCGCCTCAATGCTTGCGGGCCTTGCGCTAATCGCGATCGTGAGCCTCGCCGTCGCACGGCCGGCGCTGGCCGAATGGCATGGCCGCGCGATCGATCTGATGGGCACGCGCGTTTCGGTCGAGCTCTGGCACGAGGACGAGGCGACGGGCAGCGCGCTCGTCGAGCGCGTGCTCGACGAGTACCGCCGCATCGACGCGGCGATGAGCACCTACCGTGAGGACAGTGAGATCTCGCGGGTCAACCGCGAAGCCGCGGTGGGCGCCGTCGACGTCGGCGCGGAGCTGCTCGATTTGATTCAGGCGTCTCTCGAGCTTTCCCGCGCGAGCGGCGGGGCGTTCGACATCAGCTACGAGAGCGTCGGCTATCTCTACGACTTTCGCGCGCGGCGGCGGCCCGATGCCGATGCGATCGCCGCGGCGATCGGCGCCGTCGACCATACACAGATTCTCGTCGACGATTCCGCCGGCACCGTGCGCTTCGGCCGCCCCGGCATGCGCATCAATCTCGGCGGGATCGCCAAGGGCCATGCGGTCGAGCAGGGCGCGCGGATCCTGCGCGAAGCCGGCATTGAGCATGCGCTGCTCAACGCCGGCGGCGACTCGCGCGCGATGGGCGATCGCCGCGGCCAGCCGTGGATCATCGGCGTTCGCCATCCGCGGCTCGAGAACGAGGTCGTCACGCGCTTGGCCCTGGTCGACGAGGCGATCTCGACCTCGGGCGATTACGAGCGGTTCTTCGAGGAGGACGGGCGTCGTTACCACCATATCCTGAACCCGGCGACGGGCGAGCCGACCGAGACGCTTTTGAGCGCCACGGTCATTGGTGCCGATGCGACGCTGACCGACGGGCTTGCAACGACGGTGTTCGTGCTCGGCGCCGAGGCGGGGCTTGCGTTGATCGAGCGCTATCCGGGATACGAGGCTATCGTCGTCGAGCCTCGCGGCCGCTTGCTCTATTCGAGCGGGCTCGTCGCCCCGGAATAAACGGCGGCTAGCCTTCGGAAGGCGTGACTCGGGAGGCCAGCGAATCGATCGACATGACCTTCTGATCCGACTCCGAGGCGAAGAAGCGCCGCATCTGAATCGCGCGCTTGAGCTTCGCCGTGCGGACGAAACGCTGCTGGAAGATATCCTTGATGATCTCGATCAACATTGCGGCCTGGTCGGCGTCGATCTCGGGCGTGGCGGAAGTCATGAAGAGCGCCTGGTGCAGAGTCTGCCGCGTCTCGCGATCGATCTCGGCGAGCCGGCAGGTGTCGTCGAACAGACGCTCGAAGGTCGCCTCACTGACCGCGGGCTCGGCTCTCGCGGCCGAGGCGATCGAGTGCCGGCAAAGAACCGCGAACGCGAGTGTCAAATCCGCGGCGTAGCAGCCGAAAGCCTCGCGCAGCAGCAGGCCCGTTTCCTTCGGCAGATAGTTGTACTGAAAGCGCTCCTTGGGGCGCTCGACCTCGACGAGGTTGGCTGAAAGAATGATCCGGTCGTCGCCGAAGCTTCGAATCGCCGCGCGCGCGAAGCGCGGCTCGTTGCAGGCGGCGCAGCGAAAAGCGACGCCTGTATGATGCGGGCGCGCTTTCTTCAGCGCTTCAAAATCGGGCGTTGCAATCGGCACCATCGGCGCATGAACGCCGCAGTGCGGGCACTCGCGAACAATCGGCTCGGTCTGCTCGAAGTCATTGTTATTTTTAACATAAATCGCCACAGCACACCTCGTAGCTGAGTGTACACCAAATGGGGTCAGACCCCTTTCCCGCCTGCAGGCGGGAAAGGGGTCTGACCCCAATCAGGCGCAATCAGGCGCGAACCTGAAAGGGGTCTGACCCCAATCAACCGCCAATCAACCGAGGCGCTTGTAGCGGATGCGGTGGGGCTGGTCGGCGTCGTCGCCCTTGCGGCGCTTCAAGTCTGCGGCGTAGTCGGCGTAGTTGCCCTCGAACCAGACGACCTCGCTGTCGCCCTCGAAGGCGAGGATATGGGTCGCGATGCGGTCGAGGAACCAGCGGTCGTGCGAGATCACGACGGCACAGCCCGGGAAGCTCAAGAGTGCCTCTTCGAGCGCGCGCAGCGTCTCGACGTCGAGGTCGTTCGTCGGCTCGTCGAGAAAGAGCACGTTGCCGCCGGCGCGAAGGACCTTGGCGAGATGCACGCGATTGCGTTCGCCGCCCGAGAGCAGTCCGACCTTCTTCTGCTGATCGGCGCCGCGGAAATTGAAGCGGCCGACGTAGGCTCGCGACGGCGTCTCGTAGTTGCCGACGCGCAATATGTCCTGGCCGTCGCTGATCTCTTCCCAGACGGTCTTGTCGCCGTCGAGCGTGTCGCGCGACTGGTCGACGAAAGCGAGCTCCACGCTGTCGCCATGGCGGATCGTTCCGGCATCCGGCTCGATCTGTCCGACGAGCATGCGAAACAGCGTCGTCTTGCCGGCGCCGTTCGGGCCGATGACGCCGACGATGCCGCCGGGCGGCAGCTTGAACGAAAGATTCTCGAACAGCAGCCTGTCGCCGAAGGCTTTTCTGATGCCGACTGCTTCGATGACGAGATCGCCGAGCCTCGGTCCCGGCGGAATGTAGATCTCGTTCGTCTCGTTGCGGCTCTGAAACTCCCTGGAATTGAGCTCCTCGAAGCGCTGCAGTCTCGCTTTCGACTTCGCCTGCCGTGCTTTCGGATTGCTCCTAACCCAGTCGAGCTCGGTCTTGATCGCGCGCTGGCGCGCCACTTCCTGTTTTTCCTCGATCGCGAGCCGCTGACTCTTCTGATCGAGCCAGGAGCTATAGTTGCCCTGCCACGGGATGCCGTGTCCTCGGTCGAGCTCGAGGATCCAGCCGGCGACGTTGTCGAGGAAGTAGCGGTCGTGGGTCACGGCCATGACCGTACCCGGAAACTCGTCGAGAAAGCGTTCGAGCCAGGCGACCGACCTGGCGTCGAGATGGTTGGTCGGCTCGTCGAGCAGCAGCATGTCGGGGTTCGACAGCAGCAGGCGACAAAGCGCGACGCGGCGCCGCTCGCCGCCCGAGAGGTCGCCGACCTTCGCGTCCCAGGGCGGGAGCCTCAGCGCATCGGCCGCGATCTCGAGCTTTCGCTCGAGCTCCCAGCCGCCGGCCGAGTCGATCTTGTCCTGAAGCTTGCCCTGGTCCTCGAGCAGCTTCGCCATCTCGTCGTCGTCCATGGGCAGGGCAAAGCGGTCGCTGATGGCGTTGAACTGCTCGATCAGCGCGGCGAGCTCGGCGACGCCCTCCATGACGGCAGCGCGCACGCTCATCGCAGGATCGAGCGCCGGTTCCTGCGGCAGGTAGCCGATGTTGATGCCGGGCTGCGGCCTCGCCTCACCGTCGAACTCGCGGTCGACGCCGGCCATGATGCGCAGCAGCGTCGACTTGCCGGCGCCGTTGAGCCCGAGCACGCCGATCTTCGCGCCGGGAAAGAAGCTCAGACTGATGTCGCGCAGGATGAAGCGCTTGGGCGGCACGATCTTGGCGAGCCGGTTCGTGGTATAGATGTATTGCGCCATTGCTTTTCGAGTGCTTCGGGGGGCGCGCATTATCCGTGAACACGACGCCTGAGGAAACCGTGACCGACCGGACCCTGCTTATCGCCGGTCCCGCGATCGCCGCCTACGGCTTTCCGAATGGCCATCCGTTCGGTCCGGATCGTCACGACGCGTTCATGACGGAGCTCGAGCGCTCGCCGGTCTTCGGCGATCTCGAAATCGTACAGCCGCAAGTCGCGAGCCGTGAGCTCCTCGAGCTCTTTCATACGAGCCGTTACATCGATTTCGTCCGCGAGATGTCGGCGCTAGGACACGGGTTTCTCGACAACGGCGACACGCCGGTCTTCTCGGGCGTCTACGAAGCCGCCGCCACCGTCGTCGGCGGCACGATTACCGCTCTGGACCGGATCATGACCGGTGAGGCGCGGCGCGCCTTCATTCCGATCGGCGGCCTGCATCATGCCCGGCGCGACGGCGCGGCCGGCTTTTGCGTCTTCAACGACTGCGGCATCGCGATCGAGCGCGCGCGGCGCGACTACGGCGTCGAGCGTGTCGCCTACGTCGACATCGATGCCCATCACGGCGACGGCGTGTTCTACGGTTTCGAGGACGACCCTTCCGTCATCGTCGCCGACGTGCACGAGGACGGCCGCTATCTCTATCCCGGCACGGGACGCCGCGACGAGACCGGACGTGGCGAAGCCGCGGGAACCAAGCTCAACATCCCGCTGCCTCCGGGTGCCGGCGACGCCGAGTTTCTCGCGGCCTGGGAGGAGACCGAGGCCCATCTCGAGCGATACGAGCCCGCGCTTTATCTGCTTCAGTGCGGCGCCGATTCCGTGGCCGGCGATCCGATCACGCATCTTGAGTTCTCGGTCGAAGCGCATGCGCACGCGGCGACGCGCCTGAAGGCGCTCGCCGAGCGAACGGCATCGGGCCGGCTGCTCGCGATGGGCGGCGGTGGTTACAATCGTAATAATCTGGCCCGATGCTGGACCCGTGTTGTCGAATCCCTCAGTTAAGCCCGAAGCGCTGCCCCTCGATCAGTTCGATCCCGACATCGCAGCCGCGATTGCCGCCGAGACCGAGCGGCAGGAGCGGACGATCGACCTCATCGCGTCGGAGAACTACGTCAGCCGCGCCGTGCTCGACGCGCTCGGCTCATCGCTGACGAACAAGTACGCCGACGGCTATCCCGGCAAGCGCGATTACACGGGCTGCGAGCACGCCGACGTCATCGAGAATCTCGCGATCGAGCGCGCGAGGGCTCTCTTCGGCGCGGCCTATGCGAACGTTCAGCCGTATTCGGGGACCCAGGCGAACGCGTCGGCCTATTTCGCGCTACTCGAGCCCGGGGACCTGATGCTGAGCCTCGAGCCCGCGCAGGGCGGGCACCCGACGCACGGCGGCAGCCAGAGCTTCTCCGGCAGAAGCTACCGGGCGAGGCATTATCGCGTCGATCGCGAGACCGGTACCGTCGATTTCGACGAGGTCCGGCGGCTGGCCGAGAAGCACCGGCCGAAGCTCATCGTCGCCGGGTTCTCGGCGAATCCGAGAATCATGGACTGGCAGGGGTTCCGCGAGATCGCCGATCATGTCGACGCGTATCTGCTCATCGACATGGCGCATGTCGCGGGACTCGTCGCGGCCGGCCTCTATCCCGATCCGGTCGCGGCCGCCGACGTCGTGACGTCGACAACGCACAAGACGCTGCGCGGTCCGCGCGGCGGGCTCATCGTCGCGCGCAATGGCGATGGCTTTCGCCGCCGGCTCGATCGCGGCGTCTATCCCGGCAACCAGGGCGGCCCGCTGCTTCCGATCGTCGCCGCCAAGGCCGTCGCGTTCAGGGAGGCCGCGGAGCCCGCGTTCGCCGACTACCAGCGCGCCGTCGTCGCCAACGCCAGGCACATGTGCGAGGTCTTCGCCGAGCGGGGCATCGGGGTCTGGACCGGCGGCACGGACAGCCATCTCGTCATGCTCGATCTCGGCAGCCGGAATCTCGACGGCGCGACGGCGGAAGCCGCGCTCGAGCGGGCCGGCATCACGGTCAACCGGATTCGGATTCCCGGCAGCTACGAGGAAGCGCCGTCGGGCCTGAGGCTCGGCACACCCGCGATCACGACGCGGGGGATGGGGCTCGCCGAGGCCGCCCGCGTGGCGCATTGGGTCGCCGACGTGCTCGATCAGCCGGACGCAGATACCGCTCTCCGGCGCGTCCGGCAGGACGTCGAGGCTCTGGGACGGGAGTTTCCGATCTACACTTAGCTACACTTGGCGCTCGATCTTGAGCGAGCGCTTGCCGTGCACTGCCCATTCTGCAACCACGACGACACGCGAGTCATCGACTCGCGGCTGGCAGGCCTTGGCCGCCAGGTCAGACGCCGCCGGGAATGCCTCGGATGCGCCGAGCGCTTCACGACCTTCGAGACGCCCGAGCTCGTGCTGCCGGCCGTCACCAAGCGCGACAGCCGGCGCGAGCCGTTCGACGAGCAGAAGCTGCGCGACGGCATGCTCGCGGCGCTCAGCAAGCGTCCGGTCGCGGCGGAAGCGATCGAAGCCGCGATCGAGCGTATCCTGCACCGCTTGCAGACGATCGGCGAGCGCGAGGTCGATTCGAGCTTCGTCGGCGATCTCGTCATCGACGAGCTGCATGCGCTCGACGAGGTCGCCTACGTCCGCTTCGCGTCGATCTATCGCAGCTTCCAGGACATCACCGAGTTTCAGGACGAGGTCAATCGACTGAGGACGCGGCCGAGCCGGCGCACGCGCCGCGCCCAGATGTCGCTGTTGCCCGACGACGAAGCGGACGAGACATGAGCGAGACGGCCGATTACGCGCTGATGGCGCGCGCGCTCGCGCTCGCCCGCCGCGCGAGCGCGAGCGCCGATCCGAATCCCGCCGTCGGCTGCGTCATCGTGCGCGACGGGCGGATCGTCGGCGAGGGCTGCACGCAGCGCGCGGGCGGCAATCATGCCGAGATCGAGGCGCTCGACGCCGCAGGCGACGCGGCCGCGGGCGCGACGGTCTACGTCACGCTCGAGCCCTGCGCGCATCGGGGCCGCACGGGTCCCTGCGCCGAAGCGCTGATCGCGGCGAAGGTCGCGCGCGTCGTCTTTGCGCTCGAAGATCCGAATCCGCTCGTGGCGGGCAAGGGCGCCGCCATGCTGGGCGCCGCCGGCATCGCGACGGAGTCGCCGCTGCTCGCCGACGCCGCCCGTGCCGTCAA
>DATKCK010000012.1:0-20971 GCA_035513215.1 Gammaproteobacteria bacterium | reverse complement strand
TCGGCTCGGCCGGTTTCGCGCGCTGTCGGTCGTCGATGCGCTGACTCAGCGCGGCGTCGCGGGGGAGCGCATCGAGCTGGTGACGGGCGGCCAAGTCGCCGACACGGCTTTCGGCATCGGCCTGCCTGTCGAATTGACGGTGAGCGACTGAGAGCCGGCAAAGTTCGCCAGAAGCCGACGATTGACGGCTCCTTCACGGTTGTCGAGCCGCTAGCGTCTACTAAATTCGATCAGAGCCACAGACGAATTCCCGCGACGAGGCTCGTATCTTCGCCGTCGGCGCCGCCCGCACGTGCGAGATCGGCTGTGCGACCATATTTTCTCTGCCAGCCGACACCGATATAGGGCGCTATCTCCCTGCGTATCTCGAACCGAAGCCTCAAACCGACCTCGATCGATGAAAGGCCGGCGCCGATCCCTCGCAGCGGATCGTCCTGGCCGTGCCATTCCACCTCGATCCTGGGCTGGAGCTTTAGTCGATTCGTGACGCGTTCCTCATGCTCGGCTTCGAAGCGCAGGGCCGTGTCGCCCGAGTCTCCGACATAGGCCGTTGCCTCGATCTCGAACCGCTGCGGCGCAAGCCCCTCGATCCCGAACGCGGCCCACTCGCGATCCGAGCCGGGCGCGAAGTCGAGGCGCGCGCCGGCGACCCAGGACCACCAGCGCGAAAAGCTGTGGCTCCACAGTAGCTGGAGATCGGCGCGCTCGGTGTCGCCGTCGACGCGCTTGCCCTCGCTGCGGACGACGAGGCGGGAAAGGTCCTTCCCGAACCATGCGTCGAGATCCCACGCGACCGACCGATCCGGATCCGTATCGAGGACTTCGAGCTGATCGAGCAGCACGAAGTAGTTCATCGGCCGCTCGAGCATCATCGAATGCGGATCGGCGCCGAGGTCCGGGAACGCCGCCGCGCGGTTCTCGACTGTCGGCCGCGCCACGGCCGAGCCCGCGTCTTGTGCCATCCCGACCTTCGCCGACATCAGCGCTGCCACGGCGATCCAGGCTCTCATGTGTCGACGCGGACTTCCCGAAACATGCCCGCCTCCATGTGGTAGAGCAGATGACAGTGATAGGCCCAGCGGCCGAGCGCATCGGCCGTGACGCGGTAGCTGCGTTTCGAGCCCGGCGGCATGCTGACCGTGTGCTTGCGCACGAGAAACCGGCCCGATTCGTCCTCGAGGTCGCTCCACATCCCGTGCAGATGGATCGGGTGATCCATCATCGTGTCGTTGACGAGCGTGATCCGCACTCGCTCGCCGTAGCGGAGCTCAAGCGGCGCCGAATCGGAAAAGCGGACGCCGTCGAACGACCAGAGGTAACGCTCCATATGACCCGTCAGGTGGAGCTCGATCGTGCGTCCGGGCTCGCGGCCGTCTGGATCGTCGCCGAGCGTCCTCAGGTCCGCGTAAGTCAGGACGCGCCGGCCGTTGTCGCGCAGGCCGACCCCGGGATCGTCGAGTTTCGCCGCAGGCTGCATCGTCTGCATGTCGACGCCCGGGTTCCGGGCTTCGCTCGGCGGGTGCTGTTGCATTGCACCCATCGCCGTCGATTGCGGCATCTCGCCGTCGGACGCCGCGTGCCCCGTCGCTGCGTGATCGGTACCGGCGTGATTCATGCCGGCGTGAGCCGCGGGCGGGGCGATCTCATGGCCCTCCATTGCGCCCTCCCCCATTGCGCCCTCAGCCATCGCGCCGTGCCCCATGTCGGCCATCGTCAGATAGACGACACGATCGGGCTGAGGCACGGGCGCCTCGAGTTTGCCACGCGTCGCGAGCGTCCCGCGCGCATAGCCCGAACGGTCCATCGACTGCGCGAAGATCGTGAATGCGTCGGCGCCCGTCGGCGTTACGATTACGTCGAGTGTCTCGGCAACGGCCAGTCGGAACTCGTCGATGGTGACCGGATGCACGTTCTGGCCGTCCGCCGCCACGACGGTCATTTCGAGTCCCGGGATGCGGACATCGAAGAACGTCATCGACGAGCCGTTAATGAAGCGAAGCCGCACGCGCTCGCCTGGGCTGAACAGCCCCGTCCAGTTGTCGGCCGGTGCCGTGCCGTTCAGCAGATACGTGTAGCCGTAGCCGCTGACGTCGGCAAGATCGCTCGGCGACATCCGCATCCGGCCCCAGGCCGTGCGCTCACGGAACGTAGGCAGGAAGCCGTCCTGGCGAATATCGTCGACGAGCGTGCCGATCGTTCGCCGGTTGAAGTTGAAATAGTGGGATTGCTTCTTCAGCAGCCGGTACAGGCTCATCGGATCGCGGTCTGTCCAGTCCGACAGCATCACGACGTGCTCGCGGTCGTAGTCGAAAGGCTCGGGCCCGATCGGGTCGATGATCAGCGGACCGTACATGCCGGTTTGCTCCTGGAACCGCGAATGGCTGTGATACCAGTACGTCCCGCTTTGCCTCAGCGTGAACTCGTAGAGATACGAGCCGCCGGGCGCGACGCCCGCGAAGCTCAGGCCCGGCACCCCGTCCATGTTGGCCGGCAGCAGGATGCCGTGCCAATGAATCGATGTGTCCTCATCGAGCTCGTTGCGCAGCCGGATTCGGAGCGTGTCGCCTTCGCGCCAACGAAGCACGGGCGCCGGCAGGGAGCCGTTGACGAGCGTCGCCGCGCGCATTTTGCCCGTGAAATCGACGGCCGCGTAGGCCGTCGTGAGATCGAGCTCGCGGCCGCTCAGTGTCGCCTGGGCTCGGGCGCCTTGAAGGGTCCCGGCCGAGATCACAGCCGGCGCGAATCCGGCCGCGACTCCCCCGCCGACGGTTGCTTCGAGAAAGCGCCGTCGCGTCACGGGCCCGTCGAGACGACGAGTCAGTATCAGCTTGTCCATCGTCTTGCCTCTCGCCCCGGTCGGTTCGGGGCCGTCAACGTTCGATCCGCCGGCAATCGGAGCTTCGGGCCCCTGCCGGACTCATCCGTTTGGCGCGCGCGAACCTGCGTGCAACGAGTGCGCGAGCCGGCAGCGGAGAATCAAATGACGAAGACGCAGTGACGCAGATTGAGCGGGATGGAGGGAGGGAAAAGGCGATGATAGAGCGCGAGCCGCCTGCTCTCGACGAGCGGCTCGCGCATGGCGGCCACGATCTGAAGCTCGGCCGGCGGCGCCAGCTTCAGATCGGGCGGCCCCGGCTTGGACGCATGCTTGGAGTTGGCGGCCTCGTCGAACGCGGCGCAAAGCGCGTGGCCGCCGGACGCGCCGCTGCCGGATTCCGTCGGGCAATGAGGACATGCGCCGTGATCGTGGCCAGGATCGTGGCCGTGATCGCTCGAGTGATCGCCCGCGGACGGTGCGTCGCCGTGCCCGGCATGCGCGACCAGGTCCGCGGCCGCCCCGTCCGCGGCCGCCCCCGCCATTGCCGGGCAGGTCCCGGCCGCTCCGAGCGAGCCGAGGAACAGGATCGGCAACAGGGCCCGCGCCAGCACCCGGCTGCGCTGGCGGCAATAGGCCAATGGATTGCTGCGCTTTCTCATCGTGATCGACTCAATTTATTACGACGAACCGGCAGGAACAACTGTTGACCCCGGACTACACTCCAGGGTTTAAGCTCGACCGGGGACTGAGGAGGAATAGTTGGGCCCTGGGCGGACAAGAGGCCGAGCCGGGAGACGAGCGATGAACGAGAAGCACGAACACTGCACCGCGCACGACGACACTCCGACGCGGCACGCCTCCGGCGAGCAGGCGACATCCGGCACGGTGTGGACCTGCCCGATGCATCCCGAGATCCGCCGCGATGCGCCGGGCTCGTGCCCGCTGTGCGGCATGGCGCTCGAGCCGCTGACGCCGACGGCCGAGGATAGCGAGAACGCCGAGCTTAGCGACATGACGCGGCGTTTCTGGATCAGCGCCGTGCTGACGGCGCCCCTGCTCTGGTCCATGCTCGGCGAGCTCGTACCGGCGATCAATCCGATGCAGTTGTTCGGCCATAGTCCCGTCGCGTGGGCCCAGTTGCTGCTCGCGACGCCGGTTGTCGTCTGGGGCGGCTATCCATTCTTCGTGCGCGGCTGGCAGTCGGTCATCAACAAGAGCCTGAACATGTTCACGCTGATCGCGATCGGGACCGGCGCAGCGTGGATGTTCTCGGTCGTTGCTACCGTAATGCCACAGGTTCTGCCAGCCTCGTTTCTGAATCCGGACGGCTCGGCCCCGCTGTATTTCGAGGCTGCGGCCGTCATCGTCACGCTCGTGCTGCTCGGCCAGGTGCTCGAGCTTCGCGCGCGTGAACGAACGTCCGGCGCCATCAAGGCATTGCTGCGCCTCGCGCCGAAGATCGCGCACCGCGTCGACGAGAACGGCAACGAAACCGACATTTCGCTCGAGGACGTTGCCGTCAGCGACACGCTCCGCGTGCGTCCGGGCGAGAAGATTCCAGTCGACGGTCAGGTCCTCGAGGGCAAGAGCCACGTCGATGAATCGATGCTGACGGGCGAGCCCTCGCCCGTGCGCAAGGAGGCCGAGGACGAGCTATCGGCCGGCACGACCAACGGCAGCGGCAGCCTGCTGATGCGCGCCGACCGCGTCGGCGGGGATACGTTGCTTTCGCAGATCGTGCATATGGTTGCGCAGGCACAGCGCTCGCGCGCGCCCGTGCAGCGGCTCGTCGACAAGGTCGCCGCGTGGTTCGTGCCCTCGGTCGTGCTGACGGCCATCGCCGCCGCCGTCGCCTGGGGCATCGTCGGTCCCCAACCGCGGCTCGCCTACGCGCTGCTCGTTGCCGTCTCGGTGCTGATCATCGCCTGCCCCTGTGCGCTCGGGCTTGCGACGCCCATGTCGATCATGGTCGGCATCGGCCGCGGGGCCCAGGCCGGCGTCCTGATCAAAAACGCGGAGGCGCTCGAGCGTCTCGAGAAGGTCACGGCTTTGGTCATCGACAAGACGGGCACGCTGACCGAGGGCCGGCCGAGCTTCCGGCGCGTGATTGCGATCGACGGGCGAGACGAGGACGAGGTGCTGGCACTGGCCGCGGCGGTCGAGTCATCGAGCGAGCATCCGCTCGGACGAGCTATCGTCGAGGGCGCGAGATCGAGACATCTCGCGATCCGTCCGGTGCAAGACTTCGAGTCTGATGCGGGCCTCGGCGTTTGGGGCAGCGTCGAGGGACGCCCGGTGCTGGTCGGCAACCTGCGGCTGATGCAAAGGCACGATATCGACGTCGGTGCCCTTGCCGAGTCGGGCGAAACCGAGCGCGAACGCGGGGCAACGGTGATTTACGCGGCGGTCGACGGCGAGCCGGCGGGGCTCGTTGTCGTGGCCGACGCGATCAAGGGGACCACGCCCGACGCGATCTCGGCCTTGCGCCGCGAGGACGTTCGCGTCGTCATGCTGACCGGCGACAACGAGCAAACGGCGCGCGCCGTCGCCAAGACGCTCGGGATCGAGGAAGTCTTCGCCGACGTTTTGCCCGAGGACAAGGCCGAAATCGTCAAGCGCCTGCAGGACGAGGGCGAGACCGTCGCGATGGCGGGCGACGGCGTCAACGATGCTCCGGCGCTGGCCCGGGCCGACGTCGGCATCGCGATGGGCACGGGCACCGACGTTGCGATGGAGTCGGCCGGCGTCACGCTCGTCACCGGCGAGCTCACGGGCATCGTGCGCGCTTTGCGGCTCTCGCGCCGAACGATGCGCAACATCCGGCAGAATCTGGTCTTCGCTTTCGGCTACAACGCCATCGGCGTCCCCGTGGCGGCCGGCATTCTCTACCCCGCTTTCGGCTTGTTGCTCTCGCCCGTGATCGCGAGCATGGCGATGAGCCTTTCGTCGGTGTCGGTCATTCTGAATGCGCTCAGATTGCGAGCAACGAAGCTTTGAGCGGCACGCGGTGAGCGGGACCGGTGAGCGGCGCACGGCCGTGTTCCCTTCCGTGATATAAGCCTGCTCATGAGCTTGCCTTTACCCGGGCTCGACGGCAAAACTGCGATCGTCACCGGCCACACGCAGGGCATAGGGCGCGCCGTGCACGCCCTGCTCGCGGAGCACGGTTGCACCGTGCACGGAATCGGCCTCCCGGAACACGATCTGAGACATCTGGATCGGATCGCGGGATGGGTCGACGCCGTCGCCGCCGATGCCGGACGGGTCGACATCCTCGTCAACAACGCCGGCGTCACGAACGTCGGCGACATTCTCGAAACGCCGCTATCGGAGGTCGAGGACGTTCTGGCCGTCAACCTCAAGGCGCCGTTCATGATGATCAAGGCCGTGCTGCCGCATATGCTGAAGCACAAGTCGGGATCGATTGTGAACAACGCGAGCGATCAGGCCCTGATCGGCAAGCGCCACAGCGCCATCTACGGAGCGAGCAAGGCCGCCCTTGCCCAGCTGACGAGAAGCGCCGCGCTCGACTGGGGCCCTCACGGCATCCGCTTCAATTGCGTCGCGCCCGGCAGCACGGACACGCCGATGTTGCGGCGCGTTCTCGGCGAGCTGCACGAAAGGCACCCGGATGCTTACCCGAAGGACAACGAGAGCTCGTATAAGAAATCGATCGCGTTGAAGCGGTTCGCGGACCCGAAAGAAGTCGCATGGCTCGTGGCGTTCCTTGCGTCCGAGGCCTCTTCGTTCATGACGGGCACGGTGATCCCGATCGACGGAGGTTACACGGCGCAGTGAGGTCGGCACTCGTGACCGGGGGATCGCGCGGCATCGGCCTTGCGATCGTCGACCGCTTCAAGGCGGCCGGCTGGCGCGTGGCGACCTGCGCGCGTGCGCTCGATCATCTTTCGGAAAGCCGCGCGGACTTCAGGTTCGCGTGCGACGTCGCCGACGCCGGGAAGGTGCGTGCCGGCGTCGCCTCTGTCGCGCGGGAATTCGGCGCGATCGACGCTCTCGTCAACAACGCCGTGCTCGGTTTCACCCGCGCGTTCGCCGATCACGCCGCCGCCCGCGGCGTGACCGTCAACGCCGTCTGCCCCGGCTGGGTACGGACCGACATGGCTCGCGAGCGCTGGAAGGAGCTCGGGATCGACGAAGCGAAGGCCGGATCCGGCGTTCCGCTCGGGCGTGTCGTCGAGCCGGCCGAGGTGGCTTCGCTCGTTTTCTTCCTTGCTTCGGACGAAGCCGGCGCGATCACGGGTCAGGCGTTCAATATCGACGGCGGCATGCTCGCCTGATCGGGAAGATTCCGCCGAATAACCAGTTTCGGACACATCAAGCTCAATACTGCGGCGGCCGCGGGGGGAAGCCCGACGAGCTTCGCATCCTGCCCCTTGCCCAGGACCTCGGTGAGGAAATCCTTCCTGACGGCAAGCCATCCGCCCGCCGTCTCGTAGCTCAGAACGAAATACCCCTCCTGCCGATCGCGCAAGAGACGTGTCTCGTCATACGGATCGGCCTTACGATCAGCGACGATCTGACTGTCCGACGAAGCGATGTACCGGACCGGAAGATCCGGAATCGACGCCGCGTTCGAATCGCCTCCCGCATCGTCTTCGGCCACGATGAACAGGCGTCCGGTTCGAGCCTCGTCGCTGGACCCGCCGTCCGCGACGCGCCTTCGCAGCGCGTGCTCGACGCGGGCGAAAACATCCTCGGCGAATTGATGGGGATACTCGTAGAGCTTCTGCACCTCGCGGTCGACGTGCGGCAATTTTCGCCAGCCGTTTACCCAGGCGAGCTTGTCCGGGTCGGTATCACCATCGGCAAAGACATCTTCCACTTTGAATCGCGACACGGCGTCGGGCTGCAAGGTCCTGAACGCCATATCCTCGGTGAGATTGGTTGGAGTGCCAAAGATGATTCCGTACGGAGAACACGCGCCCTCGGCCGGCCTGAAGCGCGGACACTCCTCATGCAAAGACTCCGCCAGGCGACCGATCAGCGCTTCGTACCCTCGATAGAGCTGCAGGTGCCGCCGACCCATCGGCGTATAGGCAACGCGCCCGTCGCGATCCGTCGCTATGAAGAGATGCTCGATGATGCTGTAAGGGCCGAGCAAATCGAGGCGATTCAGAAACAGCTCCGGGTCCGGGGAGATGCCCTGACAAATCGCGCCTGCCAGCTCCAGCCTTTTCCGGCCGTCGCCGTCCTGCCGGGCACGCTGATAGGCCTCGAGCAGCGCCACGAGGCCTTCAACCAGCAACGCGAAATCGAGGGCGTTGGAAGTGCGCGTGCGCAGGACCACGCTATCGTCGTCGAGAGAGACTCCGTCTTTTGTGCAGTAGTGGCGAATCTGTGAGCGCAGGTGCCCGGCAATCATCTGAACATGGGCCTTCAGCACCTCGAGCCGGTCTTGTTCCGGAAGGGTCTCTGCAACCCGTTGTGCGACGTCGAAATAGGCCCCCAGCTCATCGGTCGTGGGGCTCTGTGCCAACGGGATCAGCCAGCGCGCATCCTGCACGAGCACCGGCTGATCGGCCGGCGCCCCTCGCCAGAGCTCGTCGAGCGCAGCCTGAAGCCGCGCAAGCCGATCACCCGCGGCGCCCGCACCGGGATCCCAAAGACGCATGCTCAACAGCTCGAGGCAGCGCAGCAGATAGAGGTTGAACAGCGTGTGCGCGTACCGAAGGCGTCCTTTGCGGCCGGGCCAACGCGTCAGCCGCCAGCAATGAAAGCCGCGGATCATCATCTCGGCCGGATCGATCAGGTCGTTGTGCAGTCCGGGAACCTGACGCGGCATGAACCCGCTTGCCCTATGCACTTCTTCCAGCCGACCTCTGAGGTGAGATTGCTCGCCGGCGGCGAGCGAGAAGAAGCAATCCTCCAGGTGACGAGACAAAAGCGGGCGATCCTGCAAGTACTGAACGGGCTTGCGCTGGGCGTTCAGCATGTCCTGTATTCTCTCGACGATGTCGTTGCGATTGGCCAGAAACGATTCCAGGAGCTCGACATGCGCCTGGAATGGCGTCTCGCCAGGACTTTCGCCGATCACAATGCTCCCCCGAACGAATCGTCAATCGATGGTGCCTGAACCCAATTCGGCGGGGCAAGGCCCCGCCGATCGGTCGCTATTCAGTGCTCGATAGCTCGCGCCTCGCGATGTGGCTGACGATATCGCTCCTCTGGAGACGGGCGTCTCGCTCCTGATTGAACGCATAGAGCGCCTGCAAGTAGGAGCGGTCCCAATCGGTGAGCCCGGAATAGGCCGCGGGATTGCCGAAAAGATTCAGGATGCTGTCGAAGGCAGCCGGATCCGTCCATGGATCGATCTGGGCGAGTGATACGACGGCGAGATAGTCGGCGAGCTGCTGCCAGGTGGTCCCGGTCAACTTCGTCGAGTCCACCACGATGATGGCGTACTGCAGGTCATCTCGAATGCCATTGTGCAGGCGGGACGGACCAGTCTTGAGAATCACCGGAGGGCCGTGTCCCGGAAAGCGGACAGCCGGCGCGCCCGTGCGTGCGTCGACGGGCATGCTCACGTGCCACCATCGAACCGCCTTGTCGGACTGTGTGAACTCATCGAGCGCCTCGAGACCGAGATCCATGCCGGCGTTCCCTCCGGCGGGGCGGAAGGCCCGCGGCTGGCGCTCGACCAAGAGAGAGGCTGTCTCCCTGGCATTCGTCACGAAGACGATGTTCACCTGAGGCTGGCACCCGGGCTCGCCCGCCTCTAGTCCCACATCGAATGCCAGACTCGAGATCCGGTCGACGACGTACTGGGCAGCCGTGGTCGCCAGATTGCAGACCCTGCGTTGCCAGCGGGCATAACCGCGCGAGCGTGCCGGCGCCGCGACCTCCTCGATGAAGTCTCTGATGTATGTTCGAAGATCGAATTCGAGCTCGCCCAACCGACGCCCGCGCACAATGACCTCTTCGTCCGCGAGGATTGCTTCATTCTCAGGGCGAGACTCTGCTTCCGGGCGTACCTGCTGTGCCGGTGCCCGGGCGATGAGCAGCGCCGCAAGCGCGAGCGCTATGCCTAACTCAGCGAAAACGCGTCTGGTACGGCTCACTGGCATCGCCAATCACAAGCCTCGCCCAGCGAATGATTTCGCCAGGGCCGCGTTGGGCCAACCCAAGCGGACCGGTACGGGCAGAGACTATGGCATCGGACCGGCCCGTTCCGAGGGCAACGAGGCGACGTTCCGCCGGCTTTGGCGGATTACGCGCGATGGCCGCAGGGCCATCGTGATTGGCTAAGGGGAAAAGCTTACCAGCGATTGCCGCCGCCGCCGCCGCCGGATCTCTTTTCCTGCGGCTTCGCTTCGTTGACCTTCATTGGGCGTCCATCGTAGTCGGCGCCGTTAAGGCTATCGATTGCCGCCTGAGCTTCGGCATTGCTCGCCATTTCGACGAAACCAAAGCCCTTGCTTTGGCCAGTGTCACGATCGGTAATCAGCTTGCATGATTCCACGGTTCCACATGCCGCGAACTTATCCGAAAGAGCACTCTCGGTTGCCGAGTACGGTAGATTTCCTACGTAAAGTTTCCTACCCATGGTTCCTCCTAAGGGTCGGGATCCGCCTAGAAGATATGGGCACTACGCCCGTAGATTCGTTTGAAGCGGTGGGGTTAACGGGAGCATCATACATCAGAACGAGCCGCGGGCAAGATCCGCGAGGCGAACGGAGCGAGTCGACGCGAGCCGACCGAAAGCTGGAGAGCTCACCAGATGCCGTCAAAAGCCGCCACCGCCTTCGCCGAAAGGCTATAAACGGCCATTGGCCTTCAGCCGGGCTTCGACTTCGTCCCTGATCCCCGTGATCGACTTCTTGCTCTCTCCGCTTTCAATACCTTCCTGGGCGGCGTCCTTCAACGCCTGAAACCTGGTGTTTTGCTCCTGATCGCGGCGAACGAGGTCACGGATGTACTCGCTGTCGTTCGTGAAATCTCCCTGAGCGATCTGTGCCTTGATCCATTTGTCCTGCTTGTCTGTAAGCGTGATCGTTTTCCGAACGGTTCCCATCTCGTCCTCCGAGCCGAGCTGCGATGATCATACTATTGGTGCGATATCGCGGCAAATAGGCGGCTTTAGACGCGCCTTCCAGAATCGAATTCTCCCCATCGTCCAGAAACAGTCACTCGGAATACGGCGAACGGTATGTCTTTACCTTACCGTACGTAGGTATGACGACGGTAAACACCTCGTTCACCGCGATATCGGTGATCCCTTCTTTGCCGTGGAGTTCCTCGACTAACGGTGCGAGCATGTCTGCATCGGTCGCGATTAGCACGATTTCATGCCTATGCTCTGAGAGAACATGCTTCATGAACCCGACAACGTCATACGGGTCCGCGATCTGAACCTCTAGACCAATGCGTTTCGCGAGTGGAGCTACTGTCTGCTGCGTTCGGTGACATTGTGTCGCGTAGATTGCATTGGGGCCGGCTACGACATCAACGTACTCCATGTAATCTGCGAGCTTCTGAGCACGCGCGACGCCTTGCCGGCTTAGAGGTGAATCACAGTCCAAGTTGCCCAGCCCTTCGACTTCCGCATGCCCGACGAAGAAAATCGTAGTCGTCCCTCTCGTGTCGGCCACCCATGCGAGACCGAAAACGATGGCGGAGTAGAACGTCAGTGCGATTAGTCGACGACGCCTACGGCGCTGTCTCGTTTTCGCTGTCGGCCTGACTTGAACTCTCAAGAGCTTGCTCGGAACGGCTCAAAAACAACGATAGAATCCGGTCGATCCGGCTCATTCCGGTCCGACTGAGTATACGCAATGTCCGGCAGGATCGGAGATCAAGGACGCTACCGTTGCTGTGCTTCCTCTCGTTGAATGACTGTTCTTTGCCAAGCGGTCGGAGAAATCGCTGCCCTCGACGGGCTCGTTCGCGAAGTTCGTCGGTTTGAGCGCGTAGGAGCCAAGTTCCACTTGAGAGCAAGTGGTTGTTTCTACGATTGTTTACTTAGATGGAACGCCGCGAGCCCCGCGGCTTTGCTACAACGTTCACATCGTGCACGGCTTCTTGGCTGTTCCCCGGTCAGGCGCCAAGTATGCGCACCTCTGGGAACGCGCGAGAGAACACCTCTAAATCCGGCACATCACTGGTGTAAACGACGTCCCCTCGTTGGGCGGCAGACGCCATCACGATAGCATCAATCGCATTACGACCCGCCGTCGCCTTTAGCGCCGCGCCCGCAACCCGTGCGAGCGCTTCGGTCGTCGGCTCAACTAATTTCGCAAGCGCAAGCACGCGTCGCCAATCCTGCTGCCCGCGATACCACTCTGCGACGACAACGGACGGAATAGTTACCGGGAGCTGGCGGGCGGCGATCCGGCCCAACACCGCCTTCATCCTCTCAGTCCGACGCTCCAGGCCGATGAGCGCCCCCGTGTCGAGGGTCACGCCGTTCACTATCCCAGCTCTTCCATGGCACGGCGGAGCTCCTGCTCGTCAACCGGTCCGGCGTTTCGCAAATACCGCTGCTGCGCCCGGAGTGTTCGTTTCTGCGCCACGGCATCCGACACCACGGCCGAAACGCTTTGTCTCAGCCGCTTGGCTTCTGCCCTGACCCACTTGAGATCCGCCTCATCGATCGTAATGCTGAGCTTTGCGACAGGCATAAGATTTCTCCTACCGGAGTAGGATGCCCGTCGGCCTCGACCACGTCAAGCCCGCCCACGTCAGAATTAACATCGCGCGACACGGTCCGCCTCCTGGAGTTGCGGATTATTGCCAGCAGGTCGATACAGGCGAACGCAGCCGAATTTCGACTTGTCACAAGTCTGCAATGATTTGGCAAGAATGCGGACATCTACGGACCTCAGAGTCTTCGCATTGGCGATGCCGCATGGGCGTCGCGATGAACTGTGGAGGTCAGCTCGTGCACTACGGTTTCCGGATTCCATCCCGAAGAAACACTATCGCCATGGCGGTCGGCCTCGCGTTGGGTACGTCGGCCGGCGCCCAAGAGGCCTCCCCGGGCGTCACCGAGGAGGTCATCGTCATCGGCTCCCGGGCGACGCTGGCGAGCGCCATTGCCAAACAGAGGGATTCAGACAAGATCGCCGCCGTCATCGACTCGACAAGCTGACGATTTCCGCGGCTGCGATCAATCTAAACGATCGCCCGGAGTACTACTACTTCGGCAACGAGCGGCGGCTGTCGCAGTACGACGAATTCGGCACCACGTACGAACTCGGCCTGTCCTACACCTTCTGATGCCGTACGCGAACCGGTGCTGCCTGCTCGTATTGCTGCTGGCCTCATGGCCATGCGCCGGGCAGCCGGAAGGAGCCAACGCGGAAGTCGATGCCCTGATCGAGATCCCGGCCGGCAGCGCTATCAAGTACGAACTTGATCCGCTGTCCGGCCGGATGCGCGTGGACCGGTTCCAGTCGATGCCGGTGACCTACCCCGCCAACTACGGGGCTGCCTGAGGGCCGCAAACGCGTTGAGATCCACGCGGTGGAGGGTCGACGCAACGCAGTCGTGCTTGTGGCGGAGTCGCTGGAGCGATTCCTGGATCCTGAACGGGATGCTGGGCCGTGATGAATTCGATAGGCGCAGCACACCGCTGGGATTCGGTTTCGGCTCGATTACGAGACGGGTGTCGGAGGCCCTTCCACAACGGACAGCCTCCTCCTAATGTTTGACTGATTCACACTCCGATTATGTCGAAAAGCCGTCATACTCGACGGCGCGATATTATACTGTGCGTTACCGCATCCCGATTCAGCTGCGCAAGCTCGGCCAGAGACGGCAAAGTCTGCCCGGTTGTTGGCGTTTCCGTGAGGAAAAAAACTAATGTCAAATCCTCAGTGCGAGATTCGTTGCCACTCATTGAGCCATCATTTACAGCAGCTCTACACCGGTTTTTCAATGCTCCGCTCCCAGGGGCGAATCAGACTGAAGCAAACCATCGTAGATTCCCCGCGGGCCCTGTACGCTCGGAGCGATCGACATCTCAATGACGCCGGGCACGCGCATCTGGATGTCGTTCTGGAGGGCTCGGTGCGCCTGCATTTCGATACGCACGACGCCATAGAGCTCGCCGAAGTCGCGCTCGATGATTGCGACATCTACTTCAAGCGATCCTACTGCTCGAAATTCGTCGGAAAGCTCGCTCCAGCCCTCAGGCAGAAGGTGTTTCCGCTCGGTTTGAATTACAACGTCTATCCGGACAAGTACGACCTGCTTGGCGCCGCCAGGGGAATAATGCTCGGCGACGGCATCGCGCGGAGTCTGAAGCGCGCTCTGGATACCGGGAACTATTTCGGTTACGTGCCGCGACTGAGGGATCTCGAGGCTCGGCCGGAGAACTCTCCCGAACCTCAGCTTCTCTTTCTGGCGAGAGCGCATTCGCCTGAAGGAAATCCCGATCGTGCAGCCGAAAAGTCAGAGGAACGCCACGAGATAAGCGAGACGCGGGCAAAGTGCATTCGATTGCTTCGAAAGCGCTTCGGTGACCGTTTCACCGGCGGTTTCGAGGCATCGTCTTTTGCTAACGAGAACTATCCTGATCTCGTCGTGCGAAACCAAACGCTCACATCGAAGCGGAACTACCTGTCTCTGATGAAGCGTCATCATGTCTGTATCGCAACGACCGGCCTCCATGGATCGAACGGATGGAAGCTGGCGGAGTATGTGGCCTGCTCGAAGGCGATCCTGAGTGAGCCTTTGAGATTCGAGGTTCCGGGAACGTTCGCGCCCGATCGGAACTACCTCGAGTTTTCAACGCCTGAGGAGTGTATCGAGAGAGCCGAAGAAGCGATGCTCGACGACAAGGTTCGCATGAGGTTGATGGAGAACAACGCCGAGTACTACCAGGCGCACATGCGGCCCGATGTGCTCGTTCTCAACGCGCTATCGTTGGTGCAGGGCGCGCGCCTTGGCGTTGAGCCGGCCCTTGCCTAGAGGACTCGCACGTTCACGGTACTTCGGCACGTCCCCACGGCATTCATGTACGGACGACTGGTGAAAAGCGGCGCAGATCTCGCGCTGGCGCTGTTGACATCGCTGGTCCGGAGTCTCAGAAAGCTAGGTATCGTTGCATCGAACGGCAACCGTTCGACACTGGTGTTGCCGCCCGCAGCTCCCGGAAACCTGGGAGACGACGCGATGGTCTCGGCAACCCTGCTGTTCCTGCGCAAGAGCGGCGTCGAGCGCCTCGCAATTCTCGCGTTCGGGACGGGCGAGGAATGGTGCAATTGGCAGCCGGACTTCGAGATCATCGATCTCGGTGTCTCCCGCTGGCGGAAAGCGAGGTTCGTGGTGACCGTGATGCGGTTCGAGCGATTCTATTGCCTCGGCGCGGATATCATGGATGGGTACCATGGCAAAAGGGGTGCCGCGCGAATCACCGAGCTCGCCTCACTCGCATCGGCTGCCGGCGTTCGGGTCTCCGTTCTGGGTTTCAGCTTCAACGATCGGCCGACGCCGGAGTCGGTGCGAACGCTGCGCCGCCTTCCCCGTGACGTTCGCCTTTGCGTCAGGGACCCGGTCTCGTACCGGCGCCTGACCGCTCGTCTCGACCGCCCGATCGAGCTCGTCGCAGACGTCGCGTTTCTCCTCGAGGCCGGAGCCGGCACGACGGCAGACTCGGCGCGGCAGTGGATCGAGAACGAAAAATCAGCTTCCCGGGTCGTGGTGGGCCTTAACTTCAATCACCGCCTCTTCGTGCGGCCGCATGCCGCGACCCTGGACGTTGTGATGGGCAGGTTTCGCGATGCCGTAACCGCATTGTGCGATGCAGGGCAGGGCTTCAGCCTGGTGCTCATTCCGCACGACTACCGCTGCTCTAAGAGATACCCGGGGGACGTGGAGCTCGCGGAAGCGCTTCTCGCGATGCTGCCGGATGAGATCCGCCGGCATTCGATGGTTGTCGGAAGCTGCCGCGCGTCGGAAATCAGGTCGATCTGCGGTCAGCTCGATTTCGTCGTGACAGGCCTGATGCATCTCGCCATCGCGGCGCTCGAGCGGGGAACCCCGCTGGTCTGCCTATCCTACCAGGGGAAGTTCGAAGGATTGATGAGCCATCTGAACATCGATGGACTGAACCTGGATCCCGAGGAGGCCCTCGCCCGTTTCAAGGAACGCGTGCTGCCCTTGATCGCGGGGCGAGACGAGATTCGGAACAAGATCGCGAGCCGGTTGCCGACAATCAAGTCGCTTGCACAGGCGAACTTTACCTAAAGACGAAGCGACAGTCAGCTACATCGAACGCAGTTCCGTGAGCGGGGAGTGTCTTTGGGATACGATCGTCCGTTATGACAGTCTCGCGACGAGTCTTTTGTCTGTCCGGCGCCGCTTCCGCGGTCGCGTCCTCCTTGACGGCGACGGGGGCGGGCGAAGCAGGATCCGTTCCGCTCACGCTTACGTCTCTGATCACCGTCGATCGACCGGCGGCGCGAAGGCTCGGCTTACTCTGCGTCGACGCTCTCGGCTTATCAGCGGCCACAGCGCTTGTCCGGGAGCAGGAGCAACGAGTCGCGCGGGCCGAAAGGCGTTTTCCGCCGGCCGCGTTGATCCGCGCTGATTACCGCGCCAAGGACACGATCGATATCCATGGGCTTCGCCTGACGCGTCTCGAAGCCGCCGTTCTCATCGCGAGCCACTTCGACGGACGCGAGAGGCCCGGATTCTCATGACGGGCCTACTCGATGCCCGAACGGACGAGGTTCCAGAGAATATCGAGTGCGAGCTCTGCATCGTAGGCGCCGGTGCCGCGGGCATAATGCTCGCAAGGAAACTCGCCGGCGCCTACGGCGACATTGTTCTGCTCGAGGCAGGCTCGCTCGAGTTCGACGCGGTGACTCAGGAGCTTTGCGGCGGCCGGAACCTGGGGCTTCCCTACCTCGATCTGCGGGCCTGCCGGCTACGCTATTTCGGCGGCACGACGAATCACTGGAGCGGCTACAGTCGGGCGAACGACCCCATCGATTACGAGGGGCGCCCCGAGCTCGGCGTGCCGGCCTGGCCGGTACAAAAGGATGAGATACAACCCTTCATCGACCTCGCGGCCGGCGAGCTCGGGATCACGACGCATTTCTTCGACCCGGCCTACCATGCGACGGAGCTCGGTTTTCCGGGATCCGTTCTCTTCGAGACACAAGCTCCCGCCCTCGTGACGAAAGTCTTTCAGATCACGCCGGAAGAGCGATTCGGACGGATTTACCGGGAAGAACTGGCCGGGGCACCGGGCCTTCGCATCGTGCTGAACCTGAATGTCGTTCATCTTGAGCTCGCTGCCGAAGGGACGCGGCTCGAGTCTCTTCGAGCGAAGACGACCACGGGCAAGACCGTGAGAGTACGCGCCAGGATCGTCGTCCTGGCCTGCCACGCGATCGAGAACGCGCGATTGCTTCTGGCCTCGAACGATATCCAAGAGGCCGGCATTGGTAACGCCTACGATCACGTCGGCCGGTATTTCATGGAGCATCCCTACGTGCGCGGCTCGACGCTGATTCCGAGTAAACGCCTGCCCCTGCTCTACGACTGGCGGTATGCGGAGCGGCGGAATCTGAACGCCAACTTGTCGCTGAGCGCGCCGACCATGCGGGAGCTCGGAATCCTTCAATACTACTGCCGCTTCATTCCCGTCTACGCCGAGCAGGACGTGCGCGACGCCTTGGGCCGCCTGAAAAGTCGATTCTTCGAGCCGTTCGATCGCCAGGTGCTCGAAGACATCGTGACGGTCGTCGGAGAATTGACGGACGCGGCGGAATACGAGCTCAACAACCGGAATCTCGTCGATAGCCGGGCGTCACTGTATCTGCTCGAGCACAGAATCGAGCAGGCGCCCAATCCAAGATCGCGTATCACGCTGTCCGAGGAACGCGATTCTCTCGGCTCGAGGCGCGCCGACCTGAGCTGGTTCCTCAGCGAGACGGACTACAGGACGTTCCAAGAAGGCCATGACCTCGTGGTTCGTGAGTTGAGCGCTGTCGGGGCCGGACGTTTCGTTCTCGAGGAGCTGACGCCGGAATTCGTCGACAAGACCATCGGCGGCAAATTCCATCACATCGGGACGACCCGCATGAGCGATTCTCCGCGCGACGGCGTCGTCGACAGCGATCTGCGAGTGCACGGCGTCGAGAATCTGTACATCCTGGGGAGCTCCGTGTTCCCGACGGCGGGCTACTCGGGCCCGACCATGATGATCATCGCGTTTGCGTTCAGGCTCGCAGAGCATCTGAAGTCGAGATCGGCCGAATTCGTCGGCGCGGACAATGTGGTTTAGGCTCTCGCTTTCGCTGCTGGCTTCGCTGCCGTGCCCGCCGCTCTCCGTTTATCTCGTCAGGGGACGCAGCGCGCAGTCTTCCGCCTCGCTCATTGTGTGGGTATCGGCGGTCCTCGTGTTCTTCTTCGTGTCATGGGGAATCGGCCTCGTCATCGCCGGCATTGCCGTCGGACATGCCATCGTCACGTTGATGGCTGCGGCTTATGGCGGATGGCGCGGCGAGATCGGTCGGATCGATGCCTCGCGCCCGAATTCGTAGCCGGCTCTATCGATTCTTCCGCTTGCTGGCGGACATTTCTCGCCATCCGTGGGCTTATCTGACGCATCGATCGAAGTTCCGGGTCATAGCGGGCCCGGGGCTTCTCGGATACGCCGGCGGTGTCTTCAATCCGGGCGCTGTGCGCATGGACGATGGCCGCCTGATTCTTCTTGCGAAGGCCCAGGTCGAGCACTGGCTGTACGCAGACGCGGACAACTACATGCGCGGAGCGCCCGTCGTCGTCAGGTTGGAGCCTGGCTTGCGCCTCGAGTCCGCCGAGGTCGTCTCGAGACTGGAGCGCTTTCCGCCCGATGGCGATGTCGAAATCGAAGACTTCAGAATGTTTCGTTTCAACGGCCAGCTCTGGGTCAACCACAGCTTGATAGAGGTGTCGAGGACGGAGGGCACGACCGGCTACAGGGGCTCACGAGTCGGACTCTCGCGCCTCGAGCCTGAGGCAAAAGCGCTCACGTTCCTCGGTCATCCACAGATCGACTTCGACATGCAGCGCAGGGAGAAGAACTGGGTCTTCGTGGAGCTTCGAGGCGAGCTCTATCTCTTCTACTCGTTTCTTCCCTACCGCGTTCTCAGGCTCGTGGATCGCCAGCGTCTTATGTTCTCGACGGTCGTCGACAGCGCGATGGACATCGATCTGACGACGCTCGGCGGGTTCGCCGCACCAGTGTCCTACAGCACGAACCCGATCGCTTATGACGAGGATCGCCTGCTCGTTCTCGTTCATCAAAGCGTTCGCCGACCTCAGGGACGCTGCTACTATCACTGGGGGGTCTTGCTGGCGAGGGACACGCTTCTTCCCGTGCGAATAACGTCGCGGGCAATCGTGACCGGCATTGGCGCAAGGGGTGTCATGCGCGGCGTGCTTTATGTCTCGTCGGTTGCGAGGATGGGGGACTCGTTCGTGCTCTTCAACGGTGAGGGCGATACCTTCGTGACGCGTACCCGTCTCTCGAGGGCGCAACTGGACCGCTCCTGGTTTGATTTGCCGAAGCGGTAAGACAGGAGACGCATCGTGCTTATTCGCCCCCGCACGGGCCTATCGACAATGCGCGCGGTATCGCAGGATATCGGCGAGGCGAGCTGCCACGATTTGAAACGACTGTTCGTCGATGGCGCTTTTCTTGTGCGCTCGAAATTGCACAATTCGTGCACAACGCCTGTCGATCGCCCGCGAACGGAACGCTGTCGACCTCAGACAGAGGCCACTCAAGGGAATGCGCTGTTCGATCAGCACTTACAATGATCAGGTCGGCGTGTGCCCAACACTTGCCAGCTGTGGCCGGGTCCCGACAATCGGCTAACGCATAGTCGACACGATCGGCGACGCCTGTGATCCGTCATCGGTCAGGCTGCCGTCCGAGCATGTTGGTTGTATACGCCTGACAAGGGGCAAGCGCGCCTAGGCGTCGAGCCCGGCGCGCTCCTGCGGCAGCGTTGTCTCGGCAAACCGTTGTCCGGAGCCATTCGGCAGCTTATCTCGGCCGGTCCGCCACTTTCGCTCAGTTCCGTCCCGTTTCACTTCGGTTTCGAACAGGCCTGGCGGACAGTTCGAATTCCACCCGAACGGCTTGTGCGGGCGCGAGCACTCGTCGCTCGGCTCGAGGTCGCCATCCCCCCACTACTTCAGAGCGCTTCGATCAGTCTCGCATCCACTTCCACGAAAACCAGAGGCTCACCTCGATATCCGGCGCCGCGTCGCTGAGACCGACGTGAAGGCCCGAGCGTATCTCGAAACGCTCGAGTGCCACGATGACACCGACGCCCCCCTGCACTCGAGCATCCGCCGAGCGCGCATCCTTGACGAACAGCTCGAGGCCGGGCCGGAAGCGTTCCCGCGGAAACTCGGCGAGAACGCTGCCGCGCCAGCCGCGCTCGGTGTCCGTCGAGCGCGGGTCGTAGAACACGCCGACGTTCCCATGGATCTGCCAACGCTCGTGCTGCCGCGTGCGCAGGAACTGCGACTCGACCCCCGCGCCGCCAAGCGCCGAATGAACCGGCAGCAAGACCAGCGTCTCGACGCCGACGCCCCTGCCGTCCTCCAAGCTCGCCCACTTGAAGCCCAAGGCTCCCTCCGCGAAGCGATGCTCGTCGATCGCGTACTCGAGCTCGGAGATCACCTCGTAATGCGGGCCTATACCGAAGTTCATTCGGCTCAGCGGCGCGCTGCGCTCGCTCGCCGAGTCACGGCGCTGCAGACGCAGGACGCCCAGCCTGAGCTCGACGGCGCCGGCGCCGGCGGTATCCGCGTCAGTCGTGCGATAGGGCGGGAACGCGTTGGCCGGCCAGGGCATGGCTAGCATACCGAGTGCCGCCGCCAGAATCGGCCACCGGCTGGGCGGCCTCGAAGTCCGCCCGGAACACCGTACCGGCGCGGGCCCGCAGCCCGTCACCGCCAAGTGACCTCCATCGCAAAGAAGTGATCGAACACTTCCCGATTCGGGTGATTCGCATCGTTGCGCTCGGGGCTTCGAATATAGAAGTCGAGCTGCTGGCTGGCCGGATTGATGGCGCCGGCTTCGCCGGAGCTCGGCTCGAGCATCACCTCGAGCGTTTCGCGGTCGCGCATTCCTTGCGTGACCATGAAGTGAATCTCGTAGTCGTCGTAGAGCGGCTCACCATT
>DATKCK010000011.1:0-31299 GCA_035513215.1 Gammaproteobacteria bacterium | reverse complement strand
TTGAACGAATTGACGATGACGCAGGAGCTGATCGCCAACATGCTCGGCGTGCGGCGTGAAGGCGTCACAGAGGCGGCAGGGCGGCTGCAGGATGCCGGAATCATCGCCTACAAGCGGGGCAAGATTACCGTGCTCGACAGGCCGGCACTGGAACGGCGCGTGTGTGAGTGCTATCTGGTCGTAAAGCAGGAGTTCGAGCGACTGCTGCCCGATAGCCCGACGCTGATGTCGAGATAGGCATTGACCCTAAGTCGGACTCGGGGGTCCACCGAAGAGGCTTCCGCGGCGGACCCTGAGGAGAAGAGTTAGCCGTCCACCCGCTCCATCGAGGCGCCCGTTTGTTTGAAATCCTCGCACTCAACAATGACTCCACGCTCAACATCAGCGCCCGCATCGCCGGGATTCCAGCCCTAGACATCCGGTCTGTCCTCGAACCGCACTACGTCGTCGGGATCGTCAGCACCTGACCGATGCGGATCGTGTCGCCGCTCAGCTCGTTCGCGCGCCTGAGCTCTCTCAAGCTGATGCGATAGCGCTCGGCGATCTCCGACAGCGTCTCGCCGCGCGCGATCACGTGGCGGATCGGACCGGTCAGCGGCGGCGGCGGATTGCGCGAGACGTAACTGTCGGGCGGCGCGTTGGCTCGATAGTAGTCGACGAGCCCGCCGTAGAGAGCGCGCGCAAGCTGGTTCCTGAAAGCCGGATCCTCGAGACTGTCCTCGTCGCGCGAATTCGAGATGAAGGCCGTCTCGACGAGCAGCGACGGAATGTCGGGCGACGTCAGGACGGCATAGCTGCCCTCCTGCACCACCGTCTTACGCAGGGACGTCACGCGCGAGAGATGCTCGAGCATGTTGTTCCCGGCGATGATGCTTTTGCTCGTCGTGACGTCCTGCGAGATGCGCAGCAGCACGCTCGCGAGCCTCTCGTCCTTGTCCGAGAGGCTGACACCGCCGACGAGGTCGGCCGAGTTCGCGCGATCGGCGAGCCGCTCTCTTTGCTCGTACGCCGCGCGCCGCGCTTCGATCGAGTATACGGTGGCGCCGCGAAGACCGCGATCGGCATTGGCATCGGCGTGGATCGAGATGAAGAAGTCCGCCTGCGTTTCGCGCGCGAGGACGAGCCGATGGTCTAGTGAAACGAAGGTGTCGTTGTGCCTGACGAGCACCGGCGTGAATCCCGTGGTCTGCTCGACGAGCGAGGCGAGCCGCCGCGCGATGTCGAGCACGACGTCCTTCTCGCGCAGCCCGCTGCGGCCGATCGCTCCTGTGTCCTTGCCGCCGTGCCCGGCGTCGATGACGACGATGACGTTGCGGCCCGTGTACTGCGACGTGACGCGTCGCGGCTCGCCGGTCGCCGCAGGCTCGGTCAGATCGACGACGAGCCGGTGACCGTAAGTGCCGTCGGGCTCCAGCAGGAAGCTCTTCGACTCGGCGGGCCCGGTCAGGTCGAGCACGACGCGAAGCTCGCCGCCTGGCCGGGCACCGGTGCGCACCGAGCGGACACGGCCCTTCGGAACCGGCAGCCTGAGCGAGGAGCGCGCGGCCGTCGCCGGCAGGTCGATGACGAGGCGACTGGGATCGGTCAACTCGAACAGGCGATGATTCGCGGCGCGGTCGAGATCGAGAACGATGCGCGTGCCGAGCGGCCCGGACGAAAGGCGGATGCCCGTCAATTCCCCGCCATACAGCATGCCCGGCGCGACAGCCAACGCGACGAACCAACAAAGGCGCCTAAGCTGCTGAAACCCCACGAAACGTCCGCCCCGAAACCTGACGCCCTATGTTAGACAGGAACAACGGAGGATTTCAATAATCCCAATCGAAAAGAGCCAATTGGGTTCTCTACTTAAAGTCGGCCCCGAGCCATGCGCCGATCGCGGTCCGGCCCCGTGCCGTCAGCGCCCCGGGCGTGATTCGGCGGCTCTCGTCGGCCCCGATGTCGAAGGTCAGCGTGATATCGAGCGAGTCCGCAAAGCTGCCGCCGCGTTCCGGCCACTCGGCGAGCAGCCAGACCCAGGGCCGGCCGAGCCAGTCGCGAATGCCGAGAAACTCGAGCTCGCGCGCCTCGGCGAGTCGGTAGAAGTCTAGATGCACGACGGTCAGGTCACCGATCTCGTAGTGCTCGAGCAGAGTGAAGGTCGGCGACGGGACGCGCGCTTCGTAACCGAGCCCTCTGAGCATGGCACGCGCCCAGGTCGTCTTGCCGGCACCGAGGTCGCCCGCAAGCCCGACGAGCAGCGGCGACACGCGGCAGTCGCGGAAGCTCCTGGCCGCGCGCGCCGCGGCGGCGCAAAGCGCGTCCTCCGATTCGAAGACGAGGCTCAAACCGGATTGACCCGGCGCCTGATATGCGGCAGCAGGTCCGATGCGATCAGGCCGCGCTCGCCGCCGGCCGCCGCATCGTCGCCGGCGAGCGCGTGAACGAGCACACCAACTTCGGCAGCGAGCCGCGAAAAGCCGAACTGCGCCATCAGGCCGCCGATCAGCCCGGCCAGAACGTCGCCCGTGCCGCCCGTCGCCATGCCGGGATTCCCATAGTCGCACACGGTGATTATTTCTTCTGGCTTTTCATTAAATTGAGTGATTAAGCTACAGGCTCCCTTGAGGATCGCAATGGCACCGAACTCGCGCGCGAGCGCGGTCACGGCTTTGTCCCGTGCGTGCTGGACCTCGGCGGCCGTCGAGCCGAGCAGCCGGGCGGCTTCGCCTGCATGCGGAGTCAGCACCCAGCGCCCGCCGCGCTGCGGGTGGTCGGCCAGATGGTTCAGCGCATCCGCATCGACGACGAGCGGCTTGTCGACCGCCAGCATCGCAGACGCGAGCGCGCTGCCCCACGCGTCGCGCCCGAGGCCCGGCCCGACGACGACGACGTCGACCCGCTCGGCAAGCGCAGCGATCTCGTCGGGGCGTTCGACGCCGCGGGCCATGATCTCGGGCCGGCCGCCCATTGCGCTCGCGACGCTCGACGGGGCAACCGCGGCGTAAACGAGCCCGGCGCCGGCGCGTAACGCGGCTTCTCCGGCGAGCCGCACGGCGCCGCCCATGCCTTCGGCACCGCCGACGATCAGCAACCGGCCGTGCGTTCCCTTGTGGGCCGTTCGCGCCCGCGGCTTCAAGAGCCCGTGACGATCGGCGACATCCAGACGCCGCATCCGCGGACGCGCCCCATCGTAGACGGTCGGCGGCAGGTCGAGATCGGCGAATGCGAGCACGCCGCGGCGGCCCGGTCCGGCACCGAGATATAGCCCGGCCTTGAGCCCGACGAACGTGATCGTCGCGTCGGCTTCGACCGCGACGCCGCGAATCGCGCCGCTGTCGCTGTCGAGACCGGTCGGAATGTCGAGTGCGAGCACGGGCCCGCCGCTCGAATTGATCGCCCCGACGGCGTCCGCGAGCGCGCCGTCGACGTCGCGCGTCAGACCCGTGCCGAGCAGCGCATCGACGACGAGATCGGCTTCGGCCGATGCCGTATCTGTCGCGAACGCGGTGACTGCGACACCGGCGTCGCGCGCAAGCTCGACTGCGCGCGCGGCATCGCCGTTCAGCATTCCCGGATCGACGACGGCAATGACTTCGACCTCGAATCCGGCGGCCGTCGCGAGCGCCGCCAGCACGTAGCCGTCGCCCGCATTGTTGCCGGCGCCGCAGTAGATCCTGAGCGACTCGGCTTCGGGCCAGCGCGACTCGATGAACCCGAGCGCTGCGCGACCGGCCCGCCGGATCAGCTCGAAACCCGGAATGCCGAGCCCTTCGATCGCCCGGCGATCGAACGACCGGACCTGCTCGGTCGAATAGATGCTGCGCGGCCAGCCGGCCTGATTGTCGGACATCGCGGCGATTATACTGAGCGCAAGCCAGGCGCTTCGCCCGGGGCCATGACGATCGATCCAACCGCGCTCAAGAATCTCAAGGCCGCGCTCAGGGACAAAGCTCGCGATCTCGGCTTTCAGCAAATCGGTGTCTCGGATACCGAGCTCGAGAGCGACCGCGCCTACCTCGACCGCTGGCTCGCGCTCGCCCGTCACGGCGACATGCACTACATGGCGCGGCACGGCAGCCTGCGCACGACGCCCGAGGCGCTCGTGCCAGGCACGGTCCGCGTCATTGCCGCGCGGATGGACTACCTGCCCGAAACCGGTGCCGACGCCGAGAGCGTGCTGCGACAACCGGACAAGGCCTATATCGCCCGCTACGCGCTCGGCCGCGACTATCACAAGCTGATGCGCCGGCGCCTGAAGCGGCTCGCCGAATGGCTTCGCGCCGAGGTCGGCGAGACGCGCTATCGCGTCTTCGTCGACAGCGCCCCCGTCATGGAGCGCGCGCTGGCGCGCAAGGCCGGGCTCGGCTGGGTCGGCAAGCACACGAATCTGCTCGATCGCAGGGACGGCTCCTGGTTCCTGCTCGGCGAGATCTATACTGATCTGCCGCTGCCCTGCGACGCGCCCGTTACCGAGCATTGCGGAACCTGCCGCGCCTGTATCGACGTCTGCCCGACCGCGGCCATCGTCGGACCCTATGAGCTCGATGCCCGCCGCTGCATCTCGTACCTGACGATCGAGCACAAAGGGCCGATTCCGATCGAGCTCAGGCCCCTGATCGGCAACAGGATTTTCGGCTGCGATGACTGCCAGCTCGTCTGTCCATGGAACCGCTACGCGAAGCTGACGGCCGAGGACGACTTCAAGCCGCGTCACGGCCTAAGGGCCCCCGATCTCGTCGAGCTCTTCGGCTGGAGCGAGAGCGAGTGGTCGGAGAAGACGACGGGCAGCGCGTTGCGGCGCGCGGGCTACGAGGGCTGGCGGCGCAACATTGCCGTCGCGCTCGGCAACGCGCCGGGCGAGCCCGGCGTGATCGCGGCGCTAGAGCGCGCGAGCGACGACCCCTCGCCACTCGTGCGTGAACACGTCTCCTGGGCCAGGCGCGCGCACGCGGCGCGCGGCGGAGCACGGGCGGCGCGCCCGGCCTCAATCGGCGACGCGGACGTTGTCGATGAGCCTCGCCTGGCCGAGCCAGGCTGCGGCGAGCACGATCAGCTCCCCCGGTGACTGGCTGCCGTTCGGCCTGCCGAGATCCCGCGCGCGGCGAACCTCGACATAGTCCGGTCTGAATCCGCCCTGCTCGAGGCGCTCGAGCGCGGACTGCTCGATCGCCCGGTAATCGCGCTCGCCGCGCGCGAGCCGCAAGCCGGCGTCCTTGAGCGTGGTATGGAGCAATGGCGCGAGCTTGCGCTCCTCGGCCGTCAGATAGAGATTGCGCGAGCTAATCGCAAGACCGTCGGCATCGCGCTGCGTCTCCCCGGCGATGACGCCGATGGGCAGGCGCAAGTCGGCGATCATGCGCTCGATGATGACGAGCTGTTGGTAATCCTTGCGCCCGAGCACCATCAGATCGGGCCCAACAATATTGAGCAAGCGCAGAACCACGGTCGCGACACCGTTGAAATGCCCGGGGCGCGAAATGCCGCAAAGCTGCTGCCCGAGATCCGGCACCTTGAGCTCGAACCCAGCCTCGGTGCCGAAAGGATAAATCTCCTCGACGTCCGGAACGAAGAGCGCGTCGACCGTGCCGGCCTGATCGACCAGAGCACGATCTTCCGAAAGCGTCCGCGGATAGCCCGCGTAGTCGTCGCCGACACCGAACTGAGTGGGATTGACGAAAATCGTCAGCACGACGCGATCGGCGTGCTCGGCCGCAAGCCGAGCCAGGCTCAGATGGCCGGCATGGAGGTTGCCCATCGTCGGCACGACCGCCACGCTTTCGCCCGCGGCTCGCCACACGGCCACCGTCCGTCTGATCTGGCTCGCCGTGCGCTTAGGATCGGCTCCCGACACAGCTCCCTCCCCTGGCCGCGCCCGATCGGTAGCAGGCGCGGCGCCGGGATTGTATCAGGAGAAGCAATGCTCCCTGGCCGGGTAGCTTCTGTCCTTGACGGCGGCGACGTAAGCCTTGAGCCCGTCGAGGATCGACGGCTGGCCCTCGAGAAAATTGCGGACGAAGCGCGGCATGCGTCCCTGCGTAATGCCGAGTACGTCGTAAAGAACGAGGATCTGCCCGTCGACGTCGGGGCCTGCGCCGATTCCGATGACGGGCGCCGTGACGGCCGCGGTGATGCTCGCGCCGACCTCATTCGGCACGCACTCGAGCAGGATCAGGTCGGAGCCGGCCTGCTCCAGCGCCTGTGCGTCCTCGAGCATCTTCCTGGCGACCTCGGCCTGACGCCCCTGCACGCGAAAGCCCCCGATCTTGTGCACCGACTGCGGCTTGAGCCCCAGGTGGGCGCAGACGGGAATGTCGTGCTTCGCGAGATGCTCGACCACGGCGAGCTGGCCCTTGCCACCTTCGAGCTTGACCATCATCGCCCCGCCCTCCTGCATCAGACGCACGGAGTTCTCCAGCGCCTGCTCGGGGCTCGTGTAGCTCATGAACGGCATGTCGGCGACGAGAAACGCGTGGATCAGGCTGCGGGCGACGGCGCGCGTGTGATAGATGACGTCGTCGACCGTGACCGGAACGGTCGTGTCGTAGCCCTGAATCACCATGCCGAGCGAGTCGCCGACGAGCACGACGTCGAGTCCCGCCATATCGACGAGCTGTCCGAAGCTCGCGTCATAGGCCGTGATGCACGCGATCGGTTCGCCGTCCTGTTTCATGTCGCGCAGCGTCGAGACATTGACGGGCGGCGACTCCATCTCGCGCTGTTGCAGTTGCTTGTACATTCCCGTTCTCCTTCGCCTAGGCGATCGCGCCTGCCGTTGGATTGAAGAAGTGGCGTCCGCGCTTCACACGCCCGATGGTTCTCAAGAGCTCATCGTAGTCCGACTCGCGATGAATCGGGTCGATCGACGCGGCATTGACGATCAGAAGCGGCGAGTCGTCGAAGTCGTAGAAGAACTTCGCGTAAGCCTCCCCGAGTGACTCGAGATAAGACTGATCGATCGATCTTTCGTAGGGCAGGCCCCTCGCGGCGACACGCCTCATCAGAACGGGTGCCGGCGCCTGCAGGTAGATCACGAGATCGGGCTTGGGCGGATCGAGCTCGAGCGTCGCAGCGACCTGGTTATAGAGCTCGAGCTCGTTGGCGTTCAGGTTGAGCTCGGCGAAAAGCCGGTCCTTCTCGAGCAGGTAATCGGCGACCCTGACCCCGGCGAACATGTCGCTGTGGCGAAACTGCTCCATCTGTCGCGCCCGCTGGAGCAGAAAGTAGAGCTGGGTCGGCAGCGCGGCCTGGCGCCGATTCAGGTAGAACTGCTTGAGAAACGGGTTCTCGTCGGCCTGCTCGAGGACGAGCTCGCAATCGAGCGTGGTTGCGAGTCGCCGTGCGAGGCTCGTCTTGCCGACGCCAATAGGGCCTTCGACGACGATATAGCGAAGTGACCTAATATCAATAGCTTGCGTCTGATCCTTCACAAAGAGTCTTGTCCCGAAGGCTTGCTTCGCCGGCCGCCTCGCCGCGATCGCCTGCGCCGCGGCGAGCGTTGCGTGGTTTCGAATACAGCCCGGCGCTCGTCCTCGCCGGCCTCCTGCACGCGCGTCCACCAATCGGCGATCGCGGGATCCACCTCGCCGCACCGGCTTCTCAGCACGAGAAAATCATACGCCGCCCGGAAGCATCTGTGCTCGAGGAACCGCTCCGCGCGCACGCCCTTTTGCGTCAGGAACCGCCGCTGGAGGGCGAGCATTTCCTTCATCGGGACGCTGAATCGTTTTGGCAGCGAGGTCCTCGCCGTCTGCTCCGCGACGACGCGATACATCGCCTCCTGCATGGCCTCGTAGTCACGGACGTTCTGATCGAGCGCCAGCCTCTCGGCGAGGCGCCTGACACCCGGCCAGAGAAAGACGGCGTAAAGGAACATCGGCGAGATCGACTTGTCTTCTGCGACGCGCTCATCCGTATTCCCGAGCCCCTTGCGAATGAATGCCGCGACCGATTCGCCGTCCTCGCCCTGGATCAGCGCCGCTGCCGACGGAAAGACATAGGAAAGGAGATCGTACTCGAGCAGCTTGTCGAAGCTCGCCACCGCATGACCGGTCTGAAACAGTTTCAGCGACTCGTCGAAGAGCCGCGCCGCTGGAACGTCGGCCAGGAGCGGCCCGAGATCGCGAATCGGTGCAAGCGTCTCCGGCGCCATCGTGAACCCGAGCTTGGCAGCAAACCGCGCGGCTCGCAGCATGCGTACGGGATCCTCGCGATAGCGGACCCAGGGATCGTCGATCAGGCGCAAGGTCCGGGACTTCAGGTCCTCCATCCCGCCCGTGTAGTCCCAGACGGAATAGTCCTCGATATTGTAGTAGAGGGCATTGACGGTGAAATCGCGGCGCCAGATGTCGTCCTCGATGCCGCCGTAGACGTTGTCCCTGAGGATTCGACCGCTGTCGCTGCGCTCCCGAGCGTCCTCGCCGCCGTCACCGCCGGCCCGGAAGGTCGCGACCTCGACGATGTCGCGCCCGAAGCGCACGTGCGCCAGGCGAAACCGCCGCCCGATCAGCCTGGAGTTGCGAAAGAGCTTTCGGATCTCCTCGGGGTGGGCATCGGTTGCGACATCGAAGTCCTTGGGACGCAGGCCCAGCAACAGATCCCGAACCCCGCCGCCGACGAGGAATGCCCGATAGCCGGAATTCAGGAGCCGGTAGAGAACCTTGAGCGCGTTTTCGGAGACGTTGGACCGACTGATGCCGTGCTCCGAACGAGGGATGATCGTCGGAGCGGGCCGCGGATGGATTTCGTTCAACAGGCGTCCGTTGCCGAGTTTATCAAGGCGGTAAAGGCCGCTATGATAGCAGCCCCTGCCAAACCGCAGCACACGCGCTCCCTTCGTCTAGCGGTCCAGGACGCGGCCCTCTCAAGGCTGAAACGGGGGTTCGATTCCCCCAGGGAGCGCCAATTTCTCCTACTTCGTCCGATTAGTCCCACAACTCCAGCACAAATCGAAAGAGCATCAGTCCGACCGGATCGAACGCCGGCGCCCGGGCCTCACCACGGGGCCGTCGTGCCGTCGTACTGGATGAACCGGCCGCGGTCCTCGAAGGTCACGTTGTCGAGGACCTCGATCATCCCCGTGACGGATGTCTCGGTATCGATCATGCCCGGAAAATCGGCGAGATAGGCCTGTCTTTCGGTCGCGACCGCGCCCGGATGCAGCACCAGAACCGTGATCCCCCGCTCCTCAAGCGCCACGGCCACGAGCTGCATGGACCGGTTCAATGCCGCCTTGCTCGCGCGATAGAAGATGGCGCCGCCGCCTCCGCCGTAGGGATCGGTCAAGGAGCCGTTGGTCGAGCTGATCGAAGCGATCAATTTCCTATCGCTCGCGGCGACGTGCTCGGCGAAGGCCTCGGTGACCATCAACGGCCCGCGGACGTTGACGGCCATGATCGTGTCGAAGAGCCCGTAGCGAAGGTTGCCGAGATTCTGCGTGCTCCAGTCGCCCGCGCAATCATCCTCGGTGCACTCGCCGCGGTCGTTGTAAACGCCGGCGTTGTTGATCAGGAGATCGATCCGGACGTCGCGGAGCTTCTCGGCCAACGCCCCGACGTGTTCGGCGCTGGTGACGTCCATGCGCTCGACGCGGACGTTGTCGTGCACGGCGAAGACATCTGCAAGGGTCTCGGGAGTCGAGGAGCGGCGGTGCGTCGCGATGACGGTCCAACCGAGCGCCGCGTACTGCCTGGTGAACTCGAGACCGATGCCTGAATTGGCACCGGTGATCAGCACCGTCTCGGCGAGCGCAAGAGAAAGTGTCAGGAGAGCGGAAGTCAGAAGTCCGAGGCCGATACCGGCCCGCGCCACCCGGCGCGCATTCCCGATGTTCATGCTCCCTCCGGTTCGTTCGGAGGATTCTGGCATAAACGGTCCGCGCTCGCTTACTGGTCCGTCGGGCGGGCCGTTACCGGAGCCGGCATGTGGAACGCCCCGAGCGCCTCCCTGACCGGCGGGAGCGCCATGATGCGCCCGAGATCCGCCGCGGTGATCGTGCCGTCGATATTCATGAATATCGCTTCGGCACCATCGGAGGCCATGATCGTCATGCCCGAGACTTCCTCCTCGGTCATCTGCATATACATCCTGACGTTGGAGCCCCCGTCCTGAGCCGAGACGACGGCCTGCCAGCCCGAACCCGTGAGCTCTTCCGTCACATCATTGATGAAATTATTGAATTGGCGGGCATTTTCGCCATGCTGATAGACGCGGAGCTGGATGCCCCTGAGCCCGCGGAGCAACTCGGCGCCTTCCGGGTCGACGCCCTGGATCACCGCTATGAAGAACCCGATCGCGATGGAGTTGAGGTTGACTTCCAGTGTCGGCTCCTGATCGATACCCGGAATGTCGTTGAAATTGAAAGCTCCCTGCGCAGCCGCGGCGCCGCTGATCACGAATACCACACATCCGTAAACGATCTTCCTAATCATTGTCCTGCTCTCCATTAGAACCGTCGATCTCCGTGCGTTCCAGCATGCCGCCGCTCATCGCGAGCACATCGAGGACGCCGGAGCCGACTGCCACGTTGATTTCGTTGTTTGCCATCAACACGCTCTTCTGCAAGTAGGCCATCGCGACCGTGAAATCCCGAACGGCAGCCGCTTGCGCCTCTTCCTCGGCCGTCGGGCCTCGAGTCCCAAGAAATACGTTGATACCGAGCGCCGCGACGACGGCGGTCGCGAATATGCCGGCGGTCGGCACCCACATGCCCTCGATTCCATTGCGGCGCGGACGATCGGCCGTCGGAATCCGCCAGAGGCGCCACCAGAGCCCGCGCGGCACGGGCACGGCGGCAAGCCCTCTGAGCGCCCGGCTGAGCGCCCTTGCCTGCTCGACGCGCGCGGCCAGCGCGGGATCGCGGTCCATCGCGGCCAGCATCCGGCGCCTGGCCCCGGCCGACAGGCTGCCATCGGCCATGGCTTCGATCTGGGTTTCAGCCCAGGTTCGGTCCAGTTCAGTCACGACACTCCTCCAGCGCGAGGCGCAAGCGCCTGCGCGCGCGATGCAAATAGACTTTAACTTGATTGATGTTCAGGCCAAGGATCTCGGCGCATTCCGCGCCGGTCATGCCCTGGATATCGAATAGGACAATGAGGCTCTTTTGAGGTTCTGGCAGCTCGTCGATCAGCGCTCTGAGGCGAGACGACGTTTCGGCTTGATTCGCGTGCCACTCGGGATCGCGCTCCTCGGCCTGCTGCTCGAAAAACTCGGGCTCGACGTCGACGAGACGTTTGCCGGCTCTCAGCCGATCGAAACACTTGTTGCGCGCGACCGTGATCAGCCAGGCCTTGGCGCCGCGAACCTCGCTCGATAGCTGCCAGTAGCGCAGAAAGGCTTCCTGCGTGACGTCCTCGGCCTCGTGGGCGTCGCCGAGCAGGCTGTAGCAGACCTGAAAGACGGTCCGGTGATGCTGCAGCATTGCCAGACGGAAGCGCCAGGCTGACTGGCTCGGGCCGTCGGCTGGGGGCATTTCCGATTCCGATCCTGTCTCTTGTATGGCTTCCGTATCGCGCACCGGCCGAGCCTGCGGTATGACCATGCCATTGTGACGTGCCTATTTTAGAATGGTTACAGACCCTGTAACTCGAAGCCCGCAAGTCGCGTCTGAACTGGTGTTGGGCCAAACTGTGGCCTCCTGGGGGACCGAAACGGGATTTTTCCGCGGTGGAACACGCGCCGGCACTTACGATCGACAATCTCCGCGTCGATTATGGCGACTTCACGGCCGTCGAGGACCTGAGTCTGACGCTCGGGCCCGGCGAGATCTTCGGCCTCGTCGGGCCGAACGGCGCCGGCAAGACCTCGACGATCCGCGTCCTCGCCAACCTGCTCGAGCCGACCTACGGCGAGGTCCGCATTCTCGGCCACGATCTGTTCGAGGAGCCGGAAGCCGCGCTCGAGAAGCTCGGTTACATGCCGGATCTCGCGCCGGTCATACCCGACCTCAAGGTCTGGGAGTTTCTCGATCTCTACGCGCACAGCTACGGCTATCACGGCAGCGAGAAACGCGACCGGGTGGACTGGTGCCTCGGCCGGGTCAAGCTCGCGGACAAGCGCGACGTCTTCGGCAAGGCGCTGTCGCGCGGCATGACCCAGCGCGTCGTGCTCGCCAAGACTCTGCTGCACGACCCGAAGCTTCTGCTGCTCGACGAGCCCGCGAGCGGGATGGACCCCATCGCCCGCCGCGACATGCGTCTGATCCTCCAGGAGCTCGCCGCGCGCGGCGCGAGCATCGTCGTCTCCTCTCACATTCTCAGCGAGCTGTCCGACATGTGCACCTCGGTCGGCATCATGCACAACGGCAAGCTGCTGCGTTCGGGCTCGATGGCGAGCACGCTCGAGTCGATTCAGGCGGAGACGGCAATCATCAGGATCGAGCTCATCGAAGCCGTGGAGTCGGCGCAGACGCGGCTCGAGAGCGATGACCGCATCGACGAGATCAGCGTCGAGGGCTCGAGGATCAGTTTCCGCTTCCGTGGCGACAAGAACGACCAGTCGGAATTGCTCCGAGTACTGGTTCGCGAGAACTTCCGTCTCGTTTCATTCTCGATCCGCGAGAGCGGAATCGAGTCCGTGCTGATGTCGCTGATCGAGAGCGAGTAAAAACCGATGCAATCCGCGGCCCAACTCCTCAATCTCCGGGACAACCCGGTATTTCACCGGTTTCGACGCAGCCAGCTTCGCACCAGGAAGGCGATCTTCTGGTATCTCGCGACACTGATCATCACGACCTTCGTCGTCTCTATCACTTACCTGAGCCAGACGAACTTCGCGCAGATTCCCGGCGAATTCGCCGCGCGCACGCTATGGATGCCCTTGCTCGTGATCCAGGGCCTGATCGTGCTGCTCAAGGGCACGGGCCGCACGGCCTCCGGCCTCGTCCAGGACAAGCTCGATCAGACGCTCGACTATCAGCGGCTGACGCCGGTGACGCCGCTGCGCAACGTCGTAGGCTACTTGTTCGGCTTGCCCATTCTCGAGTACACGATGTTCGCGCTGACGCTCCCGCATCTGGCGTTCGTCGTCGTCAAGGGCAACATTCCGCTCGGCACGGTCTTCAGCGTTTATCTCGTCTTTTTCGTCTGCGCGATTTTCTACCACATGACGGCCGTGGCTGTCGGCATGGTCATGAAGCGCTGGATCTGGGGCTATCTGCTGTCGATCTTTTCGGTGGCTTTCCTGAACCTGATCCTGCCGACGCTGGCCTCTCAGCTCGGTCTGAGGTTCCTTCAGTACCTGTCCATCTTTCCGGTGATCGGGCAGGAGGTCGCGCCGCTGATGAATATGCAGCAATTCGTGCCGCCGCCGCCGCAGACCAGCGCGACGCCCTTCAACGAAAACGATATGGCGTTCTTGTCTTTCGGCGATCCGGTGCCGTTCTTCGAGTGGACGCTGTCCCCGTTCTGGTTCACGCTGCTGCTTCAGTCCGCTCTGATCGTCACGTTGGCAACCATGGCTGTCAGGCGCTGGCAGAAGGAGACGAAGCACTCGCTGAGCAAGCCCTATGCGCTCGGCATTCTGGGCGTGTTCATCGTGCTCGCGACCGGCAACCTATGGACCGTCATCACCAGGGAGTCCCTGCCCTTCATGCTTTTCGGCTCGCGGGACATCGACCAACTGTCCGACGTGCTGGCGATCGGCCTGCCGATGGTCTACACGATGGCCGTGTGGCTGTTGTGCCTCTTCCTCTATGCCAACGTCGTACCCACGCATCACGACTACGTCCGCGGCGTGCGGCGGGCGAACAAGCTCGATCGCGCCGCGGCCCGGCCCTGGGACGACGATTCCGCGAATCTGCCATTCATGATGCTCTTCGTCGCTTTCGCTCTGGTCGGCTACTTCGTCCTCTACGGCACGATGTCGGATGCCGGTTACATGTCGTTTCTCGAAGGCACGGGATTCCCGCAGTGGCGCCTGCCCCTGGTTTTCGGTCTCGTGCTCGTCTACTCGTTCATGCTGTTGCAGGTGCTACAGCAACGCGGCACCGTGCTGACGGTGCTGCTCGTCTGGCTCTTGCCGATACTCGTGGCGATCGTCGCCTCAGCCGCGATCCAGGATTTGACACCGCTGCAAACCGTGATCGCCTCGCTGTCGCCGCTTGCCACCATCGTCATGAGCGGGATGCTGCCTTCGGGGCATGTGTCGCCGTTCAATCCGGGCTCGGAGATCGCGGCGCTCAGAATCGGCGCCTGGACAGGCATGGTCTTTCTGATCGCGCAAACGGCGTTTCTGTGGTGGCGCTGGAGGCAGCTACGCGAGAAGCTGCACTGAAGAACGCTGATCGGCCGGACCGAAACACCCGGGACTAGAGCTCCGTTAGAACTCCGTCAGCCCTTCCGTCAGCTCGAGCGTCGTACCCCAGGGATCGGTCAGAATCGCAAACGCGAAGGTCGGACTGACGCGCCGGTACGGGCTGTCGAAAGCGACGCCCACAGCTTCGAGCTCGCGGCAGAACGCCTCGAGGTTCTCGATCTCGAAGCCGATGTGATCGAGCGATTGCCCGCTCGTCGGCGCGCGTGCCGACCCCGTCGAGAAGTTGAGATTCATGCCGGGCAGATCGGCCGCATCGTAACGCCAGCGCATGCCGGGAACGGCACCGAAATGCTCGACATACCAACCGCGCGCCGCGAGCACCTGGTCCTCGGGCAGATAGAAATGCAGGTGATGCGAGTCGATCGACCCGACCAGCGGCCGGTTGTGCCGACCCGCAACCGGATTCTCGAAACCGGGCTCAGCCTCGAATCCGACGTTCGTCGCCGTGCCCTCCTCGAAGAGCTCGACACGATCGCCGTCCGGCGTATAGATCGAGGCGATGCCGGGAAACGCTTCGAGCAGCTCGAGCTCGAAGCCCCGCGACGCGAGTGCTTCGAGCGACTCGACTCGGAAAGCGACATGGTCGAGCAGCGACGCCTCCGATTCCGAGCTCGTTTCGGAATCGGCACCGTGCTCGCTGATCAGGATCAGGACGCCGGGCAGCCTTACGATCTCTCCGGCCGCGAACGGGACGGCCGTTCCGCCGAGCCTGACCCAGAAGTCGCGGTTGGCGTCGACGTCGGCGACGAAATAGTGCAGATGCCCCATCGAGACACGAGCGTCATTCGGCGCCGCGATCTGGCCGAGGCTCGCCTGAAGGGGCAGCAGGCAGAGAATTGTCGATGCAATGAACGCCTTGCGCATGACGCGATCGATCTCAGTGCGTCATCGTGTAGACGACATAATTGACGCCGAGCCTCAAGCCCATGTAGGAGTCCTCCTGCGGATAGCTCGGATCGTCGGCGTGCTGCCAGGAGTCGCCCATGTCGTTGTTGAACGACATCGCGACCATGATTCGCCCGTCGTCGTCGACAACGCCGCGCCAGAGCGGCTCGGACCCGTCGTCGCGATAACCCCCGCAGCAATCGAGCGTGCGCCAGTTACGGATCTGCTTCCTCTCGCTGAAATCGTAGACCACGCTGAACAGCGCATGATCGTCGGGCAGCTCGACGACCGGACGATCGGGGAAGACCCGGCGCATCGATTCCATGAAGCCTTCCCATTCGTAGGTGCCGAAAAAACTGTCCGCCATCAGAAAGCCGCCGCGCAGAAGATACTCGCGAAGCTTCAGGGCCTGCGCATCGGTCAGATCCCAGCTACCGGGCATGCCGACCAGCAGAAACGGCCAGTTGAAGACGTCGTCGCCATCGTTGAGGTTGACCGGCTGCTCGACCGAGCGAACGTCGATGACGGTCAGCCGCTCGAGCAGATTCGCGAACGTGCGGTCGCCGCGCGGATAATCGACGGTCCAGCTCGTGCCGCCGTGCTCCCAGTTGCCGCCGCCGAACATTCGATCGCCCGAGCGCGGCGGATACATCAGCCGGCCGACGACGAACTCGCCGGGTTCCTGCCAGTCCGCCGGCCGGCCGAAAGAGTCGCGTTCCATGCCCGGATACTCGCGAAACGGTAGCTGCGCGTAGAGCATCGTGCTTAAGCCCAAGCCGAGGAGGATCGCGGCGCCGAGCCGCCGGCCCCGGCCGCCGGTCACGGCCTCTCGCTCCGCGCGTTGACGTCGAGCCAGTCGAGCAGGAACGCGCGCCTGGCCTCGACGAAGACTCTGAGGCTCGATTCGGCGCCCGACTCGAACTGCTCGGTCGAGTAGAGCTTGCGCACGTCGCCGGCCATCACGTCACGGATCAGATCACGATAGCGCTCGCTAATCGGCCCGAGCCGCTCCCAGGTCAGCCAGTTCGCGGCCACGTCGCGGACGTGGCCGAGGTAGCGCGCCCGGAGCTCCGGCACCATCAGCAGGCGATACAGCAGCGCCTTGCTGCCGTCACGCGAGCCTTCGAGCGGGCTTAGCGCTACGCCCGCGCCGCCGCCCGGCCCGAAGCCCCGGCTGCCGCTTTGCTGGAGCACCTCGTTGGCATCGTAGGCGGTGACGTGAAAACGCCCCTCCTCGTCGAGGTAGAGGCTGTAGTCGCTGTTCCGGGACCAGTAGCCGTCGCTGTTGGCGAGCGCATTGTCGACGGCGAGAAACCGCAGCGCCTCATCGACATCGAGAATCGGCTCGAGCGCCGCGGCGAGCTGATCCGGCGACGTGCGGTTCAGCACGCGCGTCAGCTCGATCAGCGCTTCCCAGTTCTCGGGCCGGTCCTTGTTCCTGATCTCGTACACTTGCTCGTACCTGGCGATGTCGTCGCCGAGATACTCGAGCCCTCCGCGCGAGCTGAAGCTTCCCGGGATGCCCCACCGAGCCTCGTTGGAATCGGCAGCTTCGCGCGTGAAGTCCGAGTTGAACTGCTGCACGTTGGCATAGATGCCCCAGTCTTCGCCGTTGATCGCGACCCGGACGAAGTTCGCCTTCGGCGCGGGATAGTAAGCGTTGGCGATCTGGAGATAGAGCACATTGCGCAGGAAGCTGGGGTCGTTGTAACCGTTGTGCAGATTCAGCGTGCGATAACCGAGCAGCCGCTGGTCCTCGTCGAAGTGATTGATCGCGAGATTCAGGCTGCGCTTTCGACCCCTCGGCACGCGCTGATAAGAGGTGTTACCGCGAAAATGGATGCCGACGCCGGGATAGACCTTGCCGTCGACAGTGACGGTGGCCGGCACCTCGACGTCGGTGCCGTAGAAGGCTTCGAGCTCGGATTCCCAGTCGGGATACTCGAATTCGATGAAGATCGTTCTCAGGACGTCGGGGTCGTAGAGGCTCTCGTCGCCGTAAATCTCGACTTCATCGGGCGCGAGCATATCGTTGACGGGCGCGCCCGGGCGTGCCGTCTGCGACGCCCCCTGGCTGCGCACGCGCGCGGCATCGCGTTCCTCTCGATCGAGATAGCCGTCGCCGTCCCGATCGTAACGCTCGACGAGCTCGATATCCTGCGTCGGCGCGCCGAATCCGAACTGGGCCCACGCGGCGCCCGACGAAACGGTGGCCGCGGCGGCCGCGATCGTGCAAAAGAGGGGTCGGAGATAGCGCATGTTGGAAGCCTAGAACCGGGGCCCGCGCTTGGCAAGCGCCGGCAATGACGGCTGCTCAGGCTCCGTTCAGCTTGACTCAGGCTCAATCAAGCTCATGGTCGCGCTTGCGGGAGTCTGAGATGAACAGATTGCGTCAAATAGGCCTGACCGGCGCACTGATCCTGGCGTTTCCGGCAATCGCCGCCGCGTCACCCGACCACTACATCTACGATGCCGATGTCGAGCTGTTCGACGATTTCGATGACGACGGCTTCTATCGCTTCGTTAGCGTTCGCATCGACGCCGACAGCCTGCGCTCGAGCGCCTGGGTTTATGCCGAGCTCTATCTGAGCCCGGACGGCAGCACCTGGGAGCATTATCACTCGACCGACGACTTCTGGATCGGCGGCGCGACGGCGGACGACGAGCTGTTCGTCGAGACCGAGCTGCTCTCTGGCTATCCCGCCGGGCACTACGACCTTCTGATCGAGCTCTACGACGCGGACTTCGGCACGTTCTCGGACGAGTTCGGGCCCTTTCAGAGCGATGGCATGAGCCTGCTGCCGCTCGAGGACGCCGGCAGGGACCAGGCGCCCGCCGTCGTCATTGTCGACGGGGGCGGCGGCGCGTTCGCCCTGATCTGGCTGTCGGCCTTGCTGCTGGCCGGCTGGCGGGCTGCGCCCGGCCCGAAGCGCGCAACCCCGACCTAGGATGCAGCGCGCTTCGGAGATTTCTTGAGCTGAGTGAGCTGAACGCGGCCGCGGTTCGGCGACCGCCGCTCGTTCAGACCGACGACGATTTCCTCGGCGACTCGCTTGATGGCCGTCACGCTACCCTGCCGGTAGCCGGTAATGACGTTGGTGCCCTGCGTGATCTCGTACTTGATCCAGTTGCCACCCTCGCTGCCGGACGGGGCGTCGGTCTTTTTGACGGTCTTGAGCTCGTAAGGCTTGTTGTTCTGATCGCGCCAAGGCATCAATTCAGCATAGCAACAATCGCCCGGAAGCCGCAATCTCGCGGCCTCGCGCGAGCATCGGCGCGAGCGATCGAGTAGCATTCGGGCATGATCACTCGGCTCATGGTTGCCGCCGTCGGGGCCATCATCGTCACGGCCGGTCTGCTGCTCGCCATGGACGCCGTGACTTCGCTGTTCAGGAGCCAATCGGGCGAACGCTATTTCAGGATCACCGACATCCTGCCGAAGCTCCCGCCCGGCCGTCCGGAAAGGCCGGGGGCGCTCAGGCCACCGGAGCGCGTCGAGCCCGAGCTTACGCCTGCCGAGCCCAGCCTGCCGATCGAGGTGCCGGCCGGGATCGACCGCGAGGCTCCGCCGCTGGAAAGCCCGGCGCTCGAGCCGCCGGAGCCTCGCGAGCGACCCTAGCCGCTTCCTCGCCGAAAATCGCGCTAAATGCGTCGAAGTTGCCGCTAAAGTCCGCCTAAATGCCTGCTATCGAGCATTCCGGCCGGATCCCGGCGGGGCCGTCGCTATGGCGCCGGCTCGCCGCCGCCGTTTACGACCTGCTCGTCGTCGTGGCGATTCTGATGGTTCTCACCGGCCTCGTCCTGGCGGCCCGGGCCGGCAGCCCGTTCGATCCCCGGTCGGTCTGGTTTCGAGGGCTTCTGATCGTCGGCTGGTGGGCCTACTTCGCCTGGTCATGGACCCACGGGGGCCAGACACTCGGCATGCGCGCCTGGCGGCTCGATCTCGTCCGCCGCGACGGAGCGGCCGTCTCGCTCTGGCAGGCGACGCTGCGCTTCGCCGGCGCCTGGCTCTCGGCCGCCGCGGTCGGCCTCGGCTTTCTCTGGGTTCTCGTCGATCGGGAGCGTCTCGCCTGGCACGACCGGCTTTCGGGAACCGAGCTTGCGTTCGCGCGAAGCTCAGCGCAGCCGCAGAACGGCGAACGCGGTGACGACGAGTAACAGCGCGCCGGGGGCCCAGGCGGCAACGACAGGATCGAGCGAAAAGACCTCGCCGATCTGGGCCGACAGGCGCACGAGCACGAAGTAACCGAGGCCGATAACGAGGCCCAGGATCATGCGCGCGCCGGTGCCGGCCGATCTCAGTCCCCCGAGCACAAACGGCAGCGCCAGCATAGCCATCAGAACGACCGATGCGCCGTTCGCGATGCGGCCCCAGTAGGCGGCCAGGTACTGGCTGGCATCGAGGCCATTGCTCCTAAGATAGTCGATATAGCGATCGAGCCTCGGCGTATCGAGCAAATCCGCGCGTACCTCGGAGAGCTCGAGCACCTCCGCGTTCAGCCCGTAATCCTGCTGCATCTGCGGCGCTCGGGTCGCGGCCGTCGACGACTCCGCGAAGGTCGTCTCGGCGAAGCCCCGCATCTCCCAGACGTCGGCGCTGACCGTCGTCACCGAATCGGCTTTCGCGATGCGATCGACGCGTGTCTCGCCGTCGAGCTCGAAAACCCTGACGGCAAGGTCGAACTCGCTGCCATTGCGCGGACGCCGCAGATTGAAGATCCGGTCGCCGTCCTTGAACCAGGTCGAACGGGCCGAGGCCGTGTCTACGTCCTCGAGCAGAGCATCGGCCCGCATCGAGCGCGCGTAGGCGCCGAGCGAAGGTGCGAGCGACTCGCCAAGCAACACCATGACGACGAGCATAACGATGCCGGCCGTGCCGACGGCGCCGAGGAGTCGGTAGTGCGAGACGCCGCTCGTGCGCATAATGACGAGCTCCCGGTGCACCGCCATGTTGCCTAGGCTCAGCAGCGATCCGAGCAGAGCGGCGGCCGGCAGGACATCGAATATCTTGTGCGGAATGCGCAGCGCAACGTAGAGCAAGGCTTCCCGGATGCCGTAACTCGCAAGCCCGACGTCATCGAGCTGCCCGACGAACTCGATGACCGAGGTGACGGCCACGAGCGCGAGGACGACCAGTGCCGTCCCTTTGAGCACGCCCGCGACGATGTAGCTAGCCAGTCGGTTCAACGCGAGCTCCGTTGCCGGACGGCTTCACCGTGCCGATGCCCGACTGAGCGAACAGCAGGGCCAGGGCGAGGACGGCGAGCGCCGCATGAACCCACCAGAGCGAAAGCCACTCGGGGACGACGTCGCGCTCGACCCAGACGCGAGCGATCGACAGCATGTTGGCGTAGATGATGTATATCAGAAGGCCGACGCCGAAGCGCGCGTACTTGCCTTCCCGCGGCGAGGACCGGCCGAGCGGCACGGCGAGCAGCGTCAGCGCGAGAACCGACAGGGGCGCGGATAGCCGCCACGCGAGCTCTGCCCGGGACTCGGGATCGGACGACTCGATCAGAGCCGAGGTGGCGCGCGCCTCGATCGCGTCGTCGCGCTCGACCAGCTCGAACCTGATCGGGATGCCGAGCTCGCGGAACTCCTCGACGAGGAACGCGGCCTCGCCCGGAACGCCAATGTACTGTGTTCCGTTACGGAGCCTGAGCAGCGACTCCCCGGTTTGGGGATTCATGATGCGCTGGCCTTCCTCGGCGACGACGACGACGACCCTGCCGTCGCTCTCACGCTCGATGAACACGCCTTTCAATACGTCGCCTTCGGCGCCCGCGGCATAGACGACGAGGCTGCCGCCGTCGACCGCGGTGAATCGGCCGGGCGTCAGCGCGCCGAGCTCCATTTCGGTCTGCGCGTCGACACGGATCGTCTCGATCTCGCGTGCCGCGGCCGGTGCCTCGACGAGCGTGAGCCAGCCAACGCCGCCGGCTACCAGAACGCCGACCAGGCCCATCGGCCTCAGCAGGCGCGCCGGACCCACGCCGCAGGCCGACAATGCCGTCATCTCCGAATCCCGGTTCAGTCGCGCCATCGCCAGCAGGATGCCGAGGAGCAATCCGACTGGCGCGAGCAGGGCCACGTACTGCACGAACTGCAAGCCGAAGACCCTGAACACGGCCTCACGTGGCAGGGCATCGGCCGCCGCATCGGCCAGGGTTTCCGCGAACTGATTGCTCATGAAGATGAGCAGAAGCACGGCAACGACTATTACCGTCGAGACGAGCACCTGGCGAAAGATGTAGCGGCCGATCAGACTCAAACAGCGTGTGACGTTTTTCGTCGGTCCGACGATTCGAGTACACTAACACGTTTAATGGTATGTCGTGCGAGGATCCGCCGATGCACTTTTCCGTCAAGACCGGCGTCGGCGTCAAGGATAAATCCGAGTGCTCGATCCTGCCGCTCTTCGACGGCCGGACACTCAGCCCGATCACGGCTTCGTTCGACCGCGCTCTGAAGGGCCGGATTCGAGCGCTTGTTCGCAGCGGCGATGCGTCGACGGCACTCGGGCAGAGCCTGCTGCTGCGGGACCTGCGCGCGACCGGCTCGAAGAATCTTTTGCTGGTCGGTTGCGGCGCGAGCAAGAGCTTCGAAACGAAGCAGCTCGTCAGGGCCAGCGCCGCGGCAGCCGATGCGCTCGGCAAGACCGGAATCCGAAGCGCAACGAGCTTCCTCGGCATCGAGGCCGCCGTCGATCCGTATTTCAACGCACGCGCGGCCGTTGCCGGCACCCGCGCGGCGCTGTACCGGTTCATCGAGCAAAAGAGCAAAGCCGACGCGCGACCGAAGCTCGGTCGGATGACGCTCGCATGCGCCGATACCGCCGGGCTCGACGAAGCGAAACTGGGCGTCGAGCACGGCATCGCAATCGCCAACGGCATCGACCTTGCCCGCGATCTCGGCAACCGATCGCCGAACGTCTGCACGCCGAGCCATCTTGCAAGCGTTGCCCGCGGCGTCGGACGCGAGCATTCGAAGCTGACCGTCAACGTGCTGTCCGAGGACCGGATTCGAAAGCTCGGCATGGGCGCCTTTTTGTCCGTCACGGCGGGAGCGAAGGAGCCGGCCAAGCTCATCGTCATGCAATACAAGGGCGGCGCGGCGAACGAGCCGCCCGTCGCTCTTTGCGGCAAGGGCGTCACCTTCGATACCGGCGGCATCTCCCTTAAGCCGCCGCCGAAGATGGACGAAATGAAGTTCGACATGTGCGGCGCCGCGGCGGTGGTCGGGGCGATGGCCAGCATCGCGGAGCTCGGGCTCAAGGCCAACGTCGTCGCGATAATCCCGACCTGCGAGAACATGCCGGGCAGCCACGCGACGCGACCCGGCGACATCGTCACGAGCATGTCGGGACAGACCATCGAGATCCTCAACACGGATGCCGAGGGCCGACTGATCCTGTGCGACGCGCTGACCTATGCGCGAACGTTCGAGCCGTCGTGCATCGTCGACGTCGCGACGCTGACGGGTGCCTGCGTCGTCGCGCTCGGCCAGCTCTACACGGGCCTGTTCAGCACGGACGAGACGCTCGCGCATGCCCTCAGGGCGGCCGGCCAACGGGCCGCGGATGAGGCCTGGCCGCTGCCGGTCTCGGCCGAGTATGGCGAGTCGCTGAAGAGCAACTTCGCCGACTTCGCGAACTCGGGGAGCCGCGAGGGCGGCGCCAGCATCGCGGCCCAGTTCCTGTCGCGGTTCGTCGACGGCACGCCCTGGGCGCACCTCGACATTGCCGGCGTCGCCTGGCTGCAGGGCGCGGCCAAGGGCGCCACCGGACGCCCCGTGAGTCTGCTCGTGGATTTTCTGCTCGAGCGCCAAACCTAAGTGACGCGCGTCGACTTCTACATCCTCGAGCAGCCGACTAAGGAGGCGCGACTCACGCTCGCCTGCCGCATCGCCGAGAAGGCCGTCCAGAGCGACCACGAGGTCCTGATCAATGCCGAATCGGACACGGATTGCGCCCGCCTCGACGGCTTGCTCTGGACCTTCTCGCAGGGCAGCTTCCTGCCGCATCGGCTGCTCTCGCACTCGGCCGCGAGCGAGGGCGAGCCCGTTCTGATCGGGTCCGGTCAGGAGCCCGAGGACGGACGATGGGATCTGCTCATCAATCTCGCCCCCGACGTCCCCGACTTCTTCGGCCGTTTCGGCCGCGTCGCCGAGCTCGTCGGGGCCGAGGAGGATGCCAGGGCAGCCGGACGCGAGCGATTTCGTTATTATCGCGACCGGGGATACGAGTTGCGGACTCACCACGTCTGAGCGCGAGCACCTCTGAGCACGAGATGGCGGCCGAATCGAAGGTACAGATTCCGATTCTCACCGACGAGATCGACAACGCCGCCGAGCTGCTCGAACGGACCAACGCCCGCATGGATGCGCTGATCGCGGAGCTTCAGACCCAACTGGCCTCCAACACTTTCGCTCTCACCGACGAGATCATGCGCAAGGCGTTCGCCGAGATGGAATCCTCGATATTCAGGCAGATCTCCGAACGGCTGCGCCGCGAGCTTCCCGAGATGATCGACGCTCTGCTCAGAGAGCGCCTCGGCGACGACCCGGACTACTGAGCTGCCGATGAGCAGGGAATATCGCCCGGCCGAGTTCGAGCGGCATCATTATCGGCGTTGGGAAAGCGCCGGTTACTTCGCGCCGACTGGCCATGGCAACCCTTACTGCATCGTCATCCCGCCGCCAAATGTCACCGGCACCTTGCACATGGGCCACGCCTTCGGCCACACGATCAAGGACGCGTTGATTCGTTATCACCGCATGCGCGGCGACGATACGCTGTGGCAGCCCGGTACCGATCATGCCGGCATCGCAACCCAGATCGTCGTCGAGCGCATGCTCGAGGCCGAAGGCACGGACCGCCGTTCGCTCGGCCGCGAACGCTTCATCGCGCGCGTCTGGGACTGGAAGCGTCGTTCCGGCGATACGATCAATAGGCAGATGCGACGGCTCGGCGACTCGGTCGACTGGTCCCGGGAGCTCTTCACGATGGACCCGGGCCTTTCGCGCGTCGTCACCGAAGTTTTCGTCAAGCTCTACGACGACGGCCTGATCTATCGCGGCAAGCGGCTCGTCAACTGGGATCCGACGCTGCACACCGCCGTATCCGACCTCGAGGTCGACAGCGCCGAGGAGTCGGCGAAGCTCTGGCGGTTTCGTTATCCGCTCACCGACGGCGACGGCTCGCTCGTCGTCGCGACGACGCGCCCGGAGACGATGCTCGGCGATACGGCCGTCGCCGTCCATCCCGACGACGAGCGCTATCGGCGCTGGGTCGGCAGAACGATCCGCCTGCCGCTCGCCGACCGGGAGATTCTCGTCATCGCGGACGAGCACGTCGACCCCGAGTTCGGCACAGGCTGCGTCAAGATAACGCCCGCGCACGACTTCAACGACTACGAAATCGGTCAGCGGCATTCGCTGCCGATGATCAACATTTTCGACGACGACGCCGCGCTGAACGAAAACGCTCCCGAAGCCTATCGCGGCCTCGATCGCTTCGAGGCACGCAGGCGCGTGGTCGCGGATCTCGATGCGCTCGGGCTTCTCGACGGCATCGAGGATCACACTGCGATGATTCCGCGCTGCGGCCGCTCCGGCGCCATCGTCGAGCCGTATCTGACCGACCAGTGGTACGTGAACACCAGGCCGCTGGCCGAAGCGGCGGTTGCCGCCATCGAGTCCGGAGCGATTCGCTTCGTGCCCGAAAGCTGGACCAAGACCTATTTCGAATGGATGCGCAACATTCAGGACTGGTGCATCTCGCGGCAACTGTGGTGGGGTCATCGTATACCGGCGTGGTACGACCATCGGGGCGGTATCTATGTCGGGCGCGACGAAGCCGACGTCCGCGGCAAGCACGGGCTCGCGCCCGACGTGATCCTGGAGCAGGACCCTGATGTGCTCGACACGTGGTTCTCGTCGGCGCTCTGGCCGTTCTCGACGCTCGGGTGGCCGGAAAGGACCAGCGAGTACGAGCGCTTCTATCCGACCAACGTGCTCGTGACCGGCTTCGACATCATATTCTTCTGGGTCGCGCGCATGATCATGATGGGGCTTCACTTCACGGGCGAGGTGCCTTTCCGCGAGGTCTACCTTCACGGGCTCGTGCGCGACCACGAAGGCCAGAAGATGTCCAAGTCCAAGGGCAATATCCTCGACCCGCTGGATCTCATCGACGGCATCGACCTCGAAGGCCTGATCGCCAAACGCACCGAGGCGCTGATGGACCCCGGGCAGCGGCCCGTCATCGAGAAGGTCACCCGGGCGGAGTTTCCCGACGGCATTTCCGCCTTCGGTACGGACGCGCTGCGCATGACCTTCACGTCGCTCGCGACGCTCGCGCGCGACGTTCGATTCGATCTCGGCCGCATCGATGGCTACCACAAGTTCTGCAACAAGCTCTGGAATGCGTCCCACTACGTGCTGGCGCAGCTCGAGGACGGCGACGACGGCGATGTCGAGCTCGGCGTTGCCGATCGCTGGATCCGCTCCCGGCTCAAGGCCTGCGTCGCCGATACGCTCGCCGGCCTCGAAAGCTACCGCTTCGACCTCGTGACCCAGGCGCTCCATGAGTTCACCTGGCACGAGTATTGCGACTGGTATCTCGAGCTGACGAAGCCGATTCTCAACGGCGACGATATCCCGCCAGCGTGCAAGCGCGGCGCCCGCGAAACGCTGGCCGCCGTTCTCGACGCGCTCCTGAAGCTGCTGCATCCGATCATTCCGTTCGTCACCGAGGAACTCTGGCTCGCGCTCGAGAACAGGCTCGGCAGAGACGGAGAGACGATCATGCTCGAGCCTTATCCGGAAACGGGCGACTTCGAGGCAGACGCCGACTCCGTCTCCGAGATCGAATGGCTCAAGGGCTTCATCGTCGGCGTGCGCCAGATCCGCGGCGAGATGAACTTGAGCGCCGGCCGCCCGCTGCCGGTTCAGCTTCGCGGCTTCAGCGATCTCGACAGGAAGCGCGTCGACGGCAATCGCCTTTTCATCGATCGGCTCGCGCGCGTCGAGAGCATCACGTGGCTTCGGCCCTCCGAGAAACCGGCGGGCGTCGCGACGGCACTGCTCGGCGAGATGCAGATCCTGATCCCGCTCGCCGGCCTCGTCGACACCAGCAGGGAAATCGAGCGTCTCGAGAAGCAGCTCGCCAAGCTCGCCAGGGATCTCGACCAGACCGCGAAGAAGCTCGGCAACGGACAATTCGTCGCCAATGCACCGCCCGAGGTCGTCGCGAAAGAGCGCGACCGCGCCGCCGATCTCGAGCGGCGGCAGGCAAAGCTGAAAAGCCAGCTCGAGAAACTCGCCGAGATCGCCTGAAACGAGTAGCTGCGACGCGCTCCAGTTCACACAAACCGGAGCGCGGACTGTATCCCGTTCCCGTTTTCGGCGACCATGGCGCCATGGCAAGCTCCAGATTGACCCCGGCCCCCGACGCGAGCGCGGCCCAGCGCGCGCTGATCGACCGCGTCATCGAGACGCTCGAGACCATCATCGTCGGCAAACCGCATCAGCTTCGGCTCGCCGTTGCCTGCATGCTGGCCGAGGGGCATCTGCTGATCCAGGATCTGCCGGGCGTCGGCAAGACGACGCTCGCGCATGCGCTGGCTAAAGCACTCGGCTTGAGCTATCAGCGGATTCAGTTCACGAGCGATCTCCTGCCGGCCGACGTGCTCGGCGTTTCGATCTACCAGCGCGACAGCGGCAGCTTCGAGTTTCATCGGGGCCCGATCTTCTCGCAGGTCGTCCTCGGCGACGAGATCAACCGCGCGACTCCCAAAGCGCAAAGCGCGCTGCTCGAGGCGATGGAGGAACGGCAGGTGACGGCCGACGGCAAGACCTATGCGCTGCCTGCCCCGTTCTTCGTCATCGCGACTCAGAATCCGCAACATCAGATCGGCACGTTTCCGTTGCCGGAGTCCCAGCTCGACCGCTTCCTGATGCAGATCGAGCTCGGCTACCCGGATCCCGCGCAGGAGCGGATTCTGCTGGCGAAAGGCGAGCGGCGCCGGCTGATCGAGCGGATGGAGCCCGCGCTCACGGCCGATTCGCTGCTGCGTTTGCAGGAACGCGTGCCGGAGATCCACGTATCGGAGCCGCTGCTCGACTACGTTCAGGCGCTGATCCGACACACGCGCGAGAGCGGCGACTTCCTCACGGGGCTATCGCCGCGCGCCGGCATGGCGCTGGTCAAGGCCGCTCAGGCCTGGGCGCTGATGGAAGGGCATCAGGGCGTGCATCCGGAAGACGTGCAGGCCATTTTCACGGCCGTCGTCGATCACCGGCTCGAGCGCGCCTCGCGCGATGCGCCGAGCGACCCCGGCCGCGCGATTCTCGCGACCGTCCCCGTTCCCTGATCCGATGCTGAGCGCCCAGTCGGAACGCCTGCGGTACTGGGCCGCCGATTGGGCGAGGCGTCGCCAGGGTGACGACGGCCACGCCGTCACGCTGAAGCGGCGCCGGATCTACATTCTGCCGACCCGATACGGCATCGTCTTCGCGGCGATGGTGCTCGCGATGCTGCTCGGCTCACTGAACTACGGCGCAAGCCTCGGATTCGCGCTGACCTTTCTGCTCGCAGGCCTCGGCCTCGTGACGATGCAGCACTGCCACAACAATCTGCTCGGAACGACGGTCAGCTTCGCCGGCGCCGATCCCGTGTTCGCCGGCGAGGAAGCTCGCTTTCGCATCTCGCTGGAGAACCACACCTCGGCGCCGAGATTCGACATCGTCGGCGACTGCGGCGGCTCCCATGACGGGCCCGTCGACATCGCGCCCGGCACGACGGCGATGCTGCATCTGCACTACCCGACGACGGAGCGCGGCTGGGCGCGCCTCGCGCGGTTCTCGATCGCGACGAGTCACCCGGGCAACCTGTTCCGCGCCTGGACCTGGATCCACATGGATGCCCGCTGCCTCGTCTATCCGCGGCCGGCTCCGCCGGGACGGCCATTGCCGGCGGGCAGCGACGCGTACGGCACGCGTTCGATCAGCAACCGCGAGGAGGACGACTTCGCAGGCCTGCGCGACGCCGCGCCCGGCGATCCGCCGCGGCGCCTCGCATGGAAAGCCTACGCGCGCACCGACCAGCTCCTCGTCAAGCAGTTCTCGGGCGGCGCCGATCGTCCCTGCCTCTTCGACTGGCACGAGCTCGACGGTCCCGACGACGAAACGAGACTCTCGCAGCTCGCCCGCTGGTGCCTCGATGCCGCGGACGCAAGACTAAGCTTCGGTCTCGTCCTCCCGGGCCGGAAGATCCCGCTCGGCAGCGGCGACCGGCACCTTCACGATTGCCTCCAGGCGCTCGCCCTGTTCGGCCTCCCGGCATGAGCACGATCGCGCAAAACACGGCGGGTCTCTCGCGCCTCGCCTGGACGGCCGGCATCGTGGTCGGCGCGAGCCTGCCGCACTGGACGAGCCTCCCCGTCTGGATGCCGCTGCTGCTGTGCGCGTGCATCGGCTGGCGCTTCGCAGCGCGCCTTTTGCGATGGCCGTTGCCCAAGCGCCGGATCATGTGGCTCGTCACGATCGTGGCGCTCGGCGCCGTGCTCGTCGAATTCAGAACCGTCAACGGTCTCACGCCCGGCACCGCGCTGCTCATCGTCATGGTCTCGCTGAAGTTCCTCGAGGCGAAATCGCAGCGCGATCACATGCTCTTGACCGTCATCGCGTACTTCCTCGTGTTCGCGAGCCTGCTGGCGGGCGGCGGCCTGATCAAAGGGCTCTACGTGCTCGCCTTCGTCTGGATCACGACGCTCGGCCTGCTTCAGGTCGGACGACAGGGGCCGCTGCTGGCGAACCGGCCGACGGCGAAGCTCGCCGGACGATTGCTGACGCACTCGCTGCCGGTGATGATCGTGCTGTTCCTGCTGTTTCCGCGCCTGCCAGGACCGCTCTGGGGACTGCCCGGGGACACGAGCAGCGGCGCGTCGGGGCTCGCGGGCTCGATGAGCCCGGGCGACATCACGGACTTGGGGCTCTCGGACGAGATCGCGTTTCGCGTCGAGTTCATAGGCCAGCCCCCGGCCCAGTCGGATCTCTACTGGCGCGGACCCGTGCTCGAGATGTTCGACGGACGGACCTGGGGTCAGAACAACGGCATACGCGGCAGGGTCGACAACACGCTGGAATACCTCGGCCAGACGAGCCGCTATCGCGTCATGCTCGAGCCCGATGGACGCGGGTGGGCTTTCGCAATCGACATGCCCGAAACCTGGGAGAGCGAGGACCGCCGCCGCTCCCTCATCATGAGCGACGATTATCAGCTTCGTTATGCATTCGGCGTCAACACCGGCCGCCTGACCTATTCCGTCACGAGCCACTCGCGGTACCGGGCCGGCGAGGTGCTGACCGCCAACGAGATCGTATTCTTCACGCGCTTGCCGCCGGACATCAATCCGAGGACACGCGAGCTGGTCGAGCGATTCCTTGCGGATGACCCCGACACGCGAACCTTCATCGAGCGCGCCCTCGACGTGTTCCGTCAGGAAGATTTCTTCTACACGCTGACGCCGCCGCCGCTCGGCGAGCACACGGCCGACGAGTTCATCTTCGAGTCGAAGGAGGGATTCTGCGAGCACTACGCCTCCGCCTTCGCGATCATGCTGCGCATGGCCGGCGTGCCGACGCGCGTCGTGACGGGCTATCAGGGCGGCGAGCTCAACACCTTCGGCGACTATTACATCGTCCGCCAGTCGGAGGCGCACGCCTGGACCGAGGTCTGGATGCCCGCGGACGGCTGGGTTCGCGTCGATCCCGTATCGGCGGTCGCGCCGGAGCGCATCGCTCTCGGCTCGACGCGCGCGACGGCGCAAAACGACGCTACCCTCGGCTCGCGAATCGGACGCATGACCTGGCTGCGCCAGGCGACGCTTGCCTGGGACGCCGTCGACACGTTCTGGAGCGACTGGGTCATCGGCTACGGTCCGGCGCTTCAGCGAACGCTGGTCGAGTCGCTCGGCCTCGAGCGGCCGGACCGGCGCGACCTTTTCCTGATGTCCGTCGCGGCAACGGCCCTGCTCGTGGCGGCGCTTGCGTTCTACTCCAATCTCGGCAGTCGGCGCGGTCGACGGCGCGATGCCGCCGCGCGGAGCTTCGAGCAATTCGAGCGCAAGCTCAGGCGACTCAGCGTCGAGCCGATGCAGGCCGGCGAGACGCCGAGCGCCTACGCGAACAGAGCGCGCAACCTGAGACCTGCGGACGCAGCCACGATCGCCGCGATAACCGCCGCCTATCTCGCGGCACGTTACGAGCCCGACCCCGCCGGCGCCGCGCTCGCGCGGCTGGTCTCTCTCGTCGGCGGGTTCAGACCGTCGCGTGCTCCCGCGTAGCGCGAAACTCGAGGTCGGGCCAGCGCTCCTCGGTCAGCCTGAGGCTGACGAGGGTCGGCGCCAGCAATACGAGCTCGCCCGCGTGATCGACCGCGAGATTCTGGGTCAATCGGATCCGGAACTGCTCGAGCAGCTTCGGGTCCTTGCCGCGCACCCATCGCGCCGTCGCGATGGTCACGTTCTCGAAGCTGCAATCGACGCCGTATTCGCTCTTGAGCCTGAAGCTCGCGACATCGAACTGTAGCGGCCCGACGGCCCCGATGATCAGATTGTTGTTCGCGACGGGGCGAAAGAGCTGCGTCGCCCCCTCCTCGCAAAGCTGAGCCAAACCCTTTTGCAAGGCTTTGAGCTTCAGCGGGTCTCTCAGAACGGCGCGCCGGAACAGCTCCGGTGCGAAATTCGGAATCCCGGTGAACGCGAGATCCTCGCCCTCGCTGAAGCTGTCGCCGATGTTGATCGTGCCGTGATTGTGCAGGCCGATGATGTCGCCCGCGAACGCCTCCTCGGCCGCTTGCCGGTCGGCCGCCATGAAGGTGATCGCGTCGCTCACGCGGACCTCCCGCCCGAGCCGCGTGTGGTAGAGCTTCATGCCGGGCCGATAGCGGCCGCTGCAGATGCGCAAGAACGCGATGCGGTCGCGGTGCGCCGGATCCATGTTCGCTTGGATCTTGAACACGAAGCCGGAGAGCGCGGGCTCCCCCGGATCGACCACGCGGCTCTCGGCCGCCCGCGGCAGCGGCGGCGGCGCGTAGCGGATGAACGCATCGAGCAGCTC
>DATKCK010000010.1:0-12805 GCA_035513215.1 Gammaproteobacteria bacterium | reverse complement strand
CGGGCCGTTCCTGCACGTCGACGCGCGAGGTTTCCGCGCGAGATGGGGCCTGCTCCCCTGACCGGGATGAGGTTGCTGCCCTGAAGCGACAGGCCGTCTAGATCGACAGCGGCTCCGTGCCGTCGCCGAAGCTCTGCTGCTCGATGCCGACCTTGTGCAGCATCGCGAGCAGCAGTTTCGACATCGTCGTGTCGGGCGCGTGGCGCAGATGCCGGCCGCCCTCTAGCGCGCCGCCGGCGCCGCCGGCGAGCACGACCGGCAGCGGCCCGTGGTTGTGCTCGTTGCCGTCGCTCATGCCGCTGCCGTAGAGCACGATCGAGTTGTCGAGCAGGCTACCGTCCCCGTCGGGCAGCGAGTCGAGCTTCCCGAGCAGGTAGGCGAGCAGGCCGATGTGATAACGATTGAGCACAGCGAACCTGGCCTTGTTCTCGTCGACGTGCGAGTGATGCGACAGAATATGAAACGCGTCGCGGACGCCGCTCGCCGGATAAACCGTGTTGCTGAGCTCGGACGCGAGCTGGAACGTTGTGATCCGCGTGATATCGGCCTGCCAGGCCAGAACCTGAAGATCCATCATCAGCCTGATGTGCTCTTCGATGTCCTCGGGGACGCCCGCCGGACGCGGCGGTATATCGAGGTCCGCCGACGTCTGCGATCCGGCCTTGTCGATGCGCCGCTCGATCTCGCGGACGTCGGTCAGATATCGGTCGAGCCGCTCGCGATCGGGCGCCGGCAGGTTCGGCTCGAGCGCGGCGATCTGGTCGCCGACGGCGTCGAGCAAGCTCAAGGCCTGGGCGCGGCGCGCCGCGCGCTCCTCGTCCGTGCTGCCGTCGCCGAACAGGCGCTCGAAGACGACCTGCGGGTTGCGTTCCATCGGCAAGGGCGAGGTCGGCGCCTGCCAGGCAATCGTATTGCGGTAGGCGCAGCTCAATCCGTCACCGCAGCTCAGGCTCCCCTCGTTGATCGAGAGCTCGAGCGAAGGCAAAGGCGTCTCGCGCCCGATCGCTTCCGCCATGACCTGATCGACCGTCGTGCCGAGTCTCGCCTCGGCACCCGATTCCGCCATCGCGCCGCTCAGGAAAACGGCCGAGGAGCGGTTGTGATGCGCCGTCGCGCCGCCGGGGCCGTAGGCCATCGGATGCGTCAGGTCGCTGATGACGTTGATCGTGTTCCGGAACGGCTGGAGCGGCGTCAGGATCTCGGACAGCTCGAAATCGCGGCCGGCCGTTGCCGGCGTCCAGCGGGCCATCGTCGCGCCGTGCGGAACATAGATGAAGCCGGCGCGCACGCGCGGCGCCGCGGCGCTTTGCGCGAGCGCCCTGCCCGCCGGCAGCATCGACTCGAGCAGCGGCAGGGCGAGCGCGGCGCCCGCGCCGCGAAGCACCGTTCGTCGCGACAGGCACTTGCCGGTCAGGAATCGCATCAGTCTGTCCCTCCCTTGAGCCGGGTCCGGAAGGCATCGCTCGCGACGACGCCCTGCACGAGCGACGACAGGCGGTAATCGTCCGCCGCCGCTTCCCGAACGATAGCGCGAATCGCCGGCATATCGTAGTGCTCGACGCGGCGGCCCAGTGCATAAGTCATCAGCTTCTCGGTCAGCGTCGTGACGAAGGCCTCGGAGCGGACGAGCAGCGCCTCGCGCAGCGCCCCGGGGCCGTCGAGCGCGGAGCCGTCGACGAGCACGGCCCGCGTGTCGATCGGGCGGCCGCCGTCGGTCTCGCGCCAGGCGCCGATCAGGTCGTAATTCTCGAGCGTGAAACCGATCGGATCCATGATGGTGTGGCACGACGCGCAGACAGGATTCTCGCGATGCGCCTCGAGGCGCTCGCGCACCGAGAGCGCGACGGCGTCGCCGTCGTCGCCCTCGAGCGTCGTCTCGACATCGGGCGGCGGAACGGGCGCCGGCGAGCCGAGCAGCGTCTCGAGGATCCAGGCGCCGCGAATCACGGGCGAGGTGCGGTTAGTGACCGACGTGACGGTCAGGATGCTCGCATGGCCGAGCACGCCGCGCCGGGGATTGTCCTCGGGGATTTCGATGCGGCGGAAATGACTGCCGCGCACGTCGGCGAGGCCATAGTGCTCGGCGAGCCGCTCGTCGACGAACGTGAAGTCGGCATCGAGCAGCCTGAGCGCGCTCAGGTCTTCGCGCAGCACGGTCTCGAACAGGAGCTTGCTTTCGCGCGCCATCGCGTCGCGCAGATTTTCCGTGAAACGCTCGGCATCGGGCGTGACCGACTCGAGCTCGCGCAGGAAAAGCCATTGCGCGGCGAAGTTCTCGACCAGCGCGCTCGATTTCTCGTCGGCCAGCATGCGGGCGACCTCACGCTCGAGCGTCACAGGCTCGTCGAGGCGGTCGGTGGCGGCAACGGCGAGAAGCGCGTCGTCCGGAATGCTGCTCCAGAGAAAGAACGACAGCCGGGTGGCAAGCTCATAATCGTCGATCGCGTGGATCTCGCCGTCCGGAACGTCGGCGGGATCGCGCTCGAGGCGATAGATGAACCGGGGGTCGACGAGGATGCGGGCCAGCGCCTGCTGGATGCCGACCTCGAACCCGCCCGCGGCGCGGCCGGCCTCGAAAAACTCGACGAGCGGCGGCAGCTCGGCCGCGGTCAGCGGCCGGCGAAAGGCGCGCGTTGCGAGATTCGAGAGGGTCTCGGCCGCGCAATCGGTCTCCTCGGCCGGCGCTGCCGGCTCGCAGGTCAGAATCCTGCGGCGGCTCGGCGTGTCGCCGACGCCGGCCGGGTCGAACGGCCCGTCGATCTCGACGCTGCGAATGCCCGCCGTCGACGGCGGCGCCGCGTAGACATCGGCGACGCCGGCCGCGCGGCGCGTATCGACGAGGGCGACCGTCAGCGTGTGCGGTCCGGCCGTAACCGGGATTCGGAAGCTCGATCCATCGCCGGCGTCGACCGGCACGCCGTCGATCGTGACGTCGACCCGCCCGCCGCGCGCGAGCCCGCGGCCGAGACGAAACTCGTACTCGGCATCGAGCGGAAACAGGTGCTCGAAGCGCGTGCCGCCGCGGGTGCCGAGCGGCAGACCTTCGAGGTGCCGGTCCTGCTCGAGATCCTGCGCGACGGGGTGGATGAACTGCGTGCGCGGCGCCGTTCGATCCCCGATCGCCCGGCGGCTGATCTTCATCGCGGCGGAGACATAGGCTTCGACGAGCGACGGCGACACGACGAGCGCCGTCGCGATGTTGTCGAAACCCTCGCTCGAGTCGTCGAGCGGCAGGAGCATTGCGGCATCGACATCGAGAGCGAGCAGATCGCGAATCGCGTTGCCGTACTCGGTCCGGTTCAGGCGGCGCAGCCGCGAGGGACCCGGCACGGGGTTGGCAGCATGGGCGTCGTCGAGCCGCGACTCGAGCGCAACAGCGAGCTCGTCGATGCTCGCGCGCGGCGGCCGTGGCTCGCCGGCCGGCGGCATCATGCCGGTCCTGAGCTTGCGCACGACGCGCTCCCAGGTCTCGGCGTGCCGACCGACGTCGCCGGGATCCTTGTCGTCGAGCCGCAAGGAACCGGCGAGATCGATGCCGTTGTGACAATCGACGCAATAGCGATCGACGAGCGCGCCGGTGGCCGGCGCGCCGGCATCGCCACCGCGCTCGATGGCGAGCCAGGCGACGGCAGCGACCGTGGCGCAGGCAACGGTCAACGCCAGGATCGGGATGCGCGATCTGATCGAAGCGCCCATCAGTGCTCCATCAGCAGCTCGATCAGCGCAATCGAGCTCGGCTTCGGCTCCGCCGGGTGCGTGGCGAGAAAGACGCCGCGCGCCCAGTCCAGCGGCGTTCGGCCCTCGTTGTCGGCCACGTCGAGTCTCGCGCCCTGCCCGACGAGAAACTCGATGATGTCATCGGACCCGCGGTTGGCCGCGCCCATGACGGCCGTGATGCCCATCGAGTTCGCGGCATTGACGTCCATGCCGAGCCCGGCGCAGAGCTCGACGGCCTCGAGCAGCGCTGCGGGACCTTCGGTATAACTCTGCGAGACGACCCAGTTGACGCCGGCGGCGGCCATCAGCGGCGTCGTGCCGTGGAATGTCGCGATATGCGGATCCGCGCCGTGATCGAGCAGCAGTCGCATGACGGTGACGTCGCCGGCGAGCGCCGCCGCCAGGAAAGGCGTCTGGCCGGTGAAATCGACCCATTCGAGCGTTCCCGTCGCCGCGAGCAGATGATTGCGAACCGGCGGCGACTCGGTCGTGCGCGGATTCGGATCGGCGCCTGTGTCGAGCAGAAGGCGAACGATCCCGAGCATGCCTTCGCGGTCGGCGACGTGCTCGAACGTCTGGTTGTGCAGATAGAGGTTGCGCACGTTGACGGCCGACCACAGCGGGCTTCTGCCGTACCAGTCCCGGGCGTCAAGATTCGCGCCCCGCTCGATCAGCAATTTCGCCGTTCGTGCGTGATCGTTCGATATCGCCATCAGCAGCGGCGTGATCCCGTTGGCCTCGGTCCCGCCGATGTCGGCGCCGGTGTCGAGCAGGCGTTCGACGAGGCCCGAATGGCCCTCGCGCGCGGCATAGAGCAGCGGCGTCATGCCACCGTCGCGGAACGGACGCATGCCCCGGTCCTCCGGCAGCCCGCCGCGAACGATCCCGACGCCGAAGCTGAAGCCCGGCCGCGAGTTCGGCAGCACCCAGGGCGGCTCGGGCCCCGTGCGCGTGCGCGCATCGACCGCGGCGCCGGCGGCGAGCAGAGCGTCGGCAATCGGGACGGAGCCCGAGCGCGCGGCGAACATCAGGGGCGTCTGTCCGAAGTCGCGATCGCGGGTGTTGACGTCGGCGCCCGCCGCGATCAGCGTTGCGACCGCTTCGAGCTCGCCGCTGCCGACCGCGGCCATCAGCATCGTCTCGCCGACGGCGTCGACGTCGTTCGGGTCGGCGCCGGCGCCGACGAGCGACCGGATCATCTCGGCATCGCCGTTGGCCGCGGCGAGATAGAGCGGCGTGACATCAAGACGCGTCAACTCGCTCGGATCGGCGCCGGCCGCGAGCAGCCTCTCGACGCCGGCGACGTCGCCGCGCTCGACGAGCCAGTGCAGCGACTCCGAGTCCGGCTGGGAATGCGCGGGCAGACCGATGAGGACAGCGGCCGTGACGACGGCGAGCGCGGCGCTCGAAGGGCGACGCCGCGATCGGCTTTCGTTTGCCGCTGATCCCATTTGTTCCCCCACCCGATCCGCTCGAATCCCTGGCATGGCACGGAGCCAGACGATAATCTGTCGGAAGGGCCTCGCGAATTCAAGCGCGGGCGGGTTTGCGATACGAATAAGGGGAAGAACCGTGGATTCCAGGCTCTCGTCCGATGACGGCCGGATCGCGCTGACGCGCCGCGCTTTCACGCGTCTTATGCCCGCATGCCTGCTTGCGCCGGCGGCTTTCGCCCAGGCATCCGGCATCCGGCTGATCGGGCTTTCGAGCTTCGAGATCCGCGTCAGCGATCCCGGGAGATCGCTGGGCTTCTATCAGCAACTGTTCGGCATGCCCGTCCAGGCGAGAAACGGGGACAGGATCTGCCTGCGCGTCGGCGACGGGCCCGCGTTCATGGCCGTGCGACCGATGCGCGACGGCGAATCGCCGGCCATCACGCAGATCGGCTACGCCGTCGAGGACTTCGATCCGATGGCGACGCAACTCACTCTGACACGCGTCGGCTTCGAGCGCATCGGCGCGCCGCCGATCACCGACGCCGGCATCGGGCACCGGATGAAGACATGGATCCGGCAGCGCGGCGAAACGCAGGAGGTCTACTTCGCCGACGACCGCGGGCTCATCGTGCAGTTGAGCCATCCCGACTACTGCGGCGGCGCCGGCGCCATGGGAGACCAATGCGGACCGGCCGAGCCCGCGCCCGAGGGTCCGATCCGGCTCGCCGAGCTCAATCACTTCACCGTGTTCGTCAGCAACGGCGCCGAGGCCAACCGGTTTTACCAGCAGACTTTCGGGCTCTCGGTCCAGGCCTATCAGGGCGAGCAGTCGCCCGTCACCGGCATCGGCGACGGCCGGCAGTTCGTCATGTACGCCGGCGGCGGCCGCGGCGCCGGAGCGACGCCGGCGAACATTCATCACGGCTCGTTCAATATTCATGGCTTCGATCTAGACAGTGTGCGCGCCACGTTGACCAGCTTCGGTCTCACCGCTCAGGAGGGTACCGCGACAGGGCCGCTGCAGCACTACGTCAGTCTTCGCATGCCGAACCGCGGCGGCGCCGAAGGCGGCACGCCCGAGCTCTACTTCACCGATCCCGATGGCATCCTGCTGCAGCTACAGCATCTCTCCTACTGCGGCGGCGGCGGCTACCTCGGCAGCGAGTGCCTGTGAGTTTGGGGTCAGACCCATTCAGGTGAATTTGGGGTCTGACCCCAATCCCGGAAAGGGGTCTGACCCCAATCCCGGTGCTAGACTGCGCCACCGATGAATCAAAAGAGCCTGGTGCTGTTCGCCGCGACGCTGGCGGCGGCGATCTGTTATGTGCTGCTTGCATCCGTCCCCTACCCTCCGGCCGTCTGCTGGACCGGGGCGATCACGCTGCTTTGCGCGATTCTCTGGATCACCGAGGCGCTGCCGATTCCGGTCACGGCGCTGATCGCGATTGCGCTCTTTCCGAGCGTCGGCGTGCTGACGCCGGCCGAGGTCGGCCAGGCCGTCGGCAGCCCGACGGTGCTGCTCGTGCTCGGCGGCTTCATTCTGTCGGCGTCGATGGTCTCGAGCGGCGCGCACCGGCGCGTCGCACTCGGCATGGTCAATCTGATCGGCGGCACGAGCAGCCGCCGCATCGTCTTCGGCTTCATGTGCGCCGCCGCTTTCCTCAGCATGTGGATCTCGAATGCCGCCACGAGCCTGATGCTGCTGCCGGTCGCGCTCGCCATCATCGAACGCGCCGAGGATCCGAAGCTGGCGACGCCGCTGCTGCTCGGGCTCGCCTATGCGTCCAGCATCGGCGGCCTCGGCACACCGATCGGCACGCCGGCGAATCTCGTCTTCATCGAGAACTATGCCATCGCAACCGGAGAGGAAGTCTCGTTCACTCAATGGATGCGCTGGGGCCTGCCCGTCGCCCTCGTGCTCCTGCCCGTCTGCTTTTTCTGGGTCACACGAGGGCTCACGCACAGGAAGCGGCTCGAGCTTCCCGGGACAGGCCAATGGCAAACGCCGGAGAAGCGCGTGCTCTGTGTCTTCGCAGTCACGGCCCTCGCCTGGATGACCCGATCCGAGCCCTTCGGCGGCTGGAGCGGGCTCGTCGGCCTGCCGGACGTTACCGACACGAGCATCGCGATCATCGCTGCCATCAGCCTCTTCATCGTTCCGGACGGGCACGGCGGCAAGTTGCTCGACTGGGAAGGCGCAAGCCGGATTCCCTGGGGGATTCTGATACTGCTCGGGTCGGGCTTCGCGATAGCCCGAGCCTTCTCGGAATCGGGTTTGAGCGCCATCCTCGGCGAGGGCCTGTCGGGCTTGAGCGGCCTGCCGATCCTGCTGATGATCGCGGGCTTATGCCTCGTCGTCACCTTCATGACCGAGCTCACGAGCAACACCGCGACGACGACGCTTCTGATGCCTGTTCTCGCCGCGGCGGCTTTCGCCGCCGGCTTCGAGGATCCTGCGCTGATGATGCTGCCCGCGGCGCTGACGGCAAGCTGCGCCTTCATGCTGCCGACGGCGACGACGCCGAACACGGTCGCGTTCAGCACCGGACGGTTCCCGTTGCGAAAGATGGTTTCCGAAGGGATGGTGCTGAACCTGCTCGGCGTGATCGTAGTGACGCTTCTCTCTTACTGGATGTTGCGATGAAGGAATTCGAGAACAGAGCCGCCGTCGTGACGGGCGCGGCTTCGGGCATCGGGTTCGCAGCGGCACGCGCATTCGCGAAGCTCGGCATGCGCGTCGCGCTGCTCGACGCTCGCACCGACGTCGTGGCAGCCTCGGCCGCGTCGATCCAGAAGACCGGCGCCACAGCGATCGGGCTCGCCGTCGACGTCTCGGACGAGCACTCCGTGCAGAACGCCGCCCGCAGAATCGCTGCGGAGCTCGGGTCGGTCGATCTGCTGATGAACAACGCGGCCGTGTTCCTGCGCGGCGGCGCGATCGCCGAGCTCGAGGACGACGTCTGGCGTTGGCTGATCGACGTCAACCTGTTCGGCCCGATTCACTGCGTGCGCAGCTTCCTGCCCCATATCCGCGAGCACGGACGCGGTGGCCACATCGTCAACACTTCGTCGATCTCGGGCTTCGTCGTTCGCGATCGCAAGAACGGCGCCTATGCCGCGACGAAGTCGGCGCTCGTCTCCTATTCGGAGGCGTTGAGGTTCGATCTCGAGGGCTCCGGCATCGGCGTGTCGGTCGCGCTGCCGGGCGCCGTCGCGTCGGACTTTTATCTGACGTCGGCCGAGCACCGGGGCGAACTCGGCGGGCCGAATCTCTATCCGACGACGCCGCCCGACACGGCAGCCGGCATGACGCCGGCTGAGGTCGCGGCCCGCATCATCGACGGGATTCGCGCGGATCGCTTTTTCATTGCGACGCATACCGAGACGCGGCCCATGGTCGAGTCCCGGCTTGCGGAGTTGATGGCGGCCTATGATGCGGCCGCGGCGTGGTCGGGAATGGGGTCGGGAATAGGGTCAGACGGTCCGGCGGGGGCGAATGGGGTCAGACCCCTGGGGGTCTGACCCTGGCCGGCCGCCCGGGCCGGCGCCCACGGTCCGGCGCATCAATCGGGAGCGGCGATCTGCCCGACGGTCTGCCCGTCCTCGCCGAGAAGCCCGGTCACATAACCGCCGTCGCGGCCGTCGCGCATCGGCGCGATGTTGATCGTGATGGTTTCACCGACGTGGAACATCTCGGGCGCGAGGCCCTGCCGCACCATGTTGTTGCGGCTGTGCGTCTCGAACTCGATATCGCGCATGCCGCGGTCGTCGTCCGTGACCTCGAGGATGAGCCTGCCGTGAGGATTGGCGAAGCGCACGAACTTGATCTCACCGGTTACCGACGTGGTATTTCGGAAGTCGAACTGTGCAGCCGAATGATGTGCAATGGCGGCGTTGACCGCCGCCAGCGAAAGGGCACTGCCAGCAAGCACGCCCAAAAGCTTTCTCGTCGTCATCTCAACCAATCTCCTGGGCCTATTCTCCCTGATAGCCGATCTCTTCGCCGGCCAGCAACCGGTCGACGATGTCCGCCCACTGCGGCTCGGTGCACTCATAGTTGAGAAGGCGGCCGCCTTCGAGCGCCTGCCACTTCTTCTCGCCCGATATGGGCCGCGTCAGAAACGCCGGATCGGTCATCGTCCACTGATTCGTGATGACGCGCCGACCGTCCTCGAGACCGAGACTGTACCGCTCGACGACCTTTGCCTGTTCGCTGTGCGGATAACGGCTGTCTACCTGCTCGGCCAGATGCGTCGTCTCGACGACGAGCTCGTCGCCTTCCCAGCGACCGACCGAGAATCCGTTGCGCTCATGGAAGATCTCGTTCGGATCGAAGCCGTGATCGCCGATATAGATGCGCCGGATCTCCTTGTGCGCCTCGTACGTGACGTTGATCTGATCCGGATGCTGAAGCATCTCCATCGGGTAGCCGCCCGAGCCCACCATCGATGCCGGCATGCCGCTGCCCACACAGTAGGCACCCGGGCTGTGATTCGTTCCGCCGGTCACGGCCTGGTAAGCATCGAGCTTGGCCTGTCCCTCCTCGGTCAGCATCGTCTGCCCGCCGCCGTCGCTGTTGAACGCGCCCGGACCCCCGCCGCCGCGGTAGGTCGTCCAGACGCCGGTGAAGTCCGGGCGCCCATCCAGCCGGGGCAGCTCCTGTTCCTGCGCCGCGACGCCGACCATCATCAGTCCGGCGGCGACACATGCCGTTAATCGGATCGTCGTCAATCTCATGCTCGTCTTCCTGTTTAGGGCATTTTGGCCCAGTTCCGTCACCGAGACCACTTAAGAAATCTCGAGTCTAGTATAGTCGCGGCCGGGTGCGCACACGCTGGGGGTCGACATGGCGGACACGAGGCTCCACGATTTTATCGATTCGGCGCTGCGCGCCGGCAAGACCAGGCAGGAGATTACGGAGACCCTGGCAAGCGCGGACTGGCCGCCGGCGCAGATCGCCGACGGGCTCAAATTCTTTGCCGACGTCGATTTCCCCGTGCCTGTCCCGAAGCCGCGCGCGCAGCTCTCGGCGCGCGATGCGTTCCTTTACCTGCTCATATTCGGAACGCTCTATGTCTGCGCGATCCAGCTCGGTAATCTGCTGTTCGACTTCATCAACCTGGCTTTTCCCGACGAGCTGCGCCAGTTCGAGGAGCAGCGGGCCGAGCGCAGCATTCGCTGGGCGACGGCATCGCTGATCATCGCGTTTCCGGTGTTTATCTGGCTGCACACGAAGATGCAGCGCGAGGTCAGGCTCGTTCCGGCCCGGCGCCAGTCGGGCGTGCGGCGCTGGCTGATCTATCTGACGCTGCTGGTCGCGGCCGGCGTCATCGTCGGCGATTCGATCACGCTCGTTTACAACCTGCTCGGCGGTGAGCTCAGCACTCGATTCATCCTCAAGGTGCTCGTCGTCGCCGCGATCGCTGGCACGGCTTTCACCTACTTCCTTCATCTCGTTCGTCAGGACGCCGAGGAGCCGGTTCCGTGAACACAGGCAAGCTGTCTCTGCTCGGCGTCGTGGTGATCGTCATCGCCGCCATCGTCGCCGGCCTCGTGATCTCGGGATCTCCGACCGAGCAGCGGCGGCTTCGCGCCGACGATCGCCGCGTCAGCGACCTGCAGCAGCTTGCGCGGGCGATACAGCGCTACTACGTGGAAACCGAAGGCCTGCCCGGAGAGCTCGATGCGCTCGTCAACGGGTGGATCAGCTCTGGACTGCCGCACGATCCCGACACGGAGGCCGAATACGACTACGAGATCACGGGCGGCAGCACGTTCCGGCTCTGCGCCGAGTTCGCGCGCGAGTCGCGCGCGAACGCACAGTCGGAATTCTGGTCACACGGAGCGGCGCACCACTGCTATTTGCTCGATTTCTCCGAGCTCGTCCTCGACTGACTCGAGCTCAGAACTTGTACTTCAGCCCGACCCTGAGCGTCCTCGGCTCGCGCGCGCGGCTCATGCGGCAGTTGAGCACGTCGCAATCGATGTCGTCGATGCTCGCCGCGCTGTTGACGACATCGTCGTAGCCTTCGACGTATGCCTCGTACCAATAGACGATGTCCTTGCCGTCGTCATCGAAGGCATTGAGAAGCTCGGCGTAGAGCTCGACCCGCTCGAAGGAATAGGCGCCGCGGAAGTTGACGCCCGTCGTGGTCGCCGCGCGTTGGGCGTTGTCAGGCGTCAGCGCGTAGGGGCCGAGGTAACGGATGCGCATGCTGGCTTCCCAGTAATTGCGTGTCGCCGCGATACCGAACTGACCGGCGTGCTCGACCGCCCCTTCGATGTAGATACCGTCCGGATTGTCGACGTAACGCGCCGTGTTGTCCGTGTAAACGGCATCGACGCCGAGCCACTCGACGGGCCGCCAGAACATCGTCAGCTCGTAGCCGTCGCGCTCGGACGCGCCCTTCGGCTCGACCGAGTTCGAGTCGCCGACGAAGATGAGCTCGGAGTCCTGCTCGAGCCACCAGCGCGTCGCCGTGAACTTGAAGTCGCCGACCTCGAAGCGCGCGCCGGCCTCGTAGCCTTCGGCCGGCGACACACCGGGAACCGGGGCGACGGGACTCACGACGCCACGCGCGTCGTTCGAATGAAAGCCCTTGCCCCAGTTGCCGTAGAGCTCGACGATGCCACCGATCGCATAGGCGACGCCGAGCTTCGGCGAAACGCGGCTGTCGCTGTCGCTGCCGGCGACGGAGCCCGGCGAATCCGGCGTCACCGTGCCTGGCTGATTCGCCGTGACGTCGAAATCGAAGTAATCGGCGCGGACGCCTGCCAGGATGCGAAGGCTGTCGGTCGGAATGAGGGTCACCTCGGCATAGACGCCATAAGACGTCTCCTTGATGTCGTTATCGCTGATGTTCTGGACGAACTGCCCGGCGTCGTAATCGTCTAGCCCCACGGGACCGATGTCGTCGTAGCGGAAATCGGCGCCCCAGTCGAGCTCGAGATTGGCCTCGGCGATGATCGAGCTGTCGTAGCGACCGCCGATCGTTGTCCGCTTGTCGAACTGGTTGACCTGCGCCTCGTAGGTCGGGTTCGACTGCATGTACCAGTCGTAGGACTGAACGTAGGCGGTGGCATTCCAGTCGGCGCCGCTCATGATTGCCGTCGCGATCCAGCGCGACGTGTTGCCGTCGGCCGTCGGGTCGAGCGTGCAGAAGACGTCCGGGCAGACGCCGCTGCCGACGACGCGCTCGGGAATCTGCTCGGTCGGATGCCAGTCCCCCTCGTAGGCGGAGAGCGTCAGCGCGAGATCGCCGAAATCGGTCGGCAGCAGATACTTCGTCCAGAGCGAGACGTGCTCGAGACCTTCGTGCAGCTCCCAGGGGCCGTCGTAGCTCTTGACTTCGCCGAGCACCGTCCAGGCGCCACCGTTCTCGAGCTCGACCGTGCCACCGGCCGCGAGGCGTTGCCAGGAATACTCGCCGCCCTCGAGCGCGACATAAGACTCGTCGAGCCGGTCGATCGTCCTGATGAACGAGGCCGCCGCGACCGAGAAATCGCCGGTGTCGGCACGATAGGTCCCCTTGCGGTAATCGATGCGGTCGACCGTCTCGGGCAGCAGGCCGTTGACATCGAGATAGCCCTGGCCGTGCCCGTGCGAGCGGAAGTTCAGCGGCATCCCGTCGACGTAGGTGGTGAAATCGGTG
>DATKCK010000009.1:0-42866 GCA_035513215.1 Gammaproteobacteria bacterium | reverse complement strand
CGGGACCTGGTTCTGTATCGGGTTGACGTTCAGATGAAGGTTCATCTCGACGTCGAACAGCTCGTTGAAAAGATAGGGCCTTCCGGCCGCGCCAGCCGGACTCGGAGCGGCCCTCGCAGCCTCGATGCCGGCTGCCTCGGTGCCCGCAGCTTCGGTGCCTGCTGCCTCGGTACCTGCCGACCCGGTGCCTGCAACGGCGCCGGCCGCCGCAGCTCCGGTGACGCCCGTCGAACCCCGGGCCTGAGCCGGCGCCTCGCGCAGATTGATCGCGATCGAAACCCTGCGTTTGCCGCTCTTGTTGCATTGAACGCTGTGCCCGAACCATGACTCGAACATCACGAGCCGGCCGGGCTTCGGTTCGACGGCGATCTCGGGCCGCGTCAGCAGGCCGCTGCCCACTGTGCGGGTGAACTGCCGATAGCCGCGGCGCTCGCCGATCGGATCCGGAAACTCGATGCAGCCGCAATCGTCGGGCGCTTCGACGTAGTAACTGCACGACAGCAGGCTGCCGTCATGCGTGTGTTGCCCCTCCTGAGCGCCGGGCTCGAACACGTTGATCCAGGCGCGCTCGATCTCGAGCTGCCGCGCCGGCAGCCCGAGCCTGCCCTCGAGAAACGTGCTTGCGGCCGCCCGGACGACCTGCTCGAGCTCTTCGAGCTCGGCGTCGGCCAGAATCGACTGCTCCGGCTTGTAGTACGAGGTCGCGACCGATTCTTCCGGAGACGGCAGGACATCGCGCTTCGCCAGGTCCGTGTCGAGATAGGCCGCCACTTTCGCGTGGATCGCATCGCGTATGGCCGGTTCCACATCGTGAACCAGAATCGGGACTCCGAAGAACAGGTCGACTGACATAGCGCGCGCTCGATCCGGTCAGCGAATCATACCTGCTCTCGGCGCCCGGCTAGGGCGCATAGCCGTACCGTTCGAGGACGGCACGCTGGGATTCGGCGAACTCTACGAGCTCGGCATTGTTTCGATAGGCGAAGGCACGGCCGGCATCGAGACCCTCGAGAAAGGCTGCGTCGCCGATCGTGTCCGGCACTGCGCAGAAATCCGCGATATCGCGGATCACGCGATCCGGCTGCTCGAGGAGCTGCTCGAATCGGATCTCGAGCGCGCCGTCGCCGAGCTCGGCCGCTTGCAGGCGAGCCTTCTCCGCATACTGCTCCCACATCGTCAGCGCCTCGGACAGGCTCCAGCCGCGCCTCGACGACAACACGCCGAGCGCGTCGTCGCGAATCACCGTCAGGGCGCCGGGAACCGTCTCGCCCGTGGCCAGGCGCAGCGCCTCGGCATGACGCCGCGCGAGGCTCGCGGCCACGTCGACGCCGTGGCGCAGCATGTGAACGACCTTGAGATTCGGATAGAGCTCACGCCAGACGGGCAGCGTGAACGTGTTGCGCGGATCCTTCCAGCCGCATCGCTGGGCCGTTCCCGTGCCAAGGCTCGACTCCGAGCCCGACGATCCCAGATAGCCTTGAATCCGCTGATCGAGCGCCCTGGCAACTCCGGCGGCCAGTTGCTTCGTGGTCGCCGGCTCCGCGAGCACGAAATGCGCTGGCATCGGCTCCGACCAGAACGCGCCGCACTGATGCAGAATCGCCTCGTTCAGCTGCAGGAACGTCACCGATTCCGCATCGGCCTGCCGATCGGCTCCCATGAAGATGCCGAGCCGGCCGAGCACGTCGGCCAGCAACCTCGTGCCGGACCGGTGCATACCAATAACGAGCACGGGACCCGGCCGGTCCGTCACGAGTTCGAGATAGCTCATAAAAAAAGCGGCGGGACAAGCCCGCCGCCAGGGTATCAGAATTCCTGTGGATCAGAATTCCATGTTCATGCTGAGGAAGTACTGCCGGCCGAGCGGATCGAAGACCGAATTGCCGGTTCGCGTGCAGGCGGTCGGGAACGGCGAGGCCGTCGGATTGCCGCCGGTGCACGGGGGGTCGGTGTCGAGCAGGTTCTCGATGCCGAGTCCGAGCGTGTACCGGTCGAACGAATACCGGAAGCTCAGCGCGAACAGATCGTAGTCCGGCAGGCTGCTGTAGAGACATCCCGTACCGGTGGGGTTCGTCCGACAGCCGCCGTTGTCGAGCTCCGGCCAGTGCTGGTGCCTCAGCGACACGTTCCACTGCCCACGCGAGTAACCGTAGGTCGTGAAGAGGCGATAGTCGTACCGCTGACACTGGATCTGCAGCGCGCAGCTGTTGAAGCCCGAGTGATCGATCTCGTCCAGCCCCGGCCGATCCTGCGTGATGGCCTCGAGGTTGATGTTCCCGACCATGTTCATGTTGAACCCGCCGTTCGCGAGCGGTCGGCTCCAGTTGAGCTGAAGATCGACACCCGACATCAGCGCCCGCCCCTCGTTCGTGAACGGCAGGTCGACGTTCGCGCCGTTGCCGGTACTGGGATTCCGGAAGATCGGGACGCAGTTCGGATGGTTCGGATCGCCCGTCGGGTTGAACTCAAGGCTCAGGCACCGCGCGTAGACCGAGTCGCCGCTCTCGAGCGCGATCATGTCCTCGATCTCGATCTCGTACCAGTCGACCGTCAGCGTGAAGTTGTCATGGAAGTCCATGACGGTACCGATTGTGAAAGTATCGGCACGCTCCTCGCGCAGATTGATCTGGCCGATGCTGTTGCCGGTACCGAGACCGCCGACCTGCGGCTGGTCCAGAAGCGGCCGATTGTCGTAGTACTCGAACGCACCGGAGGTACCCATCAGCGCGCGACAGATCGACAGCGCCTGCGCGACCTGCTGGGCTGAAGCGCCGCCGCCGGCCGTCGCGCTATACGACGCCGGGTTCGTCATGTTCTGCGAGCAGTGGTCGCCGAAGGTCGTGCCGCCGAGGCCGAAGACCTGCGTGCGGGCGCTGAAGAGCTCACCGAGGTTCGGTGCCCGGAACGCGCGGTTGAAGCCGCCCCGGATACGGTAGCGCGGCGTGATGGCCCAGTCGATCAGCGCCTTGTAGGTCTCGAGATTCGGCATCTGCGGCATGCTCCAGTCGGAGACGCGCGCGCCGAGCTCGACGTTGAAGTGCTCGACGCCAGCGGGACCGCCCGAGACGATCGGGATCAAGAGCTCGCCGTAGATCTCCGCGACGTCGAACTCGCCCCCGCTACGCGCGTTCGGGAAGAGACCCGCGATCGGATCGATCAGGTTCTGGTTGTCGCTCAGGTTGTCCGGCGAGAACTGGTAGCTGTTCTCCCGATAGGCCAGACCGAGCGCGTACTGCAGCGCGCCGGCCGGCATCTCGACCAGATCGCCGACCAGGTTGGCCTCGAGGATCGTCTGCGTGACCTCGTTCTGGTTCTTCAGGTCCGGCGCGATCATTGTCGCGCAGTCCTCGGTGACGTCCCGGTTGTCGAAGATGGCCAGACCCGAGGTACAGACGGGGGTACTCTCGGCGAAACCGACCACGTAAGGGTTCGGATCGAAGAGCGCGTTCCTGCCGTAGTTCGGGAAGGCCATCAGAGCCCGGTAGGTGCCGAGCCGGACCGAGCCGCGCTGGATGATCAAGTTGTCCGTGCGGCCCGTCGAGAGCGTGATGTCCCAGAAATCGTTGCCGCTTGGCAGCTCACCCTCGAGACCCAGCGAGAAGTTCATCGTGGTCAGCGTGTTTGAGCTCGAACGTCCGCCGCCCAGAGCGTCACGCAGGTAACTCGGCGGCCGATTGGCCCAGAGGGGCGCATCGGGATCGGGCCGCTGCATGAACAGGTTGTAGATCTCGGGCGAGGTCGGCCAGGCTTCGGAATTCGTGCAGCCGGGCAGCCCGTCGAGCCAGGGCTTCTCGGCTGTCGCCGGCGCGTCGCACTCGACGCCGTAGCGGCCGCTGATCGTGTAGGCCGAGTTCGTCAGCACGCAGTTCCCGCCCCCGTCGTATTCAGCGCACGAGTCATCGGGACCCGCGGAGAAAGAAGTCCCATTTCCCGTGGTCGTGACGGGACCGCCCTGGTAGAGCTGATCGCCGAAAGGCACGGCAGCGCCCCAGATCGTGATCGTGTCGGCCGATAGGCCGAGCTGGGTCTGGGTCTGCGTGCGCGTCACCATCGCCTGCGCCGTCAGCCTGACGTTATCGCTCAGGTCGAAATGGCCGTTGGCGAAGGCGGACAGGCGCTCGAGCGGAGTCGATTCCCAGTTCCACCAGTTGTTCTCCTTGATCTGGCCGTTCGGCTGGTAGACGCGGAACGGGAGGCCCGGAAAATTGCCTTCGACATCGCCGAACAGAGGTCCGTTGTAGCGGTAGGAACCGGCAGCGCCCGAGCTCTGCATCAGCCCCGTGTAAAGCGTGCCGTCGTCATTGACGAGGAAGCGGGTGCCCTGGACGGTGTTCGGGACGGCACCCGGGGCAGCCTGGTCGAACAAGGCGTCGACGGCAGCTTGAGGCGGGTTGTTAGCGAAAAAGCCGGTGCCTTGCTCGTTGCTGACCCAGGCGTCGGTGCCCCAGAAGAACGCGGTGGCGCCGGTATTCGGCTTCGCGGCGTCCTCGATACGCCAGTCCCGCTCATGCGCCCACTCGAGGCCGCGCGTCGATCGCTCGACGCCGAGCATCACGTTGCCGCGATCGCCGGCCATGTTCGCGCCGATCAGACCCGAAACGGTGACTGTCTGGGAACCGCCGTGCTGCGTGTCGCCGAAGCGGATGTCGACCGACGCGCCTTCGTAATCGTCCTTGAGGACGAAGTTGACGACGCCGCCGACGGCGTCGGCGCCGTACACGGCCGAGGCGCCGCCCGAGATGACCTCCACGCGCGCAACGGCCGATGAGGGGATCGAGTTCGTGTCGACGACCATCGTCGAGTTGACCGGCATTGCGCGCCGGCCGTTGATCAGCACGAGGTTGCGGTTCGCGCCGAGGCCGCGCAGGCTGACCGTCGAGGCGCCGACCGTGTTCAGGGCCGTTTGCTGCACGTCGGTCGTCGTGAACTGCGTGATGGCCGGCACGAACTGCGGCATCTGATTCAGAATCGTCTCGACGCCGATGTTCGATGTCTCCTCGAAGAGCTGCTCGTCGACCGTCATGATCGGCGCGTTGGCCGTGAAATCGCGGCGGGGAATGCGCGAGCCCGTGACGACGACCGTTTCCTGCAGGCCCTCTGCCTGCTCGTCCTGTGCCGAGGCCGGCGCGGTCGGCGCGACGAACATCACCGCACTCAACAAAGCACCGCCCGACATGGCGGCGATGGAAGATCTTCGCTTTGAACCGCCGAGTACTTCGGCGATTGACTGTGACAGCAAATCGGCGCGCGGGCGGTTTCCCGTCGCTTGGGCGTGACCCTTCATTAGCATTCCCCCTGAGTAAGTCCCCGAAAACGTTTAGTCCCTTTAACCCTGATTCGACCCGAAAAGCGGGCTCGACCATGGTTGTGCGGGTGAGACTACCATGCCGATTCGCCCAAGAAAAGGCCTTGTCAGGCCGAATTTTTTTGTTGTGACTACGCCACAGGCTGGCAAAGCCTACTGAAACTCGTAGAGCACGAACTCGGCGTCACGCCGGCCCAAGACGGTAACCGTGCACTCGCCCCAGCTCTCGGGCAGGCTCCACTCCGATTCGTCCGAGAATTCGAACTCGGCCGTGCCCATATCGCATTTGATATCGACTTGCCGTAGCGTGCCGTCGACGTCGCCGACCGCGAAGGTGCGGCGCGTAAGCTCGTGCGACCAGGCCTCGTCGAGAATCTTGCCCTGAACCCCAATCGCCGCGTCACCGCCGAGCGCCGCCTCGATGGTCGCGAGATTCGACGCCATCAGATCGCTTTCCGGAACCGTCCCGAGCTCCTGGCGCCGCGCGAAGGTCTCGAGCGCGCCGACAACATCGCCGAGCCTGAGCTCGAGCGTATTGCGATACTCGAGCGCCACGACGAGCTCCGACGGGTCGAGCAGGGAGAGGTCCGGATTCGTCGCGCGCTCTATAGCCGCATAGGCCTCATGCAGGTTGCCGAGCATCATGTTGACCCTCGCGTTCTGAACGAAACCGACACCCATCTCCGCGAGCCGGGACGCCTCCATGCCGAGCAACCGGTCGCTGCGGTCGAGCGCATCCTCCTGCTCGCCTTCTGCGAGCAGGTCCTCGACCTGACGGTAGCCGCGCACGAACATCGGGCTCGGCTCGGCGGGAATCGTCTCGACATCGAAAATCATCACGGCTTCGTTGTTGTGCCAGTCAACGGCCGTGCCGTCCCGCGTGGCAGGCTCGAAGGTCCAGGACTCGACGGTCGCGCGAACATTGCGTTCGGACAGCGTCGCCGGCATCTGATCGATCGTGCTGACATTGGCCACGCTGCCGTCGGCGAGAACGGAGTAGCGCACGATTGCGAAACCTTCCATCGGCATGCTGAAACGGTTGGTCGGCGGCTCGGGCTGCGGTGTTTCGAGCGGCGTCGGCGGCATGATTTGAGCGCTTGCCGCGACAGGCGCCAATACCGCCGCGACGAGCAGCATGACAATCGATTCGAACGTAACCGGATGCTTTATGGAACGCATGAGACCTCCGCCCTCTTCCCCTCAGTTTATCGGCCCGATATGCCGAGCGCACGATATGATTATATCGTGAGCCTCAAGGGAATCGTTCTTGCCGGCGGGGCAGCCACGCGCCTGTATCCCGTAACCCTCGGTGTCAGCAAGGCATTGCTGCCTGTCTATGACAAGCCGATGGTCTATTACCCCCTGTCCACGCTGCTGCTGGCCGGGATCCGGGACATTCTGATCATTTCCACGCCCGTGGATCTGCCTCAGTACCGGCGCTTGCTGGGGGACGGCAGCCAGTGGGGCGTCTCTCTGGGCTACGCCGCGCAGCCGCGTCCGGAAGGTCTGGCGCAGGCATTCATCCTCGGGCGCTCCTTCATCGGCCACGACCGCTGCGCGCTCGTGCTCGGCGACAATCTCTTCTACGGCCACGGGCTGCCCGAGGTGCTCAGGAGCGCAGCCGGGCGACAGGATGCATGCACGGTTTTCGCCTACCGGGTTCGGGATCCCGAGCGCTATGGCGTTGTCGAGTTCGACCAGGACGGCCGCGCGCGCGGCATCGAGGAGAAGCCGCGGAAACCGAGATCCCGATTCGCCGTCACCGGACTCTACTTCTATTCGAACGACGTCATCGAGATCGCGCGCTCGCTGAAGCCCTCGGCGCGCGGCGAGCTCGAGATCACCGACATCAACCGCGCGTTTCTCGAGCGCGGTGAGCTCGACGTCAGAATTCTGGGCCGCGGCATCGCCTGGCTCGACACCGGCACGCATCGTTCCCTGCTCGAGGCGGCAACCTTCATCGAGGCCATCGAGAACAGGCAGGGCCTTAAGGTCTGCTGTCCCGAGGAGATCGCTTACCGCGCCGGCTTCATTGACGCGGATCAGCTCGCCCGGCTCGGTGAGAGCCACGGCAAGACGGACTATGGCCGCTACCTGGCCGAGCTGGCCCGGGACGAGGCACCGGGATGAGAGTCCTCGTCGCCGGCGCCGGCGGCCAGGTCGGGCGGGCGCTGATGGCGTCGGTGCCGCAAGGCTGCAATCTGATCGCCGCGACGCGCGCGGATCTCGACATCACCGATCCCTCGGCGGTGGCGGGCTTCATCGAAGCTCACGAGCCAGATGTGATCGTCAATGCCGCGGCGTTCACGGCCGTCGAACGCGCCGAAAATGAGCCGGAGCGCGCGCGCCTGGTCAACCAATCCGGCGCCGCGAACCTCGCGCGCGCGGCCGCGGCCCGCAAGGCACGCATGATTCAGCTCTCGACCGATTTCGTGTTCGACGGCTCGGCCTCGGCGCCGTATCCGCCGGACGCGCCACCGGCACCGACGAGCGTCTATGGCCGGACGAAACTGGCCGGCGAGCAGGCCGTCAGAGACCTGCTTCCCGACGCTTCGATCGTCTTGAGAACGGCGTGGGTCTATGCGCCTCACGGCAGGAATTTCGTGCTGACCATGCTCAAACTGATGCGCGAGCCCCGGCCGGTACGTGTCGTCGACGATCAGGTCGGCACGCCGACCTCCGCCGGTTCGGTCGCGCGCGCTGTCTGGGCCTTTGCCGCGGAGCCTGCGCTTCGGGGCACTTATCATTGGACGGACGCCGGTGTCGCAAGCTGGCACGATTTCGCCGCGGCGATCGCCGAGGAAGCGGCGGCATGCGGCCTGCTTACGAGTCCCGTCGATCTGAAGCCCGTGTCTTCCCGAAATTTTCCGACAGCGGCGCGTCGGCCTGCCTACAGCGTACTCGACACGCGCTCCACCGCCGAGGCGCTTAGAATGACGCCGCGGCACTGGCGTGCCAATCTTCGCGATGTCCTCGGGGAAATAGCCCTTGGCTGAGCTGCTCGTTACCGGCGGCGCCGGCTTCATCGGCGCCAATTTCGTCCACTACTGGGCGAGGACGCATCCCGAGGATCGCGTCGTGGTGCTCGACGCGCTGACGTACGCCGGCAATCCTGCCAGTCTCGATTCTCTCAAAGACAGCCCGAGATTCCGCTTCGTCCACGGCAGCATCGGCGATCAGACACTGGTCGAGTCCCTGCTGCGTGACGAGGCGATCGACACGATCGTCAATTTCGCCGCCGAGTCACACGTCGATCGCTCGATCAGCGCTGCCGACGTCTTTCTCGAGACCAACGTCCTCGGCACGCACAGCCTGCTGAAAGCCGCCCGCCGGGTATGGATCGAGGAAGGTCCGGGGCCCAATCATCGTTTCCACCACATATCGACGGACGAGGTCTACGGATCGCTCGGACCGGACGAGCCCGCATTTACCGAGTCGACGCCCTGCGCGCCGAATTCGCCCTACTCCGCGTCCAAGGCCGCCTCCGATCATCTCGTTCGCGCGTACGGGCATACCTATGGACTGAAGGTCACCACGAGCCGATGCTCGAACAACTACGGTCCCTTCCAGTTTCCCGAGAAGCTGATCCCGCTCGTCATCGTCAATATCCTGGCCGGCAAGCCGCTGCCGATTTACGGTGACGGGCGCAACGTCAGGGACTGGCTGCACGTCGGCGATCATTGCCGAGGCCTCGAGCTCGTCCTGAAGCTCGGAACGCCGGGTGAAGTCTACAATCTCGGCGGCAAGACCGAATGCGACAACCTGACGCTCGTCGAGAAGCTCTGCGCCATCGTCGACGAGCGCTTCGCGAGCGACGCGAGCCTCAGGAAGCGATTTCCCGATGCAACGCCTTCGCGCGGCGAGGGGTCGGCAAAGCTCATTCAGTTCGTGAAGGACAGACCCGGGCACGACCGGCGATACGCCGTCGACACGGCGAAGAGCACGCGCGAGCTCGGATTCTCGCCGCGCCTGTCATTGACGGAGGGCCTGCACCTCACGGTCGACTGGTATCTCGGGAACGAGACATGGTGGCGCGGCGTCATGGACTCGAGCTACCGCGAGTGGATCGACCGGCACTATCGGTAAGTTAGGCCGCCGCCGTCATTCAATCAGGTCGTAATCGTAGTAATGGCGCAGCACGAACCGGTCCGAGCGAACGGGCTCAGCTTCCGCAAACCGAGGCCTGAAGCGGGTTTGAGAGACGTGCGTGCGCAGACGCCGCTCGATTGCACGCGAAGTGCCGTCCGATGCGCCAACGATCTCGACGTCGGTCGTCTCGCCAAAGCGGCCCGTCTGAACCTCGACATCGATATAGCCCCGATACGCTCTCGCCGGATCGAATTTCGACGAATCCTCGGGGCCGAATGCGCGTCGTATCACCGGAATCTGCGGATTGAAAAGATCGGCGACGGTCTCGACTGACGCGCCTTGCGCGACGAGGAAGTCGTAGGCCGCCTGATACCGCTGCAGGGCTTCCCTGTTCCCCAATGCATCTCCGAGCTCGAGCATGGCGCGGGCCACCCCGACGGCCGGAGCGCCACGCGTCATCTGCTCGGCGACCCGCGCCCGCAGGACGCTTTCGAGCGGGCTTGGTACCGTGTGGTCCACGTAGACGTCTGACTTGAGCTCGGGATTCGCCGCTTCGAAGTAGTAAGTCTCCACGAGCTGCTCGCCGAGCCCCCAAGACTCCGCCTCGCTGCCCTGCCGGAAAGCCGACTGCATCGCCGCACTGTAGAGCCGTCTCGCGCGATGCAAGGCGGCAGCGGCGAAATCGCGGTCGCCGCTCGGCGGTTCCGGCTCCCATGTCGGGCCGTTGCGGTCTCTGCGTGGGAGCCGGCCGACCTCCACGAAATCGTTTGCGACATCGACGAGCTCGTAGATCGCAACGATTTTCACATCCGTGTCGAGCGCGTCACCGAGCTCGTAAGCGTCGTCCGCAAGTGCTTCCTCGATCGCGGCATCGTAGCGCCGCGCGATTACGGCCAGCTCCGTCAGCGCCCTTTGGCGGCCGGTATTGGGTGTGCTCGGCTCCCACCCCGAGCCCTCGATCGCCTGCACGGGCCGGCGTTCCCGCGGCCAAACATCCTCTTCGAGATACGTTCTCACCGCGCGCATTTGCCGATCCGCCACGGAGGCAAGAATCGGCGGAGCTCGAGCATCGCCGTCATTCCTGCCGGCCAGGTCGAGCAGTTCGTCCTGCCGCTCGTCGGATTCGCCGAAGGCGCCGGCAGCTTCGAGCATGTCGATCGATTGCTCGACGATCTCGGCCTGGTCGAGCGTATGCAGGCCGTCGTTCATCCGAACGACGGCTCTCGCCTGCTCCGAAGCAGCCACAGCGCGCAACGGGTCTCCCAGTTCTGCATACAAGGCGGCCATGGATCGATAGTGCTCGATCAGGATACGGGACTGCGGACCGTTCAGCGCCTCTTCTTCGGCGATTGCCCGCTCGATTTCCGCGATTGCATCGAACAAGCGATCGATGTCGCCGTTGTCAGCGGCCTCAGTGACCGCGGCATTCGATGCCCCTGATGCGGGCGACGCGGAGGGCTCGTTGTTCGGGAGCGGTCCTGGTGCGAAGGTCAGCGAAAACAGGTCCGGCGAACCTGGCACGTCCTGGGCGCATACACCGACGGACAGCCCGAGCAGTGCGATGCAGATAATTGGCGTTCTGTTCATTGGCTCACGGCCACTCCCGATTCTACCGCGTCTCGACTCGAGCAGAGACCGAAGCGAAAGCCCGGCCTGGCCAAGGGCCAAGGGCCAAGGGCCAAGACAAGGACTGTGCTAGAGTCATTCTGCCTGTCTCAAGCCGCGCTGCGCATGGTTCGTCAATGAGTCTCGAATTCCTGAGCGGGCTATTGCTCGTCCTGACCGTTCTCGGGACGCTCGCTTACATGGCCAGGGAGATCCTTACGGATCTGCGTCCCCGCAAGCTCCCGAGCAACCCGTCGGCCTCGGCCGCCACGCAGCAGCGCGGGAGCGATGCCAAACCCGTCAACGAGCATCTGATCGGCATGATCGGCGAAGTCGTCTCGAACTCCGACGACGACGAAAGGCCGATGAAGGCGCGCCTGGGATCCGAGCTCTGGCCCGCCCGGACGGACTCGCCCGACGAGACCTCCTTCCCCGTCGGCACGCAGATCGAGGTGACGGCCGTGCGCGGGCCGATCGTCGTCGTCCGCCTTAGCAGGGTATGATTCGAGTATGCAGACTTCACGACACCTAAAGCTCGCGGCAGTTCTCATGCTGCTCCCCCTTCCTCCCATCGCTTGGGCACACCACTCGTTCGCCGCGCACTTCCAGATGGACACGTTCGCCGAGGTGGAAGGTCGCGTGACGGAGGTTCAATGGGTCAATCCGCACATCAGGATCTACGTCGAGGATGCGGAGGGACAGGCATGGGAAGTGGAAGCCGGGCCGGTGAACCTGCTTTCGCGGATGGGCATCGAGCGCGACACGTTTGCCGTCGGCGACACGATACGCGCGCGCGGCAACCCGGGACGCCGCGACGATCACGTCATTTGGGTCTCCAACATACTGCTCGCCGATAACACGGAGATCCTCGCCGCTCCGGGCTCCGAGCCCTACTGGGGATCCGACGCGGTCGGGGACGCGAGCGTATTCTTCGAAGCCGGCGAGCTTGCTCTGCCCGAGAGCGGCGAGCGGTCGTTCTTCCGCATCTGGTCGCCGTTGATCTCTCAGTTTCCGCGGCCGCGCGGCGACCCCGCCCTCACGCCCACGGGCGAGGCCGCCCAGGCCAACTACGGCATCGACAATCAGGCCGTTGAGGACTGCGAGGTGCCGGGCATGCCGTTCGCGATGATGAGCCCCTACCCCATCGAGCTCAACGATAGCGGCGATTACATCGCGATCCGAGGCGAGGCCTACGATCTCGAGCGAGTCGCCTGGCTCGAGCCGCTCGAGTCCGAGCCCGAGCCCTCACCGCAGGGCTACTCGCTTGCCCGCTTCGAAGGCGACACGCTGATCATCGAGACGACGAGCATCGACTATCACAGCTACGGCGATCTCGGGCCCGCGCAGAGCGATCGCAGTCACGTCGTCGAGCGCTTCACGCTCTCCGCGGACGGGCTCGCGCTCGACTACGAGATCACGGTGACGGATCCCGTCATGCTGGCCGAGCCCTGGGTCTGGGGCGGCTCTTTCCTCTTTCGCGAGGATGCAGAGCTCAGGACCTGGAATTGCGGCGCCGGCTGAGCCGCTATCGGACGAGGTGCGTAAAGCGCTCGCCGGAGTCGGCGGCGCCCTCGCCGCTTACCCGCATCGATATTCGTTGATTGATATCGGCGATCGAGTTCCAGTAGCCGGCTGTGACCGAATAGTCCAACCCCGGATAGTCAATGATCGGCTCGGTCGCGCCGTGTAACACGGTATCGACTTCCAACTGACCGTCCCGCGTCGCGGACGCGACCATGTCTGCAAACGTGGGGCTTTGCAGGGGTTGGCCCGCGCCTGACTGCAGAGGACCGATATAGTCGCAGGTCGCGGCCGGCTGATCAGGTGGAGCGAGCTGCGACGAGCCGTCAGCCGCATAGTTGATGCAATAGCGGCCTTCATGGATGCCTAGTGTAAGCGTTCCGGTGAAGCCTTCGTTCCTGAGCTCGGACAGTAACGGTGCGTACCGGCGCGCCCGCTCGTCGTCCAGAGGCGTCGCATCGTGCGGATAGTGCTGCGTGAAACTCCAGCTCCGAGCGGCAGCGTCGATCATATCCTGGGACCGGGGCGCCGTTGCCGCCGTCGGTTCCGGAATCGCAACTCCGGCAGCTGAGACCGCGACCGTTTCCATCGCGACGAGACCCGGCGGTTCGTCTGCTTGGCTGGTCGACAGACCGTCGCGAACGTAAAGGATTCCGACTGCAACGGCCGCCGCCAGGGCCGCAAGGCTTACGCCCGAAACCAGGCGGGCGTGGAACGATGTCGGCTTGGGCCCGAACTCGTCGAGCGTCTGGCGCAGCCAGCCGGCTGAAGCAGAGTGGGCGCGTTCCAGCTCGCGCCTGAAGTCGGACATCAGCATGGCCGCCTGCTCGTCGAGCATCGATCGAAACCGCATGACCAGGTCGTGGTGATCGTCGAGTGAGGGTCGATTCCCGACGTCCGGCGCCCGGCGCGGTTCCCCGATCAGATGATGCGAGCGCAGGACGCGCTCGACGTCGGCGGGAGCCAGGCTCTTCGGCAGGACGTCCACGGCACCGAGGGCACGCGCCTGGCTTACGTAGAACTGGCCTTCCTGCGACGTGTACATCATCACCGGAATCGTGGCCGTGCCGGGATTCGTCTTCAGCGCACCGAGCGCATCAAAACCGTCCATTCCGGGCATCTGGTGGTCGAGGAAAATGACGTCGGGGCGGTCGACCTTCAGATATTCGATGGCGGCCTCGGCCGACGGAACCTCATCGACGGCGACGCCGTAACCGACGAGCGTCTTTCGAAGCACGGCGCGTGCTACGCGAGAGTCGTCGACAACCAGCGCAGTCTTCATGGCGGACCATTATGTTAGCCGCCACCGGGCGAAAGATTGCGCCAGTTCACAGTTCCGCCGCTGCTGCAGCGGCAGATGGAGAGATCCCCTAAGTCGGGAGCCTAGTGGCGAATCTGCGTGCTGACCTCGTCGAGCTCGGTGTCCGTGCAGCTTCCGCGCTCGGAGATGATCGTCGGATTGTTCGAGATCTGCAGGATCCGCGGATGCAGGACCCACGGCTCGGCGAGCACTTCCGGATCCTCGACCGTCGCCTCGTAGCGCATCTCGTTCCCGGTCCGCGTGAACCGCTCGATCAGGCGCATCTGGTCGGAATGGAAATAGCCGCCGCGCCCGAGCCAGGTTTCGTCGCTGAACCCGATCGACTCGAGCACCAGCGTGTCACCGTTCCAGCGGACGATCGGGACGCCAAAATAGGAGAACGCATACCGATCGTCTTCGGTGTGCTCGGTCTTATCGTGCCGGATCATGCGAAACTCGTTGTACCCGCCGCCGCCGTCGACGCCGCCCCGATAGAACATGATGATGTCATCGTCGGTGTGAACGATGCGCGTCGGCAAGCCTTGCCGCGGCAATCCGAGCGGCAGGCAGGTCATGACGGGGTCGTCCCGATTCGTCCACATGTCGAGTGCCTGGACCCGGTCCCAGTGCTCGGGCCTGTACAAAGGCTTGTTCATATCGAGCCGCGACGACGCCATGAACGTGAAATCCTGGCTCTGGTTAGTCCACTCCATGCAGACATGCTGGAATGGAGTGCACCGCCGGAACATCCCGCCGGGTACGCCTTCGGGACCGCCGGCGACGGATCGCCAGGAGCCTGACAGATCCGGTTTGCCGTTGGCGAGTCTCGGCGTCTCAGCCTCACGCGCTTGCGGATCGGGCCCGCCCCTGCCGCCCTGCGCCTGCGTCGAAGTCGCGACGAAACAGAAAAGCATCGCCACAGTCGCGACGAGCGGAGTCCTGATGACTTGTTGCTTTCTCATTGGCCGAGCTCCATTCAGTTCCTTGCTTCCCGTACGCTATCCGGAACGGGCACGACTACATAGACCTGACCGATCTCGGTCACGATCGTCCTCAGGTCGCGGACGACCTCGCCGTTCTTACGCTCAACGATCGTGCCGGGATATAGCGCATCGATCCGATGCAGCGGATTGTTGAAGTCACGGAAGTCGCCATAGACAAACTCCGTCGTATTGTTCCCGTGCCTGACGACGACGCTTTCGGGCAGAAAGTCATTGAGCGTGGCGATCGCAACGGCGCCGGGCACATCCGGGATCGGAAACGTGAGAATGGCCTTGTCCCCCTGCCATTCCAGCGTCGTCATCGACCGCACGCGGGCGGCTGCCTGGCGGTCGAGTAGCGTGGCCGGATTCTGGCCAAAGGACTCCGAAACCGGCACGCCCGCCGCCGCGGCAATGGCGGCCTTCGGCGCGCCATGGGGGCTCGCCCAAAGACGGATCCGCCGCTCCTCGAGCGTAGCAGGCCGCGGCGTTGCCGCGCCTTCGCCCGGGACGATTTCGGCGCCGGGGATGTCCTCGTCCCAGGCATACTCTCCGCTCATGGTTTCGATGTTCGAGTACGTCTCACCGTCAGGGAGCGCGCACTCGATCTGCGTCCGGTATCCGGGGATCCGGTAGTTGGCGCTGATGCGATACCCGGATGTTCCGAGAACGCCGGGCTCGGCCTCGACATATCCCGTTAGCGAGCAGGCCTCCCCGTCCACCTCGATGGTGCCCTCGGCGCGGTACTCGAGCGTCTGAACGAGCTCTGGCTCGGCCTGGCCCCGCAGCATCCCCATGTGCCACGCCCAGTTGAACAAGGTCGCCTTGAGGTCCCTGGCGCCGGGCTCGGGCGTGTAGAGGTTTTCGCCGCCGCGTCCGAGTCCCTGAGCGCCCGCCGGCAGCACGCCGCTCATCGCGACAGCGACGGCGAGCGCACACGCCACGACAGATCGTCGAATAGACATACTCCCCCCAGCGCTGGCTAGTTCTGATTATTAATCGATTGCGAGATCGAACGTGCGGTCGCTGAGCTCGAGGCGGCGGATGAATCCCGCCGGGTTCCCGTTTCTCGCCGGCAGGGCCGTGATCTTGAGGAACTCGCCCGGTTTGATGGAATCCCTGTTGACTCCCGCACGTCCCAGCACCTGGGTGGAGGCAGTGGTCAGCGTCCACTCCGTGATCGTGCCGTCGTCATTCGGAACCTCGAGAATGAGGTTCGCATGCGGATTCCTGTAATTCAGTTTCTGGAGCCGGCCTTCGAGCACGATCTCCGTATTGAGGTCGTAGACACCTGCGACGGCATGATGTGCCTGCAGCTCCGCGCCGAGTATCAGACATCCACCGAGTGCGACCAAGCGCGTAAGCCATCCGTTCATCACTGCTGTTCCCCTTTCGGTTGAGCGATTCGATGCTAGCAACCCCGGTGTGGCGAAACAAGAAAAGCTACCGGGACTTTCCTTAAGACTGGACGACTTTAGTTGTACTCGAGCGGATCGTAGTCCGCGGAGCACACTTCGACGATACAAATCGAGTCCAGCGTGCGGCCCGCGGGCGGCGGATCGAGACCGGCTTCCTGCATCAGCTCGCGCAGCACCTGTGCCGTTTCGGGGTGCGCAATGGCGGACTGGACGCCGACGCGAACCAGGCCGTCGGCGTAATCGATCGGCAGCCAGGTGTGGGCGGCAAGCTCCGGACTGCCCCGGTTATCGGTATTGCCGAAGTCGCGGATATCCATCCGCGCACCCGCCTCGACCAGAACCCGCACGACTTCGGTCGCGCCTTTGTGTGCCGCGCCATGCAGGGCAACGCGTCCGGTGTCGGCTTGATGGTTGGGATCGATTCCGAGCTCGAGCAGAAGCTTGACGGCTTCGACCGTCTGCTCGGTCGACCATTCGCTCGTGATGCCCTCGACCCAGCCGATACCGGCGGCCACGGCCAGCGGCGTCACATCGAGCTCCGTATAGATGTGCGGATCGGCGCCATGGTCGAGCAGGAGCCGCATCAGCTCGATGTCACCGGACTGCGAGGCACGCAGAAACGCGGTCGCCCCGTTTTCGTCGAGCCACTGGTTGGTAAAGACGGTTCGCGTCTCGGTGCTCTCGATCAGGCGCGCATTGGGATCCGCGCCCGCGTCGAGCAGCAGCCTGATGTATTCGAGATCGTCCATATCGGGTGTGCGCGTCGGGTAGTCGCCACCCTCGAGATTGCGATTGTCCGTTGCCAGGTATAACGGGGTCCAACCGCCCTCGTTGGCGATGTTTACATCGGCCCCGTGCTCGATGAGGAACTTGCCCATCTGATAGTTGCGGTTTTGCGTGGCCGCCAGCAGCGGGCTCCAGCCGTAGCGCGTGGTCTGATTCACGTCGGCGCCTGCTTCGATCAGGACGCGCGCGGCATCGATAGCCTCTGATCGGGCCGCATAGACCAATGGTGTCAATTCGCCGCCGTCCGGCTCGCGTTCGGCTCGACGACCGAAGAAGTTGGTGCGCTCGGCCGGTTGTTCGCCAGCGTCGTCGTCATCGCTGTTCTCGGCCAAATCGGGCGCGCCGACGTTCGCCAGCAACGCGGCATCGTTGGCGCTCTGGTCGTCGTCGCCGTCGTCTCCCCCGCCGGCACGAACGAAGCCCAAGGCATCGCGTTCCTGGTTGCAGGGATCTTCGGCGGCAAGATCCGGCGCCGCGCGCTGCGCCAGCAATTGGTCTTCAGTGGCTCCACTGGCGAGCGCATTGAGCGCGTTCAGCGCGCTCAGATCCGGGGACTCCTGCTCGCAAAGGACGGAGATGACTTGCCGTCGGACCTGATTTCTAGGGTCGTTGGCCTTGCCCAACGCGGCCGTGCGCCCGTCGCGCATGAGGGGAGCGGAACGCGCCGAAAAATCCGCGCCGTGCTCGATCAATACCGCAATGACGTTGGCATGGCCCTGGTCGGCGGCCTGCATCAATGCCGTCGTTCCGCGTTCGCTCTCGGCGGCGTTCGGGTCCGCGCCGCGGTCAAGCAGCACGCGAACGGCGTCCACAACGCCCGAGCGTGCGGCCAGCATCAGCGGCCGGCGTCCGAGTGGCAGCGCTTCATTGGCATCCGCGCCGCCCTCGAGCAGCGTCTCGATCAGGGCGGCGTCGCCCTGGCTCGCGGCCAACCACAACGGGGTCGAGCCGTTGCGGTTCCCCGCCGAAGCGTCGGCGCCGGCCTCAAGCAGAAGCCGGGCCAGATCCGCATCGCCGTGGTAAGCCGCCCAGTGCAGCGCCGTCGCACCGTCGGCCTGCGCGGCATTCACGTCGAAGCCTTCCTGCAAAAGGTTCCGCACCCCGTCGTTATCGCGCTGCATCGTGGCATCCGCCACTTCGGACTGCGCGAGCGCGGCGTTCGAGAAGGCAAGCAGCAATCCGAGCGCGACCGATCTTGCTCCCGCCATTCAGAGGTTCTCCAGCCGTCCGGTGCTGTCGCCGAAGCTTTCCCGGTAAATGCCGAACTGATCTAGAATGCTCAGAAGCAGGTTGCCGGTCGAAATGGTCTTCGTCGGGTAGGCCAGGTGGCGCCCGCCTTTCATCCGGTCGTTGTTGCCGCCAAGAATCACGTGCGGCACGTCGTAATGCAGGTGCTGATTGGGATTCCCCATGTTGCTGCCGTAGAGGAGCAGCGAATGGTCGAGCAGCGTACCGTCGCCTTCTTCCGTGTTTGCCAGTTTCTCGGCGAAGTAGGCCAGCATCCTGGCGTGGTACTGGTTGATCTTGGAGAAATCGTTGATGATCGCCGGATCCTCGCCGTGATGCGATCCACCATGGAAACTCATCGTCGGGGACTCGCTCTCGGGATATCGCCGGTTCGTGAGATCGCGCGCAAAGAGCATCGTGCCCACACGCGTGATATCTGCCTGGTAAGCCAGTGCCAGCAGATCGAACATGAGCTTGATATGCTCGTCGAACGACTGCGGAATGCCGGGCGGCACGGTGAAGTCTTCGGGTGCGGCTGTCGTTGCGCTCGCGGCGATCTCGAGTCTGCGCTCGATCTCGCGTACGTTCTCGGTGAAGCTGTCGAGGCGCGAACGGTCCGGAACGCTGATTTCGCGTCGAAGGCTACCGATCTTGTCGTTGATCGAATCGAGGATGCTCTGGTTTCGCTCACGGCGGACAACTCGCTGCTCGGGCGTGCTGCCGCTGCCGAACATGCGCTCGAACACGACCTGCGGGTTCAGCTCCATGGGCAACGGCGTCGTCGGCGAAGCCCACGAGATCGTGTTCGTGTACACGCAGCTATAGCCTTCGCCACAGTTGCTCGCGCCCGAACCCGGATCCTCGACCGACATCTCCACCGATGGCAGCAGCGTCTCCTGGCCGATCGTCTCGGCAATGATCTGGTCGATCGTGTGGCCGGCCCGTACATCGGCGCCCGCAGTCTTCTTCGGCTTCTCGGCACAGAGGAAGGCCGCAGCCACCCAATGGTCGGCGCCCGTTTCTCCCGGCGGCGGCTCCGAGGACGTCGAATGCAGCCCGGTCAGAATCGTCAGGCTGTCACGATAAGGCGCAAGCGGTTGCCAGATGTACGGCAGCTCTGGCGGCAACGGGCCCTCCTGATCGGGAACCCAATAGCCCGGAGCCGCGCCGTGCGGGACAAAGCCCCCGAAGAATCGCCGCGGCGGTACCGCGGCCGTCTGGGCCCAGGCTGTCGCGGCGGGCAGCATCGCGTCGAGCAGGGGCAGTCCGAGCACCGCGCCGGCGCCCCTGAGCAGCGTGCGTCGCGGAATGTGCTTCTTGGTAATAAACATGCGTTTAGCCCTCACTCCCGCCGGATTTCATGTTCATCGTGAACGCCGGGCTCTCGATAACTCCCATCAGCAGCGGCGAGAATCGATAATCGTCCTCGGCCGCCTTTGCCGCGATCGCGCGTACCAAAGGCATGTCCTTGTAGTCAAGCCCGCGGCCAAGGGCATAAGTCAGCAGCTTCTCCGTCACCGCATGTATGAATAGATCGCTGCTTTGCACCGCGAGTTCCCGCAGGCTCTCAACGCCGTTGAGCGGAATTCCGTCGTTCGTGACACCGGTCGGATCGATCGGGCTGCCGGCATCTTCGGTCCGCCACCGGCCGACGGCATCGAAATTCTCCATGGCGATTCCCATCGGCTCGAAAAGATTGTGGCACGAGGCGCAGTTCGGATTGGCGCGGTGCGCTTCGAGCCGTGCCCTGAGCGTTGTCGGCGCTGCCCCTTCCGGCGGCCTCAGGTCCGTTTCGACGCCGGGCGGCGGTTCGGGCGGGCTGACGCCATAGAACGTTTCCAGGAACCAACTGCCCCGCTTGACCGGCGACGTGCGCTCACCCTGGGACGTGATGGTCAGCAGCGCACCCTTGCCCAGGAGGCCCCGCCGCATCTGCAGCTCCGGACCGAGCTCCACGCGGCGGAACTGGGATCCGTAAACGCCCGGGATCCCGTAATGCCTGGCCAGCCGCTCGTTGACGAAGGTGTAATCGGCCGTCAGCAGGTCCAGGATGCTGCGGTCTTCCTGAATGATGCTGCCGAAAAAGAGCTCGATCTCGCGCCGGTAGGCTTCGCGCAGCGTGCTGTCGAAGTCCGGAAACAGAGCGACGACCGGCTCGCTGGCCGCAATTTCGCGAACGCTCAGCCATTGTCCCGTGAAATTCCGAATGAACGCGTCCGCACGCGGGTCGGCGATCATTCGCGCCACCTGTTCCTCGAGCACATCGGGCTCGTGGAGACGGCCCTCGGCGCCAAGCTGAATCAGCTCCTCATCGGGAATGCTGCTCCAGAGAAAGAACGAAAGGCGCGAGGCCAGCTCGAGGTGGCTGATCCGGTATGGCGTACCTGGCGCGATGTCGTCGGGCTCCATCTCGGAACGGTAGATGAACTCCGGATCCGCGAGCAGACGCTGCACCACCGCCTCGATGCCGTCGTCGAAGGTCCCGCCTTCTTCTCGACCGGCATGAAAGAATTCCATCATGACGTCGATGTCGGCATCGGTCGCCGGGCGCCGGAACGCTTTGGTCGTGAGCGTCGAAATGATCTGGCGAGCACATTCGCTTTCTTCGGCCGCGCTTTCCGGGTAGCACTCGAGGATCTTTTCCCGGCTCTGCGTGCTAACGGCCGGCTGGCCGTTGAACGGCCCCTCGATGAAGACCTGGCCGACGTGAGGATAGAAGGTATATCCGGAGATTGCGCCCGGGGAATTCATCGTGCGCACGAAGGACGTGTTGAGCCCCGTGTCGGGCAGATCGCTCGTGGCGATGAATGTGACGCCGACCTTGTGGAAACCGGCCTTGATCGGGATTGGCGGTGTCCGGCCGCCCTCGCCTTCCTGGTTTCCTATTTCCGAATCCCAGTCGTAAAGGTACACGCGCTCGCCGTCGATCGTGACCTCGAGCTGCTCGCCGCTGACGTTGCCGAGGACGCGCGTGAAGTATCCGGTCATGCCCTTGACTGTGAAGACATAGTTGCCGTCGGCCGGGAATTCGTGCTCGATCAGCATGCCGCCGCGCGTGCCGAAAGGCAGCCCTTCGATGTGCTGGTTCTGTGAAGTGTCGTGCGGCACGTCGAACACGGCCAACGTGGGGGCAGTCTCGGTGCCCATCGCGAGGCGGCTGATTCGGCCTGCTGCCGTGAGGTAGGCCTCCATCAGCGCCGGCGAGGTAGTCAGCGTCCCGGCCATGTTGTCGAAGCCGTGACTCGAGTCGTCCGGAGGCAGAAAGCTCGTGGCGTCGACATTGAGGGCCAGCAGATCGCGGATTGCGTTCGAGTACTCGGTGCGGTTCAGCCGGTGCAGGCCCGGCGCGGGAAGGTGCGTTTCGGCGTTGCTGTCGATTTCATGCTCGATGAAGGCCGCGAGTGCGTCGCTCGCACCCCGGTCGAGGCTCCCGGCATCGGCAGGCGGCATCAGGCCTGCACGAAGCTTGCTGATGACCCTTTCCCAGGTCTCTGCATCCGAGGCCAGCGCATCGAGATTGAGCGACTGAAGATCCAGATTACCGGTCAGGTCGATCGGGTTGTGGCAGTCGACGCAGTTGGCGTCGATGACGGCCGCGTGCTGCTCGACTTCATTGCCGCCGCCGCAGCCGGCCACGAGGATGCCCGCCAGCGCGACGGCTCCGGGTAGTGTGATAGACACAAGCTTCTCCATGTACCAGCCGGTCGCCCAGGAAACGAGGGCGACGCCCCCTTTTGGCGCGCCCGACGCCTTCTAGACTCTATCCAATTGTACTTCTAACCGGAGGATAATTCCTTTAGAAACGTTAGCGTTTCGGCGCGCCAGGCTCGATATCGCTACAGGTTATTTCGCGTGCCAGCCGCGCAATACCGCTAACCCGCCCGCTGTGCGAGCAGGATCTGAGGGCCGTGAGCGTCCGGCGGCGGGCTACACTGCAGTGGAGGTATACCCTGCGGCTCTCTTTTCGCAATTGCCCGCACGAGTACGTCCCCAGATTCCATTACCCTTGGATCGATATCGATCTTTGCGTACCTGAAGTTATAGCCGTTCAGGATATCCAGCCACGACACCTCGGAGAATGCCCAGGGGGTTGCCTTGATTCTGTTTCTGTTCGTTGGCATCTCCGCGGCATAGAGGGCGAGCCGTTGCTCCAGCCGATCAGGGTATTCTCTTGAAGTGTGATACTTCCAGAACTCCGTATCCCGACGCTCCGATAGCTTGTAGTGCACATCAATGAAATCCTGGACGTCGTAGACATATCCCAGCATGTTGAAGTTGTACTTTGCGCTCGTGTCTCCGTCGTAGTATCGAGCGGCAAGGGATTGGCATAGTATCTGCCCACTCGTTAACGTCCAATTCAGTCCGGTTGCTTCCAGGGGCTCGATAAAGCCCGCGCTCAGGCCGATGGCTATGACGTTTTTTACCCACGGATTTCGGAGTGAGGCGCTATCGAACGAAATACGCTTGATTTCGACGTCTCGCATCCTTTCCTCGCCCCAGTATTCTCTGAAATTCCTCTCAGCTTGCTCGTCCGTGCAAAAATCTCCGTGATACACGTATCCGCTGCCGATCCGCGAACGGAGCGGAATAGACCAGGTCCAACCGTGCTCGTGAGCATGAGCCCCCGTGTAAGGCGTAATCTCTTTCTCGACGCTCAAGTAGGGCACTTGAGCGGCGACTGCGCGATTGACGTTCGCTTCGTACGGTAGAACCTCCGGCGTAGCGATACGCTTGTGGAGCGCGCGAGCGAAGCCCGTACAGTCAACATACAGATCGGCACTTATCGTGCGCGATCTATCAAGGACGATCCCGCCGATCCTGCCGTCCTCGACTTGCACGTCGAGATCGTCCGCTTCGAGAACTTCGACCTTCGTGAGATAGCTTTCCAGAAAATCCGCAATTTTGTGGGCGTCGACGTGGAAAGCGACCGCGGACTCCGGCGCCACGTGCTTGTTCTTGACGCACGCTTTATAGGACGTATGAACGGATCTGTAGTATTGAGTGTGGCTTCCCCGATGCCGCGAGATCAATTGCTGGTAGTGATGGGCCACGGTATAGGTTGCGGCTAAATTGTCAGGTCCGAACTGCTGCCCCAGGCTTATGTCCGAGAATGGGTGCCAATAATGCTTGCCCACCTCGTTCCAGTCCCTGTAAAAGATGCCGCATTTCATCGTCGCATCGCAGGCCTCGTAAAAGGCCCGAAGATCGATACGAGCGGCTTGCAATAACTGAACGAAATCGCCTTGTGTCGATTCGCCGACACCAATCGCTGAGCCTTTGCTAGGGCGGATGAGCTTAGTCTTTAGAAACGGGCAATAGGTATTGAGGGCGAGCGCAGTGAGCCATCCCGCGGAACCGGCGCCGACTATAGCCACTGATTCTACCGTCTGCCCCATCCCGTTCAAGTGTGTTCGGAACGACCCCTCGATGCAAGATCGTCTTGTATAGTTGATCTGACAATACTCGCTACACCTCATAAAGGCTTTGAACAGAGATCCAGACAATCCCGTTTCTCTGAATTCCCTGGCCGACCAGTTGCTCCATCAAGGCCGAATCGATGAGGCAAGAACCGCCATACGGAGCGCTCTACTGAAACGGGAAGATGACGTCGAGGCGCACTACAACCTGGGCCGCGTCCACCGTGCCTCGGGCCAGCTCGATCTGGCGCAGCAATCCTTCAAGAAAGCGTTATCCATTGATCCGGCGTTTACCCGGGCCGCGCTCGGCCTCGGGCAGACTTGCTACGACTTGGGCCAATCATCGGAAGCCCTGCACTACCTCGAGCAGGTCGTGCAAGTCGACCCCAAGAATGCGGATGCGCTTTGCTATTGCGGCCAGGCACTCGCGGACATTGGGCATACGGACCTTGCCGTGGAATTCTTGCGCAAGGCAATCGAAGCAGCGCCTGGCACCATTGGCTACACACTCGCTGCGATCAAGGTACTGCAAGGAATCGAGTTCAGCGCGGAATACCCATGGTACGAACAGTTTCTGGCCGAGTGCCTCGACAACCCGCTATTGATTCACGATGCGATCACCAACGTCGCCACGTCTTTGCTATGGGCCAAACCAGCCATGCGGGATGCCCTGGCGGCGGATCGATTGGACTCGTCGCATCTCGCGAGACTCGCACGCGAGCCATTGCTCCTGCGTCTGCTGTCCAAGACTATCGCGCGCAGCTGGGCGTTCGAACAATTCTTCACCAAGCTGCGTCTAGCCTTGACTCAAACACGCGATCCGGACCACCTGACACTATTGGCGTGCGTCGCGGAACAGGCGTTCAACGCCGGTTACGCTCAGTATCAATCCGACGCCGAAGCCGCGCTCGAGCAAGAGCTGCTACAAAAAGAAGCTGCCTTGCTCACGCCCGTTGAGCTCATGGCGCTGGCATCGTACCGGGCACTGTTCGATGTCCCGGGTGCGGCGGCAGTAGCGGACCGGCGGGATTTTCCCGAATCTACTCAGCGAGTGATTCAGAGGACGCTGCGCGACCCGCTGCGTGAGCGAGAAATCAAATCACGAATCGTAAGCTTGACTCCGATTCGAAACGCGGCCTCCAAGCGGGTACAGGCGCAATACGAGGAGCATCCCTATCCTCGCTGGATCAGTATGCAATCCGTCAATGACCGGAACGAGCGACTGGTAGACGAAATCGCACGGCATGCGCTGCACTTCGAAGACCCAGGATGGCCACAGCGGCCGAAGGTTCTCGTGCCAGGTTGCGGAACGGGATACCATCCATTGTCCCTGGCCCGCAAACACCCTGAAACCGACGTATTGGCCGTCGACCTTAGCCGTACAAGCCTCGCATACGCGGCCCGTAAGCAGGAAGAACTGAAGTTTACCAATGTGCGATTCTGCCAGGCAGATTTGTTATGCCTTGGTGAGTTGAACGATCGCTTCGAATACATCGACTGCGCCGGGGTGCTGCATCATTTGGAATCGCCAATGGAAGGATGGCGAGTATTGTCAAGTGTACTCAAGCCCGGCGGCGTCATGCGCATCGGACTGTACAGCGAGCTCGCACGCAAGACTGTCGCGGCAGCACGGGAAAAGATTGCCGCAATGCGCATTCCGAGCACGCCTTCCGCGATCAGACATTTCCGTCACGCGATCATGAACGCCCCCGAGTTATCGGAGCTTCGAAGTCTCGCTAGAACGACCGCCGATTTCTACAGCATGGGCGGCGTCCGGGATTTGATTTTCCATGTCCAAGAGCATCGGTTCGATCTGCCCACGATCAAGCAATGTCTCGAGACCCTGGGATTGGAGTTTGGCGGCTTCCTTCTGTCTGACCGCCACATCGTTCGCAGCTTCCACGCACTCAATCCTGCCAGGGCTCACTGGCTGGATCTCGACTGCTGGGCCGCATTCGAGGCGCAGTACCCGAACACTTTCTATGCCATGTACCAGTTCTACTGTCTGACGCCCTCTCCGCGACTTGTCGAGTCCGCCAGCCAGGATGCGCCGAAGTTGGACACTTGAAGCTTATATCAAGTAATCTTTAGAAAGCTTAAGAACTATTTAGGCTGCGCGCCTGCCCGGTTGTGGGCTTTTCGGGCCACGTGAGCAGTGGGGGGATAGATTCTGGCGAACACTTCGCGCCACGCACGAGGCACCGCGTCGGCGCTACTGTTGGCCTTGCTGCAGACTTCATGCGGAGGCGGGGATGGCGACCCGGCCGCTCAGCCTGCGAGGCCTTTCGTCAACGTAACGCCCGCCTCGAACATTGCCTTCAACGTGGGCTACACGCGGCCTTCCCTCATAAGCCGAAACACGCTCGCCCGCCAGGTCACGATAAATACCTTCGGTGGCGCGGCGGCTGGCGATTGCGACAATGACGGTGACATCGATCTGTTCGTTACCTATGGCAACACCGGTGGAGCGGACGGCGGCGGTGGCCCGAACCGACTCTACATCAATCAACTCGCCGAGCAAGGCGATGGCTCGCTATTCGAGGACGTTGCCGAGGAGGCTGGGGTCGCCAATACTCGTCCTGACGGCAGGAACGACCGCCACAGCGGGCCGACTTTTGCCGACATGGACGGCGATGGCGATCTCGATTTGTTTCTCGGCGGTCTGCACGGGGATCCGAACAAGATCTACGAGAATCAGGGCAACTGTCGGTTTACCGACGTTACGTCGAACTCGCCCGACATCGAGAATATGCAGGCCCCGCACACGAACTCGGCCGCATTCGGCGACTACGATCTCGACGGCGACCTTGACATGTTTCTGACCCATTGGGGCACGGCCGACAAGCTGTACGGACTGTCTGGTTCGAGGCTGGTCCAAACCGACCACTTATGGCGAAACGAGTCTGATGAGTCGGGCATTCGGTTCGTAAACGTCAGCGAAGAAACCGGAATTTCGGATGTGGTATGGCTCACCCGCACCTATCCGGGCACGCTGGATTTTCCGTTTTCGGCCCAGACCCTCGACTTTACCTTTACGCCCACCTTTGCGCGCATAAACGATGATGTTTGGCCCGATATCGCTATTGTCGGGGACTTCGGCACGACTCAGCTGGCTCTCAACAATGGTGACGGGACGTTCAGAAGCCTCGAAAACCCGATTCTGCGCGGGGCCGAGTTCGGGATGGGGTCAGCGCTCGGCGATATCGACAACGACGGCGACCTCGACTGGTTCATCTCCAGCATATTCGGACCGGGCAACGAGGTTCTCGCTCCACAGGGCAATCGCTTCTATATAAACGATGGCAATGCCACCCGGTTCATCGATGATACCGAGCGGCTCGGAGTCGCTGACGGGTCCTGGGGGTGGGCCGCGTGCTTTCTCGATATCGATAACGACGGCGATCTCGATATTTATCACACCAATGGCTGGCCGGAATCGTTCCTCGGTCATAACGTCTGGCAAACCCCTGCGGCCAGAGTTTTCGTCATGAATGAGGCAGGCACCTACACCGAAGAAGCGGAGGCACTGGGACTCGCCGAAAGTACCTCGGGACGAGGCGTCGTGTGTGCGGATTTCGATAACGATGGCGACATCGATATCTTCGAGCAGACCGATGCCGCACCAAACTCCGCTCGGCTATGGGAGAACCGGGCGGCGGCCGCGGGTCGGCATTTTCTGCGCATCAAGCTAGAAGGACTGCCGCCCAACACGGAGGCCGCCGGCGCCCGGATATTCGTGCAAACTGGCGGCACGCGGCAGATGCGTGAAATCATGATCGGCAGTAACTACACGTCACAGAATCCGAACGTACAAGTTTTCGGGCTGGATTCGTCGGAATTCGTGGACGCGATTTTCGTGGAATGGCCGCCGCTAGACTCGGGCGGCGGCCCGACACAGCTCGGGACCCTGATAGACGGCCCCATCGCGGCCGGTCAGTCGGGCGAGACCGTCGTGATCAGTCATCCGGAGCTGCTGCCGCCCTGATCGGATCGAAGAACGACGATCGCCCCGCCGCGACGGGGCGATCGTTTCGAAACCCTCTTCAGAAGTCGACCACCTTGTCGAGATCTCCGCTGGAGATCGTGACATTCTGCGAGCCCGAGTCGATCGCGGTGGACGGCGCCGCAAGAAACCAGTAAAAGGTATCAAACTGGCCTACCAGCTCAGGAGGGATTGCCAATGTCAGTCGCACGCGTTACGGAAATCATCAGCTCATCGGAAAAAAGCTTCGACGACGCCGTCAAGTCGGGCATCAAGCGGGCTTCCAAGACACTCGATAACCTCTCGGGTGCCTGGATTGCCGACCAGGAAATCGTCGTCAAGAATGCGAAAATCACCGAGTACCGGGTACGTCTGAAGGTCACGTTCATCCTGAACGACTAGCCGTCGTTACCGGCGGGGCGTCGGAAACCACTTTAGCCTGCACAACAAGCAACGAAACCGGGGAACAACCATGCCATCGGCATGCAAGCTCAGCCACGCGGTGCGCGGCAGCATCGTGCTCGCCTCTCTTCTTGCTCTGACGAGCACGCCGGCCCCGGCCCAGCTCTTCGCCGATGCCGACGCGTCCGTCGCAAGCTATACGCAGGCCGATATAGCGCCTGCGATGTCCTGCGCCGACCTGGCAGGCATCGAGTTGCCGGATGTGATCGCCATCAGCGCAGGGACGATACCTGCCGAGGGTGAGGTGCCGAGCCATTGCCGTGTCGACGGGACGATCGACCCCGAGATCGCGTTTCAGGTCAATTTGCCGGCGACCTGGAACGGGCGTTTCTACATGGTCGGCAATGGCGGTCCGGCCGGGCAGCATCCGGATACGCAGGCGGCGGCACGAGCCCAGGCACTGGCACACGGCTTCGCGATGGGAGCCACCGACACGGGCCATGACAGTCGCGAGGAGCCGGGCTTTACGTTCGGTCTCGAGCGTCAGAAGGCCATCGACTATGCCTTCCGCGCCGTGCACGTGACGGCCGTTACGGCCAAAGCCATCGCCGACGCCTACTACGCGGAGCCGGTGCGATACGCCTACTGGAACTCGTGCTCCAACGGCGGGCGCCAGGGGATGCTCGAAGCTCAGCGGTACCCGGATGATTTCGACGGCATCATCGCGAACGCGCCCTGGGTGGACCAGACAGGCTTCGCCATCGGCGCGATTTGGAACCAGCAGGCCGTGGCCGATGCCGGCCTGACGCCCGGAAAGCTTGCCGTGCTGAGCGAGGCCGTGCTCGACAAATGCGATGCCGTCGACGGGCTACAGGACGGTCTGATCGACAATCCCCGCCAGTGCGATATCGAGGTCGCCGACGACGTGCCGCTCTGCGCCGCCGGAGTCGATGACGACAGTTGCCTGACCCCGGATCAGGCAAGCGCCGTGCAAAAGGTGTACGACGGTCCGCGCGACAGCACCGGCAGGCAGCTGATGTCCGGCTTCATGCCGGGCAGCGAGAGCGCGTGGATGGGTCTCGTCGTGCCCGCAACGCCCGATGCCGTCCCGGGGGATTTCAACCTCGCCCAGGGCATCATGCAGTACATGGTGTTCCAGCCTCCGCGCCCGGACTGGGATTATCGCGATTTCGATTTCGACCGCGATCCGGAGCTGCTCGATCGATGGAGCCGGCTCGCCAACGCCACCGACATCGATTTGCGTGACTTCAGGGCCAACGGCGGCAAGCTGATCATGACCTACGGTTGGTCCGACCAGGTTCTCCAGCCGATGATGGGCGTCGATTATTACGAACGGGCCGTCACGGCCAACGGGCCGAACGGCGAGGCGTTCATGCGGCTCTTCATGCTACCCGGCATGACGCATTGTGCCGGCGGTCCCGGACCCGACCAGCACGATCCGATGACAGCGATCGTCGACTGGGTCGAAGCGGGCATGGCCCCGGAGCGGATGATTGCCCGCAAGATCGAAGACGGGCAGGTCACGAGATCGCGTCCACTTTGTCCGTACCCGGACGTGGCACGCCACGACGGCACGGGCAGCATCGACGAGGCCGCTAGTTTCAGCTGTCGGGCGCCCTGAAGAAAAATCGCCGGCGGACTCCGTGAGCCTGCGCTAGCCACCAGCGGCTTCGAGCAGCGCGGCGACGTCCTCATATACAGGTGAGCCAGAGGCGAACCGGCCGAGCGCCATATCGCGCGCGGTGCGGCCGAGAGCGTCGGTGACGTCGGCCTCGGCGCCGTTGGCAAGCATGAACCCGACGACGCGCTGCCAGCCCCAGCCCGCGGCACGGAACAGCGCCGTCTGGCCTTCGCGGTCCGTCATCGAGCTCGGGCGCGCGATGCGCGCCGTGCGGCTGTGCGTGTCCGTGACGCTGGCGTTGATGTCGGCACCGGCGTCGAGCAGGATGCCGAGCGACTCGATGACCTTGTCCTCGATCTCTTCGTCGGTCGCGAAGCTCGGCGAGCGGTTCGTGCCGAAATCGACGTCCCGGACGCCGACGCTCGCAGCGGCCATCAGCGGCGTGACGCCCATGACGTTCGGCAGGTCGACGAGCGCGCCGTGCTGGAGCAGCACGCGCATTGCCGCGTGATCGTGAGTGATCGCCGCGCGCAGCAGGGGCGTCGCGCCGGTCGTCAGAAGATCGTCGGTGAACCGCTGACTGTTGCCGCCGCGGCCGACGCGGTGCATGTTGAGCTGCGGGTTGATCTCGACGTCGAGGGCGAGCAGGCGCTCGATGACGTCCATCGCGGTGGCGCCGCCGGGCCCGGTCGCGTCCGGGCCGCCATCGTCCCGTGATCCGGCATTCCACAGGCCGGGAATGTCGGTGTTCATATCGACGGCGATATAAAGCGCAGTGCGACCCCACCAGTCCGCGTAATGCGAGTTGGCGCCGAGATCGAGCAGCCGCATCGCGGCGTTGAACTCAAGGTTGTCGATGGCGAGCATCAATGCCGTGACGCCCTCCGGAGTCGGGCGGTCGATCCCTTCGCCGCCGGCGACGATCGCATCGATGCAAGCGATGCTGCCGGCGCGCGCGGCATAGAGCAGCGGCGTCAGACCGCCAGTCGGCCGGTACTGCGCGCGCGGCTCGGACGTGATCTGCGAGCCCCAGTCGTTGACGTCGGCGCGCGCCGCGACGTCGGCGCCCTGCCCGATCAGAAATTCGCAAAGCTCCGTAAAACCGCCGTCGGCGGCCCACATCAGCGCGGTCTGACCGCGCCAGGTTTCGCGCGCGTCGACATCGGCGCCGCGCGCAACGAGAAGCCTCGCAGTTTCGACCGATCCGGTGCGGGCCGCGAGCATCAGCGCGGTCTGGCCGTCGAGGTTGACCGATTCGGGATCGGCCCCGGCAGCGAGCAGGAGGTCGACCAGCGCGCGGTCTGCAAGCTTGACGGCCTCGCCGAGCGGCGTCGCGCCGAAGCGGTTTCTCGTATCGGCATCGGCGCCGCGCTCGAGCAGCTCCGCTGCGAGCGCGGCATCCTTGCGATAGACCGCCCAGTGCAGCGGCGTCGTGCCGTCCGGCTGTGCCGAGTTGACGTCCGCGCCCGTGTCGAGCAGACGGACGGCTTCGATGCGGCGGCCGTTCTGAATCAGATCGGCGAGCTCGCTTTCGGCCAGTGCGGGGGCCGAGCAGACCGTCGCGGCGATCGCGAGCGGCAGCAGTATCGACGATAACCGACGCTTCGCTCGAGCTTCAGACAATGTCGTGCATCAGCGTGTTGTGATGGGCCCAGAATCCCTTCTGCAGGTCGTACAGCAGCCGGTCGGGATCATCGAACTCACGTCCGAGCCCGTCGAGCACACCGTTTGCGAGCATGTCCGACGGCGTTTCGCCGAGCCTCAGGCGCTCCACGAGGCGATCGAACAGCGCCAGCAAGAGATCATGCTCGGCCTGAACCTCGCTGCGTCCGATGACCGGCCCGAAGCCCGGCACGAACCGCGTCTCCGTGTCGCTGATCCGAAGCAGCAACGCGATCGAATCGAGCCGGCCGCCGAGCCAGCCGCCGCCGAACCAGTCGAGCACCGGATCGCGCGCCGGCGACACGGCATCGCCCGCGGCAATGACGTTGAGATCGGGGAAGGCGACGAAGACATCGCCGTCCGTGTGCGCCTCGATCAGGTAGCCGTAGTCGATGCGCCGGCCGCCGATCTCGACGCTTGCCGAGTCGTACATCGTCTCGGTCGGCAGGCCCGACGGCGCGAGCGGCGCCACGTAGCTATCCTCGTCGGGCCGGTAGTAGCCGGCCGCGAGTCGCTGGCGCGTCTTCTCATGCGCGAAGATCGTCGCGCCCGATGCGCCGAGCGATTCGTTGGCACCGATCTGATCTGTATGCCAGTGCGTGTTGAAGAGAGCAGCAACGCGATCGCCCGGAAGCTCGTCGAGCGTCGCGAGCAACGCGTCGCGGTCCGCGGCCGCCCCGCTGTCGACGAGAACCTGCCCATCCCCGGTCGCGAGCACGAGAACGTTACCGCCCGCGCCCGTCAGCAACGAGAGCGAGTCCGCAACCGGCGTCACCGCGATGCCTTCGGCCGCGAGCCCGAGCCGCGCCCAGGGCGGCAGCGCTACGAGCGCCGCGCCCGCGCCGCGGAGCAGCCGCCGGCGACTCAGGGACATGTCGGGAGTCCGGCGCATGCGCTTCAGACGCCGGCAATCTCGCCCGTGCTGTCCGAGAGACTCTGCAATTCGAATCCGGCCTTGTTGACGACGGTCAAGAGCAGATTCGAATGCGTCGTCCGCTCGGGCAGATCGATGTGCCGGCCGCCACTGAGCCTCCCGGCACCGCCGCCGACGAGCAGCATCGGCAGCGGATAGTTGTTGTGCCGGTCGCTGTTGCTCATGTTCGAGCCGTAGAGGAACATCGAATGATCGAGCAGCGAGCCGTCGCCATCCGGAATGCTCGCGAGCTTGCCGAGGAAATCGGCGAAACGCTCGACGTGATAGCGCTGGATCAGCACGAGCTTCTCGAGACGCTGAAGGTTGTTCGCGTGGTGCGACAGCGGGTGGAAGGCGTCCGGCACGCCGATGTGATTGTAGGTCCGGTTCGTCGCTTCCCCGACCATGAAATAGGTTGCGACGCGAGTGACGTCGGCCTGATAGGCAAGCGCGATCAGGTCGAACAGCAATCGAACCTGCTCGTCGAAGTCGGAGAGCTCGCCGATCGGTGCGTCCGGCAGATCGATGTCCGAAAGATCGCGCTCGGACGCAAGCTCGACGCGCCGCTCGGTCTCGCGCACCGACTCGAGGTAATCATCGAGAACGACGCGGTCGGCAGCACCTAGCGTCCCTTTGAGCTCGTTGGCCCTCGTGTTGATCAGATCGAGGATGCTCTGCGTGCGTCCGGCGATGATCTCGCGTTCCTCCGGCGTATCGCCGGCGCCGAAGAGCTGAGTGAAGACCTTGCGCGGATTGAACTCCATCGGCAGCGGCGTCTTCTCGTCGCGAAACGCGAGCGTTGCACTGTAATAACAGCCGCCGCTGCCACAAGCCGCGCTCTGGATCGTCGTTTCGGACGCAACCTCGAGCGAGGGCAGCACCGTGTCCTGGCCGATCCTCGCCGCGATCATCTGGTCGATCGTCGGCGCCATGTGCGCCCCGGTCGCCTCCTGGTCCGGGCGCACGCCGGAAAGCCAGGTTGCCGGGAAGAGCCCGTGCACCGAGCCCTGCGGCGCCTTGTTCTCGAGGTGCCCGAACGAGGTCACCTGGTGCTTGAAAGGCTCGAGCGGCTCGAGAATCGGACTCAGCCTGAAATCGGCTCCGGAGCCGCTTGGCGTCCAGCGATCCATCTCAGCGCCGTACGGCGTGTTCCACATGATCGCCCCGTGCGGGAGATAGAAGAACCCGGCCCTCAGCTTCGGCGCGGCCGCCGTCTGCGCGAGCGCGGTCGCTGCCGGAATCATCGCGTCGAGCAGCGGCAGGCCGAGCGAGACGCCGGCGCCCTTCAAAACGGTGCGGCGAGAGAGATGCTTTCTGGTCAGATACATGGCGTTCACTCCCCGACGTCGTCGGCGACCGCCTGCATGCGAAACGCTTCGCTCGCGACGATGCCTTCGACCAGGCCTGAAAAACGATAATCCTGTTCGGCCGCCGCGTCCACGATAGCGCGCACGGCCGGCATGTCGAAATGCTCGAGCTCCCGGCCGAGCGCGTACATCATCAGCTTCTCGGTCAGGGCCTGCACGAACTGATCGGAGCTCTCGAGCAGCGCCGCGGCGAGCGAGACGGGCCCGTCGACCGCGCGGCCGCCGGGCAGCTCGGCGCTGGCGTCGATCGCGGCACCGGCATCGCGGTCGACGTCGCGCCAGCGGCCCGTGACCGTGAAGTTCTCGAGCGCGAGGCCGTAAGGGTCGATCGCGCCGTGGCACGCGCCGCAGTTCGGGTTGGCGCGGTGCGCCTCGAGCCTGGCCCGGAGCGTCGTCGGCTCCTGGTCGGGGTTCTGCGCGAGATCGGTTTCGACGCCAGGCGGCGGCGGCACCGGCGGCGTGCCGATCAGCTTCTCGAGCACCCAGGCGCCGCGGAGAACGGGCGAGGTGCGGTCGCCGTACGAAGTTCTGAGCAGCACGGCGCCCTTGCCGAGCAGGCCGTGGCGAGCCGCGTTGGCGACGGTGACGCGCCTGAACTGGGGACCGAACACGCCGTCGACACCATAGTGGCGGGCAAGGCGCTCGTTGAGAAAGGTGTGATCGGCCGTCAGCAGATCCCTGACGTTCTCGTCTTCGAGCAGGATGCTCTCGACGAAGAGCTTAATCTCGTCGGCGAAATCCTCGCGCAGGCCCTCGCTGAACTCGTCGCCAAAGATCTGCGTATCGGGTTGGACGGCATCGAGATCGTCGACGTTGAGCCAAGGCAGCGCGAAATCCGTGACGAGGACCGTCGCGCGCGCGTCGGCCAGCATCCGCCGGGCCTGCGACTCGAGCACGGCGGGCTGCTCGAGCTCGCCGGCGGCGGCAAGCCCGAGCAACTCGTCGTCCGGCCCCTGACTCCAGAGAAAGAATGAAAGCCTCGACGCGAGCTCGTAGTCGTCGAGCGCGAAGCGCGTGCTGTCGAGCTCGACGGGCGGCGAGATCGTGCGGTAGAGGAAATCGGGGCTCGCGAGCACGGCCGTCACGATCAGCTCGATACCCTCATCGAAGCCGCCGGGGCCGAGCCGCCCCTCTTCGTAGAATGGCATCAGGCGGTCGAGATCGGCCTCAGTCGCCGGCCGCCGGAAAGCCCGTTCGACCAGGCGGGCGGCGATCTGCTCGGCGCACGGGCGCTCGCGCGCCGGCACCTCGGGCTCGCAGACGAACAGCAGCTCGCGGCTTGCCGTGCGCGACAGTCCGGTGGATTCGAAAGGACCGAGCAGATCGATGCCGCCATTGATGCCCGGCACGCGCGGGGCGCCGGCGTAGCTCGAGTCCCCTCGCCCGGATCCTGCGGCGATCTGATCATCGCTGAGCGCGCGCGATCGCTCGATGAACGTGATGATGATCTCGCGCGCGCCGGCCTTTACCTCGAGCGGGATATCCGCGAATCGGGCCATGATCTCGGCGCGCGCCGGAGCGCCGCCACGGTTGGAGAGCGCGAGGTCCTCGGGGCCGCCGATGTTGCGACGAAAACGCTCTTCCTTGTCGACGAGCACGACGAGCGTGTGCTCGGTCTCGAGCGCGCTCGGATAAAGTCCGACGCCGAGCTCGTTGATCGTCAGCCGATACTCGCCGTCCGCCGGGAAGCTGTGCCGGATTCTGATGCCGCCCCGCGTGCCCGGCGGAAAGCCGTCGATGTAGGCGCGCTGGTTGTCCGGCGCCGGCGGAAAGTACGCCGCGGCGACCTTCGGCACCGGCTCGCCGACGGCGAGATGCGCCACGGTCCTCGCGACGTTGACGTACTGCTCGATGAAAGTCGGCGACACGGAAAGCGCAGACGCGACGTTGGTAAAGCCGTCGACCTCGATCTCAGTCGGCAGGTACTCGGCCGGATCGATGTCGACACCGAGCAGGCCTTTGACGGCACGGCCGTACTCGGTACGGCTGAGCCGCCGCGCCCGAACGTAACCGGGCGTCCGCGCCGCGTTCGCATCGAGCGAACGCTCGAGCTGACTGATAAGTGCATCGATCTCCGCCTGGCCCGGACGCGGTTCCCCGGGCGGTGGCATGAAATGGCCGCGCAGCTTGCGCACGACGCTTTCGAAGATTTCCGGATGCCCGGGAATGGAATCCAGCGTCATACCGGCAAAGCTCAGCTCGCCGGCAAAGTCGGTGTCGTTATGACAACCCGTGCAGGCGGTCTCAAGCGTGGCCCACGCGTCGCGGTCGCGGTCGCGGTCCAGCCAATAGACGGCGCCGACAGTCGCGGCGGCGATGCCGAGCGGCGCAAACAGCCATTTGCTCACGGATTGCACGGCCGTAAGGATAGCACCGGCTCGGTCCGTTCGGCTGGAACTCGGCTGGCGTCCGGCGCGTTGCGATACCGCGTTCGGCGGCCGAAGCATCAGCGCAGCGGCAGAATCTCGCGCTCGATGTAGCTTGCGACATCGTGCAGCTCATCGAGGCCGTAGGCGCTGCCGAAAGGCGGCATCGATGTGCCGTCGACGCCAGAGCGGGCGGTCGTAACGATGTCGACGACGCTCAACGTGCTTACGAATGGAACGCCGAGCTGCCCGCCCTCGCCCTGAGGTCCGTGACAGGCCTGGCAGACGGTGTCATAGATCTGCCCGCCCCTGTCGAGATTGGCCGTTCGCCCGAGATCGAGCCCGGCCAGGAACGCGAGCGGATCGGCGGAATCGCCGGCCTCGTCGTCGGGCGGCGGATCGCCCGAGCCCGGCGGCAGCGAATCGATCGCGCCGTTCAGCGAGAAGAGCCAGAGGCCGTCGTTGAGCCGCCCTCCGGTCACGCCGCCGCCGGCGATTCCGGCCAGATACTGCACGCCCTCGTGCTCGAACGTCGTTGCCGTCGTCGTGAAGCCGCCGTCGGTCTGAAACGACCAGAGCCGCTGCCCGGTGTCGCTGCTCAACGCCGTCAGCTCGCCGTTGAAGCGGCCGGCGAAGATCAGGCCGCCGGCCGTCGTAATCGTGCCGGCGCAGCGGTTGTCGAGCAGCCGCCGCCACGCGACGCGGTGATTGGTCAGATTCATCGCGACCAGCGTGCTGCGGTTGTCGGTGCCGATATCGCGCGCGCTGCCGAAGGTCCCCTGGACGTAGCGACGGCTTTCGTCGCCAGGCTCGGGGCCGACGGTCGCATTCGGGTCGCCGCCCTGGCCGCGTCCGGGACCGTCCCCGGCGCAGATATACATCAGGTTGTTGTCGACGTTGTACGAGCTCGGATGCCAGGTGACGCCGGAGAATGGGCGCCATATCGCCTCGAGCTCGGCGTTGAACGGAGTGAAGGTGCGGCCGGCGTTCCTGAGCACGCCTTCGAAGTTTTCGCCGACGACGTCGATCTCGTGCCTGATTACGGGATCGCCCTGCGGAATCGGCTGGGTCGCGGCCGTCGCCTGCGTCCGGTCCTGCGGGACCGGTGTCTCGACGACGGGCGTCAGCGGCACGCCCGAGGTTCGATCGAGTATGTAGAGATAACCCGCCTTCGAGACGGCAGCGATTCCCTTGCGGGGCATGCCGTCGAACTCGGCATCGAACAGGATCGTCGGGTTCGGCGCGTCGTAGTCCCAGATGTCGTGCCGTACGAGCTGGAAATGCCAGCGGTACTCGCCTGTCGCCACATCGAGCGCGACGAGCGAGGCGGCGAACAGGTTGTCGCCGGGGCGAATCGCGCCGTTGAGATCGGGACCGGCGTTCCCCGTCGAGAAATAGATCATGCCGAGCTCGGGATCGACGCTAGGCGTCTGCCAGACCGGCGCGCCGCCGTATTTCCAGGCGTCGTTATCGTTGGGCCATGTCGCGTGACCGATCTCGCCGGGGCCTGGAATCGTGTAGAAGTTCCAGACCTCTTCGCCGGTAGCCGCGTCATAGGCGCTGACGCGGCCGCGTACGGCGTATTCGCCGCCGGTGAACCCGGTGATCACCTTGCCGTCGTAGTAGAGCGGCGCTCCCGTGATGCCGTAGCCCTGCCGCGGATCACCCGCCTGCACGTCCCAGATCACCTTGCCCGTCTGCTGATCGAGCGCGATGAGCCGCCCGTCGAGCCGTCCGAGGTAAATCCTGCCGTCGCCCATGCCGACGCCCCGGCTCAAGCGACCGCAACAGACGATCGCGGTATCGAAGTCGACGTCGGCTTCGTAGGTCCAGAGAAACTCGCCGGTCTTGACGTCGACGGCAAAGACGTCGTTGTCGCCGGTCACGACATAAATGACGCCTTCGTAGAAAAGCGCCTGCGCCTGTTGCGAATAGCCGGGACCGAGTCCAGAGCCTTCGAGGCTGACGCGCCAGACGGCCCTGACGTCTCCGACGTTGTCGCGATTGATCTGGCCCAGCGTCGAATAGCGCTGGTTAAAGATGTTGCCGCCGTTCGTGATCCAGTTCCGTGCCGGCGGCGTGACGAGCTCGTCGGCGCCGAAAGCCGGGGCGGTCGCGATTCGCTGGGCCACGGCGGTCGGCACGGCGCCCGCGCAAAGGGCCGCGGCCAAGGCGATCCGGGCGCTTCGGCGCGGTATCGAATGAGGCATTGTCGACTCCCCCCGGTTTGGGGCGAGTATACAAAGATCGGAGCAGCGATCGATATTCGGCGGCGTTGACGGCAACGACGAAGAGAAGCGGCCCGCCGGATTGTCGAGCGCTATCGCACTGACTTGAACGGTCCTGACCGCAGCCACCGTCGCGGCTTGGACGGGCGCGGATCGTCAATCGGCGTCGGATCAGGGGAGCGGCCCGGCCGCGGCGGGGGTTCTTGTATCGGCTCATCGGGGCCTGGTTTCCCGGGCGGTACCGGATGGTCCGGTCCATCCGGCGGAGGCTTGCCCGGTGCGGGCGGCTCCGATCCGTCATCCTCTCGACGAGCAACATCCGGGTCGTTATCTCTCATGGCACGGGTCCTGCTCGCTAACCGAAGCACTCGAACAGCAGGTCACTTTCGTCCATACCTTCGAAAAACCGTTGTACCGGATGATGCAGAATTCGTGCCAGGGCGCCGCTGCTGACAACGCGGGCTGATCGCGATCGGTCGCTCGAATCCGGATCGAATTCGATTCTCGATTCTGAGGCGAAAATTGCAAAGGTTTGAATCAGGGCTCGAGCAGGTTCTCGCCGCCTTCGAGGGCGCGCGCCTCGCGTGCCTGTCGTTTGATGTCCCCGGCCTCGCTTGCGTAGTCGCCTTCCGCGCCAGCGTCCGACTCGTCGTCGACAGCACCTGCCGTCGTTGCGGCAACGTCCGCGTGCGCGCCGTCATGCTCGGGCAGCTGTCAGACTAATCGAAATTCGATGCGATGGGCCAGCGCCCCGGATAATTCCGCGAATCGCAAGAACGCGTCGTTACCAAATCGACAAGGCCAGCGAGCGCGGCGGGAGGTAGCCCTCCACATATGCGAACGGCGCGATCTCACGATCGCGCCGTTCGACTACTCAGAGTGTTGCAGCTTGTTTAGTTGCTGACCAGCACTGCGACTCCATTGTCGCGCCGAAGCTGCGCGTCGCCGAAATCACCGGTCTGGATCTTGGCGGCCGGTACGCCGGCATCCATTAGCGCGTCACGAACGTTAGCGACACGACTCTCGCTGGCCCCGTCGATTCCGACTCGGAAAGACGGATTCTGAGCGAGGTAGTCCGCGATCTCCTGCGCCTTGTTGTCGTCGGCACGCAGAATGTCGTCACTGTTGCCATCGAAGGTGAAGTCCCGGTACGAGCTCCAACCAAGCATCGGACCTTGCGCCCCGGCTGGGCCGGCCGCGCCTTGTGGACCCGCCGCGCCGGCAGGGCCCGCTGGGCCTGCAATGCCAGCCTGGGTAGAGCTGCTACCCTCAGCACCCGCCTGCCCTGCAGCGCCTCGCGCACCTGCAACACCGGCAACGCCGGCTGGGCCGGTCGGGCCGACTGTAGTCGGGCCTTCGGCGCCCACGCTACCAGCTACGCCTCGTATACCGGCGGGGCCAGTAGGTCCTTGTTCGCCGGCAGGACCGACGACGGCCTCACCTTGCGCACCCGTCCGCCCCTGGGCGCCTTGCGCCCCTGTGGCACCGGCAGGACCGGCTTCACCGGCGCGGCCGACGACCATCGTGCCCGCGGCCCCCGTTGCTCCAGCCGGGCCTTGCGCGCCCGCGGGACCCGCGTCACCTTGTGCGCCGGCAGGACCGGCGATCGCCGCGCCGGGTGCGCCAGTATCTCCAACAGCACCCTGGGGGCCGATGGCGCCGGCAGGCCCTGCGGGACCTGCGGGACCGGTATAGCTGATAGATTCAACCGGCTCCGTAGTCGAGCACCCTGCCGCGAACGTCGCGACGATCGCGAGCAGCAGCGGGCGCTTGACCATCTTTTCTAGTGGCTTTAAATATCTCATATCCATTCCTTTAAATCTGGTGTTAGAACTTACGCACTTATCGAGTTCCTGTGCATGGAAATCGTATGTCTTACACAGTACGCCCAATGCCCGACGCGTTCGGTACGCTGTCACTCATAGCGCCGAGGAATCAGCGCTTCATTCGCCGCTGGAGGACGAACCATGGCAACGCATCACGCCGAACCGGGTGAAATCGTGGACCTGCCGACCTGGGCCGAAGACCTGCCGATCGATAAATCAAAAGCGATCGCCAAGATCGCACACCTCGAGCTCGCGAGATTGGTCATTGGCGGCGGCACCGAGATGCACAGCGCCGGCTATTGCCAGGTCCCGGGACCGATCGTCGTGCACTGTCTCGACGGGGAGATCGAACTGCTCATGCCCGACGGAGCCCGAGTAATCCGTGCGGGTCAGCTGGTCTACCTGCTCGGCGGCACGGAGCATTCGATCCGTGGGGTTCGCGATTCCACGGTCCTGCTGACCATCGTGCTGGAACCGGCATCAGGATAGGTGCAGGTGGAGTGCGGCATAGCCGTTGCTCGGGTAAACCTTCCTGGGCAGCTGCACATCCACCAACTCAATACGCGTGGTGCGCACCAACAGCTCTTCGATTGCTACCAGGATCTCGAGTCTGGCCAGAGAAGCGCCCATGCAGAGATGAATGCCTTGCCCCCACACTAGGCTGGCACTGGTGTCACGGGTCAGTTTGCAGTCGCTTGCCTCCTGGAACGCGAGCGGATCACGATTGGCAGCTATCCACATCAACGACAAGCTCGCATCCTTCGCAACAGTGCGGCCATGCAGTTCAACTTCTCTGGTTGTCGTGCGCCGGTTGGCAACAAGCGGACCGTCCATGCGCAAAATTTCCTCGATAGCGGCAGGGAACCGCGTCCGCGTTCAACGCAAGCTCTTGATTGGCTTGTACCCATGTAGCCAGCGCCTTCCACTGTTGCACCGGCCAACCCAGCAAGGCGCACATCGATTTGAAGATAAAAGGGGTAATTGACGCCGCCATAAATTCTGCTTCACCACTGACATTCTGCGGTTCAATCAACTGGCCTGCGAGTTGCCGAATGCGTGGTTCCATCCTAGCCATGGGCTCCTTGTCGAAGAATGTGGCGAGTGCGTTGTACCAAGAGCTATGCTCCGGTGGATTCAAGCCATTGGGAATGGCCGGGAACTTCGACACATTGATGAAGGTTTCCGGATCAGCCAGTACCGCCGCAATATCCTCATGCCGGAACACAGACCAGCCCAGAAAGTTGCTGTGGGCAACCGGACATTGCTCGCGCATCTTGTCGAAGGCTTTTCGCTGGTCCTTGAGCGTGGCCTCTTCCAGCGGATTCCAGTCCTCAGAAAATTCATGCGGCATATCGTTCTCCTGTAGGGACGCCTCGCCTCTCAGGAGCGTCCTTCGACAAGGAAAGATGCGTACGTACTCGGTTGTAATAGACCGCGTAGCTTGAGGCTAGCCGTACTACGCGGAGAAAGGCAACAGAACCAAGCCAGACGAATTATTGGTAGGCACAGCCTTCGAAGACTGCCTTCCGAAAACGATCCGCGTCCGAAAGTTCTTCGTCAGCCACAGTTCGAACATGCAAGTCTGCCAACTCAGGACTCTCGATGATGGAACGGATTTGATCGATCTGGACACTCGCGCCAGATGAGCGCCCCGGCACGACGACGACCGAGCGCCGCTCCGCACCGGTCGGTTCCCGCTAACACCCGCGAAGCGAGCTTCGCCCGCCGCAAGGCGGAGATGTAGTTCTACCACCGCAACTTTGAGCTCGAGCTGACGCGAGGCGCCCTCAGTCTTATGTCGGATACCGCACAGAAGTATTCGTCGCGTTCGCGGTAAAAACCCGATCTCTATTGAACAAGCCGCGGCAACGGAGCCGACAATGAAACTTCGGTTGGTGTATTTCCTGGTAATTCCAATCCTAGCCGCCGCAGCCGGCTGCGCTGGTAGCAACGGCGCGGGTACGGCAACCACCAATGAGGGCGCGGGCACGCCAACGACCAGTGCGGCCGCGCCGCCGGACCCGGCACTCATCGCGCAAGGCAAAGAGATCTTTCGCACGGAGACGTTCGGAGACGAAGCGTTCTGGACGGATACTTTGCACCTGAACGACGTGATTGCATCGGCGATAGACCCGCTGACCGCTCTGTCAGTTGGGCTCAAGGTGGACGCGGAGGCGTTACCGACCGCCGTCGCGCTGGGCATTCAAAACGGCAGCATCAGCCTGACAGATCCCGCTACCACCGTTGCCTTGCTCAAGCTGAATGCCGTCGTCGGACTGCAGGGAACTGTCGAAACAGTCAATGGTGTCGATACGCTGACTCGCGTAGGAATCACGTGTGCGCTATGCCACTCGACCGTGGACGACTCCTTTGCGCCCGGCATCGGCGAGCGCCTTGACGGGTGGGCGAACCGCGATCTCAATCCTGGCGCAATTATTGCGCTCTCGCCCGCCGTATCAGCGGACGACAAGGCCGTATACAACTCCTGGGGTCAAGGTAAGTACGATCCTCGCTTCAACCTGGACGGCCTGAGTGGGCCGCAAGTGATTCCTCCCGCCTACGGCCTGCAAGGCGTCCATCGCATTACCTCCACCGGCGATGGCGATGAAATCGCGTACTGGAATCGATACGTCGCCGTGACTCAAATGGGCGGCCTGGGCACTTTTGCCGACAGCCGAACCGGTGTGAACGTAACGAACGGTACGACCGATCTCGTGTCTTCCAAGCTCCCGGCGCTGCAAGCCTACCAGTTGAGCCTCGCCGCCCCGCTGCCGCCGGCGGGCAGCTTCGATCCGGAGTCTGCGGCCAGAGGGAAAGTTGTCTTCGAGGG
>DATKCK010000008.1:0-6834 GCA_035513215.1 Gammaproteobacteria bacterium | reverse complement strand
TACGCAGCCGATCGCCAGCCTTGCGCACCGAGCCTTCGAGCACATGACTGACACCGAGCTTGCTGGCGACTTCCCTGAGATCCACGTCCTTGCCCTTGAAATAGAATGACGACGTGCGCGCGGCGACGCGCAAATCCTCGATTTGCGCGAGCTGGTTCAAGAGCTCCTCGGAAAGCCCGTCGGAGAAGTACTCCTGGTCCGGATCGGGCGACATGTTGACGAACGGTAGGACGGCGATGGAGCGTGTGCCTTCTACGCCGTGCAGACCGGGTCCGGTAGCGAGGATCGGGGCCGCGTGCTCGGCGCCGCTCGAAGCTGCGGGCGGGGCAAGGGGCGAGTCGGCCGGGCCGGAGAGAGCCGGGGCTGCACGCTTGACGCCGTCGGGCGTCAACTCGAACGCCCAGGCGAGCACGATCGCGGCGGGAAAGCAAAGCGCAAGCAGCGCGACGATCAGGGTATCGAACCATGCTGGCAGGCCGAGCGCCGGCTCGAGCGCGCCGGCGACCTGCACCATGAGCCAGGCGGCGATCAGATAGACGACGGCGACACGGACCACGTGCCGGCGCCGGAGCTCCGCCCAAAACTTCACCGCACGACCCTGCGTCCCACGCACGCACGCACCGGCAGCGCCGTTGCTTCGTCGAACGCGCCCATCGCTATTCGCACTCGAAGTCGTCGACTCCGACCGGCCGGCAAAAGTCGCCCCAGTCGCCGATCGTTCTCCAGTAGTCGACGAGGCCGATCTCGCGCACGAGGTCCTTGAAGGCGGGCAGGCGGCGCGCGACGGCCATATCGGGCCACCAGAGGGCAGCCATGTTGGGACCGCGCAGGTCGACGAAAGCGCGTCGCGCGGCGGTCAGCGCGAGCTCGGTGTCGCCGTAGTGGGCAGCGTAGCTCGCGACGAACTGCAGCCGCGTCGAATCCTGGCTGGCCGGGTCGTCGAGCGCGGCGAGGATGACCGAAAGCGCCGCCTCAGGGTCGTCGTAGACCGCGCGCACGTTCTCGATCCAGGGCGTGGGAACGGTCTGCCGGCGCAAGAACGTGTCGAAACGCTGCTCGATGAGCGCGGCATCGCCGCCGTTCCAGATTCGCAGGAGCGCCCAGTGGGCGATGTCTTCACGCGCGTCCGCCCCCGGCAGGTCCCGACTGCGCTGATACTCCGCCTCCGCCTCTTCCGCTCGCCCGAGCAAGGCGAGCACGAACTGGAGCTGCCAGGAGCGATTGGCCGAGAGCGGATCGCTCGACATCGACGCCTGCAGGATCTCGAGGGCGTCTTCGACGCGACCCATGGTCGTGACCATCAGGCTCCTAAGCTCGTCGACCTCGGGAACCGACGCCGGCGCGCGGGCCGCGACGCGCGCAAACGCGTCCTCGGCGTCCGCCCATTCATAGCGCTGCGTGTGAAGTACCGCGACCGCGAACTGCGTCGCCCAGTCGTCGGGTGCTCGCGCGCGCCCCTGGGCGACCGCCTCTTCGATTGCTCGTTCGGCCTCGGCGCGCCGTTCCGGGACATAGATCATCGAGTAGAAGGCAGCGTGCACGAGGCCGGCGCGCGCGCGCGAAAAGCCGGGGTCGAGCGCGAGGGCTTCGCGGAACAGTTCCGCGGCGCGCGCGAAGTCCTCGGGAGCGAACCGCGCGATCTGCGCGCGGGCGCGGAGATACAGGTCGTAAGCATCGACGTCGTCGGTGAGGCTCGCGTCCGCCGACGCCGCGCGCACGCCGAGCGTGACGCTCAAGGCGTCGGCGACTGCGCGGGCGATGTCGTCCTGGATGGCGAACACGTCGTCGAGCCGGCGGTCGTAGGTCTCCGACCACAGGTGCACGCCGCTCGCCGCGTCGATGAGCTGGGCAGTGATGCGGAGTCTGTCCTCCGACTTGCGCACCGAGCCTTCGAGCAAGTGCGCGGCATTGAGCTGCTCGCCGATGCTGCGCAGATCGACGTTCTGACCTTTGAACGCGAAGCTCGAAGTACGGCCAATCACCTCGAGCTCCTCGATCTGAGCGAGCTGGTTCAAAAGCTCCTCGGAAAGCCCGTCGGAAAAATACTCCTGCTCTGCGTCCGACGACATGTTGACGAAGGGCAACACGGCGATCGAGAGCGTGCCGGCAGCGGCCGCACCCGCCGCCGCGGTCTCATCGGAAGACGCCGGGGATCGCGGCCGCAGCGCCTGAAACAGCGACACGCCGAGGAGCGCGATCACGGCCGTGATCAGGACGGCATCGGTTGCGAAGCGCTGCGAGGGCGGCGAGCCGCCAACCGATGTCGATCGCTTGACGCCTTCGGGCGTGAGCTCGAAGGCCCAGGCGAGAACCAGGGCAAGCGGAAAGCCGATCGCCAAGAGCGCCACGACGAGTGTATCGAACCAGTCCGGCAGGCCGAGGGCGCTCTCGAAAGCGCTCGCCATCTGCACGAGCAGCCAGCCGACGACGGCGTACAGCGCACCCACCCGCACGACTTGCCGCCGCCTGAGCTCGGCCCAGAAACTCATACGATAACCATCCCGACGCCCTGGTCTGACGCGACCGGATGAGAGCTTTCGGACATGCCGCGGCAACATGGAAACCCTGTCACGGCTTGACCCCCCTTGGCGCACCGTCGCATCGGATCGTAGCCTAGCGCCAGCATCAATAGTAGCGCGCGTGCTTGAGCGACGCGAAACACAGAAGTCGGTCAGCGCTGCCGGAGCCGTTCAGAAGATCACGGAGGGTATGAACGCGCCCGCCGGCTCCTGGTAAGGACCGATGCTCATGAGCGTCATCGGTTGGCGGATGCGCAGACCCTGCGCCAGGCACCAGCGCAGGAGCTCGGCGTTTCTCGACGGCACGTGGAATCCCGGCCCGGCGCACTCGCTTGCCACAGAAATCAGCGCCTTCAGGTCGTCGTTCGTCTCGCCAACGGCATGACCCAGGAAGCCGACGACGGTCGCATAGCCCGTGATCCGCCCGTCGCGCTCGACGACCGTGGCTGTCCCCTGCATGATCGCATCGGCCAGGTCGCCGTGGCGGTCGTGCCCATGAACCCTGCGGCAAAGCGCATCGCAGTCCGCAAGATCGTTCTCGCTTGCGGCGCGGACTTCGCAGCCCGGGATGCCCGAACTCAACGCCGGCCCATGCATTACGCTCAGTGGCTCGCGCACGTCGAAACCGAGCTTGCTGTAAAGTGCCATCGTCAGGTTGTTGAACGGCGTCTGCACGAGCCTGACCGCTTCGAATCCCGTTTCCTTCGCGCGCCTCAGGACGTCCTCCATCAGGAGCCTCCCGACCGAGGCGCCTTGCGCCTTCGGGTCGACCGTGATGGGACCGACGCCTGAAATCTCCCCGTTCTCCCAAAGCACGTTGCTGCCGATCACGCTGCCGCCGGCTTCGGCGACGACGGTGTAGATGTCGTCGCGCGCTATCACGTGATCGAAGAGGCCCGTCGGCACGTCGGCGTCCGGGAAATCCGGCAGGAAGCCGTGGCGCTCGGCGATCGATCGAAAGGCCTCGTGGCAGATCTCGCCGCAGATCCGGGCATCCTCCGGGCGGGCCTCACGCAACGAAATGCTCATGAGACGTTCTCCACTTTTACACGGGCACGGCTTCGACGATGCCGGCGTCGGAGGCGGTTGGGACCACGTTCGTCATCTCGAAGCCCGCCGGCTCGAGAATCGCGGCATACTCGCTCGGCGTGCGTTCCTGGCCGCCCGTCCCGACCAGCATCATCATGTCGAGCATCTTGCCGGGATGAGGCGCATCGCCCTCGGGCAGCACCATCTCCACGATCAGGAGTCGGCCGTTGGGGTCGATGGCATCGCGGCAGTTTCGCAGTATCGTCTGACATCGATCCGCGTCCCAATCGTGGATGATGTGAGAGAGGATATAGGCGTCGTGGCCCTTCGGCACGGATTCGAAGAAATCCCCGCGCTCGATCGAGATGCGATCCGCCATTCCATGCGACTCGATAAACGCGGGTGCGTCGGTGACGACGTGCGGGAGATCGAAGAGGACACCGCGCGGACCCGCATGGCGCTTCAGTATTTGGACGAGCATGTTGCCGGTCGCGCCGCCGACGTCGACGATCGACTCGAAGCGGCTGAAATCGTAAGCGTCGGCGACGGCGGGCGGCTCCGCGCCGTGAAACCCGACCATCGTCTCGCTGAACAACGAGGCCTCTTCCGGGCGCTCCTCGAGATACTGGAAGAGCGGCTGCCCAAAGGCTTTCTCGAGCCCCGTCTCCCCCGTCTTCAGCGAATACGGCAGTTCATTCCAGGCTCTTTTGCAAAGATCTCCGGTCAACGTGAGAATGCTCGCATACGCGGATCCAGGCGCATCTTTCTTCAAAGCCTCGCCGAGCGACGTGAGTGCGAAGGTTCGACTTTCGACCTCGGTCAGAACGCCGATGCCTGCCAAGCTGCGCAAGAAGCGATGGAGCGCCGGCGCGTTGAGTCCAAGCTCGTTCGCCAGGGCGTCGGACATCTTCGGTCCTCCGCTCAAGCGATCGGCGAGCCCGAGCTGCGCGGCGACCAGAAGCAATTGTGACACCCAATACGCGGTTCCCATTTGAATGAGCACGGCGTGCGGCGGTAACGCCGAGGACGTGGTCTGATTCTCCATTGTGTTCCCCTTGTCTTGCGTGGCCGAACGAGTCAGCCATCCAGCCCGGTGAGATCCATCCGATTACGTAATGCCGAAAACTCCGGTTGCTCGAAAACGGGATCATGCCAGGCGTTCTCCTTGACGAAGCCGCGCACGAAGACTTCTTGACGCAGCTCCGGCTTGTCGACGGTAGAGCGAAGCCAGTCGAGCGCCGCGGCCTGGTCGCCTTCGGCCAACGAAGCCCAGGCCCAAACGGCCGGGTCGGCAAAGAGGTCGCCGATGATTCGCCTGGCTTTCGCTACACACTTCACGGCTTCTTCGCGCCGTCCCAACCGCGCGTAGCCGTAGGCGACATGAATATGTATTGCGGGCGCCGCGGCCTCGGGCATCAGTTCATCGGCGATCTTCAGGCTTTCGGCGGCCCGGGCTTCGTTGCCGAGGGCGACCTCCGGCAAGGCGCTGTGCAGATGCAGATGCGGGGATCCGGGATGCAGTGCGATGGCTTTGGCGAACGTATCGACGGACGCTCGGTGATCCCCGGAGCTGTGAAGGATGAGGCCGAGAAACGTCTGACTCAGAATGTTCTGAGGATCGAGCGCCGTGGCCCGTCTCGCAAGCTCGAGGGCGCGATCGTAGTCGCGAGCGAGCCATTTGAAACCCGAGAACCAATGCAAGATGCTCGCGTCGCTCGGTCCGTGCTCCAGCGACTGCTCGTAAGCTTCTTGGGCTTGTTGCCCACGCCAATTGAACTGATGATTCAAGGCCAAGGCCAGATACGTTGCTCTCAGGTCCGGGTTCAACGACAGAGCCTTCTCGGCGTTGATGCGAACGGATTCGTCCGATTCCGCGGCATGAGCCAGCCAATATGCTTTTGGTACGGGATCGTAGATCCGCGAAATGGCCGAAAGCAGCGCTTTCAACGCATAGGGATGCGCAAACTGCGGATCCAACTCGATGGCCCGCGACAGCTTCGATTGCACGCTCGCGCGAATGCTCGCGGGCGAACTGACAAACAGCAGGTCGCTCTGCGCGATGAGCGCTTGCGACTCCAAATAGAGCGAGTGGGCTTCGCTCGATCGCGTTGTCGGCAGCGACCCGAGGCTCCGCTCATCGGCATCGGAGAGTTTCGCTTCGAGCGCTTCCGCTAGGTTTCGGGCAACGTCGGCTTGAATGGCGAACACGTCGGCGAGGTCGCGCTCGTAAATCTCCGACCACAAATGGTTCTCTGTAGAGGCTTCGATCAACTGCGCGGCGATGCGAACGCGGTTGCCGGCGTAGCGAACGCTGCCTTCCAAGACGGTCTCGACACCGAGCTCCTGGGCGATCTGGGATACCGATTTGTGCGTGCCCGCGTACTGTCTGACCGACGTTCTCGCGATGACGTTGAGATCCCTGATCTTCGCGAGATAGTTGAGTATTTCCTCATGAATGCCGGCGGCGAAGTAGGCGTCGTCCGCGTTGGGACTCAGATTCTCGAGCGGCAAGACAGCTACAGAGTTCGGGAGAATTTTCCGCGCGGCGGCGGCGGAGTTCGTGACGGCCTCTTTCGATGCGGCGGCATCGCCCTCGTCGGAAACGACTGCGGTGCGTACGATGCCGGCAGTCGTCAGGTCGAAAACCCAGCTCAGCACGAGCGCCAGCGGAAAACCGATGATCACGAGAACGATGACGAACGTATCCATCCAGTCGGGCAGGCCGAGAGGCTCCTCTATGGATACGGCGATCTGCACGAGCAGCCAAGCCACCACCGCGTACACGGCGCCGACTTGAACGACCCTACGTCGCTTGATCTCCCCCAGAAGTGGCATGCGAATCCTGCGCGCATCGGCGCCGGATCCTCGCCTGGCGCCACCATCGGCAATGATCCGCGTCCCTAAGGCGCGGATCAAGGTAAACTTCGGGATTCAGGTTCGGCCCGGATTCCAGCACGCGCGTCACTTCCTCGTGGCTCAGGATCACGGGCAGCTTCCGCGGCTCGCGCACAGTGCTCATCTTCGACAGTCGATCCGGATCGCCGAGCGTCACCTCGACGAAAAACCTCGGGCCCGTCTTGTTTTGGCTTCTCGCCACCCCTCGCCTACGAAACGTCGCAGTCTGCTGCACACATGCGTGCGTACGTGCACTGCCTCGACGGCGTGAGCGTAGACGCAAGCTAGAGCGATGCGGCAGATCTCAATCTCGATGAATGCCGCTGATTCGTGACCGTCATCGGCACCTGCGCCAATCAACAGCGTGCCGTCACTGCTCCGCAGTGACGGC
>DATKCK010000007.1:0-61511 GCA_035513215.1 Gammaproteobacteria bacterium | reverse complement strand
CGCCCGCGCCCGCGACGTCGCGACGTTGAACCGGTTCGGATTGTAGAGAAACTCCATGCCGCGCGGCGCGTCGAGCGGCGACGACGAGGTCATCGAGTAGATGACGATCGGCGCCTCCTGGCCCTGGAACTTGTCGACGGTACCGATGCGGCCCGCGAGCGCCGGCAACTTTTCGGTCAGCAGTCCGACCTGCGCGTTGTAGGGCGCCACGATCAGAATGTCGTTGGCCGTCAGCGGTGCCCGTTCCTTCGCCTCGTTGATCCAGCCGGCACCGCCGCCGGTCAGTTCCGCGACGATCTTCGCAATCGCATCGGCTTCCTCCAGGGAGCGCGCCGTGTTTGCCGTGTGCTGCACCGGCACGTAACGAAGCCCGGACCCAGTGAAGCGCGTGTCGCCGACGGCGGCCTGGTTCTCGAGTCCCGGTTTCGACCCCATACGTTTCTCGTAATAGACCTCCGAGGTGAACTTGCAGATCGCAGGGTGCAAGCGCCAGGTCGTCTCGAGGAAAAGCCCGGCATCCTCGGGCATCGTGTCGTGCTCGCCGAGCCAGTGCTTCAGCGCCGCGACGTCGCTGCCCTCGGGATGGCTGCTCTTGAGCGGCTGCTCGAGCTGCTGCGGGTCGCCGAGCAGCACGAGGCTTCTGCCCGCGGGCGCGACGGCCAGCACATTGCCGAGCGCCATCTGCCCGGCCTCGTCGACGATTAGCACGTCGACCTGCCCGGTGAGCTCGGGCCGCGACCAGAGCCATGCCGTGCCGCCGACGACATCGAGCGTGCCGGTCGCGAGACCTTCGACCAGTCGCTCATTCTTGCTCTCGTAAACGATCGGTCGCTCGCCTTCGTATGCACCCTGCCCCTGCTTCGACTTGTGCGCGATCCGAAGCGCCAGCCCCTTCTCGCGCGCAGCATCGGCTGCCTTCTCGAGCAGGTTGACGATGACCTTGTGGCTGACGGCCGTGACACCGACACGCAAGCCGGCCGCCGCGAGCGCCGAGATCATCCGGGCGCCGGTAAAGGTCTTGCCCGTGCCGGGCGGACCCTGGACCGCGAGCACGTCGCCGTCGAGCTCGAGGACGAGCCGGCACGCGGCCTCGACCGTCGACTCGCCCGGCCGGTGCAGGGAGGGGGAGCTCGGCGCCTCGAACAGGTCGCCGGTAACGCCGTCGGCGTCATCGTTGTCGGCGCCCGCCACGCGAGGGCGCTGTCGGAGCAGTAGCCTGAGCGCGCTGCGGTACGGAGCCTCCACCGCGAACCCGTTGTCGCAGACATGCTCGCCGAGACGGACGAGCGACTCGCGAATGACGTCGTCGCGAATCGCCTTGTGGAAGAACACGTGCGACGGGTGAAGGTCAGCCGCGGCCCGCGTCTTCTTGATGTCGATCGAGCCCTCGCCGAGATTGACGGCGGCGACCATGCCGATCCGGTCACCGGCGTCGTCCCGGACCTCGTCGTCCTCGCGAGCGTCGAGCTCCTGCGGCAGAAAGCGGTACCGTGTCAGTGGCGTGCCCGACGCCTCAATGACGGCCTCGAACGCGAGGTCCGCGAGCGCTCGTCGCTCGTCGCCGTAATCCTCGTGAGCGAGCTCGGCGAGCCGGAAGTACTCCCACCAGGTCGCCTTGGTTTCGCGGCGATGAAACTCCATCAGATGCGCGAGCAGAAACCGCGACTGCTGCTCGCCCGTGCGCTCGGACGGCTCTACCGGCACTGAGGCCAAGAGCCGGTCGCGCAGGTCCTTAAGCCGCCGATCGAGGTCGCGGATGTCATCGGAGGCCTCGGGCTCGGCGAGCGGCGGCCGCGGTATGTCGGTGCCGCAGGCGATGGTCTCGGCCCTGAGGCGCTCGAGCCAGGCCTGCAGCTTGTCGGTCGATTCGCAGTCCTCGCGGTTGTAGTCCTCGACGCGCCGCCGGTCGTCGGCCGTCGCCTCGTCGAGCCGCCCGAGCTCGAGCGCGGCCTCGATCACGCGCCGGCTTTGGCTTGCCTCGCGCAGATCCTGCCCCCGCTCATAGCCGAAATGCGGCTCGAGGTTCTTGATCGAGTAGCCTTCGACGCTCGCGATCAGCGCGCGCCGGACGACGGCGTGCAGATCGACGAACGCATTGCCGCGCAGAAGCTCGTCGACCTCGACCTCGCGTGTCGCGAAACGCCCCATCTGGCGCTTGATCGCCGCGGGCTCGTAGGCCCCGAAGTGATAGATGTGGGCATCCGGATTCCGGCGTCGCACGGCGACGGCCATGTCGATGAAGCGCTCGAAGGCGTCCCGCTCCTCTGCAAGCGTTTCGGCCCAAAGCGGCGTGTAGACGAGCGTGCCGCCGCCGCGCGTCGCGTAGCCGAGCGCGCCGCGGCCGCGCATCGCGTAGCCGGTCAGATATTGCTCGACGCCGTGCTCCGCGAAATGGTTGCCCTCGAAATCGAGGAAGATGTCGTCGGCCGAAGGCTCGGGCAGCAGCCTGAACCCGTGCTCGGCATCGATCGGCGTCCTGATCTCGTGCTTCGGCGCGCCGGCACGCCGGCCCTCGAGCTGGACCCGCGCCTGGTCGCGGAGCTTGAGCAGGGTTTCCCGGGCGCCGTGCTCGGGTTTGGCGATATCGGTCGCAGTCGCAAGCTCCGTCAACGTACCGATGCCGAGCTCGCGCAGCGCCGCGATCTGTCCGGCACCGATGCCGGCGACATAGCAAAGATGATCGTCGGCGCGCCGCCGCTTCTCGCAGTCGTTCCACCAGACGCAGAGATCGCAGTGCGCAACGAGCTCCGGGTACGTTACCGGCGGCTCGGTCAGAAACTGCGCGATGCCATGCTCGAGCAGCCGGAAGTACGCGCCGAAATCGTCGATTCGATAGCAGAGCGGTTGCCAATCCCGGCCGGGCGTGACGACGTGCATGAAGTCGGGTCTTCGTCCCTGAAGCCGTCCGAGCAGGACGCTGTAGACGCCGAGCTGAAGCAAGGTGCCGGCGCGCGTGTCTCGCGCGAGCTTCGTGTCATGCGCTTCGTAGGAGTAATCGCCGAGCGCGCTCGGGACGTCGATTCGAACCAGAAAGTCGGCGCGGCCAAACCACGCGGAGTCTGCGAGCGGCGCCTGATAAATGACGTCGACGCCTTCGCGCATCGCGCTCTGGGTCCGGGCCACATCGCGGGCTTCGATAAGATCGAGAAACGTCAGTCCCTGCGCGCGCAGATGCGCGGCGTAAGCCTCCTCGTGAGCGAGCCCCCGGGCCCTGAGCGCCTCGATGAACGCGTTGACCGGCGCCGGCCGTTTGAGCGCGCCTTTCGCGGCCGCGAGGTCGAGCTGCGTCAGATGATTGCAGTTCAGATAGTTGCTTAAGTCGGTCGGCGCGAGCCGAACCGTCTTTCCTTCGATCCGCATGGCAGGGCTACTGTAAAGCTTCGCCGCCGCGGTCTCGAAAGCTTCGTCCGCGCGGGCGTTCGGGCATGGATCGAGCTGGAAGAAAAACCAGTATACTGGCGCCATGTCGACCCCCGATCGTCATGCGCCGCGCCCCGGCCGCGGAGCGGCATCGAATCCGGCCGGACGCTTCGAGCCGACGCGCACGGTGGCGGTCGACGACGGTTGGGGAATTCTCGACGAGCCACTGCCGAAGCTCGAGACCGACGTCAGGGCCGAGGCCGCGAAGAGCATCATCGCGCGCAACGCTTCGCCCGACGTGCCGTTCACGCAGTCGATCAATCCGTATCGGGGCTGCGAGCATGCGTGCCCCTATTGCTACGCCCGGCCGAGCCATGCCTACGTGAATCTCTCGCCCGGCCTCGATTTCGAAACCCGCCTCTTCTATAAGGCCGACGCCGCGGGGCTGCTCGCCCGGGAGCTCTCGGCCAAAGGCTATCGCTGCTCGCCGATCGCGCTCGGCACGAACACCGATCCATACCAGCCCATCGAGCGGCGCTACCGCGTGACGCGCGAAATTCTCGAGCTCCTGTCGGCCTGCAATCATCCGGCGACGATCGTGACCAAAGGCGCAGCGCTGATCGGCCGCGACATCGAGCTCCTGGCAAGCATGGCGAAGCGCCGTCTCGTTGCCGCCTTCATCAGCATCACGACGCTCGATCGGAATCTCAAGCGCAAGCTCGAGCCGCGAGCCGCATCGCCGTCGGCGCGCCTCGAAGCCGTCAGGCGCCTCAGCGAAGCCGGCGTTCCCGTCGGCGTCATGGTCGCGCCAGTCATTCCGGCGCTGACCGATCACGAGCTCGAGCGCATTCTCGAAGCCGCCGACGAGGCTGGCGCGACATCGGCCGGCTACGTCATGCTGCGACTGCCGCATGAGGTCGCGCAGTTGTTCCGCGAGTGGCTCGAGACGCACGAGCCGCTCAAAGCCAAGCACGTCATGTCGAGGGTCCGGGCGCTTCGTGCCGGGCGCGATAACGATCCGCGGTTCGGCACGCGCATGAGCGGCACGGGCACCTATGCGCGACTCTTCGAGCAGCGTTTCGCGCTTGCGAAGCGCAGACTCGGGTTCGCCGAGAACGACACCAGATTTGAGCTCGATACGAGCCGGTTTCGCCCGCCGGTCCCGGCCTCCCCGCAGCAAAGCCTGTTCTGACGGCCGGCACGCTCAAACGCAGTCACCGACAAGCTGGAAGGTTTCGATCGGAAACGTTCGCTACGGCCGGAGCGGTTTCGACGGTCGATCCCTTACAATTGCGCCCCATGAACCGGGACTCGCGAACGCAATTCGACTGTATCGTCATCGGCGGCGGCCATGCCGGCACCGAGGCCGCGCTCGCGGCTGCGCGAAGCGGCGCGAGCACGCTGCTCCTGACGCACAAGCTCGAGACGCTCGGCCAGATGAGCTGCAACCCCGCCATCGGCGGCATCGGCAAGGGGCATCTCGCGAAGGAGGTCGACGCGCTCGGCGGCGCCATGGCGCTCGCGATCGATCGCGCCGGCATTCACTTTCGAACGCTCAATGCGAGCAAGGGACCGGCCGTCCGCGCGACGCGCGCCCAGGCCGACCGGGCTCTCTATCGCCGGGCGATTCGCAGCCTGCTCGATGCAGAGCGGAATCTGACGCTCGCTGCCGACGGCGTCGTCGACATCGAGATCGATCGCGGAGCCGCGCGCGCCGTCGTCACCGAGAGCGGGCTGCGCTTCGAGGCGCAGGCCGTCGTGCTGACCGTCGGCACGTTCCTCAACGGCAGAATTCACATGGGCGAGGCGCAAAGCTCGGGCGGGCGCATCGGCGATGCCGCGGCCATTCCGCTTGCGGCGAGGTTGCGCGATCTCGGGCTAGCTGTCGGACGGCTCAAGACCGGCACGCCGCCGCGCCTCGACGGCCGGACGATCGATTTCGCGAAGCTCGAAGCGCAGCCGGGCGACGACCCGGCGCCCGTGTTCTCGTTCATCGGCAGCCGCTCGAGCCGTCCCGGGGAGCGCGCCTGCCACATCACGCATACGAACGCACGCACGCACGAGATCATTCGCGAAGGGCTCGACCACTCGCCGCTCTTTACCGGCGTCATCGAGGGCATCGGCCCGCGATACTGCCCGTCGATCGAGGACAAGGTCGTGCGTTTCGCCGAGCGCGTCTCGCACCAGATCTTTCTCGAGCCCGAGGGGCTCGACACCGATCTCGTCTACCCGAACGGCATCTCGACGTCCCTGCCCGTCGACGTCCAGGAGGCCTTCGTTCATTCGATCGAGGGTCTTGAAGCCGCGCGAATCACGCAGCCAGGCTATGCGATCGAATACGACTATTTCGATCCGCGCGATCTGAAGCGCTCGCTCGAGACGAAAGCCGTCCACGGCCTCTACTTCGCCGGCCAGATCAACGGCACGACGGGCTACGAGGAAGCGGCGGCCCAGGGCATCGTCGCCGGGATCAACGCGGCACGCGCGACGCGCGGCGAGTCGCCGTGGACTCCGCGACGCGACGAAGCCTACATTGGCGTCCTGATCGACGACCTCGTCACCCGGGGCACGACCGAGCCGTATCGCATGTTCACGAGCCGAGCGGAGTTTCGGCTGATGCTGCGCGAGGACAATGCCGATGCGAGGCTGACGCCCGTCGGCCGCGAGCTCGGCGTCGTCGACGACGTACGCTGGCGCGCTTTCGAGCGCAAGCGCGAGGCGCTCGAGGCCGAGCGCGGGCGTCTCGACACGATCGTCGTCCGGCCCGGCGACGTTCCGGTGGAGCACCGTCTTGCGCCGCTGAAGCGCGAGGCGACGGCCGCGAACCTGCTCAGGCGACCCGACGTCCGCCATGCCGATCTGATCGGGCTCGAGCGCGTCGGTCCGGCCGAAGCCTTCGGCGCCATGACCGAAGAACAGCGCGAGCAGGCCGCGAAGAGCCTCGAGATCGAAGCCCGATACTCGGGCTACATCGACCGTCAGGGCCGTGAGATCGAGCGTTCGCGAAGCGCCGAGTCGACGCGTCTGCCCGCCGATATCGACTACGCGTCGGTGCGCGGACTCTCGAACGAGGTTCGCGAGAACCTCGGTCGCATACGGCCCGAGACGATCGGGCAGGCCGCCCGTATGTCGGGCATGACGCCGGCCGCGATCTCACTCCTGCTCGTGCACCTCAAGAAGAACGCGGCCAGGCGGAAGCGCGCATGACGGAAATCCGTCACTGGCAATCGATCCGGGCAGCTCCTACCATACCGCGCCAGCGTCCCGTCGGTAGAAGGAGTTACTGATCCCGTGTCGATCCGATTCGACTTCGCGCTTCTCGTCGCCGCCGGTCTGGTCCTGCCGCAGTTGGCCGGCGCACAGTCCCCGATGCCGCTTGCGATCGAAGGCGACGCGGCGCGCGGCGAGACACTCGCTTACACCTGCGGCGGTTGTCACGGCATCGAGGCGGCCGTTAACGCCTACCCGACCTACCATGTGCCGAAGCTCGGCGGCCAGAACGCCGACTACCTCGAGGTCGCGCTACAAGGCTATAGGCAGGGGACTCGCGCGCACGCGACGATGCAGGCGCAGGCGTCGGCGCTGACCGATCAGGACATCGCCGATCTGGCGGCCTACTTCGCCGGCATCGGCGGCGAGCCGGCTCGCGGCATCTCGTCCGCGGGCGCCGAGGCGATCCGCCAGGGCGAGGAGCAATCCGCGACCTGCGCTGCGTGTCACGGCCCGGAGGGCATCGCGCTTGCGCCGCAATGGCCGAATCTCGCCGGGCAACACGGGTCCTACCTGCTCGAATCGATGAAGCAGTATCGCGAGTCCGAGCGCACGGATCCGGTCATGGCGCCGCTCGTCAGCCAGCTCGACGACGAGATGCTCGCCCAGATAGCCGCCTATTACGCCGCGATCGGCGGGCTTTACCCGACGCGGCAGTGAGCATGAAGCCTGCGCCTCGAAGGCCGTGGAGCCGCTAACGGGCGAAGGCGTCGCGGCGCGGCTCGAGGCACATCAGCTTGCGGTCGGTCTCGAGGCGGCCACGGCACTCGCGCGGTTTCTCGATCGGCTCGAGCACTGGAACCGCGTTCACAACCTGACCGGCCTGCGCGATCGCAACGAGCTGATCGACCGGCATCTGGTCGAAAGCCTCGCGCTCGAGCGCTTCGTCGCCGGTGCCAGGGCCTGCGATATCGGGTCGGGCGCTGGCCTGCCCGGCATCCCGCTCGCCGTCGTTCTGCCAGATGTCGTCTTCACGCTGATCGAAAGCCGGCGCAAGCGGGCGAGTTTCCTGAGACACGTCAAAGGCGCGCTCGGGCTCGACAACGTCGAGGTGGTGCATGCACGGGCCGAAACCGTGACGACGGGGCCGTTCGACACCGTGCTCGCGCGCGCCGTCGCGCCGCCGGGCGAGATTCTCGACCTGGCCGAGCCGCTCGTCGCGCCGACGGGGCGGCTCGTGTTGCTGACCAGCGAGGACAAGGCTCGCGAGATCCTCTCGCGAGCTCGAGGATTCAGAGCCCTGCCGATCGAATCGGTGACGCCGGGACTCAGGAGCCGGGTCGTCGTCCTCGAGCGCGCGTCCGTGTCCGAATCTTCCGACTTGGAGTAATAATTCGGCATGGCCAGGATCATCGCGATCGCGAACCAGAAGGGCGGCGTCGGCAAGACGACGACCTGCGTCAATCTCGCCGCATCGCTGGCCGCGACGAAGCGCCGCGTGCTGATGATCGACAACGATCCGCAGGGGAACGCGACGATGGGGTCGGGGATAGACAAGGCCGAGCTCGAGCAGAGCGTCTACGACGTCCTCCTCGGTGGCGCCGATATCGCCACGGCCGTCGTGCCGGCCGCCGAAGGCGGCTACCTCGTGCTGCCGTCGAATCAGGAGCTCTCGGCCGCCGAGGTCGAGCTATTCGGACAGCCCAATCGCGAGTTTCGCCTGCGCGACGCAATCGGGAAATACGCCGAGAACTTCGAGTACGTGCTGATCGACTGCCCGCCGGCGATCAACATGCTGACCGTCAACGCGCTGATCGCGGCCGACCACGTGCTGATACCGATGCAGTGCGAGTACTATGCGCTCGAGGGCCTGAGCGCGCTCGTCGATACGATCGAGCAGATCCGCGATAGCGCCAATCCCTCGCTCCAGATCCACGGGATTCTTCGCACGATGTTCGACCCGAGGAACAACCTGGCCAACGAGGTCTCGGCGCAGCTCGAGGAGCATTTCGGCGAGCGCGTCTATCGCACGGTGATACCGCGCAACATCCGGCTCGCCGAGGCGCCGAGCTTCGGCCGGCCGGCCCTGTACCACGACAAGTACTCGCGCGGGGCGCTCGCCTATCTGGCGCTCGCTGGCGAGATCAACCGGCGTGAAAGCGCGCGGCCGTGACCGTATAGTTGAGCGATGACGAAACGCAGGAGTCTCGGCCGAGGCCTCGAAGCCCTGTTGAGCGCGAGCGGGCAGGGCGAGAGCCATGCGTCGCGAACCAATCTGCGCGAGCTGCCTGTCGATCTGTTGAGCCGTGGTCAGTTTCAGCCGCGCGTCGACATGCACGAGGACACGCTCAAGGAGCTGGCCGAGAGCATCCGCGTCCAGGGCATCGTCCAGCCGATCGTCGTGCGCCCTACGGCGAAGTCGAACGGCGAAACCCGCTACGAGATCGTCGCCGGCGAGAGACGCTGGCGCGCGGCTCAGCTCGCCGGACTTGCCACGGTTCCTGCGCTCGTTCGCGATATTCCCGACGAAGCGGCGGTCGCCGTCGCGCTGATCGAGAACATCCAGCGCGAGAATCTGAACCCGATCGAGGAAGCGCGCTCGCTGGCCCGGCTCGTTCAGCAGTTCGAGATGACCCATGCCGAGGCCGCCGAGGCCGTCGGGCGCTCGCGGGCCGCGGTCTCGAATCTGCTGCGTCTGCTCGAGCTGCCCGAGGTGGTCAGCCGTCTTCTGGAAACGAGGCAGCTCGACATGGGCCATGCCCGGGCGCTGCTCGGCATCGAATCGCCCGAGGCGATGGCCGAGCTTGCGCAGCGGGCCGCGCGGGACGGCTGGAGCGTCCGCGAGACGGAGCGAGCCGTGCGGCGGCTCGCCGGGACGAAGCCCGGGAAGAAGCTTAAGAAGGGCAAGGACCCCAACGTCCGGCGGCTCGAGACGGAGCTCGGCGAGACGCTAGGCGCGGCCGTGACCATAGAGGGCGGCGACAAGGGCGGCCGGATCGTCATCCGCTACGGCAGCCTCGACGAGCTCGACGGCATCCTCGCCCATATCAAGTAAGTTGAACGACCCCATTCGACTCTTTACAATGGCGCGGTTCAGCCGAGGCCATGCCGCCGGCTATTTTTTTGGCTGCTGCCACTGACGCGACCAAGAGTTCGCTGTGCCGCGATTCGGGATACAGCCGATCGTTTCGATCCTGCTGATCCAGGTTCTCCTGAGCGGGGTCCTGGCCGGCACGCTGGCCCTTTGGCTCGGGCAGACCGTCGGCATATCGGCCCTGCTGGGCGGCGCGATCGCGGTCATACCGAACGCGTTTTTAGGTGCACGGCTGCTGATGCCGAAGGCGGGAGTCAACGCTCATGCGATGCTCAAGGCAGCGTGGCTCGGCGAGCTCGGAAAATTGGTGCTGACTGCGGTGCTGTTTGTCGTCGTGTTCGTCTCGGTCCGACCGCTGTCGGCGCTCGGACTCTTCGGTGGATTCATCGCGGCGCAGATGGTGGTGTTGGCAGGCGCGCTGCTCGGCGGCGACGGTTTCGATAAAGACGGTAAAGCGAAGCAGTAGGGCATGGAAGAAGAAGGTCATTCAGCAGCCACCCAAACCGCCAACGAATACATCGGGCATCATCTGACCAACCTTTCCGTCTGCCGCGTCGACGGCGGCTGGGAGTGGAATCATTGCGAAGGTAACTTCTGGGCCCTGCACGTCGATTCGATGTTCTTCTCGCTGCTGCTCGGGATCGTTTTCTGCGGCTTGTTCTGGGGGGTCGCGAGGAAGGCGACGACGGGCCGGCCCGGTAAGCTTCAGTCGGCAATCGAGCTCGTCGTCGGAATGGTCGACAGCTCCATCAAGGGCGCGTTCCGCGGCCACAACAAGCTGATTGCGCCGCTGTCCCTGACGATTTTCGTCTGGGTGTTCCTGATGAACTTAATGGATCTGATCCCGGTCGACTGGCTGCCGTGGCTTGCGACGATGATCGGCGTCGAGTACCTCAAGGTCGTGCCGACGACCGACGTCAACGTGACCTTTGCGATGTCGATCTCGGTCTTCATTCTGACGATCTACTACTCGATCAAGGTCAAGGGTGGGCTCGGATTCGCAAAGGAATTCACGTTGCACCCGATCGCGCCGCCGACGAAAGGCATCCTGATCATCGCCGCTCCCGTCGTCATCGCGTTCAATTTCATTCTCGAGACCGTTGCCTTCCTGGCGCGGCCCGTCTCGCTCTCGCTGCGGCTCTTCGGCAACATGTATGCGGGCGAGCTGATCTTCATATTGATCGCGCTGCTCGGAATCTGGCAGCTGCCGCTTCACTTCGGCTGGGCGCTGTTCCACATCCTTGTAGTTACGCTGCAAGCCTTCATATTCATGATGTTGACGATCGTTTACCTGAGCCAGGCGCATGACACGGGACACTGATCGCCAATGCTTCTCGGTTTCTGACTCATTGTTCAACTGGAGACTTTAGATGGACTTCGTGATTGGTATGAACGTGCTGGCCGTTGGCATCCTGATCGGGCTCGGCGCGCTCGGCGTCGGCATCGGCATGGGACTGCTCGGCGGCCGCTTTCTCGAGGGCGCGGCGAGGCAGCCCGAGCTTGCACCGATGCTCCGAACCCAGATGTTCCTCGTCGTGGCGCTGCTCGACGCGCCGGCAATGATCGGTATTGGCATCGGGCTTTACTTCGCGTTCGTCACGCCGGGTCTCGGCGGTTAGGCCTGGCCGCTAGCAATCGGGGTTTCCGCTCGAGGAGGTTGCGGTGAACTTTAACGCGACATTGATAGGCCAGACGATCGCGATGTTCGTCTTCGTCTGGTTCTGCATGAAATTCATCTGGCCGGTGATCATGAACGCGATCGAGGCGCGCCAGCACGAGATCGCCGACGGGCTTGCAGCGGCCGAGAAGGGCAAGACGAGCCTCGCCGCAGCCGAGACCGAGGCCGTGAAGATGCTGAGCGCCGTCCGGGAGCAGGCCAAGGGTATTCTCGACCAGGCGCAAAGCCGCGCCAGCGAGATCGTCGAGGCCGCAAGAGGCGAAGGCGAAGCCGAGAAGAAGCGGCTGCTCGCAAGCGGTGCGGCGGAGCTCGCGGTCGAGCGCAACCGCGCGCGCGACGAGCTGCGCGGCCAGGTCGCGGCGATCGCGATGGCGGGCGCGGAGCAGATCCTCGCGCGCGAGATCACGGCCGAGACGCATCGCGAGCTGCTCGACGGGCTGGCGCAGAGGCTCTAGGGATTCGCAGGCATGGCTGATTACGGCACCGTTGCGAGACCCTACGCCAGAGCGGTATTCGACATCGCGCTGGCGGCGAACGATCTCGACGGATGGTCAGAGGCGCTGGCCGCGGCCGCGCGCGTCGCATCCGACAAGGCAGCGCGAGAATATCTCGGCCGGCCCGAGCGAAGCGCGAAGGACCGCAGCGAGTTCATCGGCCCGCTCGCGGCCGAGCTGCCGGGCGCGGGGCTGCTCGCATCGCACGAGGGGCGAAACCTGCTGCGCTTGCTGGCCGAGAACGATCGGCTCGATGCGCTCAGCGAGATCTCGAAGCAGTTCGACGAGCTGAAAGCCGAGCGCGAGAACAGGGTCAAGGTCAGGCTGATTGCGGCGAGCGCCGTTGACGCCGCGCAGACAGAGAAGATTGCAGGCGCCTTGAGCAAGAAGCTCGGCCGCGAAGTCGAGCTCGAGCTCGAGATCGACGAGTCGCTATTGGGCGGCGCCATCGTTCGGGCAGAGGATATGGTCATCGACGATTCGCTGAGGACGCGCCTTGCGCGCCTCACGAGCTCGTTGATCGCTTGAGAGGAAAGGAAATGGCACTCAAAGCTTCCGAAATCAGCGAGCTGATTCGGCAAAGAATCAAGAACTTCGACGCGGCTGCCGAGGCGCGCAACGTCGGCACGGTCATCGCGCTGACCGACGGCATCGTCCGGATTCACGGTCTCGCCGACGTGCAGTACGGCGAGATGATCGAGTTCCCGGGCGGCAGCTTCGGGCTCGCGCTCAACCTCGAGCAGGATTCCGTCGGCGCGGTCGTGCTCGGCGACTACAAGCACATCTCCGAGGGCGACACGGTCAAGACCACGGGCCGGATCCTCGAGGTTCCCGTCGGCGAGGCGCTGCTCGGCCGCGTCGTCAATGCGCTCGGGGAGCCGATCGACGGCAAGGGCCCGATAGCCGCGGCCGGCACCTCGCCGATCGAGAAGGTGGCGCCGGGCGTCATCGAGCGGCAGTCGGTCAGCCAGGCCGTGCAGACCGGTCTCAAGTCCATCGACTCGATGGTGCCGATCGGCCGCGGCCAGCGTGAGCTGATCATCGGCGACCGCCAGACCGGCAAGAGCGCGGTCGCGATCGACACGATCATCAATCAGAAGGGCAGCGGCATCAAATGCATCTATGTCGCGATCGGCCAGAAGAACTCGACGATCGCGAACGTCGTGCGCAAGCTCGAGGAGCACGGCGCGATGGAGCACACCATCGTCGTCGCGGCCGCGGCGGCGGAGTCCGCGGCGATGCAGTACATCGCGCCTTACGGCGGTTGCACGATGGGCGAGTACTTTCGTGACCGAGGCGAGGATGCCCTGATTATCTACGACGATCTGACCAAGCAAGCCTGGGCGTACCGCCAGATCTCGCTGCTGTTGCGCCGCCCGCCGGGCCGCGAAGCGTATCCGGGCGACGTCTTCTACCTGCACTCGCGCCTGCTCGAGCGTGCGGCGCGCGTCAACGCGGCCTACGTCGAGCGCGAAACGAAGGGCCATGTCAAGGGCAGGACGGGATCGCTGACGGCGCTGCCTGTCATCGAAACCCAGGCCGGTGACGTCTCGGCTTTCGTGCCGACCAATGTCATCTCGATCACGGACGGGCAGATCTACCTCGAGACCGACCTCTTCAACGCCGGCATCCGGCCGGCCATCAACGCGGGCCTCTCGGTATCGCGCGTCGGCGGTGCCGCGCAGACGAAGATCATCCGCAAGCTCGGCGGCGGCGTCCGGCTCGCGCTCGCGCAGTATCGGGAACTCGCGGCGTTCGCGCAGTTCGCCTCGGACCTCGATGCGGCGACCAGGCGCCAGCTCGAGCGCGGCCAGCGCGTGACGGAGCTGATGAAGCAGAAGCAGTATGCGCCGCTGACCGTCGCCGAGATGGCGCTCTCGCTGTTTGCGGTCAACGAGGGCTTTCTCGACGACGTGCCGGTGGACAAGATCGTCGCGTTCGAGGCCGGGCTGCACGCGCATGCGCACGCGGAGAATCAGCCGCTGCTCGACGCGATCAACGCCAACGGTGAGCTCTCGGACGAAGTGGCGGCCGGCCTGAAGGCGCTCGTCGAGGGCTACAAGTCGACCGGAGCCTGGTAGGACGACGCGATGGCAAGCGGCAAGGAAATCCGGACCAAGATCGGCAGCGTCAAGAACACGCAGAAGATCACGAAAGCCATGGAAATGGTCGCGGCCTCGAAGCTGCGCAAGACGCAGCAGCGCATGCAGGCGTCGCGGCCGTATGCCGAGCACATCCGCACGGTGATCGGGCATCTGGCGGAGGCCAATCCCGACCGCGCCCACCCGTTTCTGACGAGCCGGGAGATTAAGCGGGTCGGCTACATCGTGATCAGCACGGACCGGGGCTTGTGCGGCTCGCTCAACGTCAACATGTTTCGCCGGATCCTCGGTGAGCTCAGGCGCTGGCAGGGCGATAACGTCGAGGTCGATCTTTGCCTGATCGGTGCGAAGGCGATGGCGTTCTTCAGGCGCCTGAAGACGAACATCGTGTCTGCGACGAGCCATGTCGGCGAGGCGCCCAAGGTCGCCGACCTGATCGGCGCGATCACGTCGATGACCGCGGCTTACGAGAAGGGCGAGATCGATCGTCTTTTCCTCGTTCACAGCGTCTTCGTCAACACGATGAGCCAGGCGCCGGAGATCACGACACTGCTGCCCGTCGAGCCCGTCGACCGCGACGCGCTGCAGACGTACTGGGACTATATCTACGAGCCCGAGCCTGCGGAGCTGCTCGACAGCGTGGTCATGCGCTATATCGAGTCGCAGGTCTATCGCGCGGCGGTCGAGAACGTGGCCTGCGAGATGGCGGCGAAGATGGTCGCGATGAAATCGGCAACCGAGAACGCGGGCAAGTTCATCGAGCAGCTCGAGCTCAAGTACAACAAGGCGCGGCAGGCGGCGATCACGCAGGAGATAGCGGAGATCGTCGGCGGCGCGGCAGCGGTTTAGAGAGAAGGTAAGGATTCATGCAAGGTACGATTGTTCAGGTCATCGGCGCGGTCGTCGACGTCGAGTTTCCGCGCGACGCGATTCCAAAGATTTACGATGCGCTCAAGCTCGAGGATCGGCAGCTCACGCTCGAGGTGCAGCAGCAGCTCGGCGACGGCGTCGTCAGGACCATCGCGATGGGTGCGAGCGAAGGTTTGAATCGCGGGCTATCGGTCGCGAACACCGGTGAGCCGATCAAGGTGCCGGTCGGCACCAAGACCTTGGGAAGGATCCTGAACGTGCTCGGCGAGCCGATCGACGACGCCGGCAGCGTCGACGCTGAGGAGTTCTGGCCGATCCACCGGCCCGCGCCGACCTACGAGGAGCAGGCCACGGAAACGGAGCTGCTCGAGACGGGCGTCAAGGTCATCGACCTGATCATGCCGATCTCGAAGGGCGGCAAGATCGGGCTCTTCGGCGGTGCCGGCGTCGGCAAGACCGTCACGTTGCTCGAGCTGATCAACAACATCGCGAAGGAGCACGGCGGTTATTCCGTCTTCGCCGGTGTCGGCGAGCGCACGCGCGAGGGCAACGATTTCTATCACGAGATGAAGGAAGCCGGCGTTCTCGACAAGGTTGCGCTCGTGTTTGGTCAGATGAACGAGCCGCCGGGCAACCGGCTGCGCGTGGCATTGACGGGTCTGACGATCGCGGAGAAGTTCCGCGACGACGGGCAGGACGTCCTGATGTTCATCGACAACATCTATCGCTATACGCTCGCAGGCACCGAGGTCTCGGCGCTGCTCGGCCGCATGCCTTCGGCGGTTGGCTATCAGCCGACGCTGGCCGAGGAGATGGGCGTGCTGCAGGAGCGCATCACGTCGACGAAGGCGGGCTCGATCACGTCGTTCCAGGCCGTCTACGTCCCGGCCGACGACCTGACGGATCCCTCGCCCGCGACGACCTTCGCCCACCTCGACGCAACGCTGGTGCTGTCGCGCCAGATCGCGGAGCTCGGCATCTATCCCGCCGTCGATCCGCTCGATTCGACGAGCCGCCTGCTTGACCCGAACGTCATCGGCCAGGAGCACTACGACGCGGCGCGGGGCGCGCAGGCCGTGTTGCAGCGCTTCAAGGAGCTGCAGGACATCATCGCGATCCTCGGCATGGACGAGCTGTCGGAAGAGGACAAGCTGATCGTGCAGCGGGCGCGCAAGGTCCGGCAGTTCCTGTCACAGCCGTTCTCGGTCGCGCAGGCGTTCACGGGCATGGAGGGCAAGTACGTGCCGCTGAAGGACACGATCCGAAGCTTCAAGGCGATCGTCGAAGGCGAGTACGACCACCTGCCCGAGCAGGCATTCTCGTACGTCGGCTCGATCGAGGAAGCCGAGGCCAAGGCGAAGACGCTGAGCTAGCGTCGCGCGGAGCAAGCACATGACCATTCACGTCGAAATCGTCAGCGCCGAGGGCGCCATCTTCTCGGGCGACGCCGATATGGTGTTTGCGCCGGCGAAGATGGGCGAGCTCGGCATCGCGCCGCGCCATGCGCCGCTGCTCACGCACTTGAAGCCCGGCTCGATCCGCGTGCAGACGGCCGACGGCGAGAAGTTCTTCTATGTCACCGGCGGGATTCTCGAGATCCAGCCGCATCTCGTGACCGTGCTCGCCGACAGCGCGCTGCACGCCGATCAGCTTGACGAAGACGCGGCGCTCGCGGCCCGCGAGCGGGCGAAAGAGGCGCTCGAAGGCCGCCACGGGGAGATCGATCTGCAGCAGGCGCAGGCCGAGCTCGTCGAGGCCGAGGCGAGATACCGGGCGGCGCAGCAGCTGAAAGGCAGGCGCGGGTAGGGGTTCGAGTCCCGCGCTTCGGCGTTTCGGGATGAGCGGGCGGCGCAGCGGAAGCCGCTCGCGCAATTCGACGCGGCCCCGTCCGCGTTGGATGCCCGTGTATACTGGCTGCACAACAACAGAAGAGCTTCCCGGCAGTTTTCCACGTGACCGAGGCGAACTACGTCAGACAGCCGTCCGACAGCGAAGGGGACCCCGGCTCCGAGGCCGTCGATCTAGGCGATCTCGATCTTTGGCGTCGATTTCACGCACGCCTGCTCATTCTCGGCATGCGCCGCCTCGGCAATCGCGCCGATGCCGAGGACATGGCGCAAGACGCCCTTCAGCGGGTCGTGAAAGCCCTACAGGAGAATCGCTTGCGCGAGCCGGGCGCGTTGCCGGCGTTCGTGTATCAGACGGCGCTTCACGTCTGCCAGCAGTCTTGGCGGAAACGCTATCGCGAACGGCACGCGCTCGAGGGGTACGCGCGCTCGTCGCTCGAAGAGAACGGCGTGGCCCAGCCGCTGACCGATCTCATCGACGAAGAGCGCCGCCGCGTCGTGCGGCTCGCGCTCCAGTCGTTGGCCATGGATGACCGAGAGCTGCTCGAGCAGCTCTATACTCGCGACGTCGATCCCGAGCAGCTCGCAGGGCGTTTGGGCATCAGCTCGGGCGCGTTGCGCGTGCGCAAGCACCGGGCATTGAAGCGGCTTTCGGCGGCGCTCGGCGAGGAAGTAACACAATGAGCCGTACGGGCACTCTAGGTACGACCCCCGGCAGCAGCTGCCGGAGCGACTAGTGGGAGAGCCGCTTGAAGGATCAGACATTATCCGCGTCCGACGAACGCCGAATTCAGGAGTACCTGGCTGGCCGTCGCGATGCGGTCGAGGCCGAGCTCTTCGAGGAGCGAATGTTCACGGATGACGAGCTCGCCGCAGAAGTCCAAAGCGCGCTCGAAATCCGTGCGGCGACGCTGCACGCTGGCGTGACGCGGCGGACCGGCAGACCGCCACGGCGCGTGTTGTTCGCTCTCGCCGCCGCGGCGGGCGCCGCGTTCCTCGCGGTCGGTCTCACATGGCTGCAAAGGCCCCCGGCGGCACCGGTGTTTCGAGGCGTCGAGCAGAGCATGGGGCTCGAAGTCGAGGTCGAGGGGAGCGCGCTGCGCGCCCGCTGGCAACCGATCGCCGACGCGGCCGGCTACGAGCTCCAAGTGTTTGCGAGAGATGGCCGTGTACTGCGTAGCCTCGAGGCGGACGGCACGGCGGCGGCACTCGACCTGGGCGCGTCGGGCGACTCGGCATCCGAACCGGCCTTCATAGAAGTGAGCGCGCTCGACGAGCTCGGCCAAACGCTGCAACGCTCGGCCCGCCTCTCACTGCCGGATCGATGATTTTGTGAGGAGTCACGTGACCGTTCGAGCGATGTGCTCCGGCCTCGTGATCGCCGGCCTCGCCTTCGCAATGGCGGTCAGTGCTCAGCAAGCGGGCGCAGACCGTACGGTCGAGGAGTTGGGCCGCTTGCTCGACGGCGGCCGCTACGCAGACGCGGAGCGCGAGGCGCGCGCAGCACTCGCGGCCATGGAACAGGCGGGGACCGCGGCATCGGCGACTGCCGCCGACGTGCTCGACCTATTGGTGGCCGCACTATGGCGCGGCGGCAAAGCCTCGGACGCGGAAGCGGCAACGTTTGCGGAGCGCGCCATCGAGATCAAGCAGAACCTGCTCGGTGCCGACGCTCCGGCCCTCGCCACGAGCCTCGATAACGCCGGCGTGCTGTTCTTCGTGCGCGGCGACTACGAGCGTGCGCGGCCGCTGTACGAGCGCGCGCGGGAGATCCTGTCGAGCGCGGCCGCGAACGATCCTCGCTACGAAGCCGAGCTCGGCAGGGTGCACTCGCACCTCGGGCCGCTGTTTCAGGAGCTCGGCCAGTACTCGACTGCGCGTGAACACTACGAGCGCTCGCTCGAAGTGTTCCGCGCTACGCTGGGACCAGCGCACACGCAGGTCGCGATGACCGCCAACAACCTGGCGACGCTGCTCGCCAAGATTGGCGACTACGGCGAAGCGCTGCGGTTGTATCGCGAGTCGCTCGCCACTCTCGAAACGGCGCTCGGAGCTGAGCATCCGTTGATCGCTAACTCCAAGCACAACCTTGCCGACCTCGACCAGAGGATGGGCCGAGCCGACGAGGCGATCGCGCTCTATCGAGAAGCCATCGTCTTGAAGGAGAAGGTGCTCGGCACCGCGCATCCGAGTCTCGCGCTTAGCCTAAGCAACCTGAGCTATCTGTCTTTGGACCGGCTGGAGCTCGATGCCGCGCAATCTCTTGCCGAGCGCGCGCTCGAGATCCAAGAGCGCGCGTACGGAGCCGATCACGTCGATCTCGCGTATGCGCTGGTCAGCCTCGGACGCGCCCAGGCCGCGCGCGGGAATTACGACGGCGCCCGAGCGACGCTCGAGCGTGCGCTCGAGCTGCGCTCGAACACTCTTGGTCCGGACAACCCGCTCGTAGCGGAGCCGCTGCATTTTCTTGCCGAAGTTTTGCTGCGCGCCGGAAGGGACCGCGAGGCGTTCGAGCTTGCGCTGCGCGCGGAGTCGATTACCCGAAACCACCTGCGCCTCACTGCTCGCGGAGCGCCGGAGCGCCAGGCGCTGCACTATGCGGCGGAGCGCCTGTCGAGCCTCGATCTCGCACTCGCCATCGCCGCGGATTTGCAGGACCCGTCGCTGTCGGCGTCCGGCTGGGATGCACTGATTCGGTCGCGCGCCGTCGTGCTCGACGAGATGGCGACGCGCCACCGACTCGCTGCGGAGGGCGATGCGTCGCTGCGCGAGGCGTTCGCCACTTACCGTACCGCGGCCGAACGATTGGCGAATGTGTTGCTCCGCGGCCCGGGCGCCGCAGGCGTCGAGCAGTACCAACTTGACATCGCCGAGCTCCGCGCCGCCGAGGAGGCCGCGGAGCGCCGCGTCGCATCCGCGAGCGAGTCGGTGCGCACCGCAGTGGCGGAACGCGAGCTTGGGTTTAGGGAAGTAGGCGCCGCATTGCCAGACGACGCGACGCTCGTCGCCTTCGCGCGCATCGGCGGCGACCCGCGCTCCGCCGTCCGGGAGGCGTCGTATCTCGCATTCGTGCTCGATGCTGCCGGCCGCTCGCCTCGCGTCGTTTCGCTCGGATCCGCGCGCGACATCGAAACCGCGATTCGCCGCTGGCGCGGCGAGCTGCGGCCTGAAGCCGCCGCGACCGACGCGTCGCGCTACCGCGCCACCGGCGAACGGCTGCGCGAGCTGCTGTGGGATCCGTTGGGCCTGGAGACCGGAGGCGATCGGCTCGTGCTCATCGTGCCTGCCGGCGCCATTCATCTCGTCAACTTCTCGGCGCTGCCGCTGCGTAACGGCGGGTTCATCGCCGAAGCCGATGTGCTGATTCATTATCTCTCGAGCGAGCGGGAGCTCGTCGCCGGCCCCGACCGCGCTCGGGGCTCGGATGTCCTGGTCGTCGGCGGAGCCACCTTCGAGATTCCCGGCGAAGCCGTCGACGCAGCGAGCCTTCCCGCCGATACGTGCGATCCGCTCGCTCGACTCGACGTCCCGGCGTTACCCGGTTCGCTGCGCGAAGCGCGCCGCGTCGCATCGATCTTCCGGGCCGCGCCAGGCGCGCCGCGGTACGTCACCGAGCTCACGCAGGCATCCGCGACGAAGGTTGCGTTCAAGGAGCAAGCGCCCGGCAAGGCCGTCGTGCACGTCGCGACGCACGGCTTCTTCGTCGCCGACGACTGCTTGTCCGTTCCGAGCGACGTTGCGAGCCCGTTGCGGCTGTCCGGATTGGCTTTCTCGGCAGCCAACCGGGACACGGGCGATGCGATTCTGCTCGCCGAGGAGGTGGCGGCGCTCGACTTGCGTGACGCGCAATGGGTCGTGCTGTCGGGTTGCGATACGGGCATCGGCCAGATCGAGGTCGACGAAGGCATTCTCGGCTTGCGGCGCGCGTTTCGCATCGCGGGCGCCGGCACGCTCGTCATGAGCCTGTGGGCCGTCGAGGACCGCTCGGCGGAAACGTTCATGGCGGCGCTTTATGAGTCTCGATTCAACGCCGGCCGATCCACGAGTGCCGCGATGCGCGCAGCCTACCGCGCAGCGCTCGCGGCGGCTCGCCGCGAGCACGGCGAGCCGCACCCGCTCTATTGGGCGCCGTTCATTGCGTCCGGCGATTGGCGCTAACGAGGCGCCGCGTTAGCGGTAGTTACCGTGCCGCCGGTTGAGGCGACGGCGGGACGCGGGCGTCGCCAGAGCAACCAGGCGAGCGCCGCCACCGCAACGAGATTGACGCCGTACGCGAGCTCCGGAGCTGCCCCACCGACGAAGATATTCGCGCCCGCGCCGATGCCGAACGACAGGGGACCTTCAACGCCCCCGCCGAGCACCTTGACCGCAATACCTGTGAAGTACTCGTAGGTGAGCCCCGGGATCGCGAGCACGGGGATCTGGGCCGCGAATAAGATGATGGCCCACTTCCAGCCGCGCGGATCGTCGCGCCACAATCGGACGCCCGTCAGCGCGGACCAGGCGAACAGTGCGAGCAGCAGCGCCATCAGCAGTCCGTACGCCCAGTGCGCCTGCGCGAGCTGATAGCCGGCGAACAGCGCGATTCCGATCCCGACGACGCCACCCAGCATCAGCAAGACGGCGAGCGCCTTCGCGCTCTTCGATCCTGATCTTTCTTCTCCCATGACTCCCCCCTGCCGGCCCAGCCGGCTGCAATCCTCGAACGCCATGCGTTGTTAGAGTCGTCGCAGCCGCGCGGCCGTTACCGGCCGTCTGCACGTGTAACGGATCACGGCGAGCGGCGACTCTACTCTCCGGGACAACGGCGCGCTTCGGCCGGAGCCCGAATGGTTGGGGGAAACTACATGAGACTCAAGTTCATGCCGATCGAGGTCGTGCTCGTCGGCGCACTGATCACGGGGCCGGTCCACGCGCAGGGCCTGCTGAACCGGCTCAAGGACCGTCTGGGCCCTGCCTCGGGCGCTGTCGAGACCGTCATCGAGAACCGCGCGGCCTTCCAAGGGTTCACCGAAGAGGAGGAAATCGAGATCGCTCGGGAAAACTCCGCCCAGTTCGACGCACAAGCCAATTTAGTCGACGACGCGCGCCTCGACGCCCTTCTGAACGAGATCGTCCAGCGCCTCGCCGCGCACGCCGATCCGAGACCGTTCGAGTACCGCGTGAAGGTGGTCAGCGACGCGAACGTCAACGCGTTCACGTTCGGCGGCGGATTTCTCTACGTAAACGCGGGCTTACTCGCGCGCATGGAGAACGAGGCACAGGTGGCGATGGTGCTCGGGCACGAGATCGCTCACGCGGCTGAGTCCCATGTCACCGACGGCATGCAAGCCGATGCAGGCATCAATCTGCTCGGACAGCTCGCGGGACAGGCCGCGGCAGCGTCGGGTCGAATCGACCGTCAAGTGCTGGAGCAGACCTACCAGTACAGCATGAGCGCGGCGATCAACGGTCACGGACGGCGGCAGGAGTCCGAAGCGGACGAGCTCGGCCTCGAGTACATGGTCAAGGCCGGCTACGACGCGCGCGAAGCGAGCGGCACGTTCGAAGCGCTCCTCAAAGAATACGGCGACGCATCCAAACGTGAGGCGTTTTTCTACTCGAGTCATCCGCGGAACGAGGAGCGCATGGCGCGAGCCGACGAGTGGGCCGAAGCGAACGCCGCGCGACTCGGGTCGGCGCAGTTGACCGTCGACACGAACGAGTTTCGACAGGCAACGCACGACATCGTGGTTGCGGTGGGCAAGCTGGATTACGAGAACGAGCGCTTCGAATCCGCCCACGCGATGTTCACGAAGGCAGTCGACGACGGCGTCGCCGATCCCGAGCCGCATTACTACTTGGGGTTGCTGTACGAACGGCAAGGCAATAGGCCCGCGGCAGTCGAAGCCTACCGGCTCTATCTCTCTCTGGAGCCGAACGCAGCGGAAGCGCCGCGGATCGAGCGCTACATCAGCAGCGATTGAATGAGCGCTATATGAGGAACGCCCCGATGTGCAGGCTTCCGCGACGCCTCGCGCTCACCGGACTTGCGCTCGGCGCCGCGCTCGCGTCTACACACTGCGAGCGAGGCGCGGATGCGCCGGCCGCCGCGGCGGCGGCCGGTTGCTGCGAGCTCACGCCGAATGCGGAGCTGCCGGAGGGCTTGGGACGCATCGTCGTCAGGTATCCCGGCGACGGCGGCGCGGAATCGACGCGGCTCGAAGTGTACGCAACGGGCGATGCGAGCAAGGCGCTAGGCACCGAGTACGGCGACGCGGCGCTCGAGCTGAACCCCGGCACCTATGACGTGACGGTCGGCGGCCAACGCGTGGCAGGTGTCGGTGTACAAGTCGGGCACGACACGCGGATTCGCGTCGGCGTGCTGCACATGCACGCCAGTGACGGGACGCGCGTGGATCTTTTCGATCAGAACGGCGCAACGCTGACGGGCGGCTACGGAGAGGACCTGTATGGCTTCCCGATCGGTCCCGTCGTCGTCCAAATTGCGGGGCGACGGGAAACCACGCTGATCGAGGACGGCGAGGTCACCGAATTTTGAGCTCGCGTAACGGAAGTATTCAATGAGCATCCGCACACTCGTCGCGCTGTCGATCGGAGCGCTGTTGCTCGTTCCCGCGGACGAGCCTCGCGCCCAGGAACCTTGCTGCACGGTCGTCGCGAATCCTGCGCTGCTGCGGCTCGGCCGCGTGGTCGTCGCTTACCCCGAAGAAGTGTCGGCGCGCATCGACGTGTATCTCGCCGGTGAAACGCAGTCGCTCGCCGGCGGCTACGGCGACACGGGGTTCGATCTTTTTCCCGGGACCTACGACGTCGCGATCTCGGGGAAGCTCGTTGTGGGTGTGACGGTCCAGTCCGGCCACGACACGCAGATCAAAGTCGGCGTGTTGCGTGTTTCCGCCAGCGACGGCACGCGCGTCGACTTGGTCGATCCGGCAGACGGCCGAAGCTTGATTGGCGGCTACGGGACGGACGCGTACGGCTTGCCAATCGGCGAGGTCGGGGTGCAGGTCGCCGGCCAAACCGAAGCGGTCGTGATCGAGGCGGGGCAAGTCAGTGAGTTTTGACGCAAGGAGAATACCAATGAGCTCGACTCCATCGTTCTGGCTGCCATCGCTCGCTCTGGTCGCGATCGCTATGGCCGCGCCCGCCCACGAGGCGGCCGCCCAGTTGCGAAGGCCGGCCACGCCACCGCCCGACAGAGCGCGGCCGGCCACGCCACCCGCCGAGACAGCGCCGGCGACGCCGGCACCGGGCCGCACCACGACGCCCGGCGCTTCTTCGGGACCCGGCGGACTGCAGTCAACGATCATCACGGCGCCTGTCGCGGCCAAGGTCTATGCCTTGCCGACGATCTCCTACGGCGAACCGATGCCGCCGCCGACCCGCTCACTGGCGTTCGATGCGCGGCTGCCGCAATTCGAGAATCTCTCCGTCGCGGCGACCGTGAACGGCAGGTCCGTGAACCGGCAACTCGTAGTCCTGAACGGCCGCGAAGGCATCGAGAATGCGCCCATTCGTGAGGACGCACGGCGGCTTCTGGCGATGCACGTGGGCAAACTGAACTTGAGCGAATCGACCGTCTATTTCTTCGATCCGCAGGTCGCCAGTGCGTGGCTTGACGCGCATCCGCCGGTGCCACCCGAAGTGGGCGCCCAGGAGGAAGAAGAAGAGGAAGACGACTCGGACTGCGGCGACGTCAGCTTCAACGGCATCGTCGATTGCGGCGAGGACGCGGTCGAGAACTTCGAAGACGAGTACGAGCGAGCGCGCGAGCGCGCCCAGGATTGGTACGACGACTCCTCCGATGATCTCGCCGACCTGTGGGACGAGGCGCTGAACTGTTTTTCCGACCACGTCTTGCCCGGCGTGTCCGTGCCTGTGAGATTCGACATCACGCCGGCGATGACCGTGAACCTTTCGCAAAGCGCATCGCGCGGGTCGGCGTCGGGCAACGTCACCGGCAGCGTCGGCTTGGGTATTCCGATGGACGGAGACCTACAGGCGAAGGTGGACTTCTTCTACATCCCCTGCCTGCCGTTCGTCGTGCGACCGCGCAGCGTCACGGTGACCGGCGATTTGACGGTCGGGGAGGTGCTCGCGATCCAGGCGACGGCGACCGGTGCGTTCAACCAGAGGTACACGATTCCGCCGACGGGCGGGCCGCGAATTCCGATCCAAGTGATTCCGATCATCATCGGCGGCGTGCCCGTCGCCATCATCGACGTCAGCGCGTATATCGAAGGCGAGATAGAGGTCACCGCGAACGGCAGCGTCGTGGGCAATGCCACCTTGAGCAACGAGCACAGGTCGACGTTCGACTTCACGTGTGACGGCCACGGCTGCAAATCGGGTCCTGGCGGCAGGCCGACGGCGAGCACTCCCGTGACGACGACCCAGAGCGTGCAGATCGAAGGCAAGGTAACGGCGAAACCGGGCATTTACACGGCGCTGATGGTCACCCTCAACGCCAACGTGCTCGGTGCGCGCTTAGGGCCGCAGCCGTTCCTCGAGGGTACCGCGGTGGGATGCGGGGCCGCCACGGCCACGCAGACGAACGGCGATCAGTCGGCCGGCGACCAAAACGCCGCGCTCGCGGCCGACCTCGATTGGGGCGTCGACTTTCGCGCCGAAGCGTTGGTCGGCGGTAAAGTCGTCGGCAACAGTTACCGCCAGGAGATCACCGGCGAGAATCACATCTGGTTCAAGGACCTCATCCCGGGGGGTTCGAGCGCGCTGCGCGCGGCAATGGCGGGCCCCGCGGAGGCGGCGACCGGCCAACCCACAGCTTACAAGCTGAGCGTGCCGAGCTGTTATCCGTACGACGAGGACGCGAAATATCGCGTTACTTGGACGGGTGACGCGACACCTTCCGCCACTCCGGCCTCTGCCTGTCAATGGCAGTCGGGAGGCGGCGACTGCCAGTTCGATCCGACGCGCGAGCTCGACCTACGCTTTGCGTGGCCCGCGGCCGGCAACTATTCGCTGACGGCAGCGCTGATCGGCGACGAGCATCGGACGTTCGATCCGGCACCGCTGGCCACCGAGTTCGCCGTCGCGGTCACGGGAGAGCCGAGCACCACGACCGGCGGCGGCGCGGGTGGCGGTGCCGCGGGGCCCACGGCGGATCGCGGGCAACGCGGCGGCAGCTCGACTGGGCCGACCGTGGATCGAGGGGGATCCGGCTCCGCGTGCTGCGACATCGTACCGAACCCCGCGATGCGCGGGCGGCTCGGCCGCGTCGTCGTCGCCTACCCCGAAGAAGTGTCGCCGCGCATCGACGTGTTTCGCGCCGGTGAAACGCGTTCGGTCGCCGGCGGCTACGGCGACGCGGCGTTCGATCTTCTTCCCGGGAACTACGACGTCACGATCTCAGGTAAGCGAGTCACGGGCGTGACGGTGCGCTCCGGCAACGATACGAAGATCAGGGTCGGCGTGTTGCATGTGACCGCCAGCGACGGGACGCGCGTCGACTTGGTCGATCAGGCAGACGGCCGAAGCTTGATTGGCGGCTACGGGACGGACGCGTACGGCTTGCCAATCGGCGAGGTCGGCGTGCAGATCGCGGGCCAAACCGAAGCGGTCGTGATCGAGGCGGGGCAAGTGACCGACTTCTGATGCGCATGCCAAACTCACTGTCGTCGGCTCCTGCGGCTGCGGTAGCGCTAGCGCTGTTTTTGGGACTCGGGCCGGCGGCCGCGGACGATACGGCGGACTGCATCGGCCCGGATCCCGTCCTCGGCATCCCCGCGTGTACGCACTTGATCGAGACGGCGGCGTCCGCGGACGCCGTCGTCGCTGCCTACGTCGGCCGTGCCAAGCACCACACCCTGCAAAACGAGCTCGAGGAGGCCCTGGCGGACATCGACGAGACGCTCCGCCGCGATCCGAACCACGCGGATGCATATCACAACCGAGGCGTCGTCTACAGTTTCCAAGGACGCTACGACGAGGCCCTCGCTGCCCTCGACGAAGCGATCCGGTTGTCGCCCGCCACGTCGGCCGAGAGCCGTCACACGCGCGGCCGGATTCGCCTTGCGACCGGTGATCTCGAGGCCGCGCTCGCGGAGTTCGATTCCGCGCTCGCGGTCGACGCGCGGCATGTCGATACTCTGATCAGTCGTGGCGCCGCTTTTCAGCTCGGCGGCGATGTCGAGCGCGCGATGGCGGATTTCGATGCGGCGTTGCGCATCGATGCGGACAATCGCGACGCACTCTCGAGTCGCGGCGTGCTGTATCTCGTGACGAACCGCCTCGATCAGGCGGTCTCAGATCTCGATCGCGCGCTCGAGCTCGATGCGAGCTACGGGCAGGCGTACCTCAATCGCGGCCTCGCGCGTTTCTTCCAACGGCGTTTCGCCGAGGCGATGACGGACTTTGACCGGGCGATCGAGCTCGAGCCGGAGAATCCGGAGTATTACTTTCAACGCGCGTCGGCGAACGCGGTGCAAGGACGGCGCGACCCGGCAATCGCCGACCTGCGCCGGGTGCTTGCGCTCGACCCGTCGCACGAGGGTGCGGCCGCAACGCTGCAGCGGCTGGGCGTCGAGCCCTGACAAGGAGAACGCCGTTCCGCTAGCTCGGGGAGACGTAGTCCTCGATGTCGCGGACCGAGAGCGCGCTACGGGGCGCCACAGGGACAGGGCAGGAAGGTACAGGCGTGATCTAGCCTCGAACGAAAATCTCGTAGGCCAGAGCCGCGGCCACGGCCAGCGCCCCGACGCTCGCAACCAGCACGGCCGCCGCCGCGCAATCCTTGACCTGCCGGATACCCGGGTGCACTTCCGGATGCAGATGGTCGGCGAGGCGCTCCATGGCCGTGTTGACGAGCTCGGCGGCGAGCACTGTCGCGCAGGCGAGCGCGACGACGGCCCACCACAGCGGCGCCGGACGCTGCCAGACGAGCAGCACCGTCACGGCCACGACGGCGGCTGCATGAACCCGAAAGCTGCGTTCCGAGCGCAGCGTCGAGAGAATGCCGGCCAGCGCAAAGCCGAGGCGACTGGCGAATGGCTGGTTCTTCATCGCGGGTATCCTCGATCAGGCGAACGCACCCGATCAGTCGAGCGCAAACGAGAACGTCAGCATCGCACCGTCGTCGAGCGGTGATGCGAACATTGCTGCGCGCCCGTCCGAGAGGCCGCTGCGATTCAGCACGAACCGACCGGCCGCAATGCCGAGCGCCGCGCCCGGGATGGTATCCGAGAACCAGTGGGAATCGTGGTCGACGCGCAGATACATCATGCCGACGCCGAGGCCGTAACCGAGCGTACGGCGCACCCAGCGGCGCTTCGGCGTGCCGGACTCGGCAAATACGGTGCCGACGGAGAACGCGAACGCCGTATGCCCCGAAGGCATGGACCGGCCGCCGCTCCACCAGTCGTTGCGGTCGACGCCTTCGTCCGGCCGCTCGCGGCCGAGCCCGAGCTTGAAGACGAGCGTCGATACTGAGCTGAGGACGCCCGCGCGCACCATCGCCTTGGCCTCGCCAAAGCGATCGAAGTCGCCGGTGCGCCTTGCCGAAAGCCATGTCGCGCCAATCATGAGCCCGACCGGAACGAAATCCTCGACGTCGTGATAGTCCCTCGGCCGCGGCTCGGGCACGAAATGCTCGCGCACGTCGTAGTCGTACTCGTAGGCCACGCGCGTCGCCGCCAGCAAGCCACCGAGATGCGTCCACTCGCGCCGCGTCCACTGCGCCGGTGCCGTCATAAACGCCTTGAAGTCGCCGACATGGGCGCCCTTGTCATCGAACAGGGACAGGAACGCCAGATCGGGCACCTCCGCGTTCTGCGATTGTGACCAGGCTTGAGAGCCTGCGAGTAGGAGACCGAGAGCGGCTGCCCGCAGTCCCCGCCTTGGCGGTCGATTCATTCCCTGTTTCCGATTTGGCGGACGGCACGTCGCGCGGGCAAGCGTACCACGGCCGGTTCTCCGCGCCCGCGGCACTTGGTCTGTGCTTGCGGCTGAGTTATAACAAAAAGAGAGCGTTCCAAACGGGAGGTGGTTCTCATGTTGAAGAAGGGAATCTGTGGCATCGCCTTGACGGCCTGGGTCGGTTTCGCGAGCGACTCTGCGCAGTCGCAGGCTGGCGCCGACGAGGCGCTCGACGAGCGCACGCGGCAGGACTGCATCGTGCTCAGACGAATCGACACGACGTCGGTGATCGACGACCGGACCGTTCTCTTCTATATGCGCGGCGGCGAGATCTATGAGAACCGGCTCGACAGGGCCTGCCCGCGCCTCGGGCGCGCGGGGCGCTTCAGCTACCGTGTTGCGACGGGCCGGCTCTGTCATAACGACATGATCACAGTCTTCGATCCTTTCGACCCGGCGCCCGGCGTCACCTGCGGGCTCGGAGACTTCCGGCCGATCCTCGCGGAAGAAGCCGAGCGTCTCGAGCAGGGGCCAGATCCTGCCGAGGAAGAGATCGAGATCGAGACCATCGACCTGCCGGTCGAAGATGTCGAAGGCGCCGGAGAGGAGGCGGACGCGGCTCAGGCGCCATAGGCGACGATGAAGCAACAGATCGCCCAGAACAGCGGGTATTCGGCGCCGCCGAAATTCCACATCCATTTGCCCTTCGAAACGTGCCAGCTCGCGTAGGAGGCAACGAGCAGAAACACGCCCGCGAGGATCGCGACGTAACGGGTGTATAGGTCGAGCAGCAGTCCGATTGTGGCGACGATTTCGATGGCGAAGGCGGCGTAGAGCCAGGCGACCGGGGGCTTCAGCCCGGCCTCGGCCATGAATCCCTTGACGAACGCCTGGTTCTTGAACTTGACCACGAGATGCGGAACCAGGAACAGGCCGCAGAGGACGCGCAGCCAGTCCATGCCGGACTCAAGACCGAGTTGAGCTAGCAGCTCTCTGATCAGGCGTCCTCCCGAAAGCGGGCGAACCAGGGCGCGAGTCGCCACGGATCGGCGCCGACGTCGCGGCAAAGAGAAAGCAACGCCCGGCCCTGCGCTGAGTCCGCGCTGATCGCGTCCTCGGAGCCGAAGATGACGAGCAACGGAATCGGCGCCAGACCGAACTGAGTGCCTGGATGCGTTTCTCGCGGAAAGGCATCGAGACCGCCGAGCATATCGAGCACATAGCCGAGGTCGTCGGTCGACATCGGGTGCTCGATACGCCGGCCGTTCAGCGTGCCCGATATCCCCGGAGTCGGCCGGTTGAGCCGGCCGTCGGCGAGCAGAGCGCCGCAGTCGGCATAAAGGCTCGCGGCGATCTCCTCATATGCCGAAGCCGCGTTCGGCCTCCCCGCCGCGCGGGCGTCGCGACGACCGATGGACCAGCGCGCCGCGAGAAGATGATAGAGCTCGTGGACGGACGCATCCTGAGCCGTCGAGGACACGGGTCGAAACACGGCGAGCCGGAACGCATCGCCGTCGCGCCATTCGACGCGCCTGGCGAGTGAAAACACGGCATCGTCGGGCATGACGTGAATATCGACGATGACGGAAACGATCTCGGCCGGCCAGATCTCCGTCGTGAGCCGGTCAATGGCGGCGGCAACCGAGGCCGCATGCAGGCTCGGGCGATCCGGCACGGAGCCGCGATTCGCGCGCACGTGGACCGTCGCCTCGCCGGCGACGGCCTCGGCGACGATTCGCTCGGGCGCCGCCGTCTCGCGGGCGAGCGCCGCGAGAGACTCGCTGTCGACGCCCCCCTCGCCGCCCGTGAGGTAGACCAGCGCGCCGTCTTCCCGATCCGAGGGTGGTAGCTGCTGGACGATGTTGGTCAGCTCGGCGCTCGTCGTGCCGGTTGCGCGTTCCACGCCCCAGTCGAGATACTCGACCGCATAGTCTCCTGTTTGCCGGCCGCCGGTCAGCGCGCAGGACGACAGGCTAGCCGCGGCCGTCAGCGGGACGAGCAGGCGCAGGTCAAGTGGTCGTGGCCGCCGGCGCGCTCGTACTCGCATATCCTCAGGTCCGACCATCCCGAGCAAGCTAGCAGGTTTTGGCGCCTGATGCTCATGCTGGCGGCCCGCACACAGGCTCAGGTGATGAGCAGCTGAGATTGGCCTATGATGCCCTCGAGCCGGGGCAGGCCGCCGGCCCGGATCGAACCCGAACGACAACCCCGGAACCTTCGAATGACGATCGCCCGCTCGTCGCGCCAGAACTATCACGCCTTCCGGGACCGCTATCGCAAGCGCCGCCTGGAAGAGACGGCCGAAGGCGAGCAGACCGACGCCCCGGCCGAACGCCCGCGCCTAGTCGGCGGACGCCGGCGCGAATACATGCGCGACTACCTCGGCTGGCTGATGCCGCACTGCACCGCGATCGCTGTGCTGTTCGCGCTGGCGCTGGTGACGGCGGGTCTGCAGATGGTCGAGCCGCTCTTCATGCGCTACATCATCGACAACGTGCTGCTCGACGAGGCGCTCGATGCCGGCGCGCGCTTCAGGATGCTGAATCTGGCGGGAGCGGCGTTTCTTGTCGTTGTCGCGCTCGCGGCCGGTCTCAGTGTCATCAGGGACTACCGCCAGCGCCTGCTCAACACGCGCGTGATGCTGACGCTGCGCCGCTCGCTGTTCGAGCGCCTGCTCAGGCTGCCGATGGCGAAGCTCTGGGACATGAAGACGGGAGGCATCCTGTCGCGCCTGACCGGCGATATCGACTCGACGACCGGGTTGCTTCAGATGGCGATCATCTCGCCGTCGATTTCGGCGATTCGCCTCTTGATTGCCGTCGCCATCCTGCTGGTCCTGAATTGGCAGCTCGCTGTCGTCGCGCTCGCGGTAATACCGGGCGCGATGCTGATCAGCTTCACATCGGCGCGGCGCATCCGGCCGATCTATCGCGTGATTCGCAAGGACGTCGAGCGCATCGACGGGCGCGTCGGTGAGACGTTCTCCGGGATTCGCGTCGTGCGCGCCTTCCGCCGCGAGGCGCGCGAGCAGCTCGACTACGTGCGCGGCCGGCACGGCATCGTGCGCAAGGAGCTCTTTGCGCACCGCCGCGAGCTCATGCTCTGGACCTCGTGGGGTTTCCTCGTCTCCGGCGTCAGCGTCGTTATCGTATGGTATGGCGGCTATCTCTACATGAACGGACGCGCGTCGGTCGGCGACATCATGGCGTTTCAGTGGTACTCGATGCTGCTGCTCGGTCCCGTCTGGCAGATCGTCAACTCGTTCTCGGAGCTGCAGCGATCGCTCGCGTCGATGGAGCGCGTCTTCGAGGTGCTCAACATGGGCGACGACAAGCCGGACCGTCCCGACGCCGTCGATGCGCCGAAAGACGTCAGGGAGATTGCGTTCGAGGACGTCGAGTTCGAGTATCGCGAAGGGCGCCCGGTGGTTACGGACTTCAACGTCGTCGTGCCCGGCGGCACGGTAGTGGCGCTCGTCGGCCGCTCAGGCGCGGGCAAGACGACGGTGACGGATCTCGTGGCGCGATTTCACGATCCGACGCGGGGCCGCATCCTGCTCAATGGCATCGATCTCAGGCAGTTCAAGCTCAGCACCTATCGCGATCTGCTCGCGATCGTCCAGCAGGAGGTGTTCCTGTTCGACGGCTCGGTTCGCGACAACATCGCCTATGGCAATCATTCGGCAACGGATGCCGAGATCGAGGATGCCGCGAGGCGCGCGAACGCCCACGAGTTCATCGTCAATCTCCCTGAAGCGTACGAAACATTCGTCGGCGAGCGCGGTGTGAAACTCTCGGGCGGTCAGCAGCAGCGCCTCGCGATCGCGCGCGCAATCCTCAAGGCGCCGCAGATTCTGATTCTCGATGAGGCCACGAGCAATCTCGACACCGAGAGCGAGCAGCTGATTCAGGCGTCGATGGCGACGCTGCTGGCCGGCCGCACGACCTTCGTGATCGCGCATCGGCTCTCGACCGTGCGCCGCGCCGACTTGATTCTGCTGCTCGAGGACGGACACATCATCGAGCGTGGAACCCACGAGGAGCTCATCGCCGCGGACGGGAAGTATCGCGAGATGGTCGAAAGGCAGATGGCCGCGGAGAGCGAGGAGGCGGCCGGCTTGCCGCTCCCGGCTCCGGCGTGACGCGCCGCAAGGGCTGCCGCGGGGCGCCGGCCTGATCATGCCGCCGGGAATCCCTTGCGTTAAGATGGGCGCACTCGGGAGGAGGGCTCGATGAACAACGATCGCCGGCAGTTTCTCTCAGCGCTCGCGGCAAGCTTCGCCGCGACGGGTCTCGTATCACATCGGGCGCGCGCCGCGGACGAAGTTCCCATGCTCGGGCTCATCTTCCCGGTGTCCAATCGCGGTGTGCCCGAAGAGGGGGTCGCGATGTACGGCGACAGCCTGCGCTTCGTCGTCAACGGTCTCGGGCTCGATCGCATGACGCCCGAAGGCTATGACGCCGTCATAGGCCTGATCCCGAAAGCCGCGGAAGAGCTCGCGGCGGCCGGCGCGCAAGCGATCGAGCTCACTGGCACGTCGCTGACGTTCTACAAGGGCGAGGCGTTCAATCAGCAATTGCGCGAGACGGTGACGGCGGCGTCAGGGCTGCCGGCGACGACCATGAGCAACGGCGTCATCGACGGACTCAAGGCGGTCGGCGCGACGCGCGTGGCCGTCGCGACGGCTTACAACGACGAGGTCAACGGGCGGCTCGGCGCATTTCTGCGCGAGCACGGCCTCGAGCCGCTGGTCGTGACGGGCCTCGGCATCGAGGCTGTTAGCGAAGTCGACAATGTGACGCAGGATGACCTGCTCGAATTCGGTGCTCGCGTGCGTGCTTCGGTTCCCGAAGCGGACTCGCTGCTCGTCTCCTGCGGCGGCTTTCGCACGCTCGAGCTCATCGCGCCGCTGGAGGAACGGACGGCTGTGCCGGTGATATCGAGCATGCCACATGGGCTTTGGGCCGGCGCGAAGCTCGTGGGCTTGAGCGGCGCGGCGCCGGGCTACGGCCGGCTGTTGTCGATGAGCGAGATCCAGCCCCCCGTGCCATGAGAATCGTGCGCCCGGGCCGGGCAGTCCAGCTCGCTGTAGCATCGGTGGCCCTGAGCTTTCACGCAGGCTGCTCGCCTTCCGCGCAGAGCACGGACGCCGGTGCGGAGGCGGCGATCGCTGAGTTCAACCGGCAGTATCTCGCTGCCATCAACGAGGCCGACATCAACGCGCTCGCGGATCTGACGACCGAGGATCACATGATGATCATGTCGGGCGGCGAGCCGCTCGCCGGCAAGCAGGCGCTCGTCGATGCGATGACCGGCGCCTTCGAGCGCTTCGCGTTCGACGAGGCGTGGATGCCGGAGGAGACCGTCGTCTCGGGCGATCTCGCGTATCAGCGCGGCACCTTCGTCGTCAATGCGACGCCCAGGGCCGGTGGAGCGGCGACGCGCACGACGGGCAATTTCATGCGCATTTATCGGCGCCAGCCCGATGGCTCGTGGCTCATGGTGCGCGACATGTTCAACAGCGACTAGCGGCGAGGAGAGTCCTGGCATGCGAGGTATGGTCGTTCTATTCGCTGCGGCGCTGGCATCGTTGCCCGCGATCGTCGGCGCGCAGCCGAATCTCGAAACCCCGATCACGGAGAACCCGATCCCCGACGCGATCGCGAAGCGCGGGCTGAGGGTCGGGATCGTCGATGTCGTGCGCCTGCCGGATACCAGCGGCGTCCTTGCCGAGGGGATGGATGTGAACCCGGCGGGCACCGCGCGCGTCAATTTTGTCGTGGACGCGCCGGACGGCCGTCGATTCGCGAACGATCAGCGGGGATTCATCTATCGGCTCGAAGACGGAGCTGCGCCTGAGCTTTATCTCGATCTGCACGATGCGTTCCCGCTGACGATTTTCGATCGCGTGCAGTCCGGGTTCAACGCATTGACCTTCCATCCCGGGTTTGCCGACAACGGACTGTTCTATACCGTGCACGGCGAGGTCGCCGAGAACAACCCGGGCGCGCTCGACTTCATTCCGCCCGGATACTCCGAATCCGACGTGACCCATCACAACGTGATCAGCGAATGGCGCGCGGATGATCCCGGTGCCGACACGTTCGAAGGTACGCGGCGTGAGCTCCTGCGAGTCGCGCACGTGACGACGAACATGTCGCATCCTTTTGGCTTCGTCGGCTTCGATCCAACGGCAGCGCCCGGCGATGAAGACTATGGGCTCCTCTACACGAGCGGTAGCGATCTCGGGTTCAGTAATGGCGGTGGCCCGAATTCCCGCAACCCCGCCCAGACGCAGCGCCTCGACACCGTCGCGACGGCGATTCTGCGCATCGATCCGCGGAGCCCGTCCGAATCGGGCGGGACGAAAGGGCTCGGTGATTACACGATTCCGCCGCAAAACCCGTATGCCGAGGACGGTGATCCCGCGACGCTCGGCGAGATCTACGCGCATGGCTTTCGCAACGCGCATCGGCTGAGCTGGGACCTCGACGACGGCACGATGTTTGCGCTCGATATCGGCATGAACCATATCGAGGAGGTCAACATCGTGCATGCCGGCGGCAACTATGGCTGGATGGCGCGCGAAGGCTACTGGGAGAACGGCAGGTTTCGGCCGGACGGCGAGCTGAACCAGCTATACGAGCTACCGGACGACGCGCTCGCCGGCGAGACCGCCGACGGCTTCATCTATCCCGTCGCTATGTACGATCACGACGAGGGGCGCGCGATCAGCGGCGGCTTCGCCTATCGCGGAGAAATCGAGACGCTGCGGGGCAAGTTCGTGTTCGGCGATGTTCAGGCAGGCAGGCTGTTCGCGGCCGACATCGACGCGCTCAAGGCCGCCGATGACGGCGTGCCGTCAACGATTGCGCCGATCGAGGAAATCCAGCTCTACGTGCGCGATGCCGAAGGCAACGAGCGCGATGTCTCGTTTCAGCAGCTCGTCGAAGAGACGAAGGGCGAGACCTTGTCGAGATCGGACCTGCACCTGAGCCTGAACCGCGACGGCGAGATCTTCGTCAGCTCGCGCCAGGACGGCATGATCCGGCTGCTCGTCCGCTGATCGGACTTTACTTCGCGTCCCGTATAGACGATCGCCGGAATCGCGACGGCTCATAGCGCCATCGCGCGCTTGGCCAGCCGCCGAGGCTAAAAGGACGTTCGGAGAGCGCAACACAAAGACAGAATTCGAAAATCGATCAGCGCAGATAGCTGTCGAGCACAACAGCGATCTCGTCCCAGAGCGGACGCCAAGTTGACCAGCGATGACCGCCCTCGCGAGTATGTACAGAGGAAGGCTGTATCAGATCCATGACTGAATCGTACCCCGCTGCCATCCTGTCTGATGTTCCATACCCGAGCACGATCGGCGGACGGTTCTCTCCCGGCTCATCTTCAAGCCATGTCCAGATGTCGATCTCGTAGCTCTCGAGATCCTCCGCTCGATCCCCATGCGCGCTGACGCTGCCGGATGCACTGATCATTTCAATCGAGCGGCGCTCACCGAGATATGGCGCCAACAACACGAGGCCATCGACATGATCGGGGTACTCGGACGCATACAGCAGCGCGCCGAGGCCACCCATGGAAATGCCGAGAATCCAGACGTTTCGATACCCCTGTTCTCGTGCCGGCTCGACGATATCCTCGTGCAACCGATCTACTAGGCTGCGCTGGACGTAGTATCCCGTATGCGCGTCGATCGCCATCGAATCGAAACCGAATTGCAGCCCGGCCTCCTCGAAACCCGCCACTTCGAAAGCTTCTGCCCTGTCACCCCGTCCGGGGAGCATGACAACGAGCGTGTCGCTTCGGCCATCGCCGCTCCGCGTGAGCGTACCGGGGATCGTTGATTCGACGGGCGGCAAGCCCAGGCAACCGGCAAGCGGAATCGTAAAGATCGACAGCAGCAGGGCCGCGTAGCCGCCTACGGGCGACGTCGGAAGGTCGGCAACGCGTGCAACCGCGATCATGAGTCCTGATGGGGCGAGACGGCACGCGTCCGAGGCGGGGCCGCTAGCCATCATGCCGACGAAAAATCAACGATGTGTTGATGCCACCGAATGCGTAGCCGATGCCCTGGCTGCCTGACGTGCAGGCACTCGACGTCGTGATGACTCGCCCCTTTAGGCCAAAGAACACGCTGATATTGACCGCCGTGGTGTGCGCCATCATACGAATATAGGTCATGGCCGTAATGCCATCGAGGGACTTGTGGAGCAGCATCTTTGCGAAGGCCTTGCCCGCAGCCGTGCTTCCTGTGCAAGACCCATACGCCACGCCGGTCGAACGTACGCGTAGATTAGCCTCGACTTCGGCCCAGTCGTTTCCGATCGGGGAATAGGCGCCTACTCCCGTGACGACGACACGATCCGTCAAATCAGCCCCCCGTTCGGCGAGATGACCTGACGCGTAATATAGCTTGCGTTGGGCGAGCACAGGAAAGCTACGACGCTCGCGACTTCCTCGGGCTTGCCGACACGCTGCATCGGAATGGCTTCGAGCATCTTTTCGAGCGGCAAATTCTCGATCATCTCGGATTCTATTAAGCCAGGCGCCACACAATTCACCGTAATTTCGCGCTTGGCCAATTCGACGGCCAGCGCCTTGGTCGCACCGATGATTCCGGCCTTGGCTGCGCTGTAATTTACCTGACCGCGATTCCCGATCATTCCAGAGACCGACGATATCGTGACGATGCGTCCCGGCTTGTGGCGACGAATCATAGGCATCACGATCGGATGCAAGACGTTGTAGAAGCCGTTCAGGTTGACGTCGATGACGCTTCGCCAATCGCCAGTATCAAGCATTGGGAACGCCGCATCGACGGCGACACCCGCATTCAACACGACGCCATAGTAGGCGCCGTGTCGCTCGATGTCGTCTTCGAGCACCTCGCGAACCTGCTTCGTGATTGCAACATCGAACGAAAGCATCCGGCAGCCGCCGCCGGCCGCTTCGATCGCCTCGCAAGTCGATTCCGCGCTGGCCCGATTTCTGCCGTAGTGCACGGCAATCGTGTAGCCGTCGGCCGCGAGGCGCGTCGCGATTGCGCGGCCGATGCCGGAACTGGCTCCGGTAACGAGGATATTCTCGGACATGCACAGCCTCTCGATAAATCTAGTACGGAATCTGCTCGAGCACGGTGAGCCTGGCTGTCGCGAGGCGGATGCCTTCAGTCGCAAGCTCACAGGCGAACGAGCTCATGCCTCGCGAGTCGCGGAAAAGGACATCGCATCGAACAGAATACGTCCGGCCCGGTTCGAAGTACTCGATCGAGCTACGAAAATGCCGCGTTCCGAGCAAAAGCCCCATTGGTGGGGCTAGCCCCTGGATCCGCGCGCGTGCTCCCGCATGAACGGAAATGCATTGCGCCATAGTTTCGATTCCCGTGTAGGCTGGAACTCCAAATCCCCGATCGTGGAACATCGACTCGCCGACTGCCCATTCGCACAACGAGAATCCAGCGCCAATATCGACGACGGTGTCGATTAGCAGTATCGGATCCCGATGTGGGACGAACTCCCTGGCACTCATTCCAATGAATGCGCGCATGGCCGCTGTCAGCTCCGCTTCGGTCACGGTTCCGTCGATCCGATCGCTCGCAATCTCGTTCTTACGCTGCCTACCAGAATCTCCGGCGAACCAAACGTGAGCTCCCGAGTCTCTGCATCCACAGGAACCTGAGTCGTCGTTGCTCGCGTGTAGAGCGTTCCGGAAGCATCCACAATGCGGTAGTCTATGACGATTCGCATTTCCCACTGCCGCAAACGAGCAGAGACGAGAACATCCTGATTCAACGCGAGCGGCCGCAGATAGCGCACTGTCGAATCAGCCACCGGCCAGAGGACTCCCGAGGCCGCCATCTCGTCGTAGCTGTAACCAATGAATTCTAGTAGCGCGCAGCGCGCGAGCTCGAAATACTGAAAATATCGTCCGTGCCATACGACTCCGCTCGAATCGAGATCGAAGAACGGCCCACGGACGCGGACGGCGACCGTCAGACAGTCCATGTATTCACTTGAGGGCTTCTTCACGAGAATCTTCCGCGCGCTCCTTCATCGCGCTCTTTCCCCAGAAATCATAGAAATTGAACCATTGCAGCGGCGCTTTGCTAACCCGAGCCTCGAGCGCGTAAGCGTACCGCTGTACTTCAGCGGCGTAGCTTGTCCCCTGACTCGTTCTGCTTGGGCGAATCTCGTCGGCAAAGAACTCGAAACCGAGCCGATAATCATCTCCAAGCATGAAGCAGTGCATCAGATAGACTGGACAGCGAAGCAGCCTCGCAAGCACGTAAGGACCGATCGGAAAGTCGGCCCGCTCGCCGAAGAATTCGGCGGAGGAGACATTCGGTCCCGCGCTCACCGGGACACGATCGCCGGCAATCAGCACCCACTCGCCGGAATTGACCTTTTCCTTGAGCCGCAATGACAGCTCAATGTCGAGCTCCGTCACCTGAATCAGGTGGAGCCGCGATTGCGGCGCCGCATTCGAGAATAACGCAGCAAACTTTGCCGCGTGCTTGTCGTGAATCAGAATGTTCGTTACGAGATTCGGATGACGATGAGCGACGCACCGCGCGTATTCGAGATTTCCGAAATGCGACCCGATCATCAGGCAACCCTTTCCGGATCGGGCGACGGTAAACAGCAGCTCCCTTTCCTGCGTGTCCATCGGAATATCGGATGGAGGTTCGAACCAGGCCAGATACTTGTCGAGCAGCGCCCGACCAAAGCAAAAGAAGTGCAGATACGTCGTCCCTAAACCGGGTTTGCGCTTGAAGGCATCGGGATAGCGGTGGTAGACGCGTTTCAGGTAGTCGCGTGACGCTTTCCTCGCCAAGGGACGACGCATCAGGTAGTAGAGCATCACGGGACCGAGGACCGTGTTGAACGCACGCCTGCCGAACTTGCGGTAGACCCAGACCATGATGCGCAACCCGGATAGGGCACCCGCCTCGCCTATGGTCGCCCAGTGCTGACTCATCAGGTGACGCCGCGATGTCCGACCGGGAGGCGCCGCGTCACGAGCATCGGAAGCCGCAACAGCATGCCGGCGACGAGCCGGATGTGCATCCATGCGATCTTGAGGTTGTCGTCAAGATAGTTGAAATGCGAGCGGCCGCTTTCGGGATAGTGAACTTTGACCGGCATATACCGCAGTCGGATACCGGCCCAGCAACATCTCACGAGTATCTCTGGATCGAAAGCCATCCGTTTGCCCAGCCGGCGGCGCTCAATGATCGGCACGACGGACGTGAGCGGGTAGAGCCTGAGGCCGCATAGTGCGTCTTTAATCTCAGAGCTCAGCGTCTGCAACCAGCTCAGATACAGCGTGATAAATCGTGAGTAATAGCGCAGCCCCGAGATGCTCTCGTCAAACACCGGCTGGCCACAGATGAGCCTGTCGGGAAACTCGACGGCCGTCTCTACGAAGCGCGAAATCGCCCCGACATCGTGCTGGCCGTCAGCATCGATCTGCAAAGCGTGCGAATAGCGGGCCGCCAGCGCGGCTTTTAGACCGGTCATCACCGCCCCGCCCTTGCCCTGGTTCCGGGCATGACGCAGCAGCATGGACTCCGGGGCATGCTGCTGCACGAGCCGCTCGAGCTGCGCGAACACCTCATCCGGGCTTCCATCATCGACGATCACGAGCGGCAATCCCTGCTTGGTGAGGTTCGGCAACAGTCCGGCAAATTGCTCGACATGGTCGAAGTGGGGCACGACGACACACACTCGCATCATTCGACCTCCGGAAAAACGATCGTGCCTTCGCAATGATGACTGCCCGTGCTCGAGATAGCGAACTTCGCTTCGCGCTCGCCCAAACGTGTGATGGCCAGCTCGATTTCCGCAGGCGGCTCCACTATCTTCTTGAATTTCAGTCGCTTGATCTCCTTCGGACTACCTGTGAAGCCGTACAGCGCGCGACAGGCGAGGATCGCCCAATGAAGTTGGACCACACCCGGCAAGATCGGCTTGTGGGGAAAATGACCGCGAAACCAACAAAGTCCCGCCGAAACGCCGAGAACGATATGCGCCCGTCGCGGCTCACTCGCGACCGACAAAACGCGCGGCGACCCGGCCTGCGATTGCATGAAACTGGACAGCCGGGTACGAAGGCACGCTTTGTCCACGATCACAATGACGTCAAGGGTTACTCACGCCTAGCTTTCGCTTGTAGTGGCGTCGAAACAGCCATTCTACGCTCAGGAAAAGCCCTACGAGCAGATACGAGATAAGGCCGTTGTACAGCGTCCAGGTTTCCATCGACAATGTTGTTGTCCAGAGCGCTACGAGCCCGTTGACCATGAAAAACGCGGCCCAGGCTGCAGTCAAATTGGTTAGATAGCGCGGCCCATGCTTGCTGATGGGGATGCCGCGCGCGCGAACGATACGCAGCAGCAAGGGTTCGCCGCGCCCGAGTGACCCGACGAAGATTGTGCAAAGGAGCAGGTTTACGAGCACCGGATAATAGAGCAATGCCTCAGCGCGACCGAGAAATGCAGCGACAATGGCATAGATGAGCAGCAGCACGAGGATGGGTAAGGCCAGCGTGCGGTCGCTGCGTTTGAGAACAGCAAACCGCGCAGCGACGACTATTGCCAGCAGGATTCCGAAAAAGCTGGGCGGAAGCACGCGAAGGCCGAAGTAGACAACGAACGGGTACAGCGCGAGCAGGCCAAAGAATGCGAAGCGCCAGACGATGACTGACCTCACGGATCCGTCAGCGCATCCATAACGTCCCTGATTGTACGAGCATCCTTGAACACTTCGGGCGAGATTCGCTTGCCGGTCCATTCCTCCAATTGAAGCATCAGATCAACGGCGTCGATGCTGTCGATTGCAAGCTCTTCGTAGAGATTTGCATCCAGCGAGACTATGGACTCGTCGACGTCAAACTGCTCAATTAGACTGAGCTTGATACGCGCATACAAGGCCTCGTTGTCCATGCCGGCATTCTAAAAGATCCATTGCCAAAAGGCTAAGCCAGCGCAGACTCGAAAAGCCGCTCTAACGATGCATTAAGCAAGAGCCGGGCCCGCCTTCTTGGGGCGACGTCTTCGACGAGATCACCGGGCCTGAGTGGCGGAAGGATCCGAACATCGAAGTGCGGCATACGCGATGGAACCCGATACCAGGGATCTCGTTTGGAAAGGAAGGTAGGCTCGCAATCGATGACGACCGGAAGAATCGTCGCTTCTGCCCTGAGCGCGATCTCGGCGGCACCAGGTTTGAATTTTAGAGGGGCGTCCGGATCGCTTCGCGTGCCCTCGGGAAACAGAAGCAAACTGTTGCCCGATCGGAGCCGATCGACACACGAAGCGAGCACCAGCGCAGGATCGAAGTTCGATATGTAGTTTGCGATTCGAGCTGAACGCCGCATAAGCACGTTTCGAGTAACTGCTTCCTTGATCACGCAGTCGGCCTGTGGAAACAGCGAAATCAGTATGACAACGTCAATCAGGCTCGGATGATTCGCAAGAATCAGCTGACTCGCGCCGGGATCATAGTGCCCGATTCCCGATATACGACAACTGACAATGCGCAGTTGACATGCGACCGCGACGAACCAGCGAAAGCAAGCTGCGATCACGCAGCGCGTTCGATGTTGCCGTAAAGAATGCTCCGACTCCAGCAGCGAAATGACCGGTATGACCATCAAACCGACTAATGCGCCGGCCAATCCGAAGGCAACCCACATCAAGGACTGCCCTACGAATCTGTACAGACGATTGAGATGATTCAGTTGGCAAGCTCTTGTTTAGAAGGGTGAGGCTGCAATGCGTGCGCGTCACCGCGCCGTTCTCTGAATTCCATATTGTTCAGGCTACGGGTATTCTAAGGTCTTCATCGGCGTCTGGCACTCCGCTCGGCGAGGCGAGCTATGAATCCGTTGGAAATCGGAGCGTATACCTGCACGTCGGCAGCCGGCATCGGGCTTGCTGCGATGAAACGGTCGATCGCTGCGCGAGAATCCGGCCTCCGACCGAATGATCTGGCCGTTTGCGGCCTCGACACGTGGATCGGACGAGTGGACGGCATCGAGAAAGTCGAGATTCCAGCCAACGCCTCACACCTCCTTAGCCGCAACAACCAATTGGCTTGGCTCGGCCTGCAGCAGGACGGAATGCTCGACAGTATCGAACGTCTGAAGAGGACCGTTTCCGTCGAGCGCATCGGTGTGATTATGGGAACGAGCACATCGAGCATCGGCAGGACTGAGGAAGCGTTTGCCAACCTGCTGGATGATGAACAGATGGCGCCCGAATTCAGACAGCCCCATGTTCACACCCTGCATTCGCCCGGCATCTTCGTCGCCGCCGTCACGGGCCTGGCCGGGCCGTCGATGACCATCAGCACGGCGTGCTCGTCGAGCGCCAAGGTTTTCGCGTCAGCCAGCCGGTGGATCGGGCAGGGGCTCGTCGACGCTGTCCTAGTCGGTGGCGTGGACAGTCTCTGCCTGAGCACGCTTTACGGCTTCAACTCGCTCGAGCTCATCTCGGCTAATCCGTGCCGGCCATTCGATCGTCGCCGCGATGGAATCAATGTCGGCGAAGCCTGCGGTTACTGCATCGTTGCGCGTCGGGGTACGTTGCCGGATGCACGCATGCTGCTGCTCGGGTATGGTGAGAGCTCCGATGCCCATCATATGGCGCATCCCCATCCCGATGGCCTTGGCGCTCTCCTCGCAATCGATCGCGCTCTCGAGCGCGCGCAACTCAGCGCCAGCGATATCGACTACGTGAATCTGCACGGCACCGCCACGCCGGCCAACGACAGCATCGAGAACCGCGTGCTGGCGCGCAGATTCGACAGCCGAACCAAGGCGAGCTCTACGAAGGGATGGACCGGTCATACGCTTGGCGCGGCTGGGATCCTCGAGAGCATCGTTACACTGGAAGCAATGCGTACGGGCGACATGCCCGGAACACTCAACCTCGAGGAGCCCGATCCCGATGCCGAATTTCCAATCGAACAAGCCAACCTAGCGATGGATATTCGCCACGCGATCACGAACTCCTTCGGATTCGGTGGCAACAATGCCACGCTCGTGCTTGGGCGATCGCGTGGATAGTCTCGACCTGGCCGGCGTCGGCATATGGAGCGAGCGATTCGCCAGCTGGGACCAGTTCTCGGCGATCGTCCGCGGCGAATCCGTCGACATGACGTCGCAACCGCAAGCCAAACTCATCCCTCCACGCGACCGGCGGCGCGCATCCATGTTCGTCAGGATGGCCATCGAAGTCATGGACCATGCCTGCCGCATGGGTCGCGTCGATCCGTCATCGGTCGCCACCGTATTCGGTTCGAGTCTCGGAGATGTTGAGATCACGGACTACATGTGCAGCGCGTTGGCCCGCGAGCCCCTAAGCATGTCGCCAACCAGGTTCCATAACTCCGTGCATAACGCCTGCTCGGGCTATTGGTCGATCGCAACCGGGGCACACTGGCCCGCGAATGCCGTATCAGCCTACGACCACTCGCCAGCCGTCGCACTGCTCGAGGGCGCTGTGCTTGCGATCGAGGAACGGATTCCGGTCCTTGTTGCATTCCAAGAAGCGCGAGCAACGCACACGTTCGAATCGATTTTTCCGGCCAGAAATCCGCTCTCCATCGCGATGTTGCTGATGCAAACGTCGGTCTGCGAGCGGCCACTCGGGACACTCACCTTGGCTCTCGAACACGACTCGAAGTCTAAGGGCTTGCCCGTAACGCCGCGCCTTCCCGAGTTCGCCGGGACTTTCACGGCGTCGATGCTGGATATGCTGATAGCAGCCGCCGAGGGCAGCGACTACTCGGAAAGGTTCCCCATTTCCCATTCGAGCACCCTGGCTGCCCAGTTCTCGCCTTCTCATCTGGTGTGCTCTCGACACCGCGAGCTGCCGACGTAAACCAGCAGATACATCGCCGCCGACCCGGTAGCGACGGTCACACCAATGTATTGCAACACGGGGATCGACGACCCGGCGAGGATACCGAAAGCCAGCGTCGTCGAGACTGCACACAAGAATACACTTCGGCGTGTGCGTAGCCTCTCCTCCGCCGATTCAACCCGGGTCATGAACAAAGCATAGTCGAGGCCGAGACCGAGCACGAGCAGCAGCGCGACCATATGCACCACCGTCAGGCTGCCGTGAACCATCGTGGCCACGGCAATCGACGCCGCTAGTGCGGCGGAGACTGAGAGACAGATCCAGAAGGTGTCGCGAAGCTTTCCGTAGCCGAACCAGAGCAAAGTGATGATCAGAAGCGCGGCCATGCCGATAACGTTCAGGGCACCCGATCGGTAGCTCTGCATCAACTCCGCCGAGGACGCCTGTATATCAACGATGCTTGCCGAGACCGGCCATTGTTCGACTTGCTCGGCCAGCGCCAGCGGGTCGGGACCCACCAGTGAGACCAGGGCAACCCAGCCGGACTCCAGCTCTAGCAAATGTGAATCGAGCCATGCTCGGAGCGGAGTCGCCGCGACATCAGCAGGTTCGAGAACGTCAAGGCGGCTCGCCATCGCCGCGATCTCCAGAAAAGGCTCGAAAGCATCGTCGCGAAATGGGGTGCCTTGAATCGCGTCGCGCATTCTGTCGCGAAGTGTAGTCTCATCGGGAATCACGGCTTGGCGAACGGCCTGTCGCTGCCGGCTCGGCAGCAGCTGACAGACCGACTGCCAACCGTCGAGGAGACCAGCGGCTCTCGCTGCGGCTAGCAAAGGATCGGCTCTTTCACAATCGACGAGCAGCGTTTCGAGTGAGCTGCTCGTCAGAACGAGCTGATAGCGCATGTCGGGCGTGGGCGCAGCTGCGCGCAGCCTTCGATCAGTCGCAAGCCGGTCCGCGGGAACCGGGCTGAGGCTCGAGACATCGTCGTTCCAAAGTCTCGCGTCTGCGAAGTACCAGGCAATCGCCGTCATCGAGAGTAGTACTATCAGAGCCAAAGGCCACGAAAGGTCCGACGTCAACAGGGGTCCCTTGTCGCTGAGGTTTTCGAGCGGTCGACGCTGAATGAGCAGAGGAAGCCACGTGCGAGTTACGAGCATTGCGACGGCAACACCCGCCACGGTGAACGTGCCCAATTGGGCGAGGCCGCTGGAACCCGCGAACAGGAGCGCGAGATACGCGACTGACGTACTGATTACGCCGAGACGCATCGTCGGCCAGATCCGCGTGATGGCTTCAGGCGCGGGTTCGGTTTGAACGCGACTCAGCAAGTGGATTGGGTAATCGATTGCTACGCCGAGCATCGTAAAGCCGAACGCGAGCGTGATGGCGTGTACCTCGTCGAACAACATGCTCACGAACGCGAGCCCGCCGAGGAATCCTACGGCGAGCGGCAGCGCCGCGACTAGCGATAACCAGAAACTTCGGAACGCGAGGAGCAGAACAAGCATCAGTGCAGCACTTGCGAGAATGCTGCGAAACGTCGCCTCCGTGCGAATTGATTCCTGCAATTCGACACTAAACGCACCGACGCCTGTAATCTCGATTTCGAGGCTCGACGCATTCGGCAGGTCCTCGAACGCGCGCTTGATTGCCTCAATCGCGACGCGTTGCGCCCCAATATCGATCGAGGCGGCCTTAGTTTCGGCGATCAGGACGGCGCTGCCGTCTTCGGCGAACCAGAGCCCACCACCGGTATCGGCGGGCGACAGTTGCATGAGAACATCGAGCGTCGCCAGAAACGGATCGCGCGCAATGAGATCGAGGAGCGGACGGCCTCCCGCGAAGGCGAGATCCCGAAGCCGCGATTGCACGGCAGCGTCGAGCGAATCCGCGCCAAAATCAAGGTCCCGCATGAGCAGGAAATAGCGGTCGATCGGCGCCGGCACCTGAGCTTCGTCGAGTGCAAGCTCCCCGTTAGCGACCGACGTGAAACGCGACTCTGCCGCCAGAGCTTGCTTCATCTGCTCACTGGCGTCGGCCAGGGCGTCTTGCGAAGCACCATTGATCCCAATGATGACTAGTCGTGATGCAGGCCCGCTTCTGATCTGCTCGACCAGCACCTCGTGAAGCACAGTCTTCTGTCGCGGCAGGAAGGCGCCAAGATCGAACGTCAACCTGAGTTGCGCGATGACGATGACCGCCATAACCACGGTCGCCCCGATCCAGAGCAACGACGTGCGCCAGCGTTTGGAAAGGATTGTGGTCAGCGTTCCGACGCTTCGTGGAGAATGTTCATGATCTGCCTTTCCCCGTCCCGCAGGTCGATGAGAATTCGAACGACCGAGTCGCCGTCTCCACTGACGCTCAGCAGCGGCACGCGCCTGGCCACGCTTCGGGACTTTGGCTTGAGTTCGATCGACCAGTCCGTAATGGATCCGAAAATTTCGTAGTCGAAGAGTGACTCGAGAAGGCTCGCTTCACCGGACAGAATCGCCTCGATTCCTCCGATAATGGTCGCGAGCTCATCCCTTCTTTCGAGCGAGATCTGTCGCGTCTCTCCGTCCCGCTGTAACCGGATCTCGCCACTATCGATCATGAACGCATCGCTGAAGGGCGATTCGATAACCTTGTGCAACACACCGTAGTCGAGATACTCGAGATACCCGCTAAGCAAGAGCGCCTCGTCGAACAACGGACTATGCCGCTCTTCCTGGAATTCGACACGCGCTGGCGGGGTTACACGTGAAACAGCGAGAATGTCGGCAAGTTCGAGGGCAAGCGCCGCCGAAGCCGGCAGCAAAGCGATCAGAACTACCCTCAATAGCAAATAAAGCAAACGCAGACATCGCATTTCAATCATCCTGCCGGGTGTCGCTCTCGTCACACTTCGTCGTCCGTCTCTGTTGCCTGATTTCCTCGTAGAGGTCAATTACGGCCTGTCGCGGCAGCTTGCTCGTCTCCTGTCGTGGCAACGACGCAACGATATACACGGGCCGCGGCAAAAACACAGGATCGATGCGGTCCCGCATTTGGTCGAGGATATCAGATGGCTGCAGCGACGGAGCCACGACCAATGCGGCAAGTCTCGTTGCGTCAGGCTCGGGTAGGAAAATGACGCCATCCTCAACGCCCCTGATCTCGTTCAGGCGTCCATTGATATCCGTGAGGGAGCCGCGCTTCCCTGCGATATTGATCATGTCCTCATCGCGACCGATCCAGCGGAACCGTCCTTCTCCCAGAATTTCCACGCGATCGCTCAGGCGGACATCATCCTCGAGATGATCGGCGACTATATAGGTATGCGCACCTTCTACACGGAGACCGAACGCGTCGGCGAGTGTCCAGATATCATCGTGGGCCGGCTGCCGCACGGCCAGCATGCCCGACTCGCTGGAACCGAAAATATCGACCACTCTTGCGCCGTGCCGTGCTTCGAGGCCGAGTGCCGTCCGAGTCGACATCGGGGCAGTTGCTGTGAATATGTAGTCAATGTCGATCCTGCCTACGGTGGCATCGAGAAATGCCGTCAAATGAATCGGTGATGATACGAGTGCGCGCGGCCGCGCCAAGGCCTCGAGCGCATCGTAGATATCCTTCGGAAAGACGGGCGACGACTCGCTGACCGCCACTCCGGCGAACAAGGGCAGCAGAATCGATGATTCGAAACCCCACATGTGTTGCGGCGGAACGGTCGCCAACAGGTTTATCGCCTCGGCGCGTGCGCCTAACAGCAGTCTCGCATTCGTGTCCGCACCTGAGCGTAGGGTCCGCCAGGACTTACGATTTGGTTGTGGATCGCCCGTGCTGCCCGAGGTAAAAAGGATCGCGCACAACTGATCATCCGGCACCAGTGGTGCCGATTCCAGACGGCTCGCGACGCGCGGTTCTGCGATCGGAAAATGGTCGAGAGTGCCCACGGCACCGCCGCCCAGAACGTAACAGCCCTCGTAGTCCCCTGCAATCTTTAGCAAGGTGCCTGGCTGCTGATTCGGAGGCATCAACGTACATTGACCGGCGATGACGGCGGCGCAGAATCCAAGCAGGAACTCGTGGCGATTACCGCACAGGTTCAATACGTAGGGACGGCTTGGCAGGCTGGCCGCGAGAGACGACGCCCGGCCGAGCAGCTCGCCTACGCGGACGGGACCACCTTTAGCGTGGACGATAATCTCCTGGGGACACCGGCTCGAGAGCGGGAAGCGGGATGCCTCTGACATGTGCTGGCAGTCAGGTCGATCGAAGGTCTCGTCGAAGCTGTACAGATGTCGCCGCGGTTAACCCGTGCGTTCGGCTATGTAAGCGCTCAGGCTTCGTAGAGAGCCGAACACCTCTCTGATATCTGCGTCATCCGCTTTAAGCTGGACCGAATATTTCTGAGTGATGGCAAGCGCAAGCTCGAGCGCATCGATCGAATCTAACGCGAGCCCGTCGCCGAACAGCGGCTCCAGAGGGTCGATGTCGCTTGCTTCCAAGCCTTCGAGATTCAATGCTTCGACGATGAGAGCGGCGACTTCCCGTTCGAATTCGGATTGGGCTTGCAAGCGGTCTGGTGACTCGTGGAACGGACCAGTATGCTGCATAGTAATTCGATGATAGCAACAATCGACAGGCCGAGATACTAGATTCACCATGGAATCCAATTCGACGGACATACTAATTATCGGAGGCGGTCCGGCCGGCTCCACTTTCGGGAGCCTCGCCGCCAGCCGTGGTTGGCGCGTAACACTGCTCGAGAAAGACGAGCACCCCAGGTTTCATATCGGCGAATCTCTTCTGCCGATGAATCTGCCGATCTTCAAGAGGCTGGGCGTACTTGAAGAGATTCGGCGCATCGGTGTCCCAAAGCTGGGAGCCGACTTCTCTATTGCTAATACCGGGAACGAACACGAAACCTTCTACTTCTCCGAGGCGCTTGGCGATAGTCCCGATCATGCCTTCGAGGTGCGCCGATCCGAATTCGATCAATTGCTGTTCGAGCAATGCCGGAAGGCGGGCGTCGACACACATGAGAACACGAAGGTCACGCGTGTCGAATCTCAACCCAGCGGATCGCACAAAGTAATGGCCGTGGACGGAGATGGACGGGAATCGGTCTGGGAAGCTCGATATCTCGTTGACGCGTCCGGTCGCGACACGTTCATGTCGAGCGCGCGGGGCTGGAAGAAGCGCAACCGGAAGCATGCAAGCGCCGCAGTCTTTTCCCATTTTCGTGGCGTCGGGCGGCGACCCGGTCGGGATCAGGGCAACATCAGTCTCTACTGGTTCGCGCACGGCTGGATCTGGCTCATTCCGCTGCGCGATGACATCATGAGCATCGGCGCCGTTTGTTACCCGGACTACATCAAGACACGGCGTGGCTCACTCGAGGATTTTCTGGTTGGGACATTGAATGGAATTGCTGAAATCAGAGATCGGATGCAGAGCGCAGAGTTGGCCACAGGTGTCCAGGCAACCGGTAATTACTCGTATCTATCCAGCCGCATGCACGGCCCTGGCTACCTGATGATCGGGGATGCCTTTGCGTTTATCGATCCCGTTTTCTCGAGTGGCGTCTACCTTGCCATGAGCAGCGCGGCCAGCGGAGTCAGCGTTGCCGAGGCATGGCTGCATGGTAGGGCGGGTCGATATCGCCGCGAATGCAGGCGGCACCAAAAGGTGATGCAGCAAGGGATAGGCATATTCTCCTGGTTCATCTACCGGTTCACGACACCGGCGATGAGCTACCTGATGAGCAATCCGCGCAATACGCTACGCGTGTACGAAAGCGTGATCTCGATGCTGGCCGGCGATGTTTTTAACAACAAGCACGTCCGTCGTCGGCTACTGATTTTCAAGTTCATATACTACATGGCCTGGCTGCGCAGCTGGCGCGACGGGCTCGCCGCGGCGGAACGCCGCCGCGATGGCGTGGTCGCCAGCCGCAATGAGTCAGCCTAGCCTATGATAAGCAAAGCTTTCGGTCGCCCGCCGCGCTGGCTGCGTTGAAGAAGCTCTCAGTATCTGAGCCCCCAACTCAAAACAAGGGGAACATCGATGCCGTCGTTGTCGTCAAACAGCCGGGCGTTCGAGAAATGCTTCCACGACAGCCTGAACTCCGAGCGGCGACGATCTCCGAACGCCATCAGTATGCCAACACCGACTTCCGCCAGGAAAGTGAAGTTATTGGCCTGACGTCGATCACCAAGCGTATTCGCACTGATGTAGCTCGCCCCCAGGAATCGAGTGAAAAAATACGGCTCCACGCGCTCGGGCAGCGCCTCGCGGATTCGGCCACCTGCCGCTGGATAGTAGCTGAACTCCGGATATACCGAAATTAACTTCATTCGATCGTTTGTGGCTGTGTCGGCTTTCAGTTGAGTGAAGGCGACTCCGACACTGATGTGCTGTCTTGCGCTCCGTTCGAACGTGTAGAACGTGAAGTCGACGCTCGCCAATCGGTTCGACTGGTTGCCGCCCGGCTGCGGCCCGGCGCCCAGACTGAGCAGAAGCTCCCGTGCATCCGCACTGGGTGAGACAGATAACCCGAGCGATGCAAGGAGGAACGTACAAACACTGTGACGGGCATGGCGACACCATCTTGAGCCGACTCCGCACGAAGCTCCGGACCCCGAATCACTGAGAACGATCATGCAGAGTCGCAAGCCTCAATCCGGATGCTCGTGCCCTGATCGGGCTTACTTCGCGCGCCCTGTATATCCCTGGGCGATCATTGGAATCGCGACGACCTGGTTTCTGGCGCTCGGCGTGCCCCAGCCGCCGTAAAAGACGATGCCGAACAGCGTTCTCTTGTCGGGCCCGCCGAAAGCGACGCCATGCAGGCCGCGCGGGCCCGGTATGCTGCCGAGGAATTCGCCGTCCGGCGCGAAGACATCGGCCGCGGAACCGCCATTGGCGACGTAGATGCGCCCCTCCTGATCGACGGTCGAGCCGTCACCGCCGCCGCTGCTGAGCTCGGCGACGTCGCGCTGGTTCGTCAGGGCGCCGTCGGGCTCGACGTCGAACGCGACGAGAACGGGCCCGTTCGTAACGTAGAGCGTTCGCTCGTCCGGGCTCAGGATGATGCCGTTCACGCCCGTCATTCCTTCGCCGTACTGCGAAACGACACGCGCGCGGTCGGCATAGAAGAGGCCGCCGCCGGAGATCGTGAAGTAGACACCGCCGAGACTGTCGGCCATGAGGTCGTTGAGCGTGCCGCCGATGCACTCGAGCGGCTCGCCGCGGAACGAATCAGCGAACATCCGACGCTCCGGCTCGAGCTGCACGATGCCGCCGTTCAAACCCCTCGAGGCGAGGAAGAGCGCGCCGTCCGAGCTGCGGGACAGGGCTCCGCCAGTATTCGCATCCTCGTGGATAATCGTCGCGAGACCGGTGGCCGGGTCGAGACGCATGACGTTGCTCGCGTCATTGTTCGCGAAGAGCATCGTGCCGCCGTCGCCGGCGATGGGGCCGTCGGCATTGTTGCCCTCCCACGCCCAGACGACCTTCCAGGTCGCGCCGCCGGCGATGACCCCCGGTATCTCGCCCGAAGTCGGCAGCGCGGGCGGGGGCGGGGGCGCGGCCTCGGCCGATGCGCTGCCGCCGATCGGACGGATCGCAGGGGAGGTCCGGCAGGTCTCGAGCAGAGCAGGAAGGCCAGGGTCCTGCCAGGCCTGCAGGCTCGTGCCGCGATCGAAGGCGGAAGAGGGGCTCTGGGCGGCGGCGGCCGCTGCCGCGAAGCTCAACGTGAGGGCCGAGGCGATGCGGGATTTCGTTGTCATGTTGTCTATACCGTCGTTAGTTCAGTCAAAGTCCGCGGCGCCACGCTCGGCGGCGAACAATAGCACGAAGCTGCCGGTTCGCGGATCGCGTCCCGCGAGCGCTTCGCGCATCAGATAATCCTCGAGCGAAGGCTGTTTGTTCGTCGATTCGCTGACGTCGATGAAGCCGCCGTCGCCGTCGGTTCGCGCCAGGAGTCCTTGCCAGGCCCGCTCGACGGTATCGCCGAATTCCGCGGGCGCGAGCCAGCCGCGATCGAGGCCGCGCTGCATCGAGAAGCCGATGATCGCCGTCGACGAGGTCTCGTGATAAGCCCCGGGATGATCGATGACCTGACGCCACGTGCCGTCTTCGTTCTGCCAGCCGGCCAGCGTTCTCATGAGCTCGCGATACTCGCCGAGCAACCGCTCCCTTGCCGGATGGTCCGCCGGCAGCTTGCTCAGCGTCAGCGTGTACCCGATGGCCGCGAAACCGTTGCCGCGACTCCAGGCGGCGTCGGTCAGCGGCGAATGGCGGTAGAGCCCGTCGTCGCGCTTGACGAGCGCGTTCATGAAATCGATCTGGCGGGCCGCCATGTCGAAATAGCGGCGCTCGCCCGTGAGCTCGCCGACGTAGGCGAGGATGCTCGCACCCATGAAGATCGCGTCGCTCATCTCGCCGTGACCCGGCATCGCTTCGAGCATTTCACCTTCGTCGGTGAACGCGAGGTCGGCGGCGGCGCGGGCGCGCTCGAGATAGCGCGGATCGCCGGTCCGCGTGGCGAGCTCGGCAAAGACGAGGTGCCCGGCCAGCACGAGCGAGGAGACGCCGAAACGTCCGCCGAGGCTGTCGCGCGTGCCGTCGACGTAAGGCTCGGCGAGCCGCTCGACGTGATCGGCGTTCCCGAGCATCAGGTGAGCGATCAGCGCCATGCCGTCGATGTAGATCGGAGGGTCGAAACCCTGGCCGTAGATCGGCGCGAGTTGCTCCGCGAGCTCGCGCGGCGTGCGCCCGCGGCGAGCCTCGATCTCGAGCCTGGCCGGCGAGGCACCGATATCCGACGGAATGGCGTCGAGCAGCGGCCCGCCGGTTTCGACACGGCGCGCCGGTATCGGCGCGACGCCCGCGACGTCGGACGTCGAAAGCGCGTTCACGAGGCCCGCGTCATCGTCTCCGGCAATGAGCACGAGATCGGGCGCGGCGAGGCTGAGCCAACGCCAGAGTGCGTGCGCTTCGGCGTTCTCCCTGTAGGCAGGGCCGACCGGCGGAAAGACGAGCGCCTGCCGCTCGGGATTCGCAACCGGAATTGCAACGAGCGCGAACGGGCGCTCGGCGTCGGCCAAGGCGGCATACGCCTCGGCCGCTTCGCGCAGCGCGCGCGCCGATGCGCCGTCACCGCCAAGGCCGCCGACCAGAACGACGGTCGGCGCCCGGCTGCTGCCGGCCTCGACCCTCGATGCGCCGATGACGGCGCCGCCGCTCGTGAGCCCGATCTCGATCGGCTCGAGCACGGCTGCGCGCGGCGAGACGGAAGCGAGCGTCAGCGCCGTGCCGGCCACGCCCGCAACGAAGCCGCGGGAAAGCCCGGACATAATGCATCCCGACGCTGTCCGATCCATTGCAGAAGGCTACCACACGGCGCTGCGGGCAGCAGAAACGCCGCCCGTCCGGTCTGCTCCGCCGCTCATCGGAAACCGGGCCCGCCGACAGCCCGTGTGTGAACCGCGTCCCGACACGGCATTCCGTCGACTCCTAGTATCGCCCGGCGTTTCAAGAGTTGCGGGCATGCTATGACCAGAAGGACGAGTGACACACGACGGTGCCGACGCGCGGCAGGCTTCACCCTGCTCGAGCTGATGACGACACTGCTCGTCGTCTCGATCGTTCTTTCCGCCGGCGTGCCGAGTTACCTGAGTATCGTGCGTAACAATCGCGCGGCGACGAACGCCAACGAGCTCGTCTCGGCGCTGACCATTGCGCGCAGCGAAGCCGTTCGCCGCAGCGACCGCGTCAGCATCTGCCGCAGCAGCAACGGCACGAGTTGCGGCGGCACCTGGGAGGACGGCTGGATCGTCTTCGTCGACGACGCGGCCACCGATACGGCCACGCCCGTCGTGTCGGAGGTGCTCGGCGTGTGGCCCGCTCCGGTTGGCGAGGCATCGGTCGTGACCCGGTCCGGCGGTGCAGACGTCAACCTCGCCTGGGTTCGCTTCCTGCCGCGAGGCGACTCGCGAACGACGCAGGCGTTCCCGATCACCTTCTACATGCAGATCGAAGACTGCACGGGCGATGTCGCCCGCGACGTCGAGATCAACGCTGTCGGCCGTGCTTCCGTCGCCAGGGTGGCGTGCTCATGAGCCCGGCCAGCCGTCTTGCGCAGACGCGATCGAAAGCGCGCGGCTTCTCGCTGCTCGAGGTGCTGGTCGCGCTGCTCGTGCTGTCGATCGGTTTGCTCGGCCTAGCGTCGCTACAGGCGACGACATCGCGCTTCAACTACGGCGCCTACCTTCGTTCGCAGGCGACGACGCTGGCCTACGACATGGCGGACCGCATGCGAGCCAATCGCGACGAGGCGCTCGACGGCTCCTATGACGTTGCCACGTTCCCGAGCCCTGCGCCCGTCTGCGGTGCCGTCGCCGGCGCGACCGTGGCCGCGCGCGACCTGTCCGGCTGGCAAAGCGGGCTCGCTTGCTCGCTGCCCGCGGGCATCGGTCGAATCGTGCGCAACGGCAACACCGTGACGATCGGCGTCAGCTGGGACGACAGCCGCGGTGAGGCGGCAGCGGAAATCTTCGAGATGACGACGAGCCTATGAATATGTCATTGCTTACGACCAGATCGATCCGTCGGCAGCGCGGCGTCACGTTAGTCGAGCTCATGGTCGCGCTCGTGCTCGGGCTTCTGATCACGGGCGGCGTGCTCCAGGTGTTCGCGGCCAATCGTGCTTCATACGAGTTCAACGACGGTTTGTCGCGCCTTCAGGAGAATGGCCGCTTCGCGCTCGACACATTGAACTTCCGGACGCGGATGGCCGGCTATCTCGGCTGCGTGTCCGACATCCCTATGTCCAATAACCTCAACGGTGGCGTCGGATCGCTGGCGTTCGACTTCAGTGAGGGGATGCGCGGTTTCGAAGCGTCGGGCACGGGGCCGGGCCAGACGATTGCCCCGACGACGAGCGATCCCGCGAATTCGACGGCGGGCACGGACTGGTCGCCGAATCTGGCCGCCAATCTCATCGGTAGCGTTCTTCCGACCAGCGACGTGCTCGTGATACGCAACGTGAGCGCCGCGACCCACGCACTCGTGAGCCCCTACAACGACTCGGCACAGATCTTTGTCGATGCGACGTCTGACGATTACTTCGAAGGCGAGATCGGCATCGTGTCCGACTGTCAGAAGGCGTCCGTGTTCCAGATGACCAACATCGACGAGGGCGTAGCCGCGGGCCGAATCAATATCGCCCATGCGGCCAGCATGACGCCGGGAAACCAGTCGCCGACGCCGTGGGGCTCGGACCAGCAGTACGGCCCCGGCGCCGAGCTGATGCGCGGGGAGACCTGGATCTATTACGTCGGGTCGCCGCCGGGCGGCGGGCCGCCCGCGCTCATGCAGCAGCGCCTGCAGCGAACCTCTGCATCGGTCGTTGCGCTCGTGGCCGAGGAGCTCGTCTCCTCCGTCGAGACGATGCAGGTGCTCTATGGCATCGATGCGGCGCTCGACGGTGCCGTCGATCAGTACGTCACGGCCGACGCCGTCGCCGACTGGAACCAGGTCGTCACGGTGCGGATATCACTCGTCATGCGCTCGCCGGAGGAGTACGGGACCGAGACCGATGACCGGACCTACGACGTCAACGGGACGATATTCGATCCATTCGACGATCGCCGTGAACGCCATGTGTTCACGACGACGGTTGCTGTGAGGAATCGACTGCCATGAGCCCCAGAAACGAGCGTGGTGCCGCGCTGATCGTAGCGCTGATTTTCCTCGTCGTGCTGACACTGCTCGGCGTCGGCGCGATGCGCACGACGAATCTTCAGGAGCGCATGGCCGGCAGTCTGCGGGACAGCAACCTCGCGTTCCAGGCCGCGGAGTCGGCGCTGCGCGAAGGCGAGCAGGTGCTGCAACAGGCGGCGCTCCCGGTTTTCGGCGGCACGGGCGGGCTACTTCAGATGCAGGCTGATGCCGGTCAACCGTCATTCTGGAAGACCTACGACTGGGCCGGCAACAGTGCCACAGCCGCGACTATTGTCGGCGTCGCGGCCGATCCGCAGTACGTCATCGAGGAGTTGCCCCCGGTGCCTGTGGCAGGCGGCAGCCTGCGCTTCGGCGCCCTGCCGGAGGTCGGCTTCTATCGCGTAACGGCACGCGCCGTGGGTGGCACGACGGATGCCGTGAGCGTGCTCCAAATCACCTATCGCCGCTGAGCGAAGGGAATCGCTCGAGGGAACGAGAATGAGACCAAAGCGAAGAATTACCACTGTGCTTGCCGGTATGACTATCGGCTGGATCCTGTGCGTAAGCTCGGCATGGGCCGACCTCGACATCTCCGACACGCCGCTGTTCCTCCCGGGAGCTGTGCCGCCGCTGAACATGCTCGTCATGGGGCGCGACCACACGCTGTACTACGAGGCCTACAACGATGCCTCGGATCTCGATGGTGACGGGACGCCCGACGTCGGCTACAAGCCGGGCCAGATCGACTACTACGGCTACTTTGATTCGTACAAGTGCTACACCTACGACTCGAGTCAGAATCGCTTCAACCCGTCTTCGACGACCGCCGATAAGACCTGTAGCGGAAACTGGAGCGGCGACTTTTTGAACTACCTGACGACGTCGCGCATGGATGCGCTACGCAAAGTCCTCTATGGCGGGCGCCGCAGCACCGATACGGACAGCCTGACGGTGCTCCAGCGATCGTACATTCCGCAGGACGCACACTCCTGGGGCAAGGAGTACCAGAGTGTCGCGCGCGACGGCTACGACATCAGCGATTACACGCCCTACAGCATTCCGAACTCCAACACGCGGCATCTGTTCGCGAACGTCAGCCTGAACAGCGACACGTCGCGGCCCTTGCTGCGCGTGCTGCTGAATCGTTCCGAGCGCATCTGGGAATGGGTCAGCAAGGAGCGGCCCGTGGCCGGCAACAACACGATTCTTTCCTCGAGCGTCTCGCCGACCAACTTTCGCGTGCGCGTGCAGGTCTGCAACTCGTCGATGATCGAAACCAACTGCCAGCCGTATCCGGACGGCAATTACAAGCCCATCGGCCTGCTCCAGGACTTTGGCGAGGGGGACGAGATGCTTTTCGGTCTCCTGTCCGGCTCCTACCAGAGCAATACGCGTGGCGGTGTACTTCGGAGCAACATCCGGTCCATCAGCGACGAGATCGACCCGGCCTATGGCGCCATACTTTCCGGAGGCATCATCGACGCGCTCGACCGTTTCCGGATCGCCGAGTTCACCGGCAGCAACTACTCCTACGCGCCGGGCAACGACGGTAGCGCCTGGATCGCGACGCGCCCGATCACCAACGGCGAGATCAAGGACTGGGGCAACCCGATCGCCGAGATGATGTACGAGACGCTGCGCTACTTCGCCGACAAGGGCGTCGGGACGAGCCAGTTCGGGATCGCCTCTAGCGGCACCGTGGATGCCGCCCTCGGGCTTTCGGTCGCGAGCTGGGAGCAGCCGTTCAACGAGAACCCGGTGTGCTCGGCGCCCGTGCAAACCGTCATCAGCGGCATCTATCCGTCCTACGATACGGAATACGTGCCGGGCAGCGCCTTCTCGAGCTTCAGCGGCGACGTCACCGGCCTCAATGCCTCGTCGCTCGGCGACACTATCTGGAACGAGGAGTATGGCGGCTCGAGCAGCCATTTCATCGGCCAGGTCGGCACGCTCTACGACGGCGCGCCGACGGCGAAAACGGTGTCGAGCTTCGGCAACATTCGCGGGCTCGCGCCGGAAGAGCCGACGAAGCAGGGCGGCTATTACGCCGCGAGCACGGCCTACTTCGGCCGCATCAACGATCTCTCCCCCGCCGACGGCGACCAGATGCTGCGCACCTACGCCGTCGCGCTTGCTTCGCCGTTGCCGCGAATAGAGATCCCGGTCGCCGGCCAGATCGTGACGCTCGTGCCTTTCGGCAAGTCGGTGAACAACTTCGGCATCAGCAGCGCGCAGGGCGACTTCCAGCCGACCAACACCATCGTCGACTTCTACGTAGAGACGATCGCAAACACGAGCGCGGCCGATGCCGATCCGCTTGTGAACGACGGTCTGCCGTACGGGAAGTTTCGGATCAACTTCGAGGACGTGGAGCAGGGCGCCGACCACGACATGGACGCGATCGTGAGCTACGAGTTCCGCGTCCTGCTCGACAACACGATCTCGGTCACGCTGAACTCCGAATACGCCGCGGGCAGCATCGAGCAACACCTCGGATACGTGATCTCGGGCACGACAGCAGACGGGATCTATCTCGAAGTTCGCGACTGTGACACGGCCAACAGCAGCGGCGTCGGCACGTGCAGCGGCAACAATCCGTCGTCGGTCACGGATTACTTCCTGGATACGCCTCCGACCGTCATGCCAGGCGCCTGTGCGGCGTCACCGATGCCCGCGGCCTGCGCCGTCGATCTGCCGCTCACCGCGACGCGGGTCTTCACGCCGAGCGGCAACTCCGGGGCCACGCTGCTCAAGGACCCGCTCTGGTACGCGGCCAAGTGGGGCGGCTTCGAGGACCTCAACGGCAACGGTCTGCCCGACCTGACCGAGGAGTGGGACGAGGACGCGGACGGCGTGCCGGACAACTACTTCCTCGTGACCAACGCGCTGACGCTCAACGACCAGCTACGCAACGCCTTCAATCAGATCCTGTCGACGACGTCGTCCGCATCGTCGGTCGCGACCAACTCGACGCGCCTCGATACCGAGACGCTGATCTATCAGGCGAGGTTCCGCAGTGACGACTGGACCGGGCAACTGATCGCCTACGCGCTCGAGCTCGACGGCTCGCTCGGGACGGTGCGGTGGGATGCGGCGGATCTGGTGCCGAATCACTCGAGCCGCAACATCCTGAGCCGCGATGGCGCGGTGCCGGGCGCGGCTGGCGGTATCGATTTCCTCTGGGGCGATCTCAGCGCCACGCAGCAGGCGGCGCTGAACCAGACGCCGAGCGGCACCGCGGACACGCTCGGCGACGAGCGGCTCGACTGGCTGCGCGGGGACCAGAGCACCGAGCTCTCGCAGGGCGGCACCTTCCGCAATCGCAGCTCGACGCTCGGCGACATTATCAACTCCGACCCGCAGTTCGTCGGCGCGCCGAATTTCGGCTACGAGGCTCTGCCTTCAGGCACTCCGGGGCAAGCGACCTATCAGGCGTATCTCCAGAGCAAACTCGATACCAACGGATCGACCCTGAAGCCGATGATCTATGTCGGCGCCAATGATGGCATGCTGCACGGTTTCGACGCCGAGACGGGCGTCGAGCGATTCGCGTACGTTCCGAGCACGCTCATCCCCGAGCTCAACGAGCTCATGCAGAACAATTACGTCCATCGGTACTATGTGGACGGTCACGTTTTTGTCGGGGACGCCTACATCGATCGCGGCGGCGACCGGTGGGCCAGCGTGCTCGTCGGCACGACGGGCGCGGGCGGACGCACAGTCTACGCGCTCGACGTGACCGATCCGCACAGCACGGGCCCGTCCGACGTCATGTGGGAGTTCACGGACCCCGATCTCGGCGCGACGATCGGCCAGCCTATCGTCGCGCGTATGGCGGACGGCACCTGGGTCGCGGTCTTCGGCAACGGCTACAACAGCGACAACCATCGCGCCGTCCTGTTCATCGTCGACCTCGAAACCGGCACGCTTTTGAAGAAGATCGACACCGGTGTCGGCTCGGTCGGCACGCCGAATGGGCTGGCGACGCCGTCACTACTCGCCGACGGCACGCGCACGATCCGGACGATCTTCGCTGGCGACCTGCACGGAAACCTCTGGGAGTTTGATGTCAGCTCGACCAACGTCTCGACCTGGGATTCCGAGTACAAGGCGGGCTCCGCGCCGGAGCCGCTGTTCACCGCGACGGACGGAGCCGGAAACCCGCAGCCGATCACAAGTCCGGTCGAGATCGGACGACACCCGAATGGGGGCTACATGCTCTATTTCGGTACGGGCAAATATTTCGAGACCAACGACAACATCGTCGGTGTCAGTCCGCAAATCCAGACCTTCTATGGCATCTGGGAAAAGACCGGGGTCGCGCAGCCGATCACCTATGCGAGCCGCGATACCGTGCTCCAGGAGCAGGAGATCGTCTTCGAAGGCACGCCGTCGGGCAGTAGTTTCGAGGTCAGAGTCACGACGAACGACCCGGTCGACTGGGTCAATAAGCGCGGCTGGTACCTGGATCTCGAAAGCCCGAACAACGGGCCCGAGGGTGAGCGGGTCGTTGCATCGCCGATTCTGCGCGGCGGACGGATCATTTTCCCGACGCTGATTCCCTCGCCGAATCCCTGCGAGTTCGGCGGCTCGAGCTGGATCATGGAGCTCGATGCCGTCAGCGGATCGCGGCTCATCGATTCGCCGCTCGACATCAATGAGGACGGTGAAATCGATTCCGGCGATTTCGTCACCGTCGATCTCCCCGACGGCACGACGGTAAACGTCCCGGTCAGCGGCGTTCGTTCGCGCGAGGGCATTGTGCGCACGCCGGCCGTGATCTCGGCGGGCGAGGACGAGTTTAAGCTCGCGAGCGGCACGTCCGGCAACGTCGAAGTGCTGCGCGAGCAGGGCCTGTTCGATCGCGCACGGGCTTCGTGGCGGCAATTGCGGTAATGGAGGCAATCGATATGGAGCGACTCTCCACTGAGGTATCGCGTCGCCACGCGCGGGGCATGACTCTGATCGAGCTCATGGTCACTGTCGTTATCGTCGGCATACTCGTAGCGATCGCGTACCCGGGCTATCAGCGCCAGGTGGAGCAGTCACGGCGCGCCGACGGCAAGACGATGCTGCTGACAGCCGCACAGCAGCTAGAGCGCTGCTTCACGCGGTTTCACAGCTATACGGCCGGCGGATGCGGCGTGGCGACCGACATCGCGGACGGCGGCATGCCGTCGCTCGACGGATGGTATCTGATTACCGACGCCAATCCGGGTGCGACGACGTACACGCTCGTGGCCACGCCCCAGGACGGGCAGGCCTCGGACACGCGCTGCGGAGCCCTGAGCCTGACCCACACGGGCGCGCGTGCCGCCGCCGGCACTGCGCCGGATCGGTGCTGGTAGCCGGCCGGCCGGGGCGCGGCTACAATTTTCTCGATCGGTCCGGATACGGACGCG
>DATKCK010000006.1:0-12904 GCA_035513215.1 Gammaproteobacteria bacterium | reverse complement strand
TGGCCGCCCATTTTCGCGGCGCTCAGATCCGCCTGGACGTCCTCGTTGTGCAGGTCGACGATCTTGAGCCGCTGCAGGTAGAAGATCAGCGGGATGACGATGACCAGGAGCGCTGCGGCCATCAGCATCAGATTCTCGTTGCCGACGTCGTCCGCGATCACGGCGACCACGAGCGGTCCCGCCGCCGCGCCGGCGCTCGCGCCGGCTGCGATGAAGGCGAACAGCCGTTGCGATTGCTCCCGGCTGAAGGTATCCGCCATGAAGCTCCAGAACACGGACAGGTGAAACAGGCTGAAGAGGCTGACCCAGACGTAAAAGCTCTTGTCGATCAGCACGGTGTCGACGACGAACGACAGGCCGAACGGCAGGGGGATATTCATGTCGACGACGAACGACGCGCCGAAATAGAACGCCACGAAGGTGACGGCGTAGAAGATGTAGACCGCCGGCACGAGAAGGCGAAAGCGAATACGTGAGCAGGCGAAACCGTAAAACGCTACGAGGGCGGCGCTGAAGAAGAACTGAATCGTCCAGAGCTGCGAGATTTCCGGGTCGGTCCACTCGCTGGCAAGCGAATCGCGCACGGGCCTCAGGAAATAATAGGAGGCCATGACGATGAAGACGAAAAGAAAGGAAATGGCGACGGTGCGTGTCTCGTTGGCCTCGATCAGCGTTGCCGAGCGCCGGATCTTCGGCGATCGCAGGATCAGCCCGACGAAGCAGGCGCCGATGGCGAGGCCGGCGAGCGAAGGGTTGCCGAAGTCGAACAGCTCGGCGAATGTCGCGCCCTGAGCGAGCCCAGTGATTTTCCAGACGATGTAGGCGGCGATGCCCGCCCAGCAAACGAGCTTGACCGGATCAAGCATTGGGTTTACGGGCTTGTTGGCGCTCGTCATGCAGGTCCCCCATCCTTAGCGGATACGTATTCTTGTTAACTGGTCGGCTTGTCCGGCGGTTTCCGGGTTGTCATAGTCTAGAGCCGCGAGACCATCGTAGGTTCCCGGAGGCTCATATGAAAGCGCTGCTCGCCGTGCTCGCCGTCCTGCTGGCATCCTGCGCGGAACCGGAATCCGAGGCCGGGCCCGAAGCGGGCACGCCCCGCGCGGCGGCACGAGACACGAGTGTCTTCGATCCGGTGACGATCGATCCGATCGAGCGGGCCCGCGGCGTACAGGACACCATTTTCGAGGCCGATGCCGAGCGGCGCCGCCAGATCGAGGCCCAGGAGCTCGGCAACTGAGGCCCGCGCCGGCGCGGCGAGCCGCAACCGCTAGTCGAAGCCGAGCAGCGCCTTGAGGCCCACGAAGGCCGGCCGCTCCGCCGTGATGACGAGCGTCGGGATTGCGTCGAGGTAGGCCCGATAGCGGCCCTTCGCGATGAAACGCTCGCGAAACGCCGAACGCTCCAGCAGGCCGACGACGCGCGGCGCGACGCCGCCTGCGATATAGACGCCGCCTCGTGCGCCGACGGTCAGCGCGAGATTCCCGGCGACCGTGCCGAGCAGCGCGAAGAACGCGTCGTACGTCTGCTTCGCTATCGCCTCGCCCGCGAGGGCGCCTCGCGTGATCTCCGCCGCCGTGATCGCATCGACCGCGACTCCCGCGCGGCGCGCGAGGCTCGAGTGGATCCTGACGAGCCCTGGTCCCGAGAGCAGCCGCTCGGCCGAGCAATGGCCGTTGGCGTCGCCGTGGTCGGCGATCAGCCAGGCTTCGGCCTCCGACAGGGTCGGCAGCGTGACGTGGCCCCCTTCACCGGCGACGGCCGTCCAGCCCGCGCCATCGGGCACCGCGGCTGCAACACCGAGCCCGGAGCCTGCGCCGAGCACGGCGCGCGTTGCACGTGGATCGGATTCGCCTCTGCCGATCCGATGGCAGTTTTCTGCCGTAAGCCGCGGCAGCGCGTGCGCGAGCGCCTCGAAGTCGTTGACGATGCGCAATGAAGCGAGACCGAGTGACTCGGCCAGTGCCTTCTGGCCGAAGCGCCACTCGACATTGGTCATCGTGATCTCGTCGCCCGAAATCGGCGCCGCGACGGCCAGCACGCCGCGCTCGAGCGTTGCGCCGGCCGCGAAGCGCCGCAGCAGGGATTCGAGGCTGTCGAAATGGGTATTGAGGCAGGTTTCGGTGCGGACGATTCGGCCCGTCTCGTCGAGCAGCGCGCAGCGCGCGTTCGTGGCGCCGATGTCCGCAATCAGATTCATTGGGGTATGGCTAAACTAACCCGCAGGCGCGATGACGCGTCCTGGCGCAAACCGCTTAGCTCCGATCAGGCGTTCAGATCGGGGATCCGGTCACTCTCGAGCTGCGTGATCATGTCCTTCAGCAGGAGCTTTCGCTTCTTGAGCCGCTTCAGCATGATCTGATCGACGGAGGGATCTACAGCAAGCTCGGCGATGACGCGATCCAGATCCCGATGCTCAACGCGCAAATTTCTGAGCCTTTCCACGCTTCTGAATGCTTCGGTTTCGATCTTGTCGTCCACTAACCCTGTCGCAACAAGGTCAACCGATCGCGAATGTCGTCCCCCAATGCCAGGAAATGCGGATTCAGCAGGCTTTCCCCGGTGTTATAAGCGAGCGGCTGACCCTCAAGGTCGATCATACTCCCCCCGGCGCCAATGAGAATAGCCTGGGCGGCCGCCGTGTCCCATTCCATCGTCGGTCCGAGCCTGGGATACAGGTCGGCGTCGCCGGTCGCGACGAGACAGATCTTGAGCGAGGAGCCCATGGGCTTGATCTCATGGGGCCCGAGCGCCTCGAGAAAGGTCGCAAGATCGGGTCCCGGGTGGCTTCGGCTGCCGACGACCCGCAAGGGCTCGGCGGCCGGGCGCCGTACGGAAATCGACTCGAGGCCGTGAGGCGACCGCCTGAAAGCGCCGAGCGCAGGGCCCCCGGCGTAGGCCGCATCGATGGCCGGAGCCACGACGACGCCGAGCACGGCCTTATGTCGCTCGATCAGCGCGATATTGACGGTGAATTCGCCGTTGCGCTTGATGAATTCCTTCGTGCCGTCGAGTGGGTCGACGAGCCAGAACGCTTCCCAGTGCGTCCGATTCTCGACCTCATGCCCGGCCGATTCCTCCGAGAGCACCGGCAGCGCAGGCTCGAGCCGGCCGAGGCGCTCGACGATGATCGCGTGCGCGGCGCGGTCGGCCTCGGTCAGCGGCGAGCGGTCGTCCTTGAGCTCGACCGCGAAATCGCGATCGTAGATTTCCATGACGGCGCGGCCGGCCTCGATCGCGATCTCGAGCACGGCTTCGAGCAGTTTGGTTCGATCAGTCATCGGCCGAAGCGACCTCCGGTAGAATTCGGCGCCCATGGAGCAAGGCGCAAAGGTACAGGTTCCCTGGTCCGATATCGATACGCTGCTGCTCGATATGGACGGCACGCTGCTCGATCTCGCGTTCGACAACTTTTTCTGGAACGAGATCGTGCCCGAGGCGTACGCGAGCGCGACGGGGCTGGCGGCGGAGGCGGCGCGGGCGGAGGTCAGGGCGCGCTACGAAGCCGTCGTCGGCACGCTGCCCTGGTATTGCATCGATCACTGGACCGGCGAGCTCGGTCTCGACATCGGGCGGTTGAAGCGCGAGCACCGGCACAGGATTCGCTATCTGCCGCGGGCGCGCGAGTTTCTCGCGCTCGCGAGAGGCCGGCGCAAGCGGCTCGTCCTCGTGACCAACGCGCATCGCGTGACGCTTTCAATCAAGTGCGAGCAGACGGGCATCGATCGGCTGATGGATACCGTCGTCTCATCGCACGACTATGGCGTCGAGAAAGAGCAGGCGAGCTTCTGGCGGCGGCTCGCCGATGCCGAGGGCATAGCGCCGGAGCGTTGCCTGCTGCTCGAGGACAGCCTTGCGGTGCTCGGTGCAGCCACGGGCTTTGGCGTGGCGCATGCGATCGCGATCAGCAGGCCCGACACGACGCTTAAAGCCCGGCAGATCGACGAGTATGCCGCCGTCGACGGCGTGGCGGGCCTGATCGGCTGACCCGAGGCTCCGCCGGCCGCGGGCTACTGTTGGCCCGGGCGCCGCCTGCGGCGGCGTTTGCGCGGAGTGCCTTCCGGTCGATTGTCGGCGGCGCCGGCTTCGCTGCCGCCGCTCCCGGCGCCGCGGCCGCCGCTCCCCGTGCTGCGACCACCGCCGCCGCTCCCCGTGCTGCGGCGACTGTCGTCGCTGCCCGCCCTGCCGCCGGCAGCGCCGCGGCCACCGCGGCTCGGGCTGCCGCGTTGCTTGCCGCCCGGGGACCTCCCGCCCCCGCGACCCTCGCTGCCGCCGCGCCGCTTGCGCGGTCTCGGCGCGGCGATCGTCAGCGAGCTTCTGATGGCGTCTAGCGCCTCGCGATCGATCTCGGCGACCGGAAGCTTGTGGCCGAGGTATTCCTCGATATCGGGCAGCGAGATCGCGTAGTTCTCGCAACCGAAGCTGATCGCATCGCCCGAGGCTCCGGCCCTGGCCGTGCGGCCGATGCGGTGCACGTAGTCCTCGGCATCCTGCGGCAGATCGTAGTTGAAGACGTGGCTGACGTCGGGCACGTGTAGCCCGCGCGAGGCGACATCAGTGCCGATCAGCACCGGCAGGGTGCCGTCGAGGAAGCGGCCGAGCATGCTGAGACGCTTGCGCTGCGGGACGTCGCCGGAGATCGCAGCGGCCTCGATGCCGTTGGCCGTCAACTGATCGCAGAGCCGCTCGGCCTCGCGCTTGGTGTTGACGAAGACCATCGTGCGGCTGGCGTCCATTTGCCGGAGCAGCATGATCAGCAGCGGGATCTTCTCGTCGTTGGCCGGGAAGTAGACGCTCTGGCGGACCGTATCCACTGTTCGCTTGTCGGGCTCGATGCGGACGAGCTCGGGGTCGTTCATGTGCTCGTAGGCAAGCTCGAGCACGCGATGCGAGAGCGTCGCCGAGAACAGGAGATTCTGGCGGTGGTCGCGATCGGGCAGCCGGCGCAGCACATAGCGAATGTCGCGGATGAAGCCCAGGTCGAACATGCGGTCGGCCTCGTCGATGACCAGAACCTGTACCCTGTTGAGCCCGAATACCCCTTGCTTGAAGAAATCGATCGTCCGGCCGGGCGTGCCGATCAGGAGATCGACCCCGGCAGCGAGGTGGTCCCGCTGCTTGTCATAATCCGTGCCGCCGAACGCGAGCCCGAGGCGGTAGGGCAGATGCGCCCCGAGCGCCGCCGCATCGTTGTGGATCTGCACGGCGAGCTCGCGCGTCGGCGCGAGAATCAGGGCCCTCGGGCCCGGTTTATCGGCCCTGAGCGCCGGGCGGGTCTCGAGGTACTGATAGAGCGATATCAGGTAGGCGGCCGTCTTGCCCGTGCCCGTCTGGGCCTGGCCGGCCACGTCGTGGCCCTCGAGCGCGATCGGCAGCGCTGCCGCCTGAATCGGCGTACAGGTGACGAAACCCGCATCGGCAATGCCCCGTTTGAGGCCCTCTGCCAGCGCGAGCTCGTCGAATCCGAGCCCGGAAACCGCCCGGTCCGCGTCGCGGCCGGGGCTGTCTGGTGATGCAGAAACTTGCAAATTCTCTCCGCTGGGGTCCAAAATAAGCTCACTGGCGAGAATTCTCGCTTTTCCCAGCTATCCGAACTAATCCCGCTAGCCTCGACGAAAGCGACGACATTGTGCCTGACCCTCGGGGTCCCGTCACTCTCGCATCCTTAAGGTCGGACTCTCCAGGGTGTATCGCGTAGCAGGAGGACTTTAAAACGTGAGTGATCAGATCGTTGCGACGACCGATGCCGGATTCGAAGCCGACGTCATCCAGGCCGACAAGCCCGTGCTCGTGGATTTCTGGGCCGAGTGGTGCGGTCCCTGCAAAATGATCGCTCCGGTCCTCGACGAGATTGCGGCCGAGTTCGACGACAAGCTGACGGTCGCCAAGCTCAATATCGACGAGAACCCGAGCACGCCGATGAAGTACAACATTCGCAGCATTCCGACTTTGCTGTTGTTCAATGGGGGGTCGGTTGCGGCCCAACAGGTCGGCGCCGTCAACAAGGCGCAGCTGAGGGCGTTCCTCGATCGCCATCTCGGCACGAGCTAACCACCAGTTGTTGGATCGATATTTGTGAGGGGATACTTGGGTAATTCAGCACGCGCCAGGGTCAAGAACGGCCCACGGCAGCCACGGGAAGGCAACATCAAGAAGAATTCGCGACGCAAGAAAATGAATCGCGAAGAGTTTCCCGACGACGAGGATCTCGACGTCATACCGGCCGAGGAGCTCGAGCAGTCGGCGAACGCAATGAGTCTCGCCGAGCTCAAGACCCGGCCCGCCACCGAGCTCGTCGAGCTCGCCGAGTCTATGGGGCTAGAGAACCTCGCGCGGTCGCGCAAGCAGGACATCATCTTCTCGGTTCTCAAGGCGCATGCGCGCAACGGCGAGAACATCTACGGCGAGGGGATACTCGAGATTCTTCAGGACGGCTTTGGTTTCCTGCGATCGTCCGACAGCTCCTATCTTGCCGGGCCCGACGACATCTACGTCAGCCCGAGCCAGATCCGGCGCTTCAACCTGAGAACCGGCGACACGGTCTCGGGCATGATTCGCCCGCCGAAGGACAGCGAGCGCTACTTCGCGCTGCTGAAGGTCGGCCAGATCAACCACGACGCGCCGGAGAACGCCAAGAGCAAGGTCCTGTTCGAGAACCTGACGCCGCTCTTTCCGAACGAAAGGCTCAAGCTCGAGCAGGGCAATGGCAGCACCGAGGATCTGACGGCGAGGATCATCGACATGGTCGCGCCGATCGGCAGGGGCCAGCGCGGGCTGATTGTCTCCCCGCCCAAGGCCGGCAAGACGATGCTGCTGCAGAACATCGCGGCGGCGATCGCGGCGAACAATCCGGACTGCACGCTGATGGTGCTCCTGATCGACGAGCGGCCCGAGGAAGTCACCGAGATGGAACGCACGGTCCGCGGCGAGGTCGTCTCGAGCACGTTCGACGAACCCGCGACGCGCCACGTCCAGGTCGCCGAGATGGTCATCGAGAAGGCCAAGCGGCTGACCGAGCACAAGCAGGACGTCGTGATCCTGCTCGACTCGATCACGCGGCTCGCGCGCGCCTACAACACCGTCGTGCCCTCGTCGGGCAAAGTGCTGACGGGCGGCGTCGACGCCAACGCGCTGCAGCGGCCGAAGCGCTTCTTCGGCGCCGCGCGCAACATCGAGGAGGGCGGCAGCCTGACGATCATCGCCACCGCGCTCGTCGACACGGGCTCGAAGATGGACGACGTGATCTACGAGGAGTTCAAGGGCACCGGCAACATGGAGATTCATCTGGATCGCCGGATTGCCGAGAAGCGCGTGTTCCCCGCCATTAACATCAATCGTTCCGGTACGCGTAAGGAAGAGCTTTTGACGCAGCCGGATGAGCTGCAGAAGATGTGGGTACTCAGGAAAGTCCTCCATCCCATGGATGAGCTTGCGGCGATCGAGTTTTTGCTCAGCAAGCTTCAGGATTCGAAGACCAACGCGGACTTCTTCGAGGCGATGAAGCGGTAAGGACGCTCCAGAGGGGCGGGCGTGCGCGCAAGCATGGCGGTCGCCGGCTCAGACAGTCCTCGCGCGTGGTTCATTAGGGTCGGAGTCCTTTCGAGGGCATGGGGTCTCACGCGAGTCGTGGGGCGCTGCGGAACTCGCCTGCGACCGCCATGCTTGCACGCCCGCCCTCAGTACTAGGTGATGTCTAGCGCTCCCGATTCAACGCGCGGCAGGCGATGTCTTTTCTGTAGAAGGCGCCGGGCCAGGTGATTTTCTCGACGCCCGAGTAGGCCAGGTCGCGTGCGGCGCGGACGTCCTTGCCGAGGGCTGTGACGCAGAGGATGCGGCCGCCGTCGGTCACGACCGCGTCGCCCTCGCGTCGGGTGCCGGCGTGGAAGACCTTGAGGGTATCCGTGTCGAGGCCGGTCAGGCCTGCGATCGGTAGGCCCTTCTCGTAGCTGCCGGGGTAGCCGGCGCTCGCCATGACGACGCCGACGGCGGGGCGCGGATCCCAGGCGATCGTGGAAGCGGCCAGGCGGCCCTCGCAGGCGGCGAGGCAAAGGTCGACGAGGTCGGACTCGAGGCGAATCAGGATCGGCTGGGTTTCGGGGTCGCCGAAGCGGCAGTTGAACTCGAGCACCCTCGGCGTGCCGGCGGCGTCGATCATCAAGCCGGCGTAGAGGAAGCCGCGATAGCGGATGCCGTCGGACGCGAGGCCTTGCACGGTCGGCAGCATGACGTCGCGCATGATCCGTTCGTGCATCGCCGGCGTCACGACGGGCGCGGGCGAATAGGCGCCCATCCCGCCCGTGTTCGGCCCCTTGTCGCCGTCGTCGCGCGCCTTGTGATCCTGGGAGCTTGCGAGCGGCTGGATGTCGGTGCCGTCGACGAGCGCGATGAAGCTCGCTTCCTCGCCGGTCAGGAACTCCTCGATGACGATCTCGGTCGAGGCGTCGCCGAAGCGCGATTCGTCGAGCATCTCGCGTACCGTGCTTTCGGCACGCTCGCGCGTCGCGGCGATGACGACGCCCTTGCCCGCGGCGAGACCGTCGGCCTTGATGACGATCGGAAGCCGCTGCGCCTGCAGATAGTCGAGCGCGGACTTCGAGTCGGTGAACCGCGCGTAGGCGGCCGTTGCGATGCCGTGGCGTTCCAGAAAGCCTTTGGTGTAGGCCTTCGATCCCTCGAGCCGTGCCGCGTCGGCGCGCGGGCCGAAGCAGGTCAGGCCGGCTGTTTCGAACCGGTCGACGATACCTTCGACGAGCGGCTGCTCGGGACCGACGATCGTCAGGCCGACCGATTCGGCCTTTGCCAGCGCGAGCAGCGCGTCGACGTCGGTTGCAGAAACAAACACGTTGCGCACGCCAGGTTCGGCGGCCGTGCCGGCATTGCCGGGCGCGATCAGCACTTCGTCGGCGAGCGGCGATTGCGCGGCCTTCCATGCCAGCGCGTGCTCGCGTCCTCCGCCGCCGACGATCAGCACGTTCATCGCGCGGCCGGATCCTAGTGCCGGAAGTGCCGGTGGCCCGTGAACACCATCACGATGCCAAGCTCGTCGGCAGCGGCGATCACCTCGTCGTCGCGGCGCGAGCCGCCGGGCTGGATTATCGCGCGTATGCCGTGCTCGGCCGCGAGATCGACGTTGTCGCGAAACGGAAAGAACGCGTCCGATGCCAGCACGGCCTGGTCGAGCGAGTGGCTGAACCCGGCGGCCTGCCACGCCGCGATGCGAGTGCTCATGATGCGGCTCATCTGACCGGCACCGATGCCGAGCGTCTGGCCGCGCGCGGCAAAGACGATCGCGTTCGACTTGACGAACTGGACGACGCGCCAGGCAAACCTCAGATCCGCTGATTGCTCCGCCGTCGGCCGGCATCGAGTGACCACGTCGAGGCTCTCGCCGGGATCGCTGCCGCGGTCGATCTCCTGCACCAGCGCGCCGCCCTCGATCGACGCCAGTGCGAGTGCCCGAGGCAGGCGTCCGGGTTGGCCCGCGGCCAGAACCCTGACGTCCGGTTTCGCGGCGAGGCGAGACAGCGCCGCTTCGGCGACGCGCGGCGCGACGATGAGCTCGACGAACTGCCGGTCCAGAATCGCTGCCGCCGTTTCCTGATCGAGCTCGCGATTGAAGGCGATCACGCCGCCGAAGGCCGAGGTCGGGTCGGCCTCATAAGCCTTGGCGTAGGCGTCGGCCGGCGTATCGGCCTGGCCGACGCCGCAGGGGTTCGCGTGCTTGACGATGACGCAGGCCGTCTCGGCGAAGGACAGGACGCAGCGCAGCGCCGTGTCTGCATCGGCGAGGTTGTTGAACGAAAGCTCCTTGCCCTGAAGCTGAAGGCTTCCGATCACGGATGCCGGGGCCCCGGCGCCGATCGAGTAGGCCGCTGCCTTCTGGTGCGGGTTCTCGCCGTAGCGGAGCCTCCGCTTTCGCTTCAGGCTCAGGATCATTCGCTCGGGGAATTCTTCCGTGTCGCCCGATTGCTCTTCGAGGTAGTCGGCGATCATCGCGTCGTAGGCTGCCGTGTGCGCGAAGGCCTTCGCCGACAGACGCTTGCGCAGCTCGAGCGACGGCTCGCCCTGCCTGAAGGCGTCGAGCACCGCTTCGTAGTCCGACACGTCGACGACAGTCAGGACGCGCGCGTGATTTTTCGCAGCCGCGCGGATCATCGCCGGCCCGCCGATGTCGATGTTCTCGACGGCATCGACGTAGCTGCTCTTCGGGTCCGCGATGACGCTCGCGAAAGGATAGAGATTGACGACGACGAGATCGATCAGGCCGATGCCGTGCTCGGCCGCGACCGCATCGTCGATACCCGCGCGGGCCAGGAGCCCGCCGTGAATCTTCGGGTGTAGCGTCTTGACGCGTCCGTCCATGATCTCGGGGAAGCCGGTGACCTCCGAGACGCCCGTGACCGTAAGGCCCGCCTCACGCAGAAGCCGCGCCGTGCCGCCGGTGGAGACGAGCTCGAACTCAAGCGCTGCCAGTTCCTCGGCGAACGGCACGAGCCCCTTTTTTTCGGAAACGCTGATCACGGCTCGGCGAGGTGCAGCCGGGCTCATCAAGGCGACAGGTTGTAACTTCTGAGCTTCTTGCGCAGCGTGCCGCGGTTGATCCCCAATATCTCGGCTGCTTCGCTCTGGTTGCCGTTCGTGTATTGCAGCACCGCCTTGAACAGCGGCTTCTCCACCTCGCCGAGAACGAGCTGGTAGAGATCGCCCGGTTTATGTCCGTTGAGCTTGCTGAAGTAGCCGTCGAGCGCCTCGCCCGTCAGGGTACCCAAGGTCTTCTTTCTGACTCCGACCTTTGCCGCTTTGGGCGAATGTTTCTTGCGGGATTTCTTCTTGCTGGGTCTCGTCGCCACGTTCTTCTTTTCGATGAGGCCGAACACTCGGAGCGGTCGACGATAATAACATGCTTGAAAAACTTGCGAAGCAAATTTTTGCGAGTTACTCGCCGGCGTCGTCCGACTCACATTCGAAACCGCGCGACGACTCGAAGCAGAGTTCGAGCTCGAATCCGGTGGCGCTCGGGCCCGGATCCATGATGATGAACTGAGCATCGACGGTGCTGCCGACACTCATGCGATCGACGTCGGGTATCGATGTCACGGCGTATTCTTCCGGCGCGAAGTATCTGGCCGCGACCGTGTCTTCCCAGCGGTCGAGCAGTCGAACGAAGATGTGCGGGTAAGGCTGGACGCTGGGGCCGTTGTTGTGCACGCGCGTCTCTATGACGAGCCATCCCTGCTCCTCACCCGACGGCTCGGCTACGGCGGTCAGCTCCTGCAACCGGTACTGGTCGAGATCGACGGGTGGCTGAAGCTCGGCGCCGAAGCCGGCATAGGCGAGCGCGAGCACCGGGCCGATCGCAGGCTGTGCGACGAGCTCTGCGCGATAGTGATGCACGAGCTGTCCGACGAGCGCCAGTGTCGCGAGCGCGACGCCGACCGCCCAGAGCTGTGTCCGTGGCGGTTGCGACTCGGACGCAGGCAGGAGCCAGTCGGGCAGCTCGCGCGACTCGCGCGTTGCGGACGACTCGTCTGCCGCATGCGACTCGCCGGTTCCGGGCGATTCGTGCGTCCCGGTCAGGGTCTCGAGCACGATGTGCTCGGGCTCGGCCGCCGCCGTTCCCGGCTCGGACCGCTTCACCGAGGAGCCCGGCCCGATTACGGCGGCCGGCGCGGCCGCGGCGCCCGGTTCCGCGCGGGGCTGTGGCGGCTCGTCGTCGCGCGCGTCGTCGGCGTCGGCGAGCACGTCGTCGCGCTCGGGGCTATCCCTGTCCTCGGACTCGGCCGGCGATCCGATCTCGGGATCCGGTTGCAGCTCGAACTTGAATGCGGGGGCGGGCCTCGCTTCGATCTCCGATTCCTCGACCTCGCGCAATTTGGCATTGGCGTCGAAGATTCTGGCGCAACGACCGCAGCGAACCTGGCCGCCGGCCTTCTCGAGGATTCCGACGGAGATCCTGAACGTCGTCGTGCATTCGGGACAGGAGGTGACGAGTATCACGGGCCGATCATACCGCCCGGCGCGTGCCGGTCAGAAGTCCCCAGCCCGCAAGCTCGTGCTTCGCGAACGCTTCGTAGCGGGCCGCGTAGCACGATTCGATCTCGTCGAGCTGCGGGACGAGGATTCCCGAAAGAACGATGCGTCCGCCCGCCGGCTGGCTGTCCGCAAAGCTGCCGACGAGCTCGATCAGCGGCCGCGCGAGGATGTTGGCCAGGATCAGGTCGAAGCGCTCGGTGCCGAGCGTTTCGGGCGGGCCGATCGAAAGTTGCGCCGCAAGCCCGTTGAGCTCAGCATTGCGCCTGGCCGCGGTCAGCGCCTGCGGCTCGGTATCGATCGCCGTCGCGCGGGCCGCGCCGAGCTTGAGCGCCGCGAGCGCGAGCACGCCCGATCCTGCGCCGTAGTCGAGCACGCTCATGCCTGGCTCGAGCTCGCGCTCGAGCCAGTCGAGACAGAGCCGCGTCGTCGGGTGCAGGCCCGTGCCGAAAGCAAGTCCCATATGGAGGCCGAGCGCGCGATGGAGGCCGAGCGCGCGCTGATCGGAATCGGCCAGCGCGTCGGCCGGAACGATCGCGAGTCTCGGCCCGATATCGATCGGGAGGATCGGCGCCGCCGCTCTCGCGCCGATCGCCGCCTGCGAGAGCCGCTCGATCTTCGGCTCGCCTTCGACGATGGGCCGCAGCAAGGCGCCGATCGCGGTCAGGTCCGCACCTTCGTCGAACAAGGCGCGCAGCCGCACCGTCGGCCAGAGCGGCGTCGTTTCCGGCTCCGGCTCCAGTATCGGCGAGTCGCCGCCATCGGCAATTGCGATCGAGAGCGCGCCCGCGAGCTCGAGTAGCACTTCTGCGCGCGGCAGAGCTTCGGCCTGAAGTCGCAGCGTCAGCTCGAGCCAGGCCACGTCGATCGAAGC
>DATKCK010000005.1:0-121010 GCA_035513215.1 Gammaproteobacteria bacterium | reverse complement strand
TTAGGGTCAGACCCCTTCAGGTTCGCAAGCTAACCTGAAGGGGTCTGACCCTACGCCGACGCTAAGCCGACGTCGTTCCGATCTTGCGCGGCGCCGTCTCCTTCAGGAACAGCGCCGCGACGCCGCCGCAGAAGGCGCAGGCCGCCGCGATCGTCATTGGCGCGGCCAGGCTCGTCTCGTCGGCGACGCGGCCGGCGATCCACGGCATGGCGACGCCGCCGACGAGCTCGCCGACCATGACGACGAGCCCCATCGACGAGGCGGCCAATGCGCGGGGTACCGTCTCACCCGGCACGACGCCCATGAATAGCGGGAACGCGCCGGTACCGCTCCAGCCTACGAAGAGCAACGCCGCGAGCCCCCATAGCGGACCGCCGAAATAGAGCGCCGCGATCGGCCCCACCATGCCCATGAAGCAGAACACGATCATCGCGGGCTTGCGGCCGACGTAGTCCGAGATCGCCGGCACGAGGAAGCCGAAGATGGCGGCGTTGAGACCCATGACGAAGAAGGCGAAGGCGTACTGCCCTTCGGTGAAGCCGCGAAAGGCCACGAGCGTTGGCTGAAGAAAGATCAGCACCACGAGAAACCATGACACCATGAAAATTGAGATGACACAGCACACGCGAATGTTGTGCTCCTTCAGCATGGCCAGCGCGCCCCGGCCGATCCGGTGCGCTTGCTGGCCGGCTTCCGCTTCCGGGGCGCGGGCCGGCTCCTTCAGGTAGAGAAAGACCAGAAGCGCACAGATCAGCCCCGGAATGCCGGTCAGGAGGAACGTGACGCGCCAGTCGAACATCTGGGCGAGCCAGGTCAGGATGACCCCCGCGAGCGATGTGCCGATCAAGGCCGCGAACACGTTCTGCATGATGCCGGCATTGAGGCCGCGGCGATGCGGGCTCGACTCGACGTTCATGATCGAGAGACAGACGGGCAGGAACGGTCCTTCCGCGATGCCCATCAGGATGCGGGCGGCGAGCAGGAAGGCGAACGATGTCGCAAGCCCCGAGATAGCCGAGCAGACCGAGAAGACGAGAATCGAGACCAGGACGAACGGCTTACGCGCACGAAGCACATCGGACCAGGCCGCAACGAGGTACGCCGAGAGCGCCCATGCCAGCGCGAGACCGGAGCCGAGCAGACCGTACTGCTCGTTGGTCAGACCGAGGTCTTCGATGATGTAGGTGCCGAGCACGCCGACGGCGTTGCGATCGAAGAAAACGAGACCGAACGTGAAGCCGAGCAACAGCAGGATGCCGTTCTCATAGCTCAGCAACCGCGGCCTGACCGCCGCGTCGCGCGACGAACTGTCCGTGCTCATGGTCCCCCCGATCGCTTGTTGTTCTGGCCCGAAGGCCCGCGCATAGTACCATTGCGTCGCCGGAAGCGACCCGGCGCGCGAACCACAAAGCTGAAGAGCTGCCCGTGACTCAAGCCATGCCCGGCCTCGATCGAGAGCGACTGCTCCATCTGAAGGCGACGATCGAATCCGACATTGCCGACGATCGCTATTTCGGCGCCGTCATCGCCGTGGCGCGCCACGGCGAGATCGGGCTCGCCGAAGCGATCGGTCACGGCGACGAGGCGAAGACGATCCCATTGAAGCAGGACTCGGTCTTCTCGCTGTTCTCGCTGACCAAGGCCTTTACCAACGCCCTCGTCTTCCGTGCCATCGAGCTCGGTCAGTTCGCGCTGACGACACGCGTCAGCGAGATCATCCCCGAGTTCAAAGGCGGCATGCGCGAGACAGTGACCTTCTTTCACCTGCTGACGCACTCCTCCGGTCTGCCGCCCGTCTGGATTCCGAAGCCCGGCATGTGTATCGATCGCCTCGACGAGATCATCGAAGCGATCTGCGCAAACATCCGCTCGCTCGAGCCGCCCGGCGAGCGCGTCCATTATTCCCCGCTCGTGCACCATGCGCTGATGGGCGAGGCCGTGCGCCGATGCGATCCCGACGGCCGAAGTTATCGCGAGCTCCTCGAGGACGAGGTGCTGACGCCGCTTGGCATGAACGGCACGGCAATCGGGCTGCGCAAGGATCTCGCCGCGCGGCACATCTTTCCGGATTTTCGCGGCAAGCCGCCGCAGGATCATCTCGGCCGCTCGAATCTCGGGCCCCAGGGTGCATTCAAGGAAGAGCACGCCGAGATGCCATGGGTGGGCGGCGTCTCGACGGTCCCGGATCTGCTGCGTTTCGCCGAGATGCTTCGCCTGGGCGGCGCGCTCGACGGCCATCGCATCGTATCGCGCGCCATGCTCAGGCTCGCAACCAGAAACTGGACGGCCGACAAGCCGAACGAGCTCTACAAGTCGATCGCCATCAACCACGGCTGGGAACCGTATCCGGCCTACATCGGGCTCGGCTTCGGGCTTCGCGGCGATAAGGTCTGCCCAAACCTCTTCGGCACGCTGACGACGCCCGGCACTTTCGGCCACTACGGCTCGGGCAGCACGCTGTTCTGGGTCGACCCTGAGCTCGATTTGAGCTTCGTCTGCCTGTCGGCCGGCGTCATGCAGCCCGCGCCGAACATCGAGCGCTTTCAGCGCCTATCCGACATCGCCGCGTCAGCGGCCCTCTGAGGCGGATCCCGCCCCACAGGTCGCGGATCGAATTGCGAGGATCAACGTTCGGCGGGGACGCATTCGGTTTGCTCGAGCGCGAAGCGATCCTGCGTCGTGCTTCGAATCAGATAGCAGCGGCCGCTGCTCAGAACGAGCTCGAATCGTTCGGGCATCTCGAGCACGCGGCCGCGCGCCGGACTGCCCGGATCGCCCTGCTCCAGCGCCAGGATGCTGACCTCGGTCAGCACGTCGGGCGCGATCCGGATCTCGCGCGGGCCGAGCGCCTGCTCGAGCACGCGCAATATCTCGGCGTGGCTCTCGGGCGTCGGCCTTGCGATCAGCGCCGGCGTATCGGCCGGCGTCGGCGGACCGTTGCAGGCCGCAACTCCAAGCCCAAGCAACGGGACCAAGGCTCTCGACGGGCGGGACATCTCAGTATCCGAGAATGCGGTTGGTCAGCCCCTCGGGCTTGACGATCAATGGCTCCGCCGTGACGCTCGCCTCGGTCTTGCTGAGCCCGCTGACCTTGGGTGACAGTGGCGACGTGGGACAGGCCGAGTTGTCGCGATAATACAAGGCCGTCGCGAGGCGGGCCTCGTCCGGATCGCCGAAACCGTGCTCGAAATCGTCGGGTACGACGCAGCCCGGCGGCTGGACCGGCGTGCCCGACGTCGATCCGCTCGGCGTGAATCCATCGACGTAATCGCCGAAGCCGGCATCGTTCGCGCCGCGCATCTGAATCGTGAAATACGTCGTGCCGCAGTTGTCCGTGGGATAGAAGCCGTAGGGCTTGCCGCAGGTCGTCGTGCCGATCTGTATGACCTCGATGCCGACGCCGCGCAGGCCGTTGATCACCGACTCGCTGGCGGAGCACGTCGACCCGCCCGTCAGCACGAAAACGCGGTCGAGATCGAGCGTCGGCAGCAGCGTCGGCGGATTGGTCGCCGGAGCCGACAGCCCGACGGTCTCGCCGACGAAAGGCAACGGCATGATCGCGGCGCCGGTGACAGGATTGATCGTCGGATGCTTGTCGTTGAACTCGGTCTCCTCGAAGACGCGCCCCGTCGTTGCCGTCTCCCCTGCGATCATGTAGGCGAGCTGACTCGCGATCACGAGGAAGCCGCCGCCGTTGTAGCGAATGTCGAGGACGAGATCGTCGATACCGCCAGGCACATTCGCGAGCGTCTCGACGGCGTCGATCAGAGCCTGCTCGGCCGTCGCGATGTGATCGTTGAAAAGAAGATAGCCGACCGTCGCGCCGCCGGGCGAGGCCACAGTCTGCACGTGCTGCACCGGGACGGAAGTGACCTGGCCGGCCGTTAGCTGGTGCGCCGTGACGCTCCTCGTTCCGAGATCCTCGATCTCGAACTCGTGCGACTCGCCGACCGTTTCCGGGAAGAGGGCGCCATTGATCGTATTGACGCCCGCCTGCGTATTGTCGTTGACGACATCGACGCCATCGATCGACAGGATCCTGTCACCGCGACCGAATCCCGCGTTGGCCGCCGGCGTCCCGGCATCCGAATAGATGACGACGATTTCGCGCGGCGGCGCAGCGGAAACGATCGCCCAGTTGAACCCGTACCCCAGCGAGACGCCGGACTGTGACAGCGCGATCCACTCGTCGGTATCGTAAACGAAGTGGAACTGATCTTTCTCCGTGCCGGAAAGTGTGAGCTCAAACGTCTTGAGCTCATCGAGAAAATAGTCGACGGGATCGTTGTAGCTCGCCGGATCGACGTCGGCGATCTCGTCGTACCAAAGATAGGTGTCGTTGCTCCAGGATCGAAGCCAGTTGTTCTCGTCGACGGTGTCACCCTGAATGTCAGGCCAGGGCGCGCCCGACGAGGGATTCGTGCCCGAGCGCGGGTTCTCGCAGAGATCCTTGAAGTTGGCGGCCGGCGGAAACACGCCGGGCACCCAGGCCGTGCTGCTGCCGCCACCGCCGCCGGGGGGCGCGCCGCCGCCACCGCCGCCGCCACCACCACAGGCGACCAGCGCGAGCATCGCGATCGCGACTCCAACGAGCGAAACTGTCGTGCGCATGGTTGTCTTCTGCCCCGACCCATCGAAAGCCCGGTTACTATAGCGCCACAATTTCGCCGAAAAGGCCACAGAATCGTTACCATAACGGGACTCGATCGATGTCCCCGAAGGAGTCGCGGATCATGAGCCCGGTATCGAAGAGACTGACTTTAGCTGCTGTCCTGGCGCTGGCCTCAACGGCGGCGCAGGCGCATTTCAAGCTGCTCGAGCCTGCTTCCTGGATCGAGGAAGACGAGCGTGGCGATCCGCAGAAGCTCGCCCCCTGCGGCGGCACGATCGCCGATCCCGGCACCCGAACGGGCGCCGTAACCGAGGTGCGAGGCGGCGGGCCGCTCAGGCTCGTCGTCGACGAGACGATCTACCATCCGGGCCACTTCCGCATCGCCCTCGCCCGCCGGCCGAACTGGCTCCCGGACGACCCCGTGGCGATGATCAGGGAAACCGAGCGCGGTCCGCGCTCCGAGTCTGCCGTCATCGAGGAGAATCCGGAGCCGCCGATCCTCGTCGACGGCCTATGGCAGCACAACGAGCGCTATACGGGCATGCGGGAAACCGAGATCGAGATACCGAACATCGACTGCGAAGGCTGCTTCCTTCAGGTCATCCAGTTCATGGCCGAGCATCCCGGCGTTCGGGAGGGCGATTTCTCGTATCATCATTGCGCCATCCTGAACATCACGGCCGATCCCGCGAAGCCGCTCGACGAGCGCTGGTAAAGAGAGGCCTTGCGCGCCGCGCGCGCTAGTGCACGGCCGAACGAACGCGAACGACGATTTCGACGCCGTCCTGCTCGGTGCCCTCGGGCAGGTCCGTATCGAGCGCCAGATGCACGCGATCGGAAGGGATGTCGGTCAGCTCGCCCGTATCGACGTTGTAGAAATGATGATGCGGCTCCGTCGTCGAATCGTAATAAAGCCGCTCGGGATCGACTTCGACGGTGCGTACGAGCCCCTGCGCGCTGAACAGATTCATCGTGTTGTAGACCGTCGCCTTTGACACGCGCGAGCCGCGCTCGCGCATTGCTGCCAGGATCTGCTCGGCGGAGACGTGCTGAGGCCGGCCGAGCACGTACTCGGCGATGTCGAGACGCTGTGACGTGACCTGCAACCCGTGCCGCGTCAAAAGCTTCGAAATGGCGTCCCGCTCCATTTGAGATCCTCAGTCAAATCAGGCGGTTGAAAGTATACGCCCGAAAATGGCAATTACAATCATTGGCAGGTCGCCCGGCGTCGCGTCTAGTGCATGCCTTCAGGGACGAAGGAAGCCGGGACGATGCGGCAACGCGGGTTCACCCTGTTCGAGTTGCTGGTCACGCTGACCGTCGTCACGGTCGTTGCGTTTATCGCCGTACCGGCCCTCGGCTGGCTCGTGCTCGATGTCCGGATGACGGCCGACGTCAACGCCTTCGTGACGTCGATTCAGCTTGCCCGCAGCGAGGCTGCGAAACGCGCGGCGCCCGTCGTCGTCTGCAAGACGGCCGACCGCCGGGCTTGCGGCGGCGCGGATCTCTATTACGAGCACGGCTGGGTGGTTTTCGTCGGCGAGGACGGCGACGACGGCGACGATCTGCTGGAGGCCGATGCGAACGGGTCGTTGCTTTTCAGCTACGCGCCGTCGATACAGGGGACGATCCGCTCGAATCGTTCCCGCTACGTTTTCAGGCCCTACTACCGACGCAGCACGAACGGCACGATCGTGTTCTGCGACCGGCGGGGTGCCGGGGCGGCGCGCGCCGTCATCGTCAGCTACACGGGCCGCCCCCGCGTGGCGGTTCGGGGCCCGGGCGACCGCGCGCTCGAGTGCGGGACCTTCGAGCGATGAGCGGACGAAGCCGGCCGCTCGTCGGCACGGACAAACCGGTCGTCCCGCCGCGCTCGAACGCGCGGCCCCGGAGCGTCTATAGTGGGCTGCAATGGACGTCAGAAGCCAGCGGGGATTCACGCTCTACGAGCTGCTCGTGACCCTGCTCGTCGCCGGTGTGATCTTCAGCATTGGCGTGCCGAACCTGCTCCAGTTCGCCCGCAATAACCGAATGGCCGCGGCTGCGAACGACATGATCACGGCCATGCTGCTCGCCCGCAACGAGGCCATCACGCAGCGCCGAACGGTGACGCTCTGCGCAAGCCCCAATCCGCTCGCCGACGATCCCGACTGCGATCCCGATCTCTCCGATCCCGATACCACCGGCGGTTACGTCGTCTGGGTCGATAACGACGGCGATGCCGTGGTCGATGGGGGCGAGGACATTCTGAGGCAGCAGGGCGCGCCGGAAGACATCGTGCTCCTCGGCGACAGCGGCTTCATGACCTTCGACGCCAACGGCTATCTCGACGATCCGGCGACCTCGGCCGGCGCCATGCTCTTTTGCGACCCACGCGGCAACACGGTCGCTGCCGGCTCGCTGTCGGCCGCTCGCGGCATCCTGATCGATCCGCTGGGCCGAGGACGCGTCCTGAGCCAGGTCGCCGAGATCGAGATGCTCAACGCGGCCGAGTTCGGCAATCTGACATGCCCGTGAGGCCAGCTTTAACGGGCTTCACGCTGGTCGAAACGATGGTGGCCCTGCTCGTCCTGTCGGTCGGCATGATCGGCGTCGCCGCGCTCTACGGTCAGGCACTTTCGGCCAGTAACAATGCGGGGTATCGCAGTCAGGCGATCGTGCTGGCGGCCGAGCTCGCCGACCGGATCCGGAGCAATCGCACGGCCCGCGCGGCCTACGAAGCGACGCCCGCCGACCGCAACTGCGATCGGGCGACGGGCGCCGGCGGCGTCGACTGCAGCCCCGCCGAGATGGCGGAGCACGACATGTGGCTCTGGCAGAGCCTGGTCGCGCAATCGCTGCCCGGCGGCCAGGGCGCGATCGATGTCGATACGGGCGTCAATCCCGCGAGCTATACGGTGACCGTGAGCTGGGACGAGCCGACGGACGAGGATCCCGTCAGCTTCGCGTTCGAATTCAGTCTCCCGATCTATTAGCGAACGTATGATGAGATCCATCCGACAAAACATCGTCTCGCCTGGCCGGCTCGGCGGCATGACGCTGATCGAGCTCATGGTCGCGCTCGCAATCGGCTCGTTTCTGATCATCGGCGCCCTGACGGTTTTCAGTCAGAGCCGCACGACGTTTCGGATCAACGAGTCGGTCTCACGCCTTCAGGAGAATGCCCGGTTCGTTTTCGACGTTCTCGAGCCGGAGATCCGCATGGCGAATTTCTGGGGCCTGCGCACACGCGCCTATGTCATCGACGGCCGCGCGAGGGACGATGCGCCCTTATCGGGCGTCGTCGCCGGCGATTGTGACACGGACTGGGCGATCGATCTCGATGCCGCCGTCGCCGCGAACAACGACGGTTACGACTGGCCGGGCTGCGATCCGGGCCCCGCCGGTGCTGACGCCGTAGCGAACGCCGATACGCTGGTCGTTCGCCGTGCGAGCGTGAACGTCACCGACCCGCCCGCGCCGAACACGCTTTACCTTCAGACCACGCTCGGAGACGCGGCCACGCTCTTTCTGGACGACGCAATACCGGCGGGATTCAACGCCGATCAATCGGAAACACACGAGCTCATCGTCAACGGATTCTATGTCAGCGAGAACTCGGCCCTCGGCACGGCCGGCAACCCCGTGCCGTCGCTGCGCCGAAAGCGATTGCGCAACGGCAACGCCGGCGATCCCGGCATCGTCGACGAGGAGATTCTGCCCGGCGTCGAGGACATGCAGGTCCAGCTCGGCGTGGACACGGACCCCGTCGGCGGGTCGGAACGCGGCATCGTCGATCGCTACGTGAATCCCGACGACCCGATTCTCGACCCCGGCGACGCGGCCTTCAACACCGATGCCGAGATTCTTTCGGTGCGCGTCTGGCTCAGATTGCGCGGCGATCGGCCCGAGAACGGCCTGCCCGCCGACAACGGTTATACCTATGCGGATCAGGTCGTTGATCCGATCAACGACGGCTTCCGGCGTATCGTCGCATCGAAAACGATCTATCTCAGAAACGCGCGCCCGCCGGAATGAGCAGGAGGAGCGAAATGAGTCCAGTCCAAGTTCCGATAACCGACGTTGGCCACAACAGAGGCGCCGCGCCGGGGCGCCGCCAGAGGGGTGCCGCGCCTGGCAGCGGCCAGAGGGGCGCCGCCCTTATCGTCGGGCTGGTGCTGCTCGTCGTGCTGACGGTCCTCGCCGTTTCCGGCGTCAACATGGCGACGATGGAGCTCAACATGGCCGGCAACGCGCAGGCGCGCGAGCTCGCCTTTCAGGCCGCCGAAACCGGCATCGACCGGACGCTGTCCGGTCCGGTCAATCCGGCCGTGCCGCAAACCTATACCGGCGTGCCTGTCGGCGACGGCAGCTACGAGTTCGATGCCACGATCGAGTGCGTCGGCTGGAGCCGCGTGCCGGACCGCATCTTCGGCGAGTTCGGCGCCGCGCGCGCCATCCACTATCTGGCATCGGCCGAGGGCCGGGGGCCGCGGGACGCCGTGTCGCGGCATTCGCAAGGCGTCTACATCATCGGCCCCGATCCCAATACCAACGCCAACTTCAATCCGGCGGTGTCGCCGGGCGCCTGCTAAGAACGCATGCGCAGAAGCTAACGAATCTCATCGGAGCGATAACCATGAACCGTTTACACCCGCTCGTTTACTCGCTCGCGCTGCTCCTGCTGACGGCAGGCTTGACGCCTCCGAGCGGCGCGAGAACGCTCGAGATACTCGAGCACACGTCCGAGCTCAGGCTCGCCAATGTCGAGCTGCCGGTCATTGCGACCGGACTCGTCACGTTCCGTCTCTGCCCATCGTGTGATGCGTATTCATTGCGGGTAACGTCGGACACGGAATACCTGGGCTTCGACGGTCCGCTGACTCTCGAAGAGCTTCGGGCTACCGTGACGCAGATCAGGCTGACGCCGACGGGCAATCAGTCGACCGGAGCTTGCATCACTTACAGCGCGGAATCGCAACTCGTCACGCGCATCAGCCTGCATCCAGACATGTTCAGATCGGCCAGCGCCGACTAGAGGGATTGGCTATGAACACCGCACGCCATCGATTTTCGACCATCGGCGCCGGGATGGCCTACGCTTTGTTGCTTTGTGTCTCGGCAGAGGCGCAGGACGTCGAGATATTCGTCGGCAACACGAACCCCGGCAGCGCTGCGAAACCGAACATCCTGTTGATCCTGGACACCTCAGGCAGTATGAGCCGGGGAACGGTACTGACGCAGAATGACTTCGACCCGGACGCCACATACACCGGGAGCTGCGCCGAGTCCCGCGTCTACTGGAGCACGACAGGCACGCCGCCGGCCTGCTCGACGAGCAACTACTTCAACCTGTCCGCGTTAACGTGTCAGCGAGCGCTGACGGCGTTTGGCGCGAACCAGGGTGGCAGCTATCACGACGTCTTCGGGCAATTCGACCCCGACCAGGGTCGGTGGAAGACGATCGCCGCCCCGGAGAAAGATCGTCTCGTAGAGTGTGCCGATGACTTGCCGGATGCCTCGATCGGATGGCCCGGGCACGGCGGAACAGCCGGATCCGCGGCGGCGGTCTATCCGCGCAACGGTAATGACAGCCAGCCATGGACCAACGATCCCGATGACGCCTCTCGCATCGTCTGGGGAGCGAACCCTACCCATCAGACCTACCAGCTCTTCAGCGGCAAATACATGAACTGGTATTACGGTGCCGCGACACTCGCGACGAAGCTCGAGGTCATGCAAGACGTTGCCGTGAATCTCATCAACTCGATTAACGGCGTCAACATCGGGCTCATGCATTTCGACGGCAGCGAAGGCGGGCTCGTCGCTCACCAGATGGAGGATATCTCGACGGCGCGATCGGATCTGGAGTCGATCATCAACAATCTCCCTGCGGACAGTATGACCCCGCTCCAGGAGACGCTGTACGAGGCGTATCAATACTTCACCGGCGGCCAGGTCGTCTACGGCGGAAACGGCGTTGCAGCCGCGCGGCGACCGCCTCCGAACGACGATATCTACGCCTCTCCCATGGAGTTCAGCTGCCAGAAGAATCACATCGTCTATCTGACCGACGGCTGGCCGACGGAGGATTCCGGCGCCACCTCCAGCATTCTCGGATTGACCGATGTCGAGGGCAACTCATTCAATGACCTGGTCGGAAGTACCTGCGACGTCGAGACTCATCCAAGCGGTCTCGTTCCACCGCCCGAGGGCGGCGATTGCCTGGACGACCTGGCAGAGTTCATGTACAAGGCAGACCTGTCATTGCTGCCGGGTAAACAGAACGTCATAACGCACACTGTCGGATTTCTGGTCGACTTGCCGATCCTGAGCCAAACGGCGGCTCGGGGCGGCGGCGAGTATCGCACGGCGGTCGATACGGCAACGCTGACGACCGCCCTGACCAACATCGTGACCAGCATCCTGGACACTCAGGCAACGTTCACGGCGCCGTCGATCTCGATCAATGCTTTCAACCAGTCGCAACACCTCGACAGCATCTACGTCGGCCTGTTCCGCCCGTCTGCAACCACCCACTGGCCCGGGAACCTGAAGAAATACCGGCTGCGCGGAGCGGACGCCAAAATCGTCGATGTCAACAACGTTCCGATCATCGACGAGACAACCGGCAATTTCGCCGAGACGGCGCAGGATTTCTGGTCGTCGACAACGGACGGCGCGGCAGTCACTCGAGGCGGCGCGGCGGCGCGGCTGACGGCAACACGAAACGTCTACACCTATCTCGGAACGAGCCCGAATCTGGCAGATGGCTCGAACGCGATCTCCACGGGCAACACGGCGTTGACCGACTCCCTGCTGAACACGACGGCGACCGGCCTCACGACCCGAGCCAACGTCATCGACTTCATCAACGGCGTCGATGTCGCCGACGCGGACCAGGACGGCGACCTTACCGATGCGCGCCGGCAGATGGGCGACCCGCTGCATTCGCGGCCGGTGGTGGTCAACTACGGCCCGGACAACGACGACGCGCTCGTCTTCATAGGCACGAATGACGGCTATCTGCATGCGATCAACGTCGACGACGGCACCGAAGCCTGGGCGTTCCTGCCGGCGGAGTTCCTGGGCAATCAGGTCGACCTGCTCGTCGACAACAACACGGATACGAAGCTCTACGGCGTCGACGGCGGCCTCCGCGTGCAAACGATCGCTGACAGCGACGGGCAGATCGAGGAAAGCGAGGGCGAACGGGTTTATCTGTTCTTCGGCATGCGCCGGGGCGGGGACGCCTACTATGCGCTCGACGTCACGGATCCCGATGACCCGAAAGTCATGTGGCAAAAGGACAGCAGCGACCTGCCAGGCGCCGGCCAGAGCTGGTCCAGCGTGACGCCCACGCGAATCAACATCGCCGGCGCGTCGCAAAACGCGAACAAGCTCGTTCTCGTCATCGGCGGCGGCTACGATCCGTCGCAGGACGCGGCGGAGACGAGCACGGACGCGACGGGCAACGCCATCTACATCGTGGATCAGGAAACGGGCACCCTGCTTTGGCACGGCGCAAGAACGGGAGGGACGGAGAATTTCGCATCGTCGGGATGGGCCATGGACTACTCGATACCGGCGGACGTGCGGGCAATCGACCTGAACAGCGACGGCTTTGCCGATCGAATGTACGCCGCCGACATGGGCGGCCAGGTGTGGCGCTTCGACATCACGAACGGTAACCCGCCGAGCTCGCTCGTTGCCGGCGGCGTCATCGCTCAGCTCGGCGCGGCCGGAATGGCATCGCCGGACGTCGCCGATACCCGCCGCTTCTACTATGCGCCGGACGTGGCGGTGGTCACGACGAGGCATTACAACTTCATGCACGTCGGCGTCGGCTCGGGCCACCGTGCCCATCCTAACTCGACGGTCACTCACGATGAGTTCTACGCGCTTCGCGACTACTCGACGTTCTCCCCCAAGACGCAGGCGCAGTACGACGCATTCGCACCGATCGTACCGGCCGACCTCGAGGACGTGACGAACCAGGTCGACGCGTTCGTGCCGCAAGGTCATCCGGGATGGCGTCTGAGCCTCAATGACGGCGGCTGGAACGGCGAGAAGGTGCTTGCGGAATCGCGAACCTTCGACGGCGCCGTGTTCATATCGACCTACCGGCCCGGCGCCGGGGGTGCGGGCTGCGAGCCCGCTCTCGGCACGACGCGGCAGTACGTCGTGAGCCTCATCAACGCCGCGCCGCTGACCAACCTCGACGGATCCGTCGAAGACTATAACGGCGACGGCATCGTCGACCCCACCGATTTGCAGTTGACGGACCGTTACCGCGAATTCCAGGGTCCGCCGCCGCCCGAGACCGTCTTCTTCTTCCCGCGTCCCGAGGCCAGCGATACGGATGGCGACGGCGATATCGACGAGGACGACGCGCAATTTTCTTTGAGCTGCGCCGCGGATGGCGACTGTCTCGGCGAGACGCCGTGCCAGGGCTTGATCTGCTTCGACGACGGTCAGCAGAGACTGCCGACGAGAACGATCTGGCTTCAGCACGATATCGATTGAGCGGGAAACGCGAATGACGGGCCCATCACTCGCCTCAGCGCAGCGCTCGCCGATGGCCGGCGTCACGCTGATGGAGCTTCTGGTCGTCGTCACGCTGGTCGGCGTGCTCGCGGCGATCGCGATCCCCGCCTACAGGGGCTACGCGCAGCGGACCTGGCGCACCGAAGCCTTGAACGCCATGGGCCAGATGCAGACGCGCCAGGAGAATTTCCGCAACGTCAACCACACGTATACGGCCGATCTCGACGCGCTCGGCTTTCCGGGCGGCTGCACCGAAAACTGCGTCTACACCGTGACCTTCGACGTTGCGCCCGACACTCGCACCTACACGGCGCGATTGAGCCCGACCCCCGGCGGCGGCTGGAACGACGTCGATCAGACTGGCGACGACGACTGCGTGTGGTTCACCGTCGATGCGCAGGGGCGGCGTGACGCGCAGAACGAACGGTGTCTCCGGGGGCGCTGAGGCCGTGGGCCGTGGGCCGTGCACCTGCGCGAACCTGCTGAGGAGGTCGGGCGCGTCAGGATTGGACCGCAGGCGAGTTCCGCAGCGCCGCGAAGGCGATTAGTCGAGCGCCGGCGCTGGAGCGCGAGGACTGTCTGAGCCGGCGGCCCCGTCCTGACGTGCCCGGCCGTCTACTTGCGATCTTCGCTCCGCCGACCGTAGTCGATGACGGCATCGAGAATGATGAGCCCCGCACCGATAGTGATTGCCGAGTCAGCCACGTTGAATGCCGGGAAGACCCACCCGCCGTAGTGCACCTTGATGAAGTCGACGACGTAGCCGAGATAGACGCGATCGATGACGTTGCCGAGCGCGCCTGCCATGACGAGCGCAAGACCGGCTGCGACCCGGCTCTGGCCCCGCGCGGGAAGCTGCCTGAGCCAGATCAGTATCCCGATGCTGACGGCGATGCCGAGCAGCATGAAGAACCACCGCTGCCAGCCGCCGGCATCGCTCAGGAGGCTCCAGGCGGCGCCTTCGTTGTGCCAGCGAACGATATCGAGCACGGGCAGAACGAACAGCTCTTCGTAGGGATCGAAGCGAGCGAGGATCAGGCGCTTGGTCCATTGATCGAGAGCCATCACGGCGAGCGTCAGCCAGAGCCAGTTCGAGGCACCGGCCCGGAGCGAGAACCAGCGGCGTGCTGCGTCCTCAGTCACTGGCCGCCTCGAGCCTCGCCAGGTGGACGACGAAGGCCAGGTCGCCCTGGCGGCCTTCGACCCGGAGCCCGGCTTCGGGCGCGGGCTCACGCCATTTCGTTGCCAGCGTCTCGCTCATGATCGCGTCACGGTGCAGGTCGACGGCCTCCGTCACGGCCGGATCGCCGTTGATCATCAGCTCGATTCTATCGGAGACCTCGAGCCCGGCCTGCTTTCTCGTATCCTGGACGATCCGGATCAGCTCGCGCGCCATGCCTTCCCGGCGGAGGTCGTCGTTCAGGCTCGTGTCGAGCCCGGCGAGGTAGCCGTGCTCCTCGGCGCAGGCAAAGCCCTCGGCCGATTCCGTCTCGACGAGCAGGTCGTCGGGCTCGAACGACAAGGCCTGACCTTCGATGTCGAACGTCTGAGTCTCGCCGCGCGCGACGGCATGCGCGATTGCACCGCCGTCGGCTTCCGCGAGGTACCTGCGTAGCGCCGGGATCAGCTTGCCGTAGCGCTTGCCGACGACGGGCAGATTGGGCTTGATGCGGTAGCTGACGAGCTCCGCATCGCGCGCGAGGAGCTCCACCGCCTTGACGTTGAGCTCGTCCCTGATCAGCGCCTCGTGACGCGTCACGGCCGCGGCGGCGAAATCGTCGGGTACGCGGACCAGGAGACGCGACAGCGGCTGACGTACCTTGAGCTTCGAAGCGTTCCGCGCGGAGCGGCCGAGACCGACGATGCGCTGGACGACGTCGGTCTCCGCAAGCAGGCGCGTGTCGCGCATTGCCGGGCGCTGCTCGGGCCAGCGACTCATATGCACGCTGACCGCCGCCGATGCGTCCCGCGATCGCACGAGATTCTGATAGACGGCCTCGCTCAGAAAGGGAACGAAAGGCGCCATGAGCCTCAATGCGCCGTCGAGACATTCATACAGCGTCAGGTAGGCAGACTGCTTGTCGTCACCGCTCGCGGCCTTCCAGAAGCGCCTTCGATTGAGCCTGACGTACCAGTTGCTGAGCTGGTCGACGAAAGACTCGATCGCGAGCCCCGCCTTCTGCGCATCGTAACCATCGAGCGCCTCGGTCGTCGTCGCGATCGTCTCCTCGAGCAGGGCGGCCGCCCAGCGATCGATCTCCGGACGGTCTTCAACGGGAATCGAGCGCGCAAGATCGACCTCGTCGAGATTCCCGTACATGACGAAGAAGACATAGGTGTTCCAGAATGTATTGATGAAGCTGCTCGCAACGTCCTGGACGATCTCGATCGACAGCCGCTTTTGCACGTCCGGGGCTACCCTGGCCGTGAAGTGCCAGCGCAACGCATCGGCGCCGACGGCATCGAACACTTCGTAGGGATCGAGAATATTGCCGAGCGATTTAGACATCTTCTTGCCGTCGGCGTCGACGATGTGGCTGAGACAAACGACGTTGCGATAGGCAACGTTGTCCTCGACCATCGTCGCTATGGCATGCAGCGTATAGAACCACCCGCGCGTCTGATCGATCGCTTCGCAAATGAAGTCGGCGGGGAAATGCCGCTCGAAGACATCCTCGTTCTCGAAAGGGTAGTGCCATTGCGCGAACGGCATGGCGCCCGAGTCGAACCAGCAATCGATGACCTCTTCGACGCGGCCGTACTCACGGCCGTCGTGCACGAACGTAACCTCGTCCACGGCCGGCCGATGCAGATCGAGCGAGTCGAGCTGCCTGCCGCTGCGCTCCTCGAGCTCGGCGACTGACCCGATGCAGATGTAATCGCCCTCGCCGTCCGTCCACAGCGGCAATGGCGTACCCCAGAAACGCTCGCGCGACAGTGCCCAGTCGATGTTGCTCTCGAGCCAGTTTCCGAACCGGCCTTCCCGGATATGCTCGGGTACCCAGTTGATCGTCCTGTTGAGCGCCACGAGCCGCTCGCGAAACTCGGTGGTTCGGATGTACCAGGCGTTCTTCGCATAGTAGATCAGCGGGTCCCCGGTACGCCAGCCGAAAGGATAGTTGTGCCGATAGGTCCCGGCCCGGAACAAGGCGCCGTTGTGCTCGAGCGCCTCGATCAGTATCGGGTCGGCATCCTTGAAGAACTTGCCGGCGACCGGCGTCACGGCGTCGACGAAGTAGCCGTCGTCCCCGACGCCGTGAACAACCGGCAGCCCATGCTCCAGCCCGAGCTCGAGATCGTCCTCGCCATAGGCGGGCGCGATATGGACGATGCCGGTGCCGTCGTCGGTCGTCACGAACTCGGCCGTTCGGACCCGGCAGATGTCTCCCTCGGCCGGCAGATAGTCGAACAGCCGCCGATAGCGCATGCCGTCGAGTTCCGTGCCCTTCGCCGTTCTAACGACACGGAAATCGGCGTCGGCGAGCACGGTGGCCGCAAGCTCGCGCGCCAGAATCAACGTCTCTCCTCGAGTCTCGACCCAGACGTAATCCACGTCCGGATGCACGGCCAGAAGCAGATTGGACGGCAGCGTCCACGGCGTCGTGGTCCAGACGAGGAAGGAGCAGGCGTCCTCACCCTCGACGGCGAAGCGAACGTAGACCGACGGATCGTCGACCTCGCGGTAACCCTGCGCGACTTCGTGCGACGACAGCGTCGCGCCGATACGCGGATCGTAAGGCACGACCTTGTATCCCTGATAGATCAGGCCGCGATCCCAGATCTTCCCGAGCAGGCTCCAGACCGACTCGATATAGCTGTTGTGCAAGGTGAAGTACGCATCGTCGAAATCGACCCAGAAGCCCATGCGCTTCGTCATCTCTTCCCAGTCGGCGACGTAGCGCATGACCGAGGAGCGGCACTGCTCGACGAAGCTCGCGATGCCGACCTCCTGCTCGATTCTCTTCTTGTCGAAGATGCCGAGCGCCTTCTCGACTTCGTGCTCGACCGGCAAGCCATGCGTATCCCAGCCGGCCTTGCGCGGGCAATGGAAGCCCCGCATCGTCTTGTAACGCGGATAGAGATCCTTGAACGTTCTCGCCAGCACGTGGTGGATGCCGGGGCGGCCATTGGCCGTCGGTGGGCCTTCGTAGAAGACGAAGAGCTCACGGTCCGCGCCCTGCTCGATGACGCGCTCGAAAACGCGCTCGCGCTGCCAGAATTCGAGCATCCGCCGCTCTAGCGCGGGACCGTCGTACCTCGGTTCGACTGGCTTGAACATCGAGACAGGGACTTGAGATTCAGGGCGCGAGAGTTTACGCGATTCACCCACCGAGCGCAGCCTTGGCGGCCACGACGTCGGCACGCATCTGCTCCTGCAAGGCTGCAATCGAGCCGAAGTGATGCTCGGATCGAAGCCGCTTCTGAAAGCGCACGGTGATGTAGGCGCCGTAAATGCTGGTATCGAAATCGAAGAGATATACCTCGAGCAGGGTCTTGCCGCCGCCGACGGTCGGGCGGCTGCCGACGCTCGCGACCCCGGCGAGCGACGGCTCGCGGAGACCGTCGACGCGAACCGCGAAGATGCCGTCGACGGGCGCCCTGCGCCGCTTGAGGTTGACGTTGGCCGTGGGAAATCCGAGGTCGCGACCGAGGCCGAGGCCGTGGACGACGCGGCCCGACATCGAATAGTCGCGGCCGAGCATGCTTGCGGCGGAATCGAGATCGCCGCGGCCGAGGGCCTCGCGGATCCTCGTGCTGCTGATGCGCTCGCCGGCGGCGTAAACGGGATCCACCATGGTCACGCCGAACCCGTGTGCCGCGCCGGCCTCGCTCAGCGTCTCGACCGTGCCGGCTCTGCCGGCGCCGTAACGAAAGTCGTGACCGACGACGATATGGCTTACGCCGAGCTGCCCGACGAGCACATCCCTGACGAATCCGGAATGCTCGATCGAGCTGACGGCCTGAAACGGCGGGCAGATCAGCTCATCGATGCCGATGGCGTCGAGTTGCTCGAAGCGTTCGCGAAAGCAGGTCAACCGCGCCGGCGGCTCGCCGCGGGCGAAGAACTCCGACGGCGTCGGCTCGAAACAAAACGCCGCGAGCGGCTGCCGCCGTTCCGCCCCGATATGCAGCGCCTGACGAAAGATCTCCTGATGACCGAGATGCACGCCGTCGAAAGCGCCGATCGTCAGCACGCGGGAAGCACGCAATTGCGGCGCGCAGGCCGTTACCGATCGAACGAGTTGCATCAATGAATCCTGAACTGGGCCGGTCGCAAGCCCGCGATCCAGCCGGCGATGAAGTAGACGCCGGCGCCGCCGATGACCGAGATCGCGAGCCAGAGGATGCGGGTTCCGGTCTGCATCTCGATCCAGTCTCCGGTCAGGCCGAGCAGCCAGACGAGAAACGCCGTCATGACCAGAGTCGCGATACCGACGCGGAGAAACAGACCGGGCCAGCCGGCCCGAGGACGATACACCGATTCGGCCAGCAGGCCGTGCAGGAGCATCCCCGCGTTGGCGAGGCTCGAGAGCGTCGTCGCCGCGGCAAGCCCGACGTGCGGCGCCGCCCAGCCGGTCTCGATCAGCGTCAGCACGAATACGACGTTGAGCACCATGCCGAGCACGAGCGCTTTGACCGCGATCTTTACCGGCGTCTTCGAGTCCTGGCGCGAGAAATAGCCCGGCACGAGAATCTTGACCAGAATGAATCCGAGCAGGCCGGGTGCGAACGCCATCAGGCTCGCGCCGGCCATTTCGACGTCGAACGCGACGAAGGCGCCCCCGAAAAAGAGGGTGGCGAGCAACGGCTCGGCGAGCAAGAAGAGTGCCACGGCGGCCGGAAGTGCGATCAGCAGCACGGAGCGCAGCGCCCAGTCGATCGTGGCGGAGAAGGATTCGCGGGATTCCCGGGCATGATGCGAGGACAGCGTCGGCAAAATCACGGTCGCGATCGCGATGCCGAACACGCCGAGCGGAAACTCGACGAGCCGATCGGAGTAATAAAGCCAGCTTATGCTGCCCGCGGCCAAAAACGTCGCAATCCATGTGTCGAAAAGGATGTTTATCTGAGCGACGGAGGATCCGAATATGATCGGCAGCATGAGCTTGAGTATCCGTCTGACTCCCTCGTGCGCGAATCCGAGCCTCGGCCTCGGCAAGAGACCCGCGCTGATCAGAAACGGAAGCTGAAAGAGAAGCTGGACCAGACCCGCGACGAAAACGCCGACGGCGAGCGCGAGTGTCGGCTCGCCGAGCCGGGGCGCAAGCCAGATCGCGGCCGCGATCAGCACGAGATTGAGCAGCACCGGGGTGAATGCCGGCACGGCGAACCGGCCCCAGGTATTGAGCACGGCTCCCGCCATCGCCGTCAGCGAAATGAAGAATATGTACGGGAACGTGAAGCGAAGCATCTGCGTCGCGAGCTCGACCGGACCATCGCCGGTCGCAAAGCCCGTGCCGAAGATCAATACGAGCACGGGCGCAGCCACGACGCCGGCGAGCGAGACCACGAAGAGCGTCAGCGCCAGCGTGCCCGAGACGCGCGCGACGAGCTCGCGCGCCTCCTCGGCGGAGCGGGTCGCCCGGAATTCGGCGATCACTGGCACGAAAGCCTGCGAGAACGCGCCTTCGGCGAAGAAACGCCGCAGCAGATTCGGCAGCTTGAACGCAAAAAAGAACGCGTCCATGAACGGCCCGGCACCGAAGAGCCGGGCGAACACGATCTCGCGAGCGAGGCCCGAGATGCGTGACAGCAATGTCATCGAACCGACTGCCGATGTCGATCGGATCAGCCCGGCGGAGCCGGATCCGTCCTGGCCGGCATCTTTGGAGCTTGGCGTTCGATTCATCGGCGATCAGCTTGACTTGCCCCGGCGGGCTCCGAATAATACCGCCCTTTTCAGCGGCGGGATCGAGCGTGGCAAACATCAAATCGGCAAAGAAGCGCGCCAGACAGAACGAAGAGCGACGCATGCACAACGTCGCGCTGAAGTCGCGCATGCGTACGAGAATGAAGTCCGTGCTGAAGGCCATTCAGTCGGGCGACAAGGAGGCCGCGAGCGCCGAGTACAAAGCGGCCGTTCCCGAGATCGACAGGGCGGCGAGCAAGGGCCTGATTCAAAAGAACCGCGCTGCCAACTACAAGAGCCGCCTCAATGTCCTCCTGAAGGCGATGGCCTGAGCGAGGATTCTCAGTCCTCTGCGGATCCCAGATAGCGCGCAATCGCGCCGCAAAGCTCGGCCGTGCCCTCGCCTGTCGCGGCCGAGACCGCAAACACCGGGCCCCGCCAGTCGTAACGAGCAACGATATCGTCGACCACCGCCTGGCGCTTCTCGCGTGGTATCAGATCGATCTTGTTGATGACGAGCCAGCGCGGCAGCGAGGCAAGGCGCTCGGAGTACAGGCCAAGCTCGGCCGAGACCCGGCGAATCGCCTCGACGGGGTCCGCGGATTCCGGCTGCCCCCCGGCGTCGACGAGATGCAGCAGCAAACGGTTGCGTTCGAGATGCCTCAGGAACTGCGTGCCGAGACCCGCGCCTGAGTGTGCGCCCTCGATGAGGCCCGGGATATCCGCGATTACGAAGCTCGCGTCATCGCCGACCCTGACGACACCGAGCTGGGGATTGAGCGTCGTGAACGGATAGTCGGCGACCTTCGGGCGCGCGGCCGACAGGGTTCGCGTCAGCGTCGACTTGCCGGCATTCGGTGCGCCGAGCAACCCGACGTCCGCCAGGAGCTTGAGGCTCAAGGCGAGGTGCCTGGATTCGCCGGGCTCGCCCGGCGTCGACTGACGCGGCGCGCGATTGACGCTCGACTTGAATCGTGTGTTGCCACGACCGCCGCGCCCGCCGCGCGCCACCATCAGCGCCTGCCCGGTCGCCGTCAGATCGCCGAGCGTCTCTCCGGTGTCCATGTCCGCGACGACCGTGCCTTCCGGCACGTCGATATAAAGATCAGCGCCCGAGGCACCGGTCATGTTCCGGCCGGCACCGCCGCGACCGTTGGCTGCCTTGAAGCGGCGCCTGAAACGAAAGTCCGCTAGCGTATTGATGCCGTCGTCGGCGCGAAAATAGACGCTGCCGCCGTCGCCGCCGTCGCCGCCATCGGGTCCGCCCCTGGGGATGTATTTCTCGCGCCTGAAGCTGACGCAGCCGTTACCGCCGTGCCCGGCTTCGACGCGAATGCTGGCTTCGTCGACGAACTTCAGCGGATCACGCTGCCCAGGTCAGCTTCGCTGACCCGGTCAGCTGATGACGCTGACGTGGGTCCGGCTCTTTTGCCCTTTATTTTGGTATACGACTCGCCCGGCCGCTTTCGCATAGAGCGTGTGATCGCGGCCGAGACCGACGTTGACGCCAGGATGGAAGCGGGTGCCGCGCTGTCGCACGAGGATATTGCCGGGAACGACCTGCTCCCCGCCGTAACGCTTGACGCCGAGCCGTTTGGATTCGGAATCGCGGCCGTTCTTCGAGCTGCCGCCTGCTTTCTTGTGTGCCATGCTTCGTTCCCTGCCGGCTCAAGCGCCCGAGATCGAGGTGATCTCGACCTCGGTATAGTGCTGCCGGTGCCCATACTGTCGCTTGTAGCCCTTGCGTCGCTTGAATTTCACCACATGGATCTTCGCAGCCCGGCCATGGGCCGTGACCTTCGCCGCCACCTTGCTGCCGGCGACCGTCGGCGCGCCGACCTTGAGCTCGGAGCCCTCTCCGACGAGCAGAATCTGATCAAACTCCACTTCGTCGCCAACGGCCGCGTCGAGCTTCTCGATGCGCAAGCGGTCGCCCTCGCTGGCCCGGTACTGCTTGCCGCCGGTTTTGAACACTGCATACATGAGGATTCTCCAGAACCTCCCGGCTCGAGTCTAGCGGCCGGAAGGGGCGGAATTCTATGGCCTCGCGGGTCCAGAGGTCAATTCGGGCGTACTCGCCAAACGCCAGGCCGTTGAGGCATCATGGCGCCATGCCTCTCGTTCAAATCAGGTCTCACGACGAGCCGCTGACGCGACTGCGCGAGCTCATCCGGGACGACTGGGAAAACGTCAACCGGCTGATTTTCAAGCGGCTCGGCAGCGATGTCGCCCTCGTCAACCAGGTCGCCCATCACATCATTCACCACGGCGGCAAGCGCCTGCGCCCGTTGACAGTGCTGCTCGCCGCAAGGGCCTGCCGGTGCGACACGGACGACCCCATCCCGGCCGCGGCGATCATCGAGTTCATTCATACGGCAACGCTGCTGCACGACGACGTGGTCGACAATTCGGGGCTGCGGCGCGGGCAGGAAACGGCCAACTCCCTGTTCGGCAACCAGGCCAGCGTTCTCGTCGGCGACTTTCTTTACTCGCGCTCGTTTCAGATGATGGTCGAGCTGCAGGATCTCCGCGTCCTCGAGGTGCTCGCCAATGCGACCAATACGATCGCCGAGGGCGAGGTGCTGCAGCTCATGAACTGCAACAATCCGGACATCACCGAAAGAGATTACATGGAAGTGATCTACCGCAAGACGGCCAAGCTGTTCGAAGCCGGCGCGCAACTCGGCGCCATCCTTGCCCACCAGGACGCGCCGGTCGAGCAGGCTCTGGCCGATTACGGCCGTCATCTGGGCCGGGCATTTCAGCTCGTGGACGATGCGCTCGATTACGATGCTGAGCCAGAAGAGCTCGGCAAGAACATCGGCGACGATCTGGCCGACGGCAAACCGACGCTGCCGTTGATCTATGCGATGAATCACGGCAGCGCGGCGGAACGGCACCTGATTCGCGAGGCGATCGAGTCGGGTAGCGCGCAAAACCTGCGCTCGATCCAGCTTGCGATCCAGACGTCCGGCGGCCTCCGTTATACGGCAGAGCGCGCCGAAGAGGAAGCCGCCCTGGCGATCCGCTCGCTCGATGCGCTGCCGGGCTCCGCTTTCCGCGATGGCCTGAAGACGCTCGCCGAGTTTGCGGCCAGACGTCGCTTCTGAACGACGGCCGGAGCCGTTTCAGCCCTGCTTGGCGCGCGCCGCCTCGAATCTCTCGAGTTGCTCCGCGGTCGCGGGCGCCTGGAACTTCTCCTTCCATTCGGCATACGGCATGCCGTAGATCCGTTCCTGCGCTTCGCTCAGATCAAGGTCGATGCCCTGCTCGTCGGCCGCTTCCTTGTACCAGTTGCTGAGGCAATTGCGGCAAAAGCCCGCCAGAATCATGAGCTCGATGTTCTGCACGTCGCGCCGCCGGTCGAGATGGGACAACAGACGCCGCAACACGGCGGCGTCGAGAGCAGTCTTAGTATCGGCGTCCATGGCAAAACCTCCTGGCAGTCTCTCGGTCTCAGGGTTCCAGCTCGGCGAAGGCCCGCGCGTGGGCGAGCACGTCGGCCCAGAGATCACCGATCCCGGTGCCGGCCAGCCGCCGCTCGAATTTTGCCAGAAGCGCCCGCGCCTGGCGCGGCGTGAATAGCGAACGCCAGTCGCCGACGCCGCCGCGGCGCACGAAAGCCGGCGCCCAGGCCGGTCGCGCGCTCGACCAGCGCTGCTGATCGCGCCGCATCGAGGTCAGGCTCGTCTCGTCGACCACGCGGGCGAGTGCCGCGTCCGTCGATACGCTCGCCAGGGCTCGTGTTCCCAGAAACTGCGCGATTCGCCGAATCCCGCTGGCGGGATCGATCGTCAGGCCCTCGTACGTCAGTAGAAGCACGTTGTCGCGATCGGCCTCGGCCAGCCATGAGACGAGATGCTCGAAGTAATCCCCGAAGTCGACCTCTCCGGCGATGAAGCTTTCGAAGAATTCGGCAAAGCTGCCGTCGGCGAAGTCGTAGTGGCGCGGAAAGCCGCGGGTATGGTGAAAGAACGACACCGCGCAATCGAAAGGGTTTCTGACGATAACCAGGTAGCGGCAGGCCTCTGAGTATGGCGTCATTGCTCGCGCCAGATGCGTCTTGATCAGCCGCGGACGCGGCAGGGAATCGAACGCGGCGGCGCCGACCTCCTCCAGGTGCGGAAACGCCGCGCTCAGCGATTCGTCGGGGCCGAGCGCCTGCCCCCTGATCAGCAGGTGGACGATGTACTGAAGCCAGGTCGTGCCCGACTTCGGGTAGCTGACGACGAAGACGTCGCCGTCCTCGGCAACGAATTCCGAAACGGATTCAAGGCCCTCCGGCGGAAAGCCCATCGGCATACGCATGCCGCCGACCAGTCGATAGCGGGGCTTTCGGGCGGTTTTCAAGCTCAGATATAGGCCATCCAGCGTCCCAGAGTCAGGACGCCGAGCCAGAGCACAAAGGATGCGGTCGCAATCGCCTTGATCGTTGCCGGCACGCTGGCGGCATCGAGCCAGGTCCGCCCGCCTCGTGCCGCGGCGATCGTGAAGATCATCGCGTTGACGCCGGCCAGCAGCATCAGAACCATCTTGATCCGAAACGCCGTGTTGCCGCTGAAGTTCGTCGCGCCGTAGACGAATATCAGCGAGCCACTGACGGCGTTGACGATGAATCCCGCCCAGACCCAGGGAATCAGCCCGATCACCGGTCTCAACGGGAGCCTTCGCGCTAGTCCGAGCAGACGCAAATCGATCAGCATGATGCCGCCGACCAGCATCGCGAGCCCGATATAGTGCGCCGTCTCGAGCGCGGGATAAATCCACGGGACCGTGCGAATCGCTTGCGCGATCGCCGTCGATTCCAGCCAGGCGAAGAACTCCATCCCTGGTCCTATGGCAGGTAGGCGATGAGCCTGCCGGCGACGATCGCCCCGACCCAGAGCACGAGCGAAGCCCCGGCGACGAGCTTCGCCGGCGCGCCCGGCGCCGCGGTCCCGCCCGCGCGAGCCTCACGAAACACCGACTGGCTCAGCACGAAGGCGTTGATACCGGCAAGCACGATCAGCCCGAGCTTGATCTTGAAAGTGATGCTGCTCCAGAAATAGACGGCATCGGAAGTAAAAAGGGCGAGGCCGGACACGAGGTTGACGCTGAAGCCGAGCCAGGCCAGCGGCAGCAGATCGAGCGTGCCGACGATCGGCAACTCTCTCTTGTATCCGAGAATCCTGAGATTGATCAGGCCGAGCGCTCCGATCAGAAGCGCCATGCCGAGCGTATGCAGCGTCTCGAACAGCGGATAGGCCCATAGCGTTTCCGCCACGAAGCTGGCCACGCGCGTCGACTGGAGCCATTCGAGAAATGCCACTCGAACGTCCCGGACGGTCTACCAGCCGATGCCGTAATCGTCGCCGTAATCGCTGGCGGCGCCCCAGAAGGTCCCGCTCTCGGCGTCGATCTCGATCGCGGTAATCGGCCCCGAAGTCTTGTCCCAGAGCTCGACGGCGTAGCCCATGCCGAAGAGCTGCCGCTGGACCCAGGCGGGCGAATCGGCACGCAGCACGAGGCGTCCCGGCTCGCTGTTCTTCGCACCGAATGAGCTGTGCATCTGATAGCTGTTGATGTTCGGCGCCTCGCTGGCCTGCTGCACGTCCATGCCGAACTCGACGACGTTGAGAAAGAACTGGAGCAGATTCTGATCCTGGGAATCGCCGCCCTGAACCGAGAACGCCAGATAAGGCTCCCCGTCCCTGAGAGCGATGCTCGGCGACAGCGTCGCCCGCGGACGCTTGCCGGGCTCGACCACATTGAACGGACTGTCGTCGGGACTCATATCGAAGGACTGCATGCGCTGCGACAGCCCGATGCCCGTCCTGCCCGCAACGAACGCCGGCAGCCAGCCGCCGCTCGGTGTCATCGAGACGAGCCAGCCGTCAGCGTCGGCCGCCTGGATCGACGTCGTTCCGGCGAGAAACGCCTCGTCCTCGCTGAGGTTGCCGTTCTCGCCGGGCAGGCTTGCCTGACGCCGCGTCTGCACTCTCGGCTGCCACTGCTGCAACAGATCCGCGAACGGGTTCGTCTCGCCCTGGTAGGGATAGGGATCGCCGGGCCCGGCGGACGGATCGTTGCGCTCCCAGTCGATCGTCGCCGCTCGATCGCGCGCATAGTCACGGGACAGGAGGCCTCGAAGCGGCTCCTCGGGCGGAAAGTACGGATCGCCGTAATAGAAGTCACGGTCGGCGAAAGCGAGATTCATGGCTTGATAGAGCGCGTGCACGTAGCGCGGCGAATTGTGGCCCATGATCCTGAGCTCGAGCGGCTCGAGCATGTTCAGCATCTGGAGCATGACGGGGCCCTGAACCCAGCTCGTCAGCTTGTAGACGTCGATGCCCTTGTAGCTCGTGCTGACCGGCTCTTCGATATATACCTGCCAGTTCGCGAGATCTTCGCGCGTGATGAGACCGCCGGCGTCCTGGACGCCACGCGCGATCTCGTCGGCGATGTCGCCGCGATAGAACCGCTCGTAGGCGGCCATGATCGCGTCGCGCCGCGAGCGGCCGTCGGCAAGCGCGGCCCGCTCGGCCTCGATGAGCTTCGTCAGCGTCGCGTGAAGATCGGGCTGGCGAAAGACCTCGCCGGGCGCGGGTCCCGCGTGTGCGCTGCTGTCGTCGCGGTGAGGGAGGAAGACGCGCGCCGAATCCGGCCACTGCTCGAGAACCTGCCGGTCCTCGTTGATCGATTCGGCCGTGTTCTGCTCGATCGCATAGCCTTGAGCCATCTCGAGCGCCGGCGCGAGCACCTCCTCGAGCGAGAGCGTGCCGTACTCGGCCAGCATGACGAGCAGGCCGCCGGGCGTGCCGGGCGTCACTGCCGCGAGCGGCCCGAGACCCGGCGGCCGCGTCATGCCGATGCTGAGGAAGAATTCCGGCGTCGCGCCGGACGGTGCCATGCCGAGCGCATTGATCGCTACGACCTCGCCAGTACGCGGATCGTGAATCAGCGCCTGAGTTTCGCCGCCCCAGCCGAGCGTATCCCACATCGTCGCCGACGCCGCGAGCATGGCGCAGGCCGCATCGACCGCGTTGCCGCCGCGCTCGAACGTGAGCGCGCCGGCCGTCGCCGCCAGCGGCTTGCCGGCGATGGCCATCCAGTGACTGCCGTGCAGAGCCGGCTTGTTGGCGCTCCTCGCCTCCTGCGCGGCAACCGGCTCCAGGACGATCAGCGCGACGAGCGCCGGGAGAGCGCCGCTCAAAAGGCGAACCATCGAATGTCGTTTGCGCATGGCTGCAAGGATACCCGCGTGATGTCACAACTGAAAAGGCAAAGGTTTAGAATCCGTCACATTCTCGAGAGTCAGGGCAGGGATCCGCTGGCCTTAGATGCGCAACTTTTCCCGGACTTGAGCGATCGCACGGCGCCGCTCGCTCACCGGATGCGGCCGAAAACGCTAGAGGCTTTTCGGGGCCAGGCCCATCTCGTCGGGCCCGGCAGGCCCCTCGGCGAGGCCATACGCCGCGGCAAAATCGAGAGCATGGTGCTCTGGGGCCCGCCGGGCTGCGGCAAGACCACGCTCGCCCTGCTGATCGCCGAGAGCCTCGACCGGCACTACGCGAACTTCAGCGCCGTTACCGAAGGCGTGGCGCGCGTGCGGGAGATCATCGGCGAGGCCGAGACGCGGTCGAGAAGCGAAGGTCGCGGCACGATACTGTTTTGTGACGAGATTCATCGGTTCAACAAAGCGCAGCAGGACGCTTTTCTGCCTCATGTCGAGAGGGGTGTCATCACGCTGATCGGCGCGACGACCGAGAATCCATCCTTCGAGCTCAACAACGCCCTGCTTTCGCGCCTGCGGGTCCACGTCCTCGAGCCGATACCCGCGGAAGAGCTCGAGCGTATCGTCATCGACGCTGCGGCCTTGCTCGGTCGTGAGCCACGGGGATCGCTCGCATTCGACGCCGATGCGATCGGCCTCATCGCGAAACTGGCCGAAGGCGATGCGAGGCGCGCGATCAGCGCCGCCGAGGCCTTGTGGCATCATTTCGCCGGAGCTCGCTCAGGCGGCGAAGACGAGACACGCGTGACGGCGGCGATGGTCGCGCAGGTGATCGAACGGCGTCCGATGCTGCTCGACAAGTCGGGCGACGAGCATTTCAACCAGATCTCGGCCCTGCACAAGTCCGTTCGCGGCAGCGATGTCGAAGGCGCGCTGTACTGGCTCGCGCGCATGCTCGGCGGCGGTGAGGACCCGCGCTACATACTGAGGCGCCTGATCCGGATGGCCACCGAGGACATAGGTCTCGCCGATCCGCGCGCGCTGTCGGTCGCGCTGGCGGCGAACGAGACCTACCGCGTGCTCGGCTCGCCTGAAGGGGAGCTCGCGATCGCCGAGGCCGCCGTCTATCTCGCCACCGCGCCCAAGTCGAACCGAATCTATACGGCATGGAGCGAGGCGCGGGCGGCAGCCGAGGCCGTCCCCGCGGAACTCGTGCCGCTGCATCTGCGCAATGCGCCGACGCGCCTGATGAAGGAGGCGGGTTTCGGTGCCGGCTACCGGTATGATCACGACGAGGGCGGGCTCGCGGCCGGTCAGCGCTATCTGCCCGATGCGCTGACGGATGCCGAATGGTACCGGCCGGGCCCGCTCGGCTTCGAAAGAACGCTTGCGGAGCGACTGATTCTGTTCAAAAAATCGAGGAAGGCGGCGGGGAATGAATGACGGCACGGCACAGAGAGTTTTCTTCGCCGTGCTGCTGATCGCCGTCACGGCGGCGTTCATCTGGCTCGTGCGCGGATTCGTGCAGCCGATCTTCTGGGCCGTAGCGCTCGGCATCGTGTTCTTCCCGATGCAACGCAAGCTCGGCGAGCTGCTCAAGGGGCGCACGAGGCTGGCCGCGGTAGCGAGCGTGCTGATCATCCTGCTCATCGTCGTGCTGCCGCTCAGTGCTCTCGTCACCGCGGTCGCCAGCGAGGCGGCCGGCCTTTATGAACGGCTTCGCGACAACGAGATTAACGTTTCGGGGACGATCGACTGGATCGAGCAGCAGTTGCCGCTCCTCGTCGAGACCGCCGAATCGCTCGGCGTCGACATCGAGCGCATGCAATCCCAGCTCGCCTCGTCCGCCGTTACGATCAGCCAGTTCGTTGCCACGCGCGCCGTCGGGATCGGGCAGGATACGATTCGCATCGCCGTCTATTTCTTTCTGATGCTGTACCTGCTCTATTTCTTCATGCGGGACGGCGAGAAGATCGTCGAAGGCATAATCCGCGCGCTGCCCTTCGGCGACGAGCGCGAACGCCACCTGCTCGAGCGCTTCGCCGCGGTCTCCAGAGCGACGATCAAGGGCACGATCGTCGTCGGCATCGTGCAGGGCGCGATCGGGGGCATCCTGTTCGCGGCGCTCGGCATCGGCGCGCCCGTGCTCTGGGGCGTCGTCATGGCTTTCCTCAGCATCATTCCGGCCGTCGGGCCCGGGCTGATCTGGCTGCCGGCCGCGATCATCCTGATCGTCAACGGCAGCATCTGGTCCGGCATCATCATGATCGTCGTCGGCTCGCTCGTCATCGGGCTCGTCGACAATGTGCTGAGGCCCGTGCTCGTCGGCCGCGACACACGCATGCCCGACTACCTGATCCTGTTGTCGACACTCGGCGGGCTCACGGCTTTCGGAATCTCCGGGATAGTCATCGGGCCCATCATCGCGGCCTTCTTTCTCAGCGTTTGGGAAATGGCCGAGGATGAGTACGTCGACTCGGGTGAAACCTGACCCGCCCGCCGACGGCCGGACGCGGGCGCGTCGGCTGTCAGGCTAGACGGTGCGCAACTTCCAGCGGCCGCGCCGAAAGATTACGACGGCGACGAAAGCCACGAGCGAATCGGAGATCGCGATCGAGGCGAACACGCCCGACGGGCCCCAGCCGACGACCTGCGACAGCCACCAGGCCAGCGGCAGCTGGACGAGCCACAGGCAAAACAGGTTGATGAAGGTCGGCGTATCGGTATCGCCGGCGCCGTTGAACGCCTGGGTTACGATCATGCCGACGGCGTAGAAGCCGTAGCCGAGGCTCACGATTCTGAGGCAATCCGCGACGTAGTCGATGACGGCCGGATTCTCGGTAAACGGAGCGGCAAACATTCCCGGCCAAACGACGAAGACGATCGCCACGCTGACCAGGAAGGCCGCGTTCCAGCGCGCCGCCATCCAGACGGAGCGCTCGGCTCTCTCGGGCTGCCCGGCGCCGAGATTCTGGCCGACGAGCGTCGCGGCGGCGTTGCCGAGGCCCCAGGCCGGCAGAAACGTAAACGCGAAAATGCGCACGCCGATCGTCAGTCCCGCGACGGCATCGCTGCCGTAAGCCGCCACGATGCGCATCAGAAAGACGTAGCTCGACATGGCGATCGAGAACTGGATCGCGCCCGGCACGGAAACCCGAAGCAGGCGCAGCATCAATGCCGTTCTCAAGCGCAGATCGGCGAGCCCGAGCCCAAAGCTGGCCTTGCCTCCCGTCAAGGCGCGAATCAGATAAACGACGCCGACTCCGCGGCCGATGTTGGTCGCGATCGCCGCGCCCGTCACGCCGAGCTCGGGGAAGGGCCCTAAGCCGAATATCAGGCAGGGATCGAGCACGATGTTGATGCCGTTCGCGACCCAGAGCGCCCGCATCGCAATGACGGCGTTGCCGGCGCCGCGAAAGACGGCGTTCAGCAGGAACAGCATCAGGATCGTCACCGATCCGCCGAGCATCGTCGCCGTGTAGCCGGGACCGATGAGCAGAACCGCCTCCTCCGCGCCCATGAGCCGCAGGAAGTCCGCCGCGAATACGATCCCGGGCAGGCCGATGACGACCGAGAGCACGGCCCCGACCCAGAGGACCTGACCGGCGGTCGCGCGTGCCGCGTCCCGATCGCCCTCGCCGATGCGCCGCGCCACGAGCGCCGTTGCGCCCATGCTGAGGCCGATCGCAACGGCATAAAGCAGCGTCAACGCCGCTTCGGTCAGGCCGACCGCCGCGACGGCGTCGGACCCGAGCCTGGACACGAAGAAGATGTCGACGAGCACGAAGATCGACTCCATGCCCATCTCGAGCACCATCGGGATCGCGAGCAGAAACAGTGCCCGGCCGATGCCCCCGCTCGTGTAGTCGCGCTCGCCGGCGACCATGGCCTCGCGAACGGAGTCCGTGACGAAGCGGCAACACTCGATCAATCGACGCGCCCGATGGCCGCCTGAGATATCCATCGAATCCGAACCGGCTTACCGACTCTTGGCGGCGGCGGGCTTGACGAGCAGGAGATCGGCGCGTGCGCGGTGCAACAGCTTTTCGGCCGTGCTGCCGATGATGAGATCGGCGAGCTTGCCGCGCGAAAGTGCCCCGAGGACGATCAGGTCGGCTTCACCATCGGCAGCCAGGCTCTCGAGAGCTCTGACGGGATCGCCCTCGACGAGACGGGTGCCGGCGTCCGGGTCGAGGCCTGCATCGGCCGCCAGTTTCCGCAGCGCCTCCCGGCGCGACCGTTCGAGCGCCTGCTCGGCATCGTTCAGCGGCAGACGATCGGCGTCTTCGTCATGCGCGCCGTAGCTGGCGAGCGGCACGTAACAGTGCACGAGAGAGACCGAGCCGCCGGCCCGCTTGCCGACGGCCACGGCCGTTGCCGCGATAGTCCGGTCGAGCTCGGCGGGCTTCGCATGCGCATGCACCGGGTCGACGGCGGCGACGATCTTCGAGTAGCGCGCTTTGCCGTCGCTCGTGACGACGAGTATCGGCAGCGGGCACTCGGCGAGGAAGCGCCAGTCGCGCGACCCGATGTGCCGGCGCTCGCCGAGCCCGAATGTCAGGACGATGGCGTCGGCGCCGACCGAGAACGCCTCGCGCTGAATGGCATCGCCGCGCGGCCAGTCCCAGATTGCCTTCGTCGTGACGTCGATGCCCTTGGTCCTGAGCCTCTGGGCGTACGCCGCCGCCTTGCCGGCCTCCTCGTCGACGAGGCGTCTGCGCAGCGGCTCGTAGATCTCGGTATTGCCGAGGTAGCCGTCGAGATGCGGCTCATGGACGATCGTCAGAAGCTCGGCTGCTGTTCCCGTGTCGGCCAGGTCGACCAGCCGCGCGACCAGGGCCTCGTTCTCCGCCTCGGTGCCGAGCACCGCCAGGATCTTTTTCATCTTCGGTCGATTTGATGCCAGCTTCGCGTCGGGGATCTCTTCTGCCGCCAGCCATGATACGGATGCCGGGCCAGTAGTGTCTTGTCGCGAAACGCCAGGATCAAGACCATGCCTGCCACGAAGCCTCCGACATGCGCCCAGAATGCGACACCGCCGCCCTGAGCGCCGAGCGACAGGACCCCGCTGACGAGCTGAACCAGCAGCCAGTAGGCCAGCATGAAGACGGCCGGAACGGCGAACGTCGTGATGAAGAAGCCGAGCGGCAACAGCATATGCAGGTGGACCCTGGGATAGAGCAGGATGTAGGCACCCATGACGCCGCCGATAGCGCCCGAGGCGCCGACCATCGGCACCGTGGAATCGGGGTTCGCCGCGATCTGAACCGCCGCGGCGGCGAGGCCGCAGAGCAGATAGAAGATGACGAATCGGCGCGTCCCCATCGCGTCCTCGACGTTGTTGCCGAAGATCCACAGAAACCACATGTTGCCGATGATGTGCATCCAGCCGCCATGCATGAACATCGACGTGACGGGCGTGTACCAGCCGGACCCCCCGCCGAGCTCGCAGACGAGGCCGTCGCCGAGAGGCACGACGGCCCCGGCCGGAAGCGACTGCAGCAACTGCGCCGGCACGAGGCCGAACGCGCAGATCGAGCCCGCGAGCGGCTGCGCCGCGCCGAATCCCTGGATGAAGACCCAGACGACAACATTGAGCCCGATGATCACATAGGTAGCATAGGGCGTCAGGATCTGCGGATTGTCGTCTCGGATCGGAAACATCGGCGGTCAGGCCGGGCGCAGCGGCTCAGCGAAAGAGACGCTGCGCGAAGTCGTGGAGATAGTCGCGCCAGTTCATCCAGGTATGTCCGCCGCCCGACTCGTGATAAACGACGTCGAAGCCACTCTCGCGGAACATGTCGACCGTGGCCTTCGCCGTGTCGAGCAGGAAATCCTCGTCGCCGATTCCGAACCAGAAATACTCGAGGCCGTTCTTCAGTGACGCATTCTCGAGTGCAGCCCTGTGCTCGGTCACAAAATCGTCGTTGTCGTCGATGCCGAAAACGCCCGAGCTGAAGACGCCGACAAAGCCGTAGTCGCCAAGATCCGACATCGCGATCTCGAGCGAATGCGCGCCGCCCATCGATAGTCCGGCGATCGCCGTGTCGGCGCGGCCGTCGCGAACGCGGTAGTTCGCTTCGACATGCGGCTTGACGTCGGCGGCGAACTCGTCGGCGAACGCGGCGATCTGCATGCCGCCCGGCCCGCCGGACGGCGCCGGCTGATGGCCATGCGGCATCACGACGATCATCGGCACGGCATCGCCGGCCGCGATGAGGTTGTCCATGATGAACCCGGCCCGGCCGACAGTGGACCACGAGTTGTCGCTGTCGCCGGCGCCGTGCAGCAGATAGAACACCGGATAGCGAGCGCGGTCGGTTTCGTAGCCCGGCGGCGTGTAGACATGCATGCGCCGATGCATGCCGAGCGTCTCCGACCAGTAGGTCACCTCGCTGACGGCCCCGTGCGGCACGCGCTGCGTGTCCATGAAGGCGTGCCCCGGCACATGAAACAGGCTCCAGGCATTGCCGTTCGATTCGCTCGTCAGACGGTTGCCCGGATCGAGTGTCGCGACGCCGTCGACGTTGAAGTTGTAGCGAAATGCGCCGGGCTCGAGCGCCTCGAGCGTGATCTCCCAGACGTCATCGGCGTTCTTCGTCAGATCGGCGCCGACGCCGGGATTGAGGCCCGGTATGTCGCCGCCGCTCGTCAGGCGAACGGTCCCGGCCTCGGGTGCCCTCAGCCTCAGAATGACGTCGCCGCCTGCCGTGAGCTCGGGCGATCGCAGAGGCGGCGGACCGCCGCGCTGGGCGAGAGCCGTGCCGCTCGCGAGCAGGAATGCCGAAAGAATGATCAGCGCAAATCGCGGGCGTCGGTTCATTGTTCGTGTCGTCCGTATCTCTGCCGTGTCGGCGCGCGACTCAGTCTAGGCGCCGATCGTCCCGCCGCGCAAGCGTTGTGGGCGGCCGCCGCAGGCGCCACAATGCGGCTCCGATTCCACGACAAGAACCGCGACCGATGGCAACGCTGACAGCGATCGACTGGGCCGTGATCGGGGCCTACTTCATCGTGCTCGTCGGGATCGTCGTCGCTGCCGCGCGGCGGCAGGACACGACGACGGACTACTTCCTCGCCGGTCGCAACATCGGCTTCTTCGCCATAGGCGCCTCTATCTTCGCCTCGAACATCGGCTCCGAGCACATCGTCGGCCTCGCGGGCCAGGGCGCGACGACGGGCCTCGCCATGGCGCACTACGAGCTGCACGCCTGGATCGTCATGCTGCTCGCCTGGGTGTTCGTCCCGTTTTACTACCAATCGAAAGTCTTCACGATGCCGGAGTTTCTCGAGCGCCGGTTCGGGTCGAAACCGCGCTGGATCCTCTCGCTGGTCTCGCTCGCGGCATACGTGCTGACCAAGGTCTCGGTCACGATCTATGCGGGCGCCATCGTCTTCAGCACGCTGCTGCCCGACACCTTCGGCAGCCCGCAAAACGCCTTCTGGTTCGGCGCCGTCGCCACGGTCGTGCTGACGGGTCTTTATACCGTCGCCGGTGGGCTGCGTGCCGTGCTGTACACCGACGCGGCGCAGGCAATCATTCTTCTGATCGGCTCGGCCGCGATCACGCTGTTTGGCCTCGAGCTCCTCGGCGGCTGGGGCGAGCTGCGCGCATTCGCGGCCGAGAACGTCGTCGACTACGCACTCTGGCGCCCGTTGTCGGATCCCGACTTTCCGTGGCTCGGCATTCTGATCGCCTCGCCCATCGTCGGCATCTGGTACTGGTGCACCGATCAGTACATCGTGCAGCGCACGCTCGCGGCGAAGGATCTTCGGGCAGCGCGGCGCGGCGCTATCTGGGGCGCATTTCTGAAGGTCTGGCCGGTCCTGATCTTCCTCGTGCCGGGGCTCATCGGCGCCGCTCTCAACGCCAGGGGACTGATCGCGATTCCCACCGATTCGGCGGGCGGTCTGAACGGCGACCAGGTATTTCCCACCCTCGTGACGACGCTACTGCCCGCGGGGCTGCGCGGTCTCGTCGTCGCCGGCCTCATGGCCGCGCTGATGAGCTCGCTGTCGTCGATCTTCAACTCGACGGCAACGCTGTTCACCGTCGACGTCTACGAGAAGCTCAGGCCCGGCGCGAGCGAGCATGCGTATGTGAACGTCGGCCGCGCTGCGACGATCGTCGTCGTCGGGCTGGGGCTGCTCTGGATCCCGATCATGCCGCGGATATCGGAGGGCGGCCTCTACCAGTACCTCCAGAACGTGCAGCAGTACATCGCTCCGCCGATCACCGCGGTGTTCCTGCTCGGAATCTTCAGCAACCGCATCAACAATCGCGGCGCGGTCTTCGGCCTTGCGATCGGCTTCGTGCTCGGCATGGGCAAGCTCGTGCTCCAGAGCCTGTTCGGCGCCGGAAAGATCGAATCGCCGGTCGTGCTGGCGGCGATCGGCGACTTCAACTTTCTCTACTTCTCGGGCGTGCTGTTCCTGATCTGCGTCATCGTCATCGTCGCCGCCTCGCTCTCGGGCGCGGCGCCCGACCCGGAGCGAATCAGGGGCCTGACGTTCTCGACGCTCGATCGCCGGGCCGTGCGCGCGAGCTGGGACTTCAGGGACGTCGTGGCGACCGGCGTCGTGCTCGGCCTCGTCGCGCTGATCTATATCTACTTCTCGTTCTGGATCGGCTGAGCGCGGGCTTCGTCGACGTCCCTGATCCGCCCGCTTCGCCTAGGGCGCCGGAATCTGCGCGGGATCCCAGTGCTCGTCGGCCTTGCCGTCGACGAAACGCCAGGTGTCGAACCACGTCGTCGTATAGCTCTCGCCTTCGTTCGTCGGATGATCGTATTCGCGCGGCAGGATCACCGTGACGAGATCGTCCTCGGCCATGACGGCCACGACCGGAGTCGTCAGCTCATCGCAGGTCGCGGTCGGCTCCCGGCCGAGGACCTCGGTGAAGTAATAGACGACACCGGCAAGCCCCGACTCAGCGTTCGGGTTGTGCTGAATGTAGCGCTCGGTCAGCCACTCGCCGGCACGGTCCCACTGGTTGCACTGCAAGAGCTCGCGCATGATGCGCAGCGCAGCCTGCTTGTTGCGATGCAAAACCGGATCGTCATCGACGAACAGCGATTGTCGTATCAATTTGCCATCAGCTCGGTCAGCGGCGCGTCGACGGCTTCCGCCCAGAGCCGATAGCCCTCAGGCCCCGGATGCAGCCCGTCGCTCATGATATCGGCCGGAATGTTGCCGTCGGCATCGAGGAAAACCTCGCCGATGTCGAGATAATGCACGCGCTCGCGTTCGTCGAGACCGGAAACGATTGCGTTGATCTCGGCAATCATGCCGCGCCGGGGATCGCTCGCGTCGCCGCGCGGGAAGATCCCTAGCAGCAGAATCTCGGCCTCCGGAAAGCCTTGCTCGAGCTCGAGCACAACGGCGCCGACGCCTTCGGCGATCTCGGCCGCGCTGTTGCGACCGGTGTTGTTCGTGCCGATCATCAGCATGACCGCGCCCGGGCTGAAGCCCTCGCCCTCACCGTTCTGAAGACGATAGAGCACGCCCTCGGTCGTATCGCCGGCGATGCCGAAGTTGGCGATCTTCCAGTGGCCGAAATACTCGTCGAGGACGGGCTTGCCGGCGAACGGGCCCGCCTCGTTGCGCCAGAAGTCCGTGATCGAGTCGCCCATCAGCAAGAGCTCGACGTCGCCGGCTTGCGCCACCTCGAGGTTCTGCTCATGCTTGGCGCGGAAGAACGGCGCCAGATTCGGCACGATCGCCGTGTTCACCGGCATCTCGACTTCGAGCATTCGCGGGTAACGCTCGAGCAGCGCGCGATCTTCGCCGCCGAGCCCGCTCATGAACTCGTCGAACAGCTCCCGCGCCCTGGCGAGATCCGCTTCGCCCGGCCGCGGCATCGCGACCGACGGCGGCACCTCGGCTTCGCCCGTCGGGTTGAACAAGGCGCCGCCCCTGCCGCGGCCACCCGGCGGCTGAGCGAGAGTGGCGCCGACGATGCCGATCGCGAGCAGCGCCAGCAGAAAAAGACCGGTCCGATGAGTCAGTGGCCGATAGTGTGCCGACATTGTTGTTGTCCTCGGATTCACCGTTGCCTGGCAGTTAGCCTAGCCGGGCGCGTAACGGTTGTCGATCTGCAGGTAATGCTCGAGCGGGTGCTCGGGCGGCGCGACGTCGCGCGGCAGCGGCAGGCCTGCGACCGCGCGGAAAAACGCGATGCAGGCGTCGCGCCACCACTTCGCCTCGCGCCGCTGGACCTCGAGGAGCTCGGACGTCTTGGCGAAGCGCTCGGCGTCGACATACGGCTCGAGCGCCGCCCAGCGTCGCCGCATCTCGTCGACCTGCGCGACACCGAGGTCGTAGCGGCGAACGAGCGCTTCCCAGAGCGTCAGGCCCGCCTCGATCTCGTAGATCCACGGCAGGCGATGAAACCAGAGCAGGTATTCGTCGCCGACCGTTTCGAGGCCGGAGAAACGGCCGGCCACGGGCTCGGCGTATTGCGAGACCGCGTCGCTGCCCGTCGCGGTTCGATCGAAGCCGATGCCGTCGGCATCGGCCCGATGATAGTAAACGGGATTCCACTCCGGCCTGCCGAGATCCGCTACCCACGGACCGGGTCCGTAGTGGTGTCCCGTCGCCATCAGGTGAGCGAGCCCGAGCGGCGTCATATAATTGACCGGCGCCTCGCGCGACAGCAGCATCAGCTCGGTCGCGGCCTCGACGAAAGCCTCGTCGGTCGTGAATGTCTGCCCGAGCCACTCGCGCGCGATCGCGACCGCCGTCAGGTCCGGGTTCCAGGCCAGCCGCCCGTACGCGTACCAGTTGGCCTGATTGAACGTCGAGCCCGTCCAGTCGCGATCGCTGCCCGTGTTCGCAACGCCCGCGATTGCGGTCAGTCCGTGTCCGTACAGGCTGCCGTCGGCGACCCGAGCAACGGTCGACCCGCGACCCTGCGCGTGCGTATCCGCCTGCAACAACTCCTCGTACAGCGGCGCCAGGTAAACGAGATGGCTCGCGAAGCCGAGATATTCCTTCGTCACCTGAAATTCGACATTGAGCGGCGTCTCTTCCATGGCGCCGAAGAGCGGATGAAACGGCTCGCGCGGCTGGAAGTCGATCGGCCCGTTCTTGACCTGCACGATGACGTTGTCGGCGAAGTCACCGTCGAGCGGCATGAACTCGTCGTAAGCCTGCTTGGCGCGATCCTCGGGGTTCGTGTCGCTGTAGACGAAGGCGCGCCACATGACGATGCCGCCGTGAGGCGCAACAGCCTCGGCCAGCATGTTCGCGCCGTCGGCATGCGTGCGGCCGAAGTCCTCGGGCCCCGGCTGCCCCTCGGAGTTCGCCTTGACGAGGAAGCCACCGAAGTCCGGGATCGCCGCATAGATCTCGTCGGCCTTGTCGCGCCACCAGGCGCGCACGGCGGGATCGAGCGGGTCCGATGTCGGCAGCCCGCCGATCTCGATCGGCGCGCTGAATCTGGCCGACAGATAAACGCGGATGCCGTAAGGCCGAAATTCCTCGGCCAGCGCCGCGGCCTTCTCGATGTAGGGTGCCGTCAGGCTGTCGGCCCGGGCGTTGACGTTGTTCAGGACCGTGCCGTTGATTCCGATCGACGCGTTCGCGCGCGCGTAGTCGGTGTAGCGCCGGTCGCGGTGCTCGGGCAGCGTCTGCCAGTCCCAGAGCGAGAGCCCCGCATAGCCGCGCTCGACTGACCTGTCCAGATTATCCCAGTGATTCAACAGCCTATGAGTGATTCTTGGTGCAGATTCGATATCGAGGCGCGCCGGATCGCCGCCGGTCGCAAGATGCCTGAGCAGTGCAAACGCGGCGTAGAGCACGGCGACCTCGCTGTTGCCGGCGACGATCGTGAGCTCGTTGTCGTCGATCCGCGCGGCCGCGACCGCGTAGGCGTCCGGACTCGGCGACTCGATCGTGACGTCGATGCCGGCCGAGGCCAGCGAGGCGGGCGTTCCGAGCACGACCGCGCCGTCGGCGAGCTCCGGCCCGAATGCGCTCGCGGGCCGAACCGTCACCTCCACTCCGAGCATGCCCCCGAGCCCGCGCGCAAGCTCCGCGGCGGCCACCGCGAGCGTCGCCGACGACTCGAGCGTCGGCACGATCACCGTGAATCGTGCGCCGGGCGACTGCCGCGCCCGCGCCTCGATCGGCGCGTAACGAAGCCAGAGGTCGTAACCGTCCTCCGCGCGAGCAGACGTGCCGGGGACGGCCGCAATCAACGCGAGCGCGCAAATCAGGCCGCCCCTCATCCGACCCCCGAGAGCTCGTCCTCGAGCACGCGACGCAGCGCCCGGAAGCGTTTCTGATATTGCGCCGGCGTCAGGTAGTGCCGCTTGAAGCTGCGTTCGGCGAGGCCGCTCAGGCGGGCCATCGCGGCGACGGGCGCGGCCTCGTCGTAATGCTCGGCGATCCATTCCTGGCATCTGGCAATCAGCGCGTCATGGGACTGGCGATTGCGCGCGACCGTCGCGAACGGCTGCTGGCCGATGTCGTGCCAGCTCAAGAGCTGCAATCGGGCCACGCGCATCGCCTCCTCGGTGCTGACGAAGCGCGCAATCAGATAGAGCGCAAGGTCGTGCCAGGACGTGCCACCGCCGGCCATGACCAGACGATGCTCGGCGCCGGAGACCACGAGCGCGCGGTTCGGATGCACGCGCAGCTTCGGATAGCGCCGCCGCATCGCGTCGCTGTATGCCCAGTGCGTCGTCGCGTCGCAGCCGTCGAGCAGGCCGGCCTCGGCAACCGTTCGTCGAGACGATCAGCGCGCGCAGGGCCGGTTCGGCGGGCTTGCGCTCGATCAGCGCGTTCCAGTCCCGGCCGGCCGATTCGAGCACGTCGTACATGCCGTACAGGGTCGATGCCGTCGACTCGGGCACGCCGAGCAGCGCCACGCAGAGCTTGTGGTCGGCCGAGGCCATCTGGCAGATCCGTCCGGTTTTCGCCCCAAATGACTTTAGCGGAACCATGGCGCGACGACTAGGCTTGCACACCATCCGGCCGTCGAGCCGGAAGGAAAACTGGAGAAAAATCATGGCTGAGACAGCAAGACAACTGGACCCCTTCGATCCGGCCCGTGCCGAGGCCTTCGCCGGCCGGCTTTTGAACGCGCTCAACGACGGCGCGCTCTGTCAGCAAGATCGCCGAGCGCGCGGGCCTCGATGAGCGTTACGTCCGCGAATGGCTCGGCGCGGTGGTCACCGGCGGCGTCGTCGACTACGACCCCGGTGCCGGGACCTATCGCCTGCCGCCCGAGCACGCAGGTTCGCTGACGCGCGCCGCGGCTGCCAACAACATGGCCGTGTTCGCGCAGTACATCGGCAGCCTCGGTTCGGTCGAGAACGAGATCGTCGAATGCTTCTTCAACAGCGGCGGCGTCCCCTACTCGAAGTATCCGCGTTTCCACGAGGTCATGGCCGAGGACAGCGGGCAATCCGTGCTGTCGTCGCTCGAGTCGCACATTCTGACGCTCGTGCCGGGCCTGACGGACAGGCTCAAGGCCGGTATCGACGTGCTCGACCTCGGCTGCGGTCGCGGGCTCGTGCTGGCGCGTCTCGCGGCGCTGTATCCGGCCAGCCGCTTCACGGGAATCGATCTGTCCGGGGAGGCGATCGCCTACGGGCAGGACATCAGCGGCACGGGTCACGTCCACGAGGACATCGATCATCCGCTCGGCACGCTGCTGTACACGGTCTCCTGCATGCACTGCATGACCGTGTCGCTGGCCCAGGGCGGCGAAGGCCTCGGCGCGATGTGGGGCGAGAAGAAGACGCTCGAATACCTCGCCGAGGCCGGCTTCGGCCGCGTGACGACGAACCGGTTCGAGCACGACGTGCAGAACAACTGGTACGTGGTGCAGAAGTAATGCCGAGCGCCGCCGAGCATTACCGGGACGTCCTCGCCGACGTATACTCGTGGATGTTCGGCGGTCTCGTTACTGTGATCGCGGCTCGATCCTGAGCACGGCGCCGCGATTCTCGGCGGTCAGCACGTAGAGCAGCCCATCCGGGCCCTCGCGAACGTCGCGAATCCGCTGCTTGAGCTCGCCGAGCATCGGCTCACGCCGGACTTCCTCCCAGTTTTCATTGAACTGGATGCGCTGGAGCTGGCCCGTGCGCGGCGTCTCGCCGTAGCGCAAGCCGCCGACGAATGCGTTGCGCTCCCATCCGCCGAACACGCCGCCGGAGTAGAACGTCATGCCGGTGACGGCAATCGACGGCACCCAGACGACGACAGGCGGCTTCGTGCCCTCGAGCCAGGTGTTCTGCGATACGGCAGGTCCCGGGTAGGTCCGGCCGTGGCTGACGAAGGGCCAGCCGTAATTGCCCCCCGGCTCGAGAATATTGATCTCGTCACCGCCGTTCGGCCCCTGCTCGGTGACCCAGAGTTCGTCCGTCCACGGGTTCAGCGTCATCGAGTGCCCGTTGCGATGGCCCGTCGTATAGATCGCCGGCAGCCAGTCCGGCTCGTCGACGAACGGATTGTCGGCCGGGATCCGCCCGTCGTCGTGCAGTCGAATCGTCTTGCCGGCATAGTCGTCCGGGCGTTGCGATCGCAGCACGCCTTCGCCCGTGCCCGGCGCGCTGATCGTCATGTGCAGCATGCCGTCCGTGGCGAAGCCGATGCGCGAGGACTCCGTTCCGGTCGCGCCGGACTCGAAGATGACCTCGACATCGGCGAGTGCCGTGCCCGTCCATCTGCCGCGCGCGAGCACGGTCTCGCCGACGTTGTCGGAGACCGGCCGGTGATAGGAAAGGTAGACGAGCGAGTTGCTCGCGAAATCCGGATGCAGCACGACGTCCATCAGGCCCTGCAAGCCGCCCGAGCGGACCTCGGGCACACCGGCCACGGGCTCGGGATCGAGAGCGCCGTCGCTAATCAGCCGGAGGTTGCCGACGCGCTCGGTCACGAGCATGTCGCCGTCGGGCAGAAACGCGATCGACCAGGGCTGTCGCAGATCGCGCGCGACGACGACGACCCGAAGCTCCCTGTGCTCGGGCACGGCCGACTCGATCAGAAACGGCCCCTCGCCGAGCTCCGGTGACGACCAGATGATGCCGGGCGGAATCGTCGACGTCGTCGCCGGTATCGTCCCGGGGTCGAGCGGCGGGAGATCGGCGCGCTGTGTCGACCCCGTAGGCTCGGCCGAGGCCGTCGGCTGAGCCGACGACGTCGGCGTAGCCAGTGCAGATATCGCGATGCACGCCGCGGCGAACGAAAGAATGCCGCCTGAGGATCTTTCTTTTCCGATCACGCCCATTCGCTTGCTTCCCTAACGCAGGCCCCGCTCGGCCCGCGAGCTGTTGATGAAATCACGAATCGTACGATTGTCCTCGTGACAGGCGTACTCGTAGAACCGGTATTCGGAATCGCGCTTCCAAGGATAGGCCGCCCTCCACGGCCCGGTCAAAACGACGGGATCCTCGACCGTAATCTCGTAGTCGATCGTATCTTCTGCGGTTCGGGTCAGACGCTCGACTATCCGCAGCTCCGTGCTCGTCGGAATCGGCGTCGAGCCCGGCCCGACGATCGTCATCGCCGATTCGGCATTGAAGTTCGCCGTCTCGATGACGAGCGTGTCGCCTTCCCAGTAGCCGCGCGACTCGCCGAGCCATTGCCCGATCGCGGACGGCAGCGGCGGCCTGCCGTCGACGGGGACGACCCTCGTCTCGTGCACGAGCTCGAGGCGAATGATGACGTAGCCCGGAGATTGCCTGATCTCGATGCCGCTGTTGTACATGAAGGTGAACATCGAGGCGGGCAAGCCGCGCGTGATGCAGCGATCGAGGGCATTGAAGTCCGCGAGGCTGTCGAACGGGCCGCCGGACCAGCTGCTCGTCATCATGGCCGAGCGGCGTTCACCCTCCCCGGTCATCGGCGGAATCCGCCCGTTCGCCGGCTCGACGATCAGCGATGTGTAGCGATTCGGCTCGCCCATTTCCGACCAGTGCCCCTGACCGATCTGGCCGCTCGAGATCTCGTTGTCATAGCGCGCGTTGAGCCCGGCCAGCCGTTCGACACGCTCGGCGTACTCGTCATCGTTGAGAAATCGGCGCTCGCCGAAGGACTCGGGGCGTTGCAACAGCGTACCGTTCAGGTACCGCATCGGCCATATACCCTGAAGGTCCGGATCGCCCCACTCCGTGCGCGGCGTCACCCAGTCGGCAGCCTGCGCGCGGACGTCGCCGGTCGCGAGGCCGGCTGCGAGCGCTGCCGCCGTCGCAATAGCAGGAGCGAGAAAGAGCGCGCGTTCCGTTTTCATACTAGCCCCCATCTGTAGTCGCGGCTACCCGGAATGCTAGCATGGCCGCTGTTTCGGAACGCTTTGGAGGGAAATCGTCGATGAGCAAGACGGCGCCGGAGCTGACCGAGCTCAAGCTGTCCGAGGACATGAAGGCAGCCATCGACGGCGCTTTCGGCGCGGGCAAGCCGATCGCAATCGCCTACGTCGACGCCGACGGGGCGCCGCGGCTGTCCTATCGCGGCAGCACTCAGGCTTTCAGCGATACCCAGCTGGCAATCTGGGTCAGAAACCCCGCCGGACACATCCTCGAGTCGATCGCAAGCAATCCGGCCGTCGCGCTGATCTACGGCGACTTCAATCCCACCGATCGCCGCTTCATGATCATGCGCGGGCGGGCGGGCCGCGACGACCGCACGCCAACGCGCGAAAGGGTCTATGGGAACTCTCACGAGTTCGAGCAGAGCCAGGATCCGGAGCGAAAAGGGGTCGCCGTCGTCATCGAGCTCGACAGCGTCGAGGGATTCTTCGGCGGTACCAGACTGAACATGCAGGCGCGCCGCTAGCTGTACTGCCTGCCCGGACGATCGCTAGCGGAAGCCCACCGTCAGTGACACCGACGTGAAGGTGTGGATTCCGCTGTCGTTTCCGACCGTTCGCTCGAACTCCTCGGAGCGGCGCACGACGGCATAAGTGATGTTGTACCGCCTGAATCTCGCCGTGACCCCGAAGTGAAAGTCCCAGACGTAGCGCTCGGGCTCGACCGTCACCGGCTCGTCACGGAACAGGCTGCCTTCGAGAAAATAGTTGTACGCAACGGCGCGGATATCGGCGCCGATAAATCCGTAGATCGCAAGATTGGGCAGCACGTCGACTGAAACGCTGCGCTCGCTCGGCCGAATCGGCGAATAGGGAAAGTCCCTGATACCGCGCCCGATTCGCACGGTGCCGCCAACACCGGCATAAGTCATCATCGTGCCCGCGGCAGCCTTGACGCTCGGCACGAAATCCCAGTCGACGACTTCCTCGTCCTCGGCGGACCACAGAATACGCTGAAAGTTGTAGTAACCGTTGATGCCGAGGTCCGGTCCGAGCTGATTATCCCAGCCGAGCGCCTCGGGTCCGTTTGCAATGTCGTGCCAGAACCTTTGCCCTGGCTCACCGCCTGCCAGATCGCCCGTCACTCCGATCTGCACCTCGATGTCGTGACGCGCGCGGTCGGCCGTATCGACGGCGGCTCCGAATCCCGCATAGAGCCACGCAGCCCAGGGGCGTTCGCCGGGCTGGGGATCGGAGTTGCCGACGTCCTCGGGCGTATAGATCTGGTGCCCGATCGAGAAATTCGGAAATATGGAGCAGCCCGCGCAGGCCTTTCGCACGCGACGCAGCCAGAACGGAAGCCCGTCAGTATCGGGCTCGAAGACGCCCCTGCCCAGCGAGACCCGCATGCCATTGGTGTAGAAGCGATCTTCCGGCGTCGTGTAAGGAACGGGAAAGTAGTCGTTGTCGAGCTGGAACTGCCGAAAGCGCCAGCGGTCCGCCTCCTGTCCATGCACGGGCGCCAGCGCGAGCAGCAGAACCGGAGCCAACGCGTTCCCGAACGGGCGACGCGCCATCCCGCCCGAGAGAAACCTGCGCATCGTCCGGCTCAAGCGAAACCCTCCTGATGTCTCGATCCGCCGAGGCGTCACCGCGCACGAGTATAGAAGCAACAGTGTTGCAGTACGTGACACGGCCGCCCGCTCGAGGCTATATTATCCGCAAGCCTGGCGCCTGATCTCACACAGTCAACATCAGAATACGAGACGGGACGCCACCAGCGGACGTACGCCGCTTGGCCCCGGTAGGTACACCAGCGGGCCGGTAGTGAGCAGGCGCCTGGGCGCTTCCCGCCGTCTAAGAACGGCGCCGGGAAGGCCGATGTGCGCCGAGGGCGCAACGGGACACTGACCTCCATGGAAAAGATCACGGCCGCGCGAGTCATCGTCAGCTGCCCCGGCCGAAGCTTCGTCACACTCGACGGGTAGCTAGCTCCATGCTTACCGTGCTCGGCATCGATCTCGGCACGCAGAGCCTCAAGGTCGTCGCCTACGACTTCGAGTCGAAGCGAGTCGCCGCAACGGCTTCCGCTGCGCTCGATCTCGACCAGGACGCGACCGGCAAGGCCGAGCAGGACCCGGCGAGCTGGCTCGACGCGCTGGGCGGTGCGCTGTCGCAGATCCCGCGGGAGGTGCGTGAGTCGATCCAGGCAATCGGCGTCTCGGGCCAGCAGCACGGGCTCGTCGCGCTCGGACTCGACGGCGAGCCCCTGCGCGCGGCGAAGCTCTGGTGCGACACGACGACGCAAGACGAGACCGACGAGATCATCAGCGCCGTCGGTGGCCGCGAACGCTGTATCGCGATCTCGGGCAACGCACTCGTCACGGGCTTCACGGCGCCGAAGATTCTCTGGCTCAGGCGGCACGAGCCGGCGAACTACGATGCCATGACCGACATTCTGCTGCCGCATGACTTCGTCAACTACGCGCTGACGGGACGAAAGGTCATGGAATACGGCGATGGGTCCGGCACCGGGCTGATGGACGTGCGTTCGCGCCGGTGGCGGCGCGAGCTGCTCGACGCCATCGATCCGGGCCGCGACCTCGGCGCTTGCCTGCCGCCGTTCATCGAGGCCGGCGAATTCATCGGCGACACGACGCCCGAAGCCGCCGCGCGCTTCGGCGTCCCGGCCGGCGTCAAGGTCGCGGTCGGCGGCGGCGACAACATGATGGGTGCAATCGGCACCGGCAACGTCGTCCCCGGCAAGCTGACAATGAGCCTCGGCACGTCGGGAACGCTCTACGCCCACTCCGACCGGCCCGTCGTCGACCCCAGCGGCAACATCGCGGCCTTCTGCGGCTCGACCGGCGGCTGGCTGCCGCTCGTTTGCACGATGAACTGCACGTACGCGACGGAGCTCATGCGCCGCCCGCTCGATGTCGCCGTCGGCGACATCGACCGGACCATAGCGTCGGTTCCGGCCGGCGCCGAGGGTCTCGTGGCCCTGCCGTTCTTCAACGGCGAACGGACGCCGGATCTGCCGAGAGCGAAGGCTTCATACCTCGGTCTCGACGCGTCGAATTGCACCAAGGGGCATTTGCTGCGCGCCACCGTCGAGGGCGCGACGTTCGGCCTCAAGTTCGGCATCGACGAGCTCGCGGGACTCGGACTCAAGGCGCAGGAGATCGTCCTGACGGGCGGCGGGGCATTGAGCCGCGTCTGGCGACAGATCGTCGCCGACGTCACGAACCTGCCGGTCACGGTGCTCCGTCAAAACGAAGGGGCGGGCTTCGGCGCGGCCCTGCAGGCGCTCTGGACGCTCGAGCGCGCGACGGGTCCGGACGTCGGCATCGCCGACATCACCGCTGCGCATGTCGAACGCGACGAGTCGAAGACGGCCCTGCCCGATGGCCGGAACGTCGAAGCCTATCGCAACGCCTACGCGGGCTATCGGCGAGTCCTTTCGAGGATCATCCCGCTCTACGCCACCAACGAGACGAACGAATGAGCACGAAACCATTCATCGGCCGTACGGAGTTCTTTCCCGGCATCGGCCGGATTCCGTTCGAAGGCCCCGATTCGGACAATCCGCTGGCATTCAAGGTTTACGACGAGAACCGTGTCGTCGGCCAGAAGACGATGCGCGAGCATCTTCGCTTCTCGGTCTGCTACTGGCACACGTTCCTCGGCACGGGCAACGATCCGTTCGGTCCCGGGACGCGAAGCTACCCCTGGGCGATCCGCCCGGACCCGATGGACCAGGCGCGCGATCGCATCGATGCCGCCTTCGAGTTCATCTCCAAGCTCGGCGTGCCCTTTTACTGCTTTCACGATCGCGACCTCGCCCCGGACGGGGCGAGCGTTGCCGAAAGCGAACGCCGCCTGGCCTCGATGGTCGAGCTCGCCGGGGAGCGTCAGCAGGCCACCAGCATCCGGTTGCTCTGGGGCACCGCGAATCTCTTCTCGCATCCGCGCTACATGAACGGCGCCGCGACGAATCCCGAGTTCGACGTCGTCGCGCACGCCGGCGCCCAGGTCAAGGCCGCGCTCGACGCAACGGTTGCGCTCGGCGGCGAGAACTATGTCTTCTGGGGCGGCCGCGAGGGTTACTCGTGCCTCTTCAACACCGAGATCGGACGCGAGCTCGACCACCTGGCGCGCTTCCTGTCGATGGCTCGCGATTACGGCCGCTCGATCGGGTTCGACGGCACCTTCCTGATCGAGCCGAAACCGATGGAGCCGATGTACCATCAGTACGACTCCGACGCGGCCGCCGTCGTCGGCTTCCTAAGACACTACGGCCTAACCAACGACTTCAAGGTGAATGTCGAGGCGAACCACGCGACGCTCGCCGGCAAGAGCTTCGGTCACGAGCTCAAAGTCTGCGCGGATGCGGGACTTTTGGGATCGATCGACGCCAACCGCGGCAATCCGCAGAACGGCTGGGATACCGATCAGTTCGCGACGAACCTCTACGACGCCGTCGATGCCTTGCTGGTCGTGCTCGCGGACGGCGGCTTCAGGACCGGCGGACTCAATTTCGACGCGAAGCTGCGCCGCGAGTCGACCGATCCCGAGGACCTGTTCATCGCCCATATCGGCGGCATCGACACGTTCGCGCGCGCCCTGCTGATTGCGACCGACTTGCTCGAAAGCTCGCCGCTGACAGCCGACCGGCAGGCTCGCTATGCGAGCTTCGACGCAGGCTATGGCAGGGATTTCGAGGCAGGCCACCTGACACTGACCGACCTGCGCGACCATGCTGCCGCCGTCAGCGAACCGGCGTCAATCAGCGGCAAGCAGGAACGCATCGAGAACCTGATCAACGACCGGATCGCGCGCGCGCACTGAAGCGCGCCGGTCAAAGAGCATACATCAAGACTCCGGTGATCGCGGCGTTGTTTGGCGCCAGGCTCGGCTCGATGAGTTCCTTGATGTCGAGAATCAGCTTGCGATACCCCTCGTAGAACGCCCAGCTCGGCCGTGAGTGATAGTCGAGTCCATCGACCTCGAGCCGCGCAATGATTTTCTTCGCCGTCGTCGGTTTGACGAACGCCTCCCGCTTCGGCGCGAAATAGAACGGCACTGCCGAGACGAGCGACCAGCGCGCGAGCTTGTAGCGCGAGAACAGGTCGACGATCTCGTCGAAGCCTTGTCGTTTCCTGCGACCGACGAGTCGCTTCTCGAACGCGTTGGCGAGCCGGCTTTTCTCTTTCGAACTCAGCGCGCCGATAAAGTCCCGGAACGGCGCCTTCTCGAATCGCGACACCATCGATGAGCGTCCGATGATCGTGATCAGCAGGGCGGAGAGCTTCTCAGGCTGCGAGAACGAAAGCGCATCGAGCTTGTCGCCGGCGAATTCGGCGAGCTTGTCGACATTGTGACGCTTGCGAATCGTCTCGAGCCCGGGATCCGCGAAACCGAGCGGAAACCGCTCGAGAAACGCCGCTTCGGCCTCCTTGAGCCGCTGAACGTTCATGCCGGAATCAGCGCAATGCGAATACCCAAACCACGCCGCCCTGCGGCACGATCGTCTCGGGATTGCCGAAATGGCCGTCGACCGTGCGCTGCGAGCCGGCCGCGTCGCTGCCCCAGCCCGCCTGCACGGCAATGTACTGCGTCCCATCGATCTCGTACGTCGTCGGCACGCCGATGACCCCGGAATTCAGGCGCTCGCGCCAGAGCAGCTCGCCGGTCTCGGCGTCGAAGGCGCGGAACCAGCGATCGGCCGTGCCGCCCTGGAAGACGAGACCGCCGCCGGTCGTCAGGATCGGGCCCCAGTTCGCGAACTCGCCGAACTCGCGCATCCAGACGCGCTCGCCGGTGTCGAGGTTCCAGGCCTGAAGCTCACCGACGTGGTCGGCGCCTTCGACCATGCTGCCGCCGAGAAACCGCACGCCCGCGTATCCGGCCCCGGGCCGGTATTCGACCTCCTGTCCCGCCATCGTCGAGCAAAGATTGTTGTTGGCGGGGATATAGAGCAAACGCGTTTCGGGGTTGTAGGCGGCCGGAGGCCAGTTCTTGCCGCCGTGCGGCGCCGGGCAGAACGTCGCCGGGCGTTCCATGCCGGGCTTGCGGTCCATGTTGTATGCCGGACGCCCGGTGACGGGATCAACGCTCGCGAAGACGTCCTGATAGACATATGGCTTCGCGTCGATGAAACCGATGCCGTCCTCGCCGCGCTCGAGCCACCAGAGGTATCCGTTTCGCGCCGGATGAATGAGGCTCGGGATGACGCGGCCGTCGCGCTCGACGTCGACGAGCAAGGGCGTCGATACCTCGTCCCAGTCCCAGGATCCGTTCCAGTGATACTGGTGGTAACCCCTGAGCTCGCCCGTATCGGCGTCGAGCGCGACGACGGAGTTCGTGTAGAGATTGTCGCCGGGACGCGCGTCACCGATCCAGGGCCCGGGATTGCCCGTGCCCCAGTAGGTCAGATTGAGCTCGGGATCGAACGTGCCCGTCAGCCATACCGGCGCGCCGCCGTGCTCCCAGGTATCGCCGGGCCAGGTGTCGTTGCCGAACTCTCCGGGCCCCGGAATCGTGTACGACTTCCAGACCTCCTCTCCGGTTTCGGCGTCGAGCGCCGTGACGAAGCCGCGAACGCCGCGCTCGCCGCCCGATACGCCGACGAGCACACGCCCGTTCACGGTCAGGGGCGCCATCGTCATGTAGTAGCCCGTGTGATAGTCCTCTACCGGCCGCTCCCAGACGACCTGTCCGGTCATCGCATCGAGGGCGACGACGACGGCATCGAGCGTCGCCATGTAGACCTTGTCGCCGTAGAGCGCGACGCCGCGATTGGTCGGGTGGATGAGGCTGTAGTCGGGGGGTATCTGGCGGACGTACGTCCAGAGCACGTCGCCGCTTTCGGCATCGAGCGCGAGCACGCGATTGAGCGGCGTGGTAATGAACATCACGCCATCGTTGACGACAGGCGGCGCCTGATGTCCTTCCGTAATGCCGGTCGATATCGTCCAAACGGGCTCGAGCCGACCGACGTTGCCCGTGTCGATCTCATCGAGCGGGCTGTAGCCCCAACCGTCATAGGTTCGTCGAAACATCAGCCAGTTCGAAGGCTCCGGATCGACGAGCCGCTGATCGGTGACGATCGCGTAGTCGCGCGTTGCCTGCGCCGGTACCGGCACCGGCAGCAATGCGAACGTGCAGGCGATGATCGCAAGCGCCGGGTTCGTTGTTCCAAGCTTCATGACACTCCCCTGGGTTCCGGTCATAAACCGAAAGGATCGAGCCCGGGCTGTTGAAACCCGACCCGACCGAAAAACGGGCCTGCCACGGCGAGGCGCCCCTCGACGAGCTTCAGCGGCAACGCCGCGAGCTGCGATGGCGCGGGGCCGCCGACGACGCGCGCCGCGTCGGCCGGATCGAACTGAGACTCGTGGCACATGCACTGCAGGCGATTCTGCTCCTCGACCCAGATATCGATGTCGCAGCCCGTGTGCGTGCAAACGCCGGAGTACGCCACGATGCCGTCGGCCGATCTCGCCCTCGTCTCCTCGCTGAGCCAGCCCGGATCGAGCCTGACGACGACGATCTGATTGAGGCGATTAGCGTTGCGAACAACCTCGGCGACGGGATCCATCGGAAAGGCAAACACCTGCCGGGAGCCGACGGCGAGATCCCCGGGCTCCACGACCTGCCCCGCACGATCGCCATAGGCAAAGACGAGCCGGTCATCCTCCCGGGGCGGCGCCGACGCATCCGGAGGGGCGCTCGCCTGCGCTCGGCCGATACGCGGCGTGCCCACGCCCAGAGCACACAAACCGGTCAGCAGGCGGCGGCGTTCCATGGTTTCAGCGCGTCATCGCGTAGACGGCGAAGTTGACGCCGAGCCGGATCGCAAGCGTCGACGCAAGCTGCGGATAGTCGGATTCGTCGGCTCTCTGCCAGCCGTCGGCGATGTCGTTGTTGAACGTGATCATGACCATGACGCGGCCGTCGTCGTCGAGGATCGCGCGCCAGTGCGGCTCGGCGCCGTCATTGCGATAGCCGCCGCCGCCGCGCCGATCGAGATGCTGCCAGGTCGGCACCTGTGGCTTGTCGGTGAGATCGAAGACGATATGAAAGATCGGATGGTCGTCGGGCAGCTCGATGATCGGGCGATCGGGAAAGACGCGCTTGATGCCTGCCTCGAACCCGGCCCACTCGTTGGACCCGTAGAAACTGTCGCAGAGCAGGAAACCGCCGCGCAACAAATACTCGCGCAGCTTCCTGGCCTGCGAGTCCGTCAGGTCCCAGGCGCCGACGAGACCGGAGATCATGAACGGCCAGTGGAAGACGTCGTCGATATCGTCGAGGTTGACCGGCTGCTCGGCCGAACGCACGTCGATCTGGCTCAGGCGCTTCAATAGCGCGGCAAAAGTACGATCGCCGCGCGGGTAATCGACGGCCCAGGCCGTGCCGCCGCGGCGCCAGTCGCCGCCGCCGGCACCGAGGACGTTACCGGACCGAACCTGGGGGAACATGAGGCGCCCGACGACGAACTCGCCGGGCACGTCGTGATCGGCCGGCAACACGGCGCCGACGCCCCAGTCGCGCTCGTAGGGCATCAGCTCGCGGAACGGCTGCTGAGCGAGCGCGGGCACGCCGAGCAGCAGACTGATCCATGCAACCCCCAAACGGCTCATCAGGTTATCGTAGCCGATTGCAAACGCCCTGGCTGCCCGGGATCATTGGCGCGGTGAGCCGGGCTACGCTCCGGCAGCAACGGAGCTGATCGATGCAAGCAAGTTACTCGTTACCGAACTCTTCCTCACGCTCACTGGCAACGCTCGCAATCGCGGCGTTACTCGCGGGCGCGGCGCATGCCCAGGCCCCCGACCTCGGCTTTCGCCCCGTCGATCTCGCCGCCGGACCGTTCGAGTTCGAGACGGCCGAGCAAGGCGGGATTCGCGTCGAGACGGTCGTCACGGGCTTCGCTCGCCCGTTCAGTCTCGCGTTCCTGCCTTCGGGCGACGCGCTGATCTCCGAGCGCGGCGTCGGCTTGAGACTCGTGCGCGATGCGACCGGTGCGCGTGGCGAAACGGCGCTCGTCGAAACGCCCATCGCCGGGGGGCCGCCGCGCGGCGTCGGACGCACGGGCGGCATGCACGAGATCGCCGTCCATCCCGACTTCGAGGGCAATCAGCTCGTCTATTACACCTACAACGCGACGGGGCCGGCGAATGCCGACGGCCAGGCGACATCGATCGCGACTCTGGCGCGGGCGCGATACGCCGACGGCGTGCTCGTTTCGCCGGAGGTATTGCTCGAGGGAGAAGCCGTGGCGGGCGGAAGCGGATCGCGACTCGCATTCGGCGACGGCTATCTCTATATGACCACCGGCGCGCCTTTCGGCGGCGAAGGACAGCACACGGACAACATCTACGGCAAGGTGCTGCGCCTGAACGAGGACGGATCGATACCGGACGACAACCCCTTCGTCGGCACGCCCGGCGCGCGGGGCGAGGTGTTCACGCTCGGGCATCGGGATCAGCTCGGCCTGACCGTGCATCAGCCGACCGGAACGGTGCTCGCCGCCGAGCACGGGCCGAACGGCGGCGACGAGATCAATCGCATTCAGCCTGGCCGCAACTACGGCTGGCCGGATTACAGCTTCGGCCGCAGCTACGAGGGCCCGCGGCACTCGGAACGACCGCTCGGGCCCGACACCGAGCAGCCGCTCGTTCTTTTCCTGCCTTCGATCGCGCCGACGGGACTGATGTTCTATCTCGGCGATCGTTTCCCCGAATGGAGCGGCAATCTTTTCGTCGGCAGCGCCAGGCGCGGAGAGATCCCGGGCACCGGCGGGCTCGAGCGCATCGTCGTCAACGAGAACTTCGAGGAGCTGCGCCGCGAAAGCCTGCTCGGCCCGTTGCGGGCGCGCATCCGCGACGTCCGCCAGGGGCCGGATGGGTTACTCTATCTGATCACGGACGACGCCAATCCTACACTGCTCAGAATATCACCACGGGAGTAGCGACCATGAAGGCGAAGCTGTTACTGGCATCGATCGCGCTTATCGCCATCTCGACCGCGCGCGCCGAGGACGAGATTCCGGGACCGGCGGTCGGCCAGCCCTTCCCACATGCGCTCGAGGCGCCGGATCAGAACGGGCAGATGCGGTCTCTCGCCGGGCTCCTCGGCGAGAAGGGAGCCGCCGTGATCTTCGTGCGGTCCGCCGACTGGTGCCCGTTCTGCCAGCGCCAGCTCGCCGAAGTGAACTCGAGGCTCGCAGAGTTCGAGGCGCTCGGCTTCAGCGTGGTAACGGTCAGCGTCGACGAGGTGCCGCTGATCGCGCAATTCGCCGACGCGCAGGACATCGGCTACACGATGCTCGCCGACCCGAATGGCGACATCAACGAGGAACTCGGGATCCGCGATACGCAGTATCCGGTCGGCAGCGCGGCTTTCGGTGTGCCGCGACCGATCCTCTACATCGTCGATCGCAGCGGCACGATTCTCGCCCGGTACATGGAGCCGACCTACCGGACCCGTCCCGATCTCGACACGGTTCTCGCGGATGCGGCGGCGCTCGGCCTCTAGGCCGGGCCGCTGCGGCCGAGCTGATCCGTCTCCTACCGCCGATCCGACACGACCTCACCGCCCTTCGCGACCAGGACCACGTCGAGCACGGCGAAAATATCCGTCAGCGGATCGCCTTCGACGATCACGAGATCGCCCGCCTTGCCGACCGCGAGCGTGCCGGTGACGTCGGCGTCGCCGGTACAAACCGCGGCGTTGCCCGTCAGCATCTTCACGATGTCGGCCGGCGAGAACACCGAGACCAGGGCCGTGATCTCGTGGCGCAGCGACTCGCTCGGCGAGAAGCTCGTGTCGGTGCCGTAGCAGACGGTCATCCCCGCATCCGCGAGCAGGCGGAGGTTGACCGGCCCCTGACCTGCGCTGTGCAGCGTTGCGTCGAACGGAAACTCGCCGAAGTCGCGGAAGAGGCCGTCGCCTTCGGATCCATAGTAGGGCGTGAACACGCCGAGCGTGCTCACCATCGGCGCGCCCGTCGCGACGAGGCGCCGGGCGGCGTCGCCGTCGTCGACCCAGCCGATATGCGGCGTATGCGCGAAGTAGTCGGTACCGCCCTCCGCTGCCTCGAGCGCATCGGCGACCGAGGTCGTGTGCGTGATCATCCGCATGCCGTGCATGTGCGCCTGGTCGGCGATCGCCCTGAGTGTCGCGACATCGTCGCCCTTCGGGCTCGCGACTAAAATGATCTTGATGTTGTCCGCGCCCTGGGCGGCGAAGGCATCCACCATCGCGCGCGCCTGTTCCGGCGGCGTGGCGTCGACCGGCGCGCGCTCCCCGAGCGGGATCCGCGCCGGGTCGGCACGCGCGGGGTCGGAGACTCCCTGCGGCATCGCCGTCTGATTCACCGGCACCATGCCGGACAACTTCAGGCGCGGGCCCGCGATCTCGCCCGACTCGATCCGCTGCCTGAGCTCCCCGTACTGGCCCATCATCGGGCCGACGGCGAGCGCATCGAGGATCGTGGTGAAGCCCGCGTCGAGCCACGCCTGCATCGCGGCCGGGGCCTCGTCGAGCCAGTTCGGCGCGCCTCCACCGAGGTGACGGTGGGCGTCGATGAAGCCCGGCATCACCGTGCGGCCTTCGGCGTCGATGACGATCGCGCCCGCGAGGCTCGCGGAACCTGCATCCACCGATGTGATTACGCCGTCGTCGATCACTACCGTCCCGCTCTCGATGACGCCGCCGGCGCCGTCGACGATGCGCGCGTTGGTCACGACGAGATCCTGCGCGCCCGATGCGGCGCAAAGGCACAAACCCAGGGCGGTGAGGGCGATGCCGCCCGCTAAGCTGCTCTTCATGAAACTCTCTCTCCGTGCGAGTAGGTAATCCGAAGCTCCGCGATATCGCGCAAAAGATCGAGCCGCGCGACCTCGACCGACTTGATCGCGAGGCCGGTTCGCGCCTTGAGATCGGCCACCAGCTCGGCGCGCCGCTCCGGCGCGACGAGCTCGATCCGATCGTAGATCACATTCCTGCTTTCGTCGAATCTGAACCCCCAACCCTTCTCGAGCACATAGAGCACGACAACGACGAAGGCATTCGACGCCAGGAGTTGCGTGATTTCACCGTCCTCCATCAGGACGGAGTTCATGATCGGCAGCGCGATGGAGACAAAAAGATAGGTCATCTCGCGCGGCGGCATCTCGTCGGTTCGATATCGAAGCACCGAGAAGATCGCAAAGAGACCGAACCCGACACCGATGCTGAGGTCGACGCTCGTCAGGAGCCCGAGAACGAAATACGTGAGCGTGCTGAAAGTGACGAAAGTCAGAACGTAGCGCTTGTCCTGAGTGACGGGATAGTAGATGAACCGCACGATCACGAGCACTATGGCGAGATTGAGCGCGGCTCCGCCCAGGTAGCGCATCAGCTCAGCAGACGACATTTCGTTCCTCCATCAGATGCTCGAGCCTCCTGAGCTGCGGCTTGAAGAGATTGTGCTTGATGCCGCGACGGGTCATCAGCAGGCCCACGCAGTACTTGCTGAAGCCGGTCGGGCGGGCATTGATCGCGCGCATTCCCCGAAGAAAGGTGGTGTCCCTCGGATTGTGACCGTTTCTTTGCTGCTTGAGCTCGGCCACCGCAATCCCCGGCAGGCGAACGGGCCCGGAATCCGCCTCGAACTCGATATTGAGATCGATGGTCAGGCGTTCCGGAGCCGTCTCGCTGACGAGACAGATCCGATCGAAATTGTTGAGTAGCGCGGGGACCAGTCCAGCTGCGCCTACCGTGCAATGCACGTCGACGAACGCCCGCGACGCGGGACGCAGGGCCGTCTCGAAGTACGTGGTCGGCTGACGCACCTTCCTCGTCACGCCGCGCCGCAACCTGCGCTTGACCTCGACGAACGACAATCCCGTGTTCGAATAGCTGCGCGTTCTGACCTTGTAGCGGTCCCAAGCGCCGATGTGATGACACCGGTAGAGCGCGAGCGACTCGGTATCGAAGTACTGCGTGCGATAGGTCGTGAATCGCCGCCCGTCGATATCGAGCACGCGATAGTGGCCGAGCAGCCCGGCGACGACGTCGAACGCCGCCTCCTCGCGAAGCATGAACTTCGTATCGATCCGGTGGTCGGTCGCAAGCGCCGAGATCCGGTCGAGCTCCACCGTCTCGAACCGGCCGAGCATCGCCTGCCACTCGGGCGAGCCGGCTGATCTCGAGCTTGAGCTGTCCCGTAACATTACGGAAACTTACGTCATTCGTCCGCTTTTTGAAACGCACGCAACATCAAGAAGTGCGAAGGCGTTTCTTCTTTGCATCGAGCAACCAGTGCGGGCACCTGGTCTTGCTTGCGTACAGAATCTCGCAATCGTCGCAACGCACGCACTCCGGCATGATGATCTTGCGATTGCGAATGGCGCCCCATTCGCAAGCGTTCTCGCAAAGCTTGCACGTGCTGCACTCCGACCATCGCTTGATCTTGAAGATCGACAGCGCCGAGACGAGCCCGAGCGCGGCGCCGAGCGGACACAGGAAGCGGCAGTACAGATTGCGGACGAAGACGCTGGCAACGAGCAGGATGCCGAGACCGACCCAGAGCACGGCGCCCGCCTCGAACGAGAACATCCAGAAGGGTTCGATGTACCGATAAAACGCGTTCTCGTGCGTCAGCAGGTAATAGCCGATCGCCCCGAACAGGATGACGTACTTGATATAGCCCGCGCGGTGCTCGAGCGCCGGTGAGATCTCGATCTGGAATCGCTTCGGGACGACGGCATCGATGAGCTGCGTCAGCGCGCCGAAGGCGCAGACTCTGCCGCAGTAGACGCGACCCCAGAGAATCGTCGTGACCACGCCGAAGACGACGAGCGCCGAGAAGCCGAGGCTCTCGGCGTGCAGCGGAAAAGTGCCCGTCAACGATCCCAGGACGTTGGTGATCGACAGGAGATGACTCTTGTAGAAACCGAGGTAGACTACCGCGAAGACGAGCGTCGCGTATTTGAGCGGCACGCTCTTGCGCAGGAAGCTGACCATCACGAGTGTCGCGAACGCGGCGAAGAGCAACATGTCCGGCGCCTGGGCGACGGCGAGCTCGAGCAGTGTCGGATCGGCGTCTTCGAAGTCATCGAAGTTCCATGACTCGGACGCATCCGGAGATTCCTGCGCCATCGCATCGACAGAAAGCGCCGCACCGAGCACGCCCAGCGTTGCGCCGGGTCCGCTCCCGAGGCCGGTGCCGTGGCGTCCCGCGAAGCTCATTGTGCCGGCGGCGCCAGATGCGCCGTCGCCGCGCGCCTCGCGCTGTTGCGCACGGCACGGCTCGCGCTCACGACGGTTACCGTCGCGCGGGAGATCGCATCGATATCCTCGCCGTAGCGAAAACGATCCCGGATGTTCTTGCCTTCGAATTGCTCGGCAAACTCGGGCAGCTCGACGGAGAAATACCCGTACGGTTCCCGGTGATCGGTCACGATGACCCGCGTGAGAATGCCCCTCGTATCCATGCCGACGAGCAACTGGATCGGCCCGTCGTACCCCCGCTCGAGCGGATCGAGCTCGGTCGTCCAGAACACGAGACCGAGCAGCTCGGGCTCGCCCCCGTCTTGCGGCGGTCCGTACGCCTTGTAATGCGGCGGCGTGCCATCCTTCTCCGAAAAGCTGACCGCCTCGGGGAACAGATGCTTGAGTTGCTCCTCGAACGGCGCGCCGGCCATCGGCTGCGCGCCGGCGATCAGCGCTGGCGCGACGATGGCGCATAGAATCGATAGGAATCTCTTCAATCGAAAGAACCCCCGAATGGCGCCCCGGATTATCCGTGCGAGAGCGAGGGCCGGTCAAACCGGGCCGCTCGATAGTGAAACGATGCGGTTCGTGCCAGAATGCCAGCCATGATGAAGCCGATTCCAGCGATGCTGATCGCCGCTTTGGCCTCGGCGGCGTTGCCGGCTTCCGCCTCCGCGCAGAACAGGGAGCTTCAGGATCGCCTCCGGAACGCCGTGCGCGTCGACTGCCGCTTTTCGCAGCTTGCCACCGGCGACTGGAACGCCGACACGACGGAATTCAGCGCCGAGCCCGTGGAGTTCACGGCGTTGTTTTTCGATATCGACGTCGAGTCGGGCACGGCAGAGGCCGAGGGCCGCTTCGGAGCGTCCTATATCGTTGTCCGTTACGCCGAAGGTTACCTGCATTTCATGCAGACGCTGAACTCGGGCCCCCTGTATCTGACGACGATTCTGGCGGAGGCCACGACCGAAGGGCGCCTCAAGGCCGTGCACACGCGTCACGAGTACACTCGGGTTCGCCTTCCGGGCTTCACATCGCGACCGGAAATGTACCTCGGCGACTGCGCCGTCGAATGACGATCGGAATCGTCTCGTAGAAGCACTGCTGCCGGCGTTGCTCGACGGCCGATCGCGAAACTATCATGAGCTTTCGACGAATGTTCGGGGGAACGACAATGAGATCAACGACGAACTGGCGAAGCAGCGCTGCGATGCTCGGATCCCTTGCGCTCGCGGCGGGCCCGGCCGCAGCCGATACCTACGCCGAGGATAGGGCCGAGATCGAGGATCTTCAGGCGCGCTATATGTTCGCGCTCGACTTTCGCGATCCGGAAGCGTACGCAGCGACTTTCACGGAGGACGGAGTGCTCGACTACGGAGCCGGCAAGATTCGCGGACGCGAAGCGATCGCGGCAATGGTCAGGGGCATGCGCGAGAGCGCGGCGGAGCAACGCGCCGAGGATACGTCAGGCTTGAGGCCGGCCGCCGGACGCCACAACATCACGAACATCGTGATCGAGATCGACGGCGATCGCGCAACGGACACGGCCAACTGGTTCCATATGGGCAACGACAATCCGGATCGTGCCGCCCAATTGAACTCCTTCGGCCATTACGAGGACGAGCTCGTCAAGGTCGACGGCGAATGGCTGTTCAGCCTGCGTAAGATCTACAACGAGCAGGTCGAAGAGTGGGTCGGCGGACTCGAGAATCCGGTCGTCAACCCCGGTCCCGGTCCGGGGCTGCGCCAGCCGCAATAGCCCTCGGTCTCGCGCCGCTGCTGCTCGCGTTCTCGACATCGAGCTCGGCCGCCGTCATGCCCTTGTCGATCAAGACGGCCGAGGAGCAGCTCGGCGTTCGCACCTCGGTCGCCCAGTTCGTCATTCCGCTCGGCGCCACGATCAACATGAACGGCGGCGCCCTATCAGGGCGTCGCCGCCGTGTTTCTCGCGCAGGTCTACGGTGTCGATATCGGCATCGGCGGGCTCACGCTGATCGTCGTCATCGCCGTCGGCGCATCGATCGGTTCGCCGGCAACGCCGGGGGTCGGCATCGTCATTCTCGCGATGGTGCTGACGACGGTCGGCATCCCTGCCGAGGGCGCGGCCTTGCTGATGGGCGTCGATCGAATCCTCGACATGAGCCGAACATCGATCAACGTTGCCGGCGACCTCGTCGCAAGCAAGCTCATGAACCGGTGGATAGGCAGCGGCGAGAACGAATCAGCGGCAACCTGATCCGTCGACCGCCGCGCCCCGGCAAAACGCAACGATAGTATGATTGCGCCATGTGGGAGACCTTCCTCGGTGTCTGGAACTATCAACTCATCGAGCTGAACGAGGGCGGCGCGATCACCGTCGGCCAGGTCGTGCTCGTGCTCGTCCTCCTGACGGTCGGCCTGTTCGCAAGCCGGTGGATCGAGCGGCTCGCCGCCAGACGCATCGCGAGAACGCATATTCAGCCCGATGCCGCTGCGCTGATACGGAGGCTCATTTACTACGCCCTGCTCGTCATTCTCGTCGTCACCGCTCTCGCGTTCCTGCACGTCCCGCTGACGGCATTTGCGTTCGTATCGGGCGCCGTGGCTATCGGCGTCGGCTTCGGCGCCCAGAACATCATCAACAATTTCATCAGCGGCTGGATCCTGATGTCGGAACGTCCGGTGAAGATCGGCGACTTCGTCGAGATCGAAGGCGCATCGGGCACGGTCGAAATGATAGGCAACCGATCGACCAGAATTCGGCGCGTCGACGGCGTTCACATGCTCGTGCCGAACAGCAAGATTCTCGAGAACACCGTCATCAACTGGACCCTGATCGACCGCAGGGTCCGCACGGTCGTGAAGGTCGGCGTCGCCTACGGTTCTCCCGTGCGAGACGTCGAGCGGCTGATTCAACAGGCGGTCGAAGAGCACCCGGCCGTCGACAAGGAACCGGCACCGAAAGTGATACTCGACGATTTCGGCGACAATGCGCTGATCTTCGATGCCTACTTCTGGAGCGAGGTCGGCGGTGAACGCGAGCTCAGACAGATTCGCAGCGACATTCGATACCGAATCTCGGATCTGTTCGACGAGCACGGAATCGTCATTGCGTTTCCGCAACGCGACGTTCACCTGGACAGCGGCGATCCGCTCAGGATTCAGATCGTCAACGGCGAGCAGGCGCCGTAGCCGTTTCGCATGTCCGCCGAAGAGTCGCCGTTTGTCTGCGCCTTCGTGCGGATCTGAAGACGCGCGAAGCTAACCCTTCCCGCGCGTCTTCGTGCGTCCGGGCTTCGCGTTCTTCTCTATGTAATCGATGATCTGCGCAGCGACATCCTTGCCCGTCGCCTTCTCGATGCCCTCGAGTCCCGGCGAAGAGTTCACTTCCATGACAACCGGTCCGTGATTCGATCTCAGGATATCGACGCCGGCCACGTTCAAGCCCATGATTTTGGCAGCGCGCACGGCGGTCGAGCGCTCTTCCGGCGTGATCTTGACGAGCTGGGCCGATCCGCCCCGATGAAGATTCGACCGGAACTCACCCTCAGCCGCCTGCCGCTGCATCGACGCGACGACGCGCTCGCCGATCACGAAGCAGCGAATGTCCGCCCCACCCGCCTCGGCGATGAACTCCTGGACGAGAACGCTGGCCTTCAAGCCCCTGAACGCCTCGACCACGCTCTCGGCGGCCTTGCGGGTCCCGGCCAGCACGACACCCTTGCCCTGAGTGCCCTCGAGCAGCTTGACGACGACGGGAGCCCCGCCGACGACATCGAGCAGGTCCTCGGTGTCGGCGGGCGAATGGGCGAAACCGGTGACGGGCAGGCCGATTCCCTTGCGGGCAAGCAGCTGCAAGGATCGCAGCTTGTCGCGAGAGCGCGAGATGGCGACCGACTCGTTCAGCGAGAAAACACCCATCATCTCGAACTGGCGCACGACGGCCGTGCCGTAGAAGGTAATCGATGCGCCGATTCTCGGAATGACGGCATCGATCGGCTCAAGCGCCCTTCCGTCGTAATGGATGCTGGGCTTGAAGCTTACGATGTTCATGTAGCAGCGCAACGGGTTGATCACGACAACCTCGTGACCCCTCTCCCTGGCGGCCTCAACCAGGCGCCTCGTCGAATACAGCTTTCTGTTGCGCGACAGGATTCCGATCTTCATTCACCACTCCCGTGTTTCGATCGTTTGGGCGCTTTGGTCAGGTACGAGCGCGCGGGATCGACGATCGCCCGGCCCCCGATGGCGGTTCGGCCCAGCAGCATACGAAATCGCATATCGTCACGCGCAGTCAGCGTCAGCTCGACCGGCCATTCCTGCTCGCGCAATCGAAGCGCCGTTTCGATCACGAAGCGCTCTTCCTTGTGCCCGCCCGAATCGGTGACGATCCGCCGATCCTTGACCGGCCATTCACAGGTCACCTCGATATCGGTTCGATACTGCCGCGGGTGAATTCTGAATCGGACCCACGCGGCGCCGTCGCGCTGGAAGGGCTCGACCTCGAACGCGTGCAGGGCCGACGTTCGCGCTCCGGTGTCGACCTTCGCCTTGATCCGGGCGAGTCCGAGCTCCGGCAAGGCTGCCCACTCGCGCCAACCGAGCATCACCAGGGAGTCATCTGGGCCCGCCATCGCCTCCTAACCCCACGTGGGCGGCACGGAATGGGCCTCCTGGAATTCGTCCACCGTTGCCTTGGCTTCCTTGTTGTCCTCGAATCGCGCGATATGGAACAAGGCATCGCCTTCATGAGTCAGCGGTGAGGTGCTGCGGCCGATGACAATTCCCGATCCGGACGCCGGTACCTCGAGCTCGACCTCCCCGAAGGGATCCGAGACCACGCCGAGCACCTGCCCCGCCCGCACGCGCTCGCCGAGACGGCACTCCGTTCTGATGATGCCGCTCGAAGGCGCTCTGATCCAGGTCGTCGCGTTCGCCCGCATCGGCGCGATTCTCGTGCTCGATTTTCCAGTACGCTGCGGCAGCATGTCGAGCGCGCGCAGCACGCGGCTGATGCCGCGCACTCCGGCCCGGATCGACAGCTCGTCGAACCTGAGCGCTTCGCCGCCTTCGTACACGAGCACGCGAACACCTTTTTCGGCCGCGAACTGCCGAAGCGTGCCGTCGCGTGCGTTGGCGTCGATTATCACTGGCGTGCCGAAGGTCTCGGCGAGCCGCACGACTTCCGGGTCGTCGAGGTTGGCCCGGATCTGCGGCAGGTTCGCGCGGTCGACGGCGCCGGTATGCAGGTCGATGCCGAAATCGGAGTTGGCGACGATTTCCCGAGCGACGAGATAGGCGAGCCTGGCCGCAATCGAGCCCTTCTCGCGGCCGGGGAACGACCGGTTCAGGTCGCGCCGGTCCGGCAGATAACGTGACCGGTTGATGAAGCCGAACACGTTGACGATCGGGGCCGCCAGCAGGCAGCCCCGCAGGCGCTGCAGCGCGGGACCGCCGAGGACGCGCTTGACGATCTCGACGCCATTGAGCTCGTCGCCGTGCAAGGCACCGGTGATGAACAACGTCGGTCCCGGCCGGCGGCCGTTGACGACATGAACGGGCATGGTCAACCGCGTGTGAGTGTAAAGATCCGCGACGGGCAGGTCGACGATCGCCCGCTCGCCGGGCGCGACTTCGCGCCCGCCAATCCGCATGGTGTAGTCCCGTGTCATGCGCGCCAATCATACGCACGAAACCAGCGCCGGGCAGGGGCATTCCGAAACGCCGCGTCAGCCCGAGTTAACTATATGTTTTTAAAATGTATTTTTGCGTTGACAGGCTTGCAAAATCGCCTATATTTCGCTCGGCACGATCGAGCGCCGTTAGCGCCCGTCAACGTCGGCCCGGAGGGCCAAGGCATGATCAAGGACAGAGAATACTCAGACGACTCGTTCGACGAGTCCGATCAGTTCGCGGAGCCGGGCTTCGACCTTCACGATGCAGCGGATTCCGTGGTCGACGAGGCGGGCCGTCGCCATCGCAAGAAACGCAGCAACCTCTCGAACCGCCAGCGAATCGAGGATTTTCAGGAAGCCAAATGGCTTCGCAGCCACCTCCAGGACTGGGACGACTGGGACGACGGAAGGTCGGCGCTCTGAAGCCCCGAACGACTGATCTCTCGTTGACACATATCCAGGCGTATTAGTCCGCCGGCACGCTGGCCGGTACCGGGGACCGTCACGGCGCTTGCTTTGCTGCTGATATCGACAGCGAACTATCATCGGTCCCGTGACGATATCTGATTTTAAGCAGGCTTTGCCTCTGGTCGCAGGGCTCCTGGGATGCCCTGCGGCGCTCGCCGCGGTCGAAATCGGCGGCCTCGACGAGGAGCTCGAGGCGGCCGTGCGTTCCGCGGTCAGCCTGAGCGGCGAGCCCTGCGACGCTCCCGGCTGGCGAATCGATACGCTGCATCAGCGTGCAGCCGCTGAGGTCAGGATCGCGCTTCAAGCCAACGGTCATTACTCCGCTCGAATCGACTCGGAGATCGAGCAAGGTTCCGATTGCTGGGTCGCTCGCATCGACGTCGAGCCCGGGCCGCCGGTCCTGCTTCGCGATATCACGCTGAACATTCGCGGCGAAGCGGCGGACGACCCCGAGTTCGAGTCCCTGCTGGCGGAATCAGCGATCGCCGCCGGGCAGCAGCTAGGCCACGCCGAGTACGAGAGCCTGAAGTCCGAGCTCACCGCGCTCACCCAACGAAAGGGATATGCCGATGCCGAGTTTACCGAGAGCCGCGTCGACGTCTATCCGGATGAGCTTGCAGCCGACATCGTGCTCGAGCTCGAGTCCGGCGCCCGATATGCCTTCGGCGAGATCGTCATCGGTCAGGATTTTCTCAATGACGAGCTCGTGCGGCGATTCGTCGAATTCGAACGCGGCGATCCTTTCGATCGGGATGAGCTGACGAGCCTTTACTCCGCGCTGATCGACAGCGGCTATTTCGGCCTCATCGACATCAGGCCGCTGACCCCGGACCCGGAACGCCGTGAAATCCCCGTCCAGATCGAGCTCACGCCCGGCCAGCCGAAGATTCTGAGTTACGGCGGCGGATATTCGACGGACACCGGCCCACGACTTCGAATCTCTAGAAACAACCGAAGGCTCAATGCGAGAGGTGCCCAGCTCAACACGAATATCGAGCTGTCTCCCGTGCTCTCCGAGCTCTGGATCGGATATCGCTTTCCTCACGGCGACCCGAGATCCGAGTGGATCAGTTTCGATGCAGGTCTTCTGCGCGAAGACAGCGAGACGATCGAGAGTGAACGTATCGAGCTCGGCGCCAGAAGAACCGTCACGCGATGGGGCGACTGGCAGGAGACTCAGTTCATGAATTTTCTCGTCGAGGACTTCGAGATTGCCGAGGAAGCCGGCAGCACGACTCTGCTGCAGCCCGGAATCGGCTGGTTGCGCGTGCGCGCCGACAACACGATCCGGCCGCAGCGGGGCGATCGCTACTTGTTCGAGATCTCGGTGTCGTCGGAGCGGCTCGTCTCGGATACCAGCTTCGTTCAGACCATCGCGGAGACCCGTTGGATTCGATCGCTCGGCGACAAGGCCCGCGTGCTGACCCGCATCCGCGCAGCGGCAACCTGGAACAGCGACTTCCAGGCTCTGCCTCCGTCGGCACGATACTTCGCCGGCGGCGACAGCAGCATCCGCGGCTACGAGTTCCGCTCGCAGGGGCCGGTCGATGCCAATGGCGCAGTCGTCGGTGGCGACCGGCTTCTCGTCGGCAGTGCCGAGTACGAGTATCGGGTCAAGGAACGGTGGTCTGTCGCGACCTTCTACGACACCGGCAATGCGTTTCACGGGACCGACGTCGATGCCATCGCCGGCTTCGGAATCGGCGCGCGCTGGCTGTCGCCGCTCGGCCCGATACGCATGGACATCGCGCGGCCGCTCGATGGTCTCGATCGAGACTTGCGACTGCACATCAGCCTGGGGCCGGACCTGTGAAATGGCGCCGTGTGCTGCTCGGCGCGGCCGCCCTCATCGTGCTCGCAGCCGTTGCGGTCGGAAGCAGCTTGCTCTGGATCGTTCGCACGGATTCGGGGACGAGCTGGATCCTGCGCCAGATCGCTGCGAGAGCCGGACCGGCACTCGAGCTCGGCGCCGTCAGCGGAACGCTGCTCGACGGAATCTCGGTCTCCGGCGTTCGCATTGTCCTGGCCGATGCCGAAATCGACATCGATGCCTTAACGGTCCGTGCCAGCCTGTCCGAGCTCTTTGCTCGCCGGCTCGTGATCTATGAGCTCTCGGCCGGGGCGGTAAGCTACTCGCAGACCGAAGCGCCGGGAGACGAGGCATCGGACGCGGGCACCGCGCTCGACCTGCCGGTCTCGATCGAGCTTCGCCGGGCGACGATCGGCGCGCTCGATGTGGCGACGTCCGAGGCCGAGCTCGCTTTCGGCGCAACGTCCTTCACCGGTGAGCTCGAAGGCTCGGCGCTCAGGCTGACGAACCTGACGACGTCGACCTCGGGGGTCAGCATCGAAGGCGATGCCAGTCTCGAGCTCACCGATCCCCTCGGGCTTGCCGCCGAGTTCAGCTGGTCGATGGAGATCGACGGCATCGCATGGTCTGGCAGTGGCCGAGCCTCGGGCTCGCTGGCCGCCATCGCGTTCGAGCATCGGCTCGACGCACCGTTTCCGGTAACGGCAGACGGCGAGGTCACACTCGGCGATGCGCCCCGGGCAGAGGTCAGGCTCGCGTGGGAAGCGCTCAGCTGGCCGGGCTTCGACCTCGCGCAGAGCCCCTCAGGATCGGTCGAGCTCAGCGGCTGGCTCGAGCGCATCGAGTTCACGGGGTCGGGGCAGGCGATCGTTGCAGACACGAGCCTCACATTCTCGGCAACGGGCTCGGCAACTCCCGAGACCGTCGCCTTTGCCGAGCTCGCGATCGGCAGTGAGCTCGGCGAAGCCGACATCGAGGGGGATATCGAGCTCGACTCGATGAGCTTCGACCTGAACGTCGCAGCGCGGGGCATCGATCCGGGCCGCTTCGTCGCGGGTTGGCCCGGCGAGATCGAGGCCGAAGGTCGGGCTCGCGGGTCCGTCGAGCCCGAGCTCCGATGGTCGGTGAGCGAGCTCGAGATCGGCGGAACGCTGCGCGATATTCCTGTCGCGGGCAGCGGCGGCGTCGCCTCGAGCGCGCCCGGCGAGTGGCAGCTCGACGACGTCGAGCTCTCATGGGGCGCAAATCGGACCTCCGTCTCGGGCGATATCGGATCGGTGCTCGATTTGGCAGTGAGGCTCGACGCGCCCGAGCTCGGCGCGGTGCTTGCCGGCGTCGACGGCCATCTGATGCTCGACGGCGAGCTCGGCGGCAGCCTCGACACGCCCGCCTTCACCGGAACGGCGACAATCGACGGGTTCGCCGCCGGCAACGTCTCGGCCGATCGTATCAGCGTCGATGGCCGAGTGTCGGCCCGGCAGGAAGCCGAGGTCGCTGTTCGCTTCGAGGCCGAAGGCATCGCGGCGGCGCGTCCGATCATCGAGACGCTGACGGGCAATATCGATGGAACGACGGCGTCGCACACCGTTACCGTCGACGTCCGGCCCCGGACGGGCGCCGGCAGTCTTAGCGCCACCGGAAGCTGGGACGGCGAGTCATGGACCGGCGAGATCGAGTCGGCCGTGCTCGAGCAGGAGCTTCTCGGCATCTGGTCGCTGGCCGAGCCGACCGGGCTTTCCGTCTCCCCCGCATCGATCGTCCTCGAATATGCGTGCCTCGAGAAGGAGTCCGCCAACCTCTGCCTTGGCGCTCGATTCGGAACCGACGACGATCAGCTCGACCTGACGGTCGACTCGTTCGACATCGCCTGGCTCGAGCCGCTGATCGCGGAACCGGTCACGATTGCGGGTCTTTACGATGCCAGCGTCAGCCTCCGAGGCTCGTTGTCGAGGCCGATCGGCACGGCCAGCGTGCGGGGCCGCTCCTCGGCCATCACGATCAACGACGCGCAAGCGCCGCTGACGATTCCCGTCAACGACATTGCGATCGATGCGGAGCTGACCGAATCCCGGCTCGATGCTTCGGCCGGATTTCGCACGGCTGCGGATACGAGCGTCGAGATTTCAGGCTCGCTGATCGAGATCTGGACACCGGCGCCCGAGCTCGACGTGATCGTCGAGGGCACCTGGGCGAACCTGAGTGTCCTCACCCTGCTGAGTCCGGATATCGGCGACGTATCGGGCGCCGCGAATTTCTCGCTCGCCGTGACGGGTCCTCTGGAAGCGCCGCAGGTCCAGGGCGAGGCGAGCTGGACGGATGGAGAGATCGCCGTCCCTCTCTGGGGGCTCGTCGTCGAGGATGTCGACGCCAGCGTATCGAGCGACACGGGCCGAGAGCTCGTTTATTCGGTCACCGCGGCAGCCGGCGGCGGCACGATAAGACTCACCGGCGAGACGCTGCTCGACCCGCAGTCGGGATGGCCGACGAACTTGAGCGTGAGCGGCGAGAACCTCGAGGCCGTGCAGCTTCCCGAAGCGCAGATCGTCGTTTCGCCGGATCTCGACGTGTTCACGGCATGGCCCACGATCAACGTGACCGGCACGGTCGTCATTCCCAGCGCGGCCTTGAATCTCGACGCGCTGCCTGCGCAGGGCGTCACGACGTCGGACGACGTCGTCGTGCATGGCGTTGAAGCCGAGGCGCCGCCGCGACCGCTCGAGATTCTGGCCGATCTGCGCCTCGTCCTCGGCGAAGACGTGCGCCTCACGGGATCCGGACTCGATGCCCAGGTCGAGGGCGAGCTCAATCTCGATTACGGCTCCGGCCAGCCCACGTTTGCCACCGGCACGCTGACACTGGCTGGCGACTACGCGACATTCGGCCAGACGCTCGAGCTCGATCGCGGTCAGCTTCTCTTTGCCGGGGAGGTCACGAATCCGACGCTCGATATCCGCGGCATCAGGCGCTTCGAGACGTCGGGGGGCGAGGTCGAGGTGGGCGTGCTGGTCACCGGCACCTTGCGCGAGCCCGTGACCCGGCTCTATGCCGAGCCGTCGATGAGCGACGGCGACATCATCTCCTACCTCGCCGTCGGCCGGCCGTTGTCGGATTCGTCGCGCGAGAACTCCGAGGCGCTGCAAGCCGCGGCGCTGTCACTCGGCATCACGCAGGCTCTGCCGCAGATCCAGCACTTCGGCGAGGCCATCGGGCTCGACGAGCTCGGGGTACGCACGAGCGAGGCAAATACCGGCGAGCTCATGGCCGGCAAGCAGGTCAATTCGAGGATGTACGTGCGCTACACGTACGGGCTGATCAACCGCATCGGCGGGCTCTTGCTCCGGTTCAGACTCACGGACAACCTGAGCCTCGAAGCGCGAAGCGGCGAGTACCAGGCCATGGATCTGCTCTACACGATCGAGCGGGATTAGACTTCCCAAGCACCGGCGCCGGCTCAGTCGGGCAACGGAATGAACTCGTCGTCTCCGTCGATCAGCGGAAAGCGGCCCGCCCTCCAGTCCGCCTTGGCTTTCTCGATGCGCCCCGCCGTCGGCGCGACGAAGTTCCACCAGATCTCCCGATGACCGACCGGCGCGCCGCCGAGAATCATTAGCCGGCAGTCGCCGCGCGCCGCCAGATCGATCGACGCGCCCGGTCGAGCGATCGCCATGACGCCCGTAGGTAGACGATGGCCGTCGCAATCGGCCTCGCCGCCGGCGACATAGACGGCAAGCTCGGGCACCGTAGCCCCGAGGCTCAAACGCCCTCCGGCCGGAACATGGGCTTCCAGGTAGAGCGTGTCGACGAAAGACTTGACGGGCGACTCGCGCCCGAAAGCCTTGCCGATGATCAATCGAACCCTCGCGTCGCCCGCTTCGAAGGCCGGAATCTCCGCGGCCGGATAGTGAATGAACTCCGGGTCGTGCTCGAGCTCGGCATCCGGCAATGCCATCCACGACTGGATGCCGTGCAGGCGCGACTGCTCGTTGAGGTCGTCGCCGGCCCGCTCGGAATGCACGATGCCGCGGCCGGCCACCATCAGATTGACGGCGCCCGCCTCGATGGGCTGGATGAATCCGAGGCTGTCGCGATGCATCACCAGCCCCTCGAAGAGATAAGTGATCGTTGCGATACCGATATGGGGGTGGGGCCGCACCTGAATGCCCTGTCCCGGCGCGAAATCGGCCGGACCCATGTGATCGAAGAAGATGAAGGGCCCGACCATCGTCCGCTCCGGCGCCGGCAATGCGCGGGCGACGGAGAACTCGCCGAGATCCCGGCGCGCGGGCCGGACGATGAGCTCGATCGGCCCGGCCGTTGCGGAGCAGGCGGGCGACGCACATTCGAAATAGCTCATCGGCCGGCCTCTCCGGATATTGATTCGAACGCCGCGAGCGCGCGCGCGCGAGACGCCTTGAGCTCGACTATCGGCTTCGGATAGTCGAGGCCGCTCTGAACCGCTGCCGGCGCCTTCCAGGGCATGTGAACCTCAGGGCCCTTGAGGCGCTCGAGCTCCGGTACGAACCGGCGGACATAGTCGCCCTTCGGATCGAACCGCTGGCCCTGCGTCACGGGGTTGAATACGCGGAAGTAAGGTGCCGCGTCGGCACCGGTCCCGGCGACCCACTGCCAGCTTGCGCTGTTGTTCGCGAGATCGGCGTCGACGAGCGTGTCCCAGAACCAGCGCTCGCCGTGGTGCCAGTGCTGAAGCAGGTTTTTCACGAGAAATGAGCCCGTTATCATCCTGACGCGATTATGCATATAACCAGTCTGCCAGAGCTCGCGCATTCCGGCATCGATCATCGGATATCCCGTTTCGCCTCTTTGCCAGCGCCCGAGCCCGTCGGCATGCGACTCCCAGGGAAAGCGGTCGAACCGGCCCTGCAGATTCTCGATCGGAAGCGACCGCCAGTGCCATAGCAGATAGTTCGAGAACTCGCGCCAGCCGAGCTCGCTCAGGAACACATCGACGTCGTCGGCCAGCGACCGATCGTTGCCGAGCGGCAGGACCGTGTGCCAGACCTGATTCGGTGAGATCTCGCCGAAATGCAAGTGCGGCGACAGCCTCGAGACGTGCGCGAGATCCGGACGATCCCGCCCTTGCGCGTAACCGCGAAGCCCCGAATCGAGGAAGGCATCGAGGCGAGCGAGCGCGCCGGCTTCACCGCAGCGCCATTGGCTCTGCAGCGGCCGATACCATGGAATCTTCGGCATAAGCCCGAGCGAGCCGACGGAGGCGTCTCTCCCCAGACGGAAGGTGCGCAGCGCCCGCGGTGCCACGAGAGGCTCGCGTGGCGGCTCCGCGCGCTCGAGGCAGCCTTTGCGATAGAACGGCGTGAACACGCGATACGGCGTGCCATCGGCCTTCAGGACGCGCGCCGGATCGAAGAGCGTCGGACCTGCGAAGAGCTTGAGCTCGATTCCAAGCGCCGCGAGGTCCGTCCCGATTCTTGCGTCCCGCTCCCGGCGCCATGGCTCCACGCATCGATTGATATATACGGCCAGGGCGCCGGTTTCCCGCGTAAGCGCGGGAACGACGGTATCGGCGGGCCCGGCGAAGCAACGCAAGGCTCCGCCGAGCTCCTTCCCGAGCGCGGCGAGACTCTGGTGCAGCCACCACCGGCTCGCGCCGCCCATCGCCCACTCCCCCGCCGCCGCGTCGTCGAGAACGTAGATCGGCAACACCGGATGGGTCGACCGCGCCGCGGCGTCGAGCGCCTGGTTGTCGGCGAGCCGCAGATCCTGACGAAACCAGACGATGATGGGCGGTTCAGTCTGCATAAGACGAGCATCGGGTCATGGCGTTCACGCTGAATCGGTCCGACGGCAAGTCTAAGCGGTCTTTGTCGATTGGCGCCGCTTGAGATTTCGTTCGCTTCTGCTAGCATGGACCGATGATCCATTATGTGCGCTCCCTAACTAATTATTTAACCCATGTCGAGTGAAGGCGGCAACGAGGTTGCGGTCAGCAAGCTGGTGCAGGATTTTCAAAGCCTGCGCAAGAACACGATGAAACGAATCGTGGACCGGCTTTCCGATGAAACTGCCAAGAGTCTCGGCGAGGAAAGAGGCAGCGCGTTACGCGCGATCCTGACGCGTCCCCTGTTCGATATCGACCCCTCGGCGCTGGAATCTCAGCTCGACACGCTGAATTCAGCTCAATTACAGACTCTCGATCGATGCCTTTCCGAAGCGAAGGAAGTCGTAAGACAAAGCTCTTACGACTACGAGATCGAGGAGGCCGTGTCCCGCGTCGAATCGGCCTTGCCCGGCTCCTTGAGCCACCGGCTTTCCTAGGCGAGAAAAGACGATGCGAGGCCGGTTGGGGCCGGCCTCGCATCTAGAGAGCCACCGCCGCAGAGTCGGGGACCAAGGCTTCTGGCGGTGGCAAGACCTAAACGGCCGATCGATCGGCTCGATCCCGTATTTGTATTAGCTCACTAACTTCTAGTCTATTGGATCGAGGCCCTGCCTGTCCAGAGCGCCGCGAACGCCCGTCGCAAGATCCACGTGCTCATGATGCGTCACGATCTCGCCACTCGACGGGAGAGGCGCACGAAATCTGACTATTAGAGCAAGTAATTACAGGGCCGCGCGCGGAGGCCTTACTTCTCCAGCGCGCCGCTAAGCTTCTCGAGCATTACGGCGAGATCGCTCATGAGCTTGACCTGATCGGGGTCGAGGCTAGTGATGGCTTCGCCCAAGTATTCGAGATAGCGCTGATTGGCGCGCATGTACATCTGGCGTCCCTTCGGCGTCGTCGAGATCAGCACGCTGCGCCTGTCGTCCTTGGCGTCTCGCCGTTTGATGAGGCCTTCGCCTTCGAGCGACGACACCATGCGCGATACCGTCGCCGGCCGCAATTCCTCCATCTCGGCCAAGCCCGTCACCGAAATTGGCCCATGCATGTGAATGGTCGCCAGCGTTCTGAAGCGCTCCGGCGTAAAGCCCTTCGGCAGCTCGATATGGCGAAGATGACGAGTGACCTTGTTGAGACTCGAGTACAAGCTGGTTACGACTTCGTCCTGGTCGCGGAGTTTCGCTTTCATCCTTTGAACTTTCTCTTTGTTAGTTGCCGAATTAAAGACCACCAGGCCGGCTGACGCAATCTATAAAGCAAGCGTCAACCGGAGCGAGACGAGCCGCTCGGGCATAATACTCGGGTTCTCCGGGTCCGTATCCTGGAAGCGGAAGGTCTCGTCCGTCAGGTTTTGTATGTGCAGACTAAGGATCCCGTGGCGGCCGGGCAATCGATACCCGATGAACGCGTCAGCGACCCAGAATCTGTCGGAATCGGGGTTGATCGTATCGATGATGCCGCCCGGGCCGCGCTCGCCGAAGGCGCCGGACTGATGGACATAAGTCGTCTCCAGCCCTGCCCGAAGACCGCGCGGGTGAAAGTATCTGAGGCCCAGCGGGACCCGCGTCGTGCGAAGCGTGGCGTATCCGTCGGCGAGGACGTCACCGTTATTGTCAATTGTCTCGCGCTGAAATTCGGCGCTTAGGGCCATCGTGTCGGTCAGCGTCCAATAAGCATAAGCCCGAGCCAGCGTTTCATCGGTTTCGACAGGCAGAACCGTGTTTCCACCCCCGACATCGACTACAAAGATCTTACTTTGAATATCCCGTGCCGATAGCTCAGCACCCCAGTGCAAGCTATCGCTTGCCTGCTGGTCCATTCCAAGCCCCAAGCGTGCGGCTTCGTCGCCCTCCGAACCGAAAAAGAACTGATTGAAGCCAGCCACTTGTGTTGGCTCGAGCCGCGGCGGAACGATTTCCTTCGACACAAGCGGCCCTTGAAGCGTGCGAAACGCTGCGAGGCGCACCGTCGTCCCGCTCATCGGCTCCCATACGAGACCGGCTTTGGGGCTAATGTTCCGGTAGTCGCGATCCTGATTGTCCATCACGTCAAGGCTGGTACCGATGATAGCGGTCAACTTGTCAGTCCATGCGAACTGCGTGTAACTGTACGCGCTGAGTTGCTCGGCTCGGGTTACTGTGGTCGTGGACTGCTCCGACTGAAACGGCGGCACGGGCAGCGGTATCATCGCCAAGCTCGATTCGATTGAGTCCTTCCGCACAAATGTCACGCCACTGGCGATCTTCCAACGAGGAAGTCGATGGTAACTCTGAAGATCATAGCTGTACCCCTCGATTCGTGAGTTCAAAGAAAAGACGGGTCCAATGCTTGCAGCCAAATCACCATCGTAAAACTGAGCAGAACCGAGGAGCTGCGTTCGGTCGTTACGAATACGGTGGAAGCCAAGTCGCAGTGCGTCCACCTCATCGGATTGACGCAACAGCGAGCTGAAGTTCGTCGGGTCAAATAGAAACCCCAGGTCGCCCTTCACGGTATCCGTTGAGCGAAATTCGCCCAGCAGGCTCGTCGATGCATTGGGTCGAAACTGAACGAAGGCGTTGTCGACCGTTGATTCGAGATCGTTGTTCTCGCGGAGGCCGTTCGTCTCGAAACGGAACTGCCCGAGGCTGAACGATAGCCGATCGTCGATGCCCGATAGCGTGAGATCATGGCTGCGGGTATCGTTTCCGCCGGCTAGACCCGAACCCTGAACGGTCACGTGATTTCGCGCCAGCAGCGGATTGAATTCGCTGAAGGCAAGCGAGTCGACACCCAGAAAGTTTCCGATAAACAGGTTCGGTTCGGCCAGCTGCGGGGGAATCGCCGTGAGATTGGTTGACTGCAGAAGCTGCGAAACGAAAAGCTCGTTGACGCGTGCGATCTGATGACGCGGCAGGCTCGAGTAACTGTCGGCTAGCATTCGGTGTCCGGAATAGTCACTCGGCGTATCAAGTACAGATTGCCAGCCAGAGACCAGTGCCAACTGGTCGAACCCGAGATCTCTAAACGGCCGCGCATGCGCAGCGCTTCTAACGGCCAAGTCCTCGTCGAGGCGCAACCGTGAGCGATAGACCACCTCGTTGTCGCTCAGCGCCGACGCCCGACGGAAATCGCGCATCGCCTCGACCGGTCGATTCGCGGCTTGTTTCTGCAAGCCAGCGTACATCCAGGACGTCGGCTCGTCGGCTTCGAGACGCTGGGCAAGATCGAGGAGAACCTCGGACAACGACTCACGCTGCTCGTCGAAATAGGCCTTGGCGACGTAGCTGCGAAGGATTGCGTCGTTCGGGCTCAGCAACACAGCCAGCTCGAGCTCGGCACGCCCGGCCTCGAGCTCACCTCGGCGGATCAGCGCCAGCCCAAGCCCGAGCCGCGGCAGCGGCGCCGATTGGTCGAGCACGATTGCGCGGCGAAAAGACGATTCGGCGTCGCTGAACCGAAGATTCATTAGCTCGGCGAAGCCGAGCACGGTCGGCGCATGCGAGAGTGCCGGGTCGAGCTCGGCTGCGCGCCGGGCCGATTGACGCGCAGCGGACAGGCTTCCCATTTCGAGCTCGAGCTCCGCGAGTCTGGCCCAGGCAATGGCGCTGTCGGGACTGGCGGCCACAGCTTGCCCTAGGATCTCTCGCGCGGCAGCGAGATCGAACCGTTCCCGTTGCACGAGCGCCAGCGCGACAAGTGCCGTGCCTGAGTCGGGGCCTGCCAGAACGGCTGCTTCGGCCGCCCGCAGCGCCTCACGCGAATCGTTGAGATCGGCGGCAACGACGGCCTCGAGTGCGAGAGCCTCCGCATGGCCGGGATCGATCGCTAGCGCCCGCGCAAGGTCGGCGCGCGCCCCATCGATGCTTCCGACGGCGAGCCGCCCTGCGGCCCGGCCAGCATAAAACCGCGGGTCGTTGGCGCGATCGGGCGGCGGCTCCGCATCCGGTTCCGGCGTCTCGAGGCTCCAGACAGGCGAGTAGTAGACCGCCCAGGCCAGGAACTCCGTCAAATCGGGCGCCGCAACAATTGCCGTCGCTGCATCGGCCCGGGCAGTTGCACGCTGTCCGGCCACCACCCGGACGATCCCGCCCGCGCCCGACATCTCTACGACGCCCTCGACCACGGTGATCCGAGTCTGTGTTTCCGATACGTCGATGACAAACTCGGTACCTTCGAGCCCGGCGTTCGCAAAAGGTGTGTTGAAGCGCAGCGATCGCGGATCACGACTGATGACGTGGATCAGGCCGCGAACAACATCCCAGAGCGTGCGCTCGCCATTCTGCCCCTCGGCGCCGTGAAGCGTCGTACCTTCCGTTAATCGCAATACAGTTCCATCCGGCAGACGCAGCGACGCGCGCGCATAGGCAAGAACACGGACGGAATCTTCGATGCAAACAACATCACCTAGCGCGACACGCGCCCAGGTCCCGGATTCCGCACGGTTGATCTCTACGACCCCTTCTACGCCGGTTAGCTCGGCCAGAAAGGCCTCGCACTCTTGCGCTACAACTGGGGCGGCGAGTAAGGTCGATGCGATAAAGGGGGGGATATGTGTGCGCCAGGATCGCCTTGCGGGCCTCGGCGTTTCCACCAACGCTGGCCGGCCATTCGCAGACTCGAGTGACCGGTTATCGGATCCGCTACCCACCAGATTTTTTTCGCCAGGCGCCCTTAAGCTTAGATAATTGTATTCACTAAGGATTTGAGTTTAAGAGCTGACCGCAAAGTGTCAAGAGACCAACTGATTCGCCGGCAACGATGGGCCCTGTGTCTGTCGATCGGTCTGCTGGGAGTGGTCGCCAGCGCGATACCCGCAGTGCTGCTGCTGGAGGAGAACGTGGGCCTCGACTGGCTGTTCCGGCTGCGCGGGCCGATCGAGGCACCGGCCGAGGTCGTTGTCATCAGCATCGATGCCGAATCGGCCGATGCTCTTGACCTTCCACCCGACCCGATCCGTTGGCCGCGGTCCCAGCATGCGGAGCTCGTGCGCCGCCTCAGCGCCACAGAGGCCGGCGTGATCGTGTTCGACATCATGTTCGATTCTCACCGGGAGGAAACGCAGGATCTCGAATTCACGGCAGCCGTTCGTTCCGCCGGTAACGTCGTTCTGCTCGACCGAATACGGATCGACCGCGTCGACATCGGAACTACGGGCCAAAGTGCCCTGCTCGAGACCCGCGTTCCACCGATATCGGCCTTAGCCAGTGCGGCACTTGCCACGGCGCCGTTTCCATTGCCGCGGTATCCGGACAAAGTCAGTCAATTCTGGGTATTCGGACCATCCGATCCCGACGTGCCGACCTTGCCGGGCATGGCGCTGCATGCCCACGCGCGCGACGTACATCCGACACTCATGGCCATGCTCGATGAGATCCGGCCAGGCAGCGCTCCGCGCTTCCCCGGCGAGCCGCCGTCGCTCTCTGGGACAGGCGCCCTGATCCGCAGAGCACTGCGAAACGACACCGATCTCGCCGAGCAGTTACTATCCCGACTGCAAGCTCCAACGCAACCAATGACACAGACCGGTCTTGCCGAGGGGACTCGCGCGAAGCTTATCGCGCTGGCCCGAATGTACGCCGGACCCGACAGCCGTTACGTGAACTTCTACGGCCCGATGCGAACCGTCAGAACGATTCCGTATCACCGGATCGTTTCAGGCGACTGGGAACCGGCCGCGTTCGACCTCGCCGGCAAGGTCGTTTTCGTCGGCTTTTCCGACGAGCTTCCGATCGATCAGCGCGACACATTCCGTACGGCGTTCTCGGAGAGGGGCCAGAGCCTGAGCGGCGTCGAGATCGGCGCGACGGCACTCGCCAATCTCCTGAGCAACGCCTCGATCCAACCCCTGCCGCTCCCCTGGCACTATCTTCTGGTGCTGCTCTGGGGGGGCGCGATCGCAGCCGTCTTTATCACCCTGTCGACGCGAGCGGCACTCGCCGCCGCCGGGACGGCAGGCTTCGCCTATGTTCTGACCGCTGCGGCCGTGTTTCGAACCGGAACGTTGCTACCAATCCTCGTCCCAGTCTTCGGTCAGATTCCAGTAGCCTTACTCGCCGTGTTCGCGTGGAATCACCATCGCGCGAGGGAATTCAGCGAACGGGCAAAACGGACGCTGGGCTACTACCTGCCGGCCCAGGTCGTCGAGCGGCTGTCGCGAGAAACGTCGGGTGTCCGACCAAGCTCAGAGCTCCTGCACGGCACCTGCCTGGTGACGGACGCGGCCCAATACACAGCACTGTCGGAGCGGCTACGTCCCCGGGAGCTGCACAACCTGCTCAACGAATACTATGCCGTCCTGTTCTCAGAGATCGACCGCCATGGCGGATTCGTCTCGGACGTCGTCGGGGATTCCATGGTGGCGATGTGGGCGAACGCGAAACCCGATCCCGTCGCGAGAGCGAGCGCCTGCCGCGCCGCGGCAGCCATACTGCTCGCCGTCGAGCGATTCAATGCGGGTCACGCGGCCCACAGGCTGCCGACGCGAATTGGCATTCACGCGGGTCAGGTCCTGCTCGGCGATATCGGTGCCGAATCGCATTTTGAGTACCGCGCCGTCGGCGACATCGTCAATACCGCGACCCGGATACAGGAGCTCAACAAGCGACTCAACACGGGTCTGCTCGTGTCGGGCGTGGTACTCGAGAACATGCCCGCAGCATTCACGCGATGCGTCGGTAGATTCGTGCTTGCGGGCAAGAGCGTGCCGATAGAGCTGCACGACATGATCAGTTTCGATGAGTCGCCACCGTCTGTGCAGCGCGAGCTCGTGCATCGATTCGAATCGGCGCTCGCAAGCTTCCAGGCGCGCCACTGGGAAGAGGCGGCAGCAATCTTCGAGGATCTGCTCGGCGACTTTCCCGGGGACGGACCGAGCGGCTTCTATCTTGAGCTCAGCCGGCGGTATCACCTGGCCGATCCCGGCCCATCCTGGAGCGGCGAGGTCGTTGTGACCGAGAAGTAGCCGGACCGCACCGGCATGGCCGGCGGGCCGGCAGCTTCCCGAGTGCGTCAGCCCGACTGGCGACCGTAGCTTACGCGAAGGTCCGGCGTCGCGGCGCGCTCGGCGCTCGACGCGAGCCGCAAGCGAACCTGAAGCTCTCGCTCGGCCAGGGCGATGATCCCGTCGATGCTCGCGAGACATTCCGCCTGCGTCTGCGGTTCCTGAGCGATCAATCGCCTCAGCGTCCTCTTAGTCCGCTCCCGCAGCCAGTCGGGCGCGATACGCAACAAGTCGATCAGGCGCACGATGCGGCGCTGATCCTGCGTCGACAATCGTTCCGCCACCAGCATCAGATCGAGAGATTCTCTCGAGTAAGGTTCGTGTTCCATTGTGTCGATCTTCCCTCTCCAATCCTCCCCGGATCGACATCAAATCAGAAGCGTGATCGGAGTTCTGTCGGGTAGGCGACACATCGGTCGAATACGCGACTTCTGTCGGCTACCTGACAGACGGGACGGCCTGTTACTGCAACTCTCTTCCGCGCACTACTGAGAATTTGGATCAAAAGGGGAGACTGTTCATGTCGAGAATTTTCCACAGAGCCGCGGCCTTGGTCGTCGGAATCACTTTGCCTCTGGGCGCCTGGGCGCTCGTTGCGCCATCGAATATCGACAACGAGTATGCTGGAGTCGTTCAGGACTTGGAGATTGCGCCTGAAGTCTCGTTTGAGGTAGCCGAGTTTCTCGACCCGATCGAGGCTAAATCCGCCCTTCGCACAGCCGACCGGGACGACGAACCCGTCGATCCGGCAACGCAACCCAAAGCCAGCACAGCAGGATGCTGTGTATGGTTCTATCACAACGGAAACTGGTATTGCTATCCCTGTTAGCGGACGCCGAAGTGGCCCTGCAGCTTCCGGTAAAAGGCGGTGCAGTTTGACCTGCGGCTAGGTAACCGGAGCTCTACGACGGGGCATCGACCCTCACTGGGGTCTTTGCCCCGTCTCTCCTTACGGCGACTCGGCCACCCGCGCCAGCGCATCAGCATCCTTGATAACAATAGACCCGCGCCCGAGCGACACCCATCCCTCGGTCCGCCACCCCTGCAGATGCTGATTGACGAACTGACGCGATATCCCAAGAAACTGCGCCAGCTCGGCCTGTGAAAGCGCGAGCTCCATGCCTTCGTCCGCGGGCCTGCCATGCAATGCCGCGAGAACCAGCAGGCGGCGCGCGAGCCGCGCCGGACCGACCAGGAACGCCGATTCTTCCACCAGATCGCTGGTCCAACGCAGTCGCTGGCAAAAGAGCTGTAGAAGGTGCATCGCAAGCGCAGGCTCGCGGCGCAGCGCGTTGAGGAAATCGGCGCGTCGGATCACGATGAGCGTGGCCGTATCGAGCGCCACGGCGCCGGCAGTCCGCGGCTGCCCGTCGATCACCGCGATCTCGCCGAAAGTGTCGCCGGGCTCCATGATGTTCAGAAAGACCTCGCGACCCTCGGGGCCAGCGGCCGTGATTCTGACGCGGCCCGACGCGACGCCGTAGAGGGCGTCGCCCTCGTCACCCTGCGAGAAGATCACTTCGTCCTTGCCGAAGCTGCGGCGGGCGGCGAGCGCAGCCACGCGGTCGATCAATTCCCCCGGCAGCCCGCGGAAAAGAAAATTCCTGGCGAGCACCGCCCTGGCCGCTTCTTTGGCATGCGTATCGCGCATTTGCGGCCGCAATGATACCGGCTGGCTACCTTGGCAGTGAGACTCGTGCCACACAGCCTCTGGCATCGTTTCGATTCGACAAGGAAATTTCCCCACCATGGTTCTCCACGATCTCCCTCGAAAGCACGAGCCCGAGACCCGTGCCGCTCGGCTTGGTCGTGAAGAACGGAACCCACAGGTTGTCGGTCTGAGCGAGACCGGAGCCGTTGTCGACGACCTCGACATCGACCCGATCGACGCCAGGCGCCCAGCGAACCGTGACGGCGCCCTTGTCGCCGGCGGCTTCGACGGCGTTCTTGATCAGATTGATCATGACCTGCTCGATCTGATCGGCATCGATCAGGAGCTGCTCGGTCCGCCCCCCGCCGATCGTTACGCGATCTCCGTAGAGAGAGGCGGCACGCGCGACGAGGCTGGAAAGGTCGGTCTTGCTCTTCCGGGGCGGCGGCAATCGGGCGAGTCTCGCGTAGGCGCCCATGAATCGGGCGAGCGCCTCGGCCCGATCGTGAATGATGGCAAGCCCGCCGCTGGCATCGGTTCGCCAGTCCTCGGGCAACGGCTCACGCCCAATCAGCTTCTGAAGCGTGCCGGCCATCGACTTGATCGGCGTCAGCGAGCTGTTGAGCTCGTGCCCCATGACCCGCACGAGGCGCCGCCAGGCCTGCCGCTCCTCGTCACGCAGCGCGCGGCTGACGTCGGTGATCACGAGAAGATCGAGCGGCCGACCGACCTCGCGGAAGCTGCGCCGACGAATCTCCCAGCGGCCGGCGCCGGACGGAAACTCGTGTGAGACGATACGTCCCGACGACTCGACGAGCATGCCGGCAAGGCCGAGCTCGCGGGCGCTTCTGCCGCGCAGCTCGTCGCGGCTCGAGCTGAAGAGCTCGGCGGCCGCTCGATTGAGCAGCCTGAGCCGGCCGTCGCGATCGAAGGCAAGAAGCGCGATATCGACCTCGGCGAGGACCTTTTGCATCAGGAACCCGGCTTCGAGCGCTTCGAGCCGTTGGTCCTCGAGCGTGTTGCTCAGCGTGTTGACCTCGATCATGACTTCGCCGAAGGCGTCCTCGGGATTGGTGTTTCTCCCGCGCATCGAATAGTCACCTTCCCGCAAGCCCTCGAGCATGTTCGCGAGCGATTGCAGCGGACGGATAAACCGGCGTGACACGGCCCCCGCGCCGATCAGCAAGAACAACGTAACGAGAACGAAGACACTGAGCTTTACCGTTGCCGCAGCTTCCCAGAGCACGATGAACAGCGTGGCCGTCAGCCAGGCCGGCCCGGCGGCAACGAGAACGAGAAGATAGACCCTGGTATGCGACCGCAAGCGGCGCCGCCTCACAGCTCAAATTTCTCCATTCTGCGGTAAAGCGCCGATCGACTCATCCCGAGCTCCTCGGCCGCGCTGACGACGTTGCCGTCGTTGCGGGCCAGGGCCTGCTCGATCGCAATCTGCTCGATTTGCTCGAGCGTGCGCGGCCGGCTTGCCTCGGTGCCGGATACCGCCTCCAGCCTCAGATCCGCCGGCTCGATCAGGTCGCCTCTGGCCATCAGCACGGCACGCTCGATCACGTGGCTCAGCTCTCTTACGTTTCCCGGCCAGGCGTAGCGGCGCAGCGCGGAAACGGCCGCGTCCGACAGCCGCGCGCCGTTGCGCCGATGCTCTCTCGCGTACTGCTCGAGGAAATGCTGCGCTAGGCGCACGATATCGTCGCCGCGCTCGCGTAACGGCGGCAGATGGATATGGATCGTGTTCAGACGATAGAGCAAGTCGCTCCGAAATCGTCCGGCGTCGATCTCGACCTGCACGTCCGCATTCGTGGCAGAGAGGACGCGTACGTCGGCCTGTTCGGTTCGAGACGAGCCGAGCCTCTCGAACTGTCCGTCCTCGAGAACACGCAGGAGGCGCGCCTGCTGGCCGACGGGAATGTTCGCGATCTCGTCGAGGAACAGCGTGCCGCCGTCGGCCAGCTCGACCCGGCCGATCCGGTCGACACGAGCGTCCGTGAACGCGCCTTTGACGTGACCGAACATCTCGCTCTCGAAAACGGTCTCGGCCAGGCTGCCGATGTTGACGACGACAAACGACGCTTTGTTTCGCGGCGACTTGTCGTGGATGATCCTTGCGACGAGGCCCTTGCCGCAGCCGCTTTCGCCGGTGATCAGCACGTTGGCGTCCGAAGGCGCAATTCGTTCGATCGTCTCGAGCACGGGCTGCATCGCGGCCGACTCGGCAATGAGATCGCCCCGGGCCGCCGTCAACTGCTTGTTTTCGGCCTCGAGCGCGCGCGTACGTTTCAGCGCCTGGCTCAGCGCGATCTGCGTGCTCAGAATCGTAATCAGCCGCTCGTTCTCCCACGGCTTCTCGACGAAATCCTGGGCGCCGCGCCGCATCGCCTCGACCGCGAGCTCGATGGTGCCCCAGGCCGTCATCGCGATGATCGGCGTATGGGCGTCGATGGCGCGGATATTCGTGATTGAGTCGAGCCCCTCCTCACCCGACGTCGTGTCGCGCGTGTAATTCAGATCGAGCAGAACGGCATCGACGAGACGGGACTTCAGCGTTTCAATGAGGCCCGCCGGATTCGCGAAGCTCTTCGTCTCGATGCCTTCGCCCTTGAGCAACAGGCGCAGCGATTCGACGACGTCCGGCTGATCGTCGGCAATGAGAACGAGAGGCACGCGTCGAGCCATAAACGATTGTCTATTCGCGGAAAGAGGATCCGCAACCTCGGGATCCATTCATTCGTAGCGCAGGGTCGTCAGAAACGAAAGCTGGCGCGCAACGCCGAAACAGGAAAGCGCGAGCTCAGCCAATCCAGCCATCGCGCAACTCAACAACGCGTTGCCCGTACGCTGCAACGCGCTCGTCGTGCGTGACCTGCACGATGGTCGTGCCAGCATCGTTCAGCGTCTTGAGCAATTTCATGATCCGCTCGCCCTGCGACCAGTGCAGGCTGCCCGTCGGCTCGTCCGCGAGGATCACGCGCGGTTTGGCGATGACGGCCCGCGCGACGGCGACCTGTTGCTGCTGCCCGCCCGACAACTGCGGCGGGTAGAGATCCTTCTTACCGACGATCTGGAACTGATCGAGGATCTCGGCGACGCGCGCCTGCCGCTCCTTGCGCGCCACGTCGCGATACGAAAGCGGGATATCGAGATTCTCGTAGACCGTCAGGTCGTCGATCAGGTGAAACTGCTGGAAGACGAAGCCGACGTTGGCCTTGTGCAGTGCGTTGCACTGCTTGACGTTCATTTCGTGCACGGCCTTGTCGTCGAAGAGATACTCGCCCGAATAATCCGTGTCGAGAACCCCAATGATCGCGAGCAGCGTCGACTTGCCCGAGCCGGACGGGCCCATGATCGTGACGAACTCGCCTTCATCGATGTCGAGATCGATCTGGCGCAGGACGAACGTTTGCCCGCCCTTGAAAGGATACGACTTCTCGACCTTGCGCAAGCGGATCATTGGAAGCTCAACTGCATGTCGAATCCACGCGCGTCAGGCGGTGCCCTGCTCCTCGCTCAGCGCCCTGCCCCGCCTCGCCTGCTCGGCGATGCGCGCGTCCTCTTCGGCCCGCAGCCGATGCAGCGTCTCCTCGTCGACGATGCGGCCATCGAACATGTGAATCTTGCGGTTCGCATACTCCGAATAACGAGGATCGTGCGTGACCATGCAGATTGTCGCGCCCTCGGCATGAAGCTCGGTCAGCAAGCCCATGACGGCCTCGCCGTTCTTCGAATCGAGATTACCGGTCGGCTCGTCGGCGAGCAGGATCGACGGGTGGCCGACGAGCGCGCGCGCGACCGCGACGCGCTGCTGCTGACCGCCCGACAGCTGCGACGGGTAATGCCGCAGCCGATGCGCCATCCGCACGCGCTCGAGCGCCTCGATCGTGCGTTGCTTGCGCTCTTTGCTGCCGAGCTGCGTCCGGTAGGTCAGCGGCAGCTCGACGTTCTCAAAAACGGTGAGGTCGCCGATCAGGTTGAAGGCCTGGAAAATGAAGCCGATCTCACGATTGCGGATATAGGCGCGCTGGGCGTGATTGAGGTTCTGCACGGGCTCGCCGCTCAAGAGATACTTCCCTTCGGTTGCCGTGTCGAGCAGGCCGAGGATCGACAAGAGCGTCGACTTGCCGCAGCCCGACGGCCCTTCGATCGCGACGTAATCGCCTTCGGCGATGTCGACGTGCACGCCCGCAAGCGCGTGCGTCTCGACCTCGTCGGCATAGAAGACCTTCGTGATGTCTGCCATCTGGATCAGCGGCGCGATCGCCTTGCTGTGGTCCAATGCCGGCTCGCTCATATTCTCGCTCCTTCAGTTCAAACGAATTCGGTCGTAACTTTCCCAGTTCGTCGTATCGGACAGGATGACCTCGTCACCGGGTTCGAGTCCCTGGACGATTTGGACATCACTGACCGAGGTTCGCCCGAGTCGGACAGGCACACGCACGGCATGCTGGCCATCGGGTTCCATCTTGAATATCTCGATCGTCGCATCCTGCTGGCCGTAGGTCGGCCGCCCCATGTAAACAACATCCTGGAGCTGTTCGATCAAGATCGTGCCGTCGACCGATTGATCGGGGCGCGCGCCGCGCGGCAACGCCTCCCTGAACTCGACGTCGACGAGCACGCTGCCGTTCTGCACGGCCGGATCGATTCGGGTGACGACTCCGGCAACGACGCCGTTGCGCGTATCGACGTCGACATGCTGGCCGATCTGAACGTCGCGCGCTTGTGTCTCCGAGATTCTGAGCTCCGCCATCAAGTCGTCCGGCCGCGCGACGAGGGCGATATTCGAGCCGAGCGAGACCTGCTGGCCTTCCTCGACCTGTATCTCCCGGAGCATCCCCCCGACACCGGCGCGGACACTGAGAGATTCGACCTGGTCGAGGCGCCGCTGGTAAAGATTGCGCGCCTGATCGACGCGCGCTCGCGCGCCGCTGAGCTGCGCATCCATCGTGGCCGAAAACTGGGCGAGCCTTTCCTCTTCGATCTCGAGTCGGATCCGGAGCTGCTCGACCGTCAGTTCCGAAACACGGTAATCGATCTCCGACACGATACCGTCCTCGGAAAGCTGGCGATCCGCCTCCGCGCGAAGCCGCGCCCCCTCATAGTCCGCCCTGGCGATACCGACCGCCGCGCGTTGATCGAGCTGCTGGCTCTTCAGACGCAGATCGGTGTCGACGAGATCGGCTTGCACAGCCTCGAGCGCAAAACGTGCCTCGTCAGTCTGCTGTACCAGATCGCTGTTGGACATCTCGACGATCACCGTATCGGACTCGACGAGCGTGCCGGGCCGGACGATGATGCGCTCCACGCGCCCCGCCGTCTGCGCCGGGATCCAGCGGATCTCGCGCGTGACGAGATTCCCGGTGCCGCGCACCTGTATCAGCATCTCGCCCTTTTGCACTGTGCCGGGCCAGATCGACTCGCGCGGTACCGAGGGCGCGGCGGGCTCGAGCCGCGACAGAGCGATCGTTGCTCCGACAAGAATGACGCCGGCGACGCTCGAATAGATCAGCGTTCTGATGCGGCGCTTCTGCCTGAATTCTGGGCGTGGAATGTCCATGCTGGCTCCTTAGCAACTCCCATGCCAACTGAGTGATGCGGTACAAGTGATTGTTTTATATTTTCATTTTGTAGATCTCCAACGGAGACGGTCGACGCCCGGCGTCCCGCATCCGCGCCTCCGTCCCGAAATCGGGACGGACCGACGACCGGCCCGGCCGCTCAGTGCGTGAACGCGTGGACGACGAGATTGGCGCCGATTCGAAACGCATCGGTCGCGGGTTCGAGCGGGTATCCGGGCAAGCCGTACCACTCCCAGAAGTTCGCGAGATCGTTGTTGTGGCAGGCCACGATCGCAATCTCGCCGCGGTCGTTGACGAGCCCCCAGTAGATCGGGTCGCCGCCCGGCACATGCGGCGCCATGCTCTGTAAGTCGTCGACGGCAAAGATGATGTCGAGCATCGGATTATCAGCCGTGAGACGCTCGAAATTCCGGTCCGGAAACACTCGGTGCATCTCCTCGCGCAGGTTGTCCATGTGATCGCCGTCGAAATCGTCGATCAGTACGAATCCGCCGCGCTCGATGTACTCGCGCAGGTTCCGCACCTCCTGCTCCGTCATTTCCATCTCGCCCGGCTCGGAAATGAACGCAAACGGATACTCGAATATCTCGGGACTGCCGAGCTCGAGCAGGCGGTAGGAGTCGGGCGAGGCTTCGATGCGTGTCGTGCGGCCGACGAACTCGTTGAGATTGAACTCCGCGTCCGGATAGTTGTGCGACCAGCCCATGTGGCCGATCCGGCCGTTGGTGCCGAAGTGCCAGCGCGATACGATGAGCTCCGACGGCGGCGGTTCGTTGTCCGGTATCGGGATTCCGAAGCGGCGGCCGAACTGTGCGTGCACGAAACCGCTACCCAGCAGGGCGAGGATAAGGACTGCTGTCGCGGCGCGCCTCACCGCACAACAATAGCGCGATTTATGGCCTCCAACGAGAGGGGCGAACGGCTTTCGCTCAGAAGAATACGGTGTAAACCACCAGACCGATAGCGCCGACACTGACGACCGCCGCGCCGATCGCCAGCAACCCGTCATTGGCTATGAGTGCAAGGCCGAGCGCGGTCAGCGCGATGCCGGCAACGTTCGCACTGAACGGCACGAGTTCCATCGGCGGCAGGGCGGCCGCGATAACGATGCAAAGGACTGCCGTGACCTGGATGCCGAATTCATCCGTGAGGCGTTGCAGGCGCTGGCGCAACAGGCCGTCGATGAATCGCGCGGGTTTTCGCAGCCACTGGGTAACTTTGTCGAGCTTTTCGCTCGAAACGCGACGCTCCAGCATCCAGCGTGGCAACCACAGATGTTTGCGACGCATCAGCACCTGTCCAGCTGTCAGTATGAGCAGCAGTGCCATGATCGTCGGGACGCCCGGGATGTCACCGACCACTGGCGCCAGGATAATCAGGCCCACAAGAACGAGTATCGGACCGAACGATCGCCGTCCCACGGCGCTCATGACTGTGTCCAGCGACACCTGATCGCTGTCGCTCGCCGCCGATTCGATCTGATCCAGCAACTCCCCAAGGCTGCTTGCTTCTAAATTCTTGCTCGTCATGACAGAATTTACAGCAACTTGCGTCGCAACGGCAATCGTGACGGTTTACCGCGCTTGCTCGCTGGCCTGCTGCGCCCGCGATGCCCCGATCGCCGTCTTGACGTTCTTCCTCATCATCGTCGTTCTCCGAATGGTTGCCGGCTCCCCGCGGAGCGCTGCAAGGTACGTGCCATCGGGTGCCGGCATCGCGAAAAGCGTAGTGAGGTCCAGCGGGGCGACGAAAGCGGCTGCGATGAGCAACGCCACTGATAGGCAGATCGGCACCGGGCGGTCAGCGCCCGGAGCTTAGTCAGCTGTGATCCTTGATGTAGTTGCGCTCGTACTCCGCCTGCGCGTGCTGTTTCTCCTTATGCACTTTGCCGGCACGCGCGCGCGCCTTGCTCAGCGATCTCTGGCGGCTCGATTCCGTGCTGACGGCAGGCAACGAGACCAGGCGTTCGAGATCCCTGCCGCCGCATGACGGGCAATCGGGCGTCGCGCCGAGCTTGACGAGCTCGTCGAACACGTGACCGCACGCCCGGCATTTGAAATCGTAGATCGGCACGTGCCGATGATACTGTAGGGCGGCCCAAGCACGCTCGTTCACCGGTTATCGCCGAGCTCGCTGAGCGCCGGTGCCGTTGCGCCGAACCACTTCCTGGCCGCCGCGTACAAGTCTTTCGGCAGCGGCCCCCTGGCCGCGACCTCGACATTGTGCTCGAGATGAGCCGGATTCGCGGTGCCGACGATCGTCGTGCTCATGTCGGGATTGCTGATCGTGAACCGCAGCATGAATTCCATCGGCGTCATGTCACCGAGCAGGCTCTCGACCTCGGCTTCGAGCCAGCGCCGCCGCCTGGCCCTGAAGCCTGCCTGCAGGAAGTCCGGGTAGTCGTCGATGATCGACTCGTCCTTGACGATCACGCCGCGCGCGACCCCGCCGCGGATGACGATCCCGGCGCCTCGCCGCGCCGCTTCGTGAATCAGGGATTCGTGCTCACGCTCGACCAGCGAATAGGGAATCTGAAACACATCGAAGACGCCCATCTCGATGTGCTCACTGAGTTCGGGGTCAGTCCCCGACATGCCGATGAAGCGGACCTTGCCTTCCCTCCGAAGCGTCTCGAGCTCGGCGATCGAATTGTTCTCCTCGAGCACGGCGCGGGCGGGGCTGATGTGAAACTGCACGACATCGAGGTAATCGGTCTGCATGCGCTTCAGGCTCTGCTCGACGCCGGCCCGAATGTTCTCGCGTGTGAACGAATGGGGTTTGCGCTCTGCGTGCGGCAAGTCTGGCGGCTCGACGGGACAGCCGCATTTGCTCGCGAGAAAGAACTCGTCGCGGCGATGCGCGATGTGCCGGCCGATCAGCTCCTCCGAATACCCGTAGTCCGGCGAGGTATCGATGTAGTTGATCCCGCTATCGAGCACGGCATTGAGGATCGCGCTCGCCTCGGCGGCGGAGAGTCGCGGAAAGTGGTCCGTCCCTCGCAGCTCCATCGCGCCATAGCCGAGCTTGGTGACCTCGAGACCGGTGCGCCCGAGTGTCGATCGCGGCAGTTCGCTCATGGCGCCTCCAGTACGTGGTGATCCATCGATCATAGCGAAATCGTAGACCGCAAGTCGGAAGCCTCGAATCTCGAAAACGGGACGGCTGTATCGATGTCGGGACCAGGCGAGGCCCGCTCGTCCGGCCCAACACAGCGCCCGGCCCTCGCTCCGCGGGCCTTCACTGCCGCGTCACAGCCTGGCACGTTGCTTGCTAGTACCCGGGGTCGGCGTCGCGCTTGCGGCAGGCGTCATCGCTGCTCGGCCGGCAACGGGAACGGAGCCGACCTCGGTGCTGCGCTACGAATGAGCAGCAGAACCGACATCGACCTTCAGGAGTAGGATCCATGTCAATCCTCGTAGACTTCTGGAACGAGCTGCGATACTCAACGCGCTCTTTGAGCCGCAGCCCGGGCTTCACGGTTGAGACTGTCGCGACGATCGCGCTCGGCATCGGGATCAATGCCGGCGTTTTCAGCGTGCTGAACGGCGTGCTGTTCCGCGATCTGCCGGCACCCGATGCAGACGAGCTCGTCTCGATCTACCAGGGCGTCGAGGGCGTGGACGATTACGTGCGAAGCGGTGTCGGCACCTTCTCGACGGCCGAATGGCGTGCTTATGACGGCCGTGCCGAAACATTGTCGGGCGTATTCGGACATTCGGGCCCGACGCGCACGACTCTCGGCGGTGAAGCGCCCCGGGAAATCGCCAGCGCCATCGTCACCTGCAACTACTTCGACGTCATGCAGCGGCCGCCGATGCTCGGCCGCGCTCTGGCGGCGCCGGACTGCGAGCCGGGCGCGAACCCTGTCGTCGTGCTCGGCTACGAGCTCTGGAACGAGTCGTTCGCGGCGTCCTCCCAGATTCTCGGCCAGAGCGTCGAGCTCAACCGTCAGCGCTTCACGGTCGTCGGCGTGGCAGACCAGGGCACTTACAGCGCGTCGCCCTACCGGGCCGGCTACTATGCACCGGTCAGCAGCGCTTCCCTCCTGCAGCCGAATCGACCCGCCTACGACAACGACAACTGGCTCTGGCTCTACCTGATCGGCCGCCGTGCCGACGGGTCGGGGATCGATCAGGTGCGTGCCGAGCTCGGCGTCATCGCGGCGCAGATCGATCGGCAGACCCCTGGCCGCTCGACCACGTTCGAGATCGAGCGCGCGACGCCGATGACGGTCCCTCCGATGATCGGTGACATGGCGACTGGCGCCGCGGCCGTGCTCATGACGGCTTTCGGTCTGATCCTCTTGCTCGCCTGCGCCAATGTTGCGAATCTACTGCTCGCGCGCGGCATGGCGACGCACCGCGAGATCGCTATACGCTATTCACTCGGCGCGAGCCGAGCGCGCGTCGTTCGCGGGCTGCTGACCGAGAGCATGCTGATCGCGATCGTCGGCGGACTCTTCGGTGCCGCGCTCGCGTTCTGGTCGTTTCAAGTGCTTGTGGCCGTTGCGCTTCCGGCGCTTTCGCCGCCGGGCATACCGGTTTTCGCCTGGGATATCAGCCCGGATCTCCGCGTGCTCTGGTTCGCGTTCGGGCTGACGCTAATGACCGGCGTTTTGTTCGGGCTCGCACCGGCTCTGCAAACCTCGAGACTCGATCTCAACGCGGTGATCAAGCAGGATGGCCAGATCTCAGCCAGGGGCGCGCGCGGCGGCCGGTTGCGGGGAACGCTGATCGGCGTGCAAGTCGCGCTTTGCATGGCGCTCATGATCGCCGCCGGCCTGTTGGTCCGCGGTCTCTACGCAACCTATACGGTCGACCCCGGTTTCGACTATCGAAATGTCGCATGGATGAGCCTGGCGCTGCAGGATGCCGGTTACAGCGCCGAAGAGACGGATCTCATGCGTGACCGCCTGATGCAGGAAGTCGCAACATTGCCCGGTGTCGAAGCCGTCGCTTACGCGATGCAAGAGCCGCTCGGCGACGACCGCATGGGCTTCCCGGTCGGACTGCCCGGCGGCAGCGAGTTCGAATTGCGCCGGGCGGAATTCAATCCCGTGACGGCCGACTTCTTCTCGGTTTTCGGCATCCCCATCCTGCGCGGACGCACCTTCACGGACGCCGAGATCGCCAGTGCGGGCAGTGAAGACAGTGCTCGTCCCGTCATCGTCACGGAATCCACGGCGCGCAACTTCTGGGCCGATGCCGATCCGATCGGGCAGACATTGCTGCTGAACGACGACGCGGCCGAGGTCGTCGGCGTCGTCGCGGACGCGCAGGTCAGCGCGCTCGGTCAGGTCGACCCTTACTACGTCTACGGCCCTGCTCGCACGTCCGAGGTCCTTTTTGTCAGAAGCCGACTCGACTTAGGGGCGACGGCATCCGCGCTGCGCGCAGCGGCGCGAGCGGTCGACCCGGCCCTGACGCTTCAGGTGCGAAGCGTCGAAGACAACGTCGCCTATTTTCGCGGCGTTTCGGGCATGGTGACGACGCTCGGCGCCGGGCTCGGCGTGCTGGCGCTCGTGCTCGCTTCGGTGGGCATCTACGGCGTCGTTTCTTACGCCGTCACGCGGCGGTATCGCGAGATCGGGATTCGAATGGCGCTCGGCGCGCGGGCGCGGAATGTGCTCGGGCTCATCATTCGCCAGACGATGCGCCCCGTTGCGATCGGTGCCGTGATCGGCATCGCTCTCGCCGTCGCGCTTTCGGGCGTTCTGTCCGGCGTCCTCTTCGGCGTCAGCCCCACCGACCCGATCGGCCTGGTCGGCGCCGCGCTGATCGTGCTCGCGATCGCGTTCGCATCCGGCATCGTCGCGGCGCGGCCTGCGACCGGCACCGATCCGAGTATCGCGCTGCGCTGCGAATAATCGATACTCAGTGGCCGGAGACCCGGTTCCAGCTCAGCGGCCAGGGCGCCGCCTCAAGCGCTTGCGGACGATTCCCCCGAATGCGCGTATCCGATACGCCCTCAGAGCGATCGGGCTCTCGCCGATGTCGTAACGCTGCCTCAACGGCCTCGCCTGGAGCACCTGAAAATCATTGGCCCAGCGCTGAATCGACGGCCATCGCACCGCCGACCTCAACAGCGAGTGGTAAGCACGATCACGCCAGCGATCGCCGCCCCATTTCCCGACGAACTGTCGTCCCGTCAATTGCGCGAATACGGATGTGTAACGTCGAAACGTCGGCAAATGGCCGCCCCGAGACGCGCGATTCCTATTCCGCTCCCAATCGATTTCCCCATTGGCCCGATCGACGAGCCTAAACAAATCCTGAAAGCCACGAAGATCGACGACGCAGCGCGCCAGAGCCCGATCAACGACCTCTCCATGCAGGAACGAGAGCATCGCCGTGTCTGTCACCGACGCGGTGCGCCAGCGGCATCCTCGAGATTCATGCTCGGTTGCGCCCGCCCAGATCTCATCGCTCGACAGGCTCACGCGAGCCAGCGGCAGAACGGGCGCCGTATGCAGTTCGACCGCGACGTCATTCAGCGTGCGGATCAAGGTTGGCAGATGATGATGCTCGGTGTAGTCGAAACGCGACGGCGCCGCGCGGAATCCGATCCCGGCCAGAGCGGCAGACGCCCTGCTCGCCGCGGCTTCTGGTATCAGCAGATCGATGTCGGAAAGGAAGCGTTCGCCGGGCTCAGCGTAAAGACCACTCAGGAGATACGCCGCGCCTTTCAGCGGCATGGGTACGACGCCTGCCCGATTCAGGGCGGCGACACATTCGAGCGTCTGCCGGCGGATTCTCTCGTTTCTTTCGGCGTTCATGGCGTGGAACGCGTCCAGATACTCGCGTACAGGATCGTCGATCAAGCCGTCCAGCCCAGAGCGGCGCAATCCTTGCCATAGCCCCGCCGTCACGAACGAGGCGTTGGCCTGCTGGACCATCTCGGTCTGCACGACCGTGTTGTCGAGCGTGGCCGACCCATCGCCGATCTTCGGATCGTCCCTCGGGGGGAAAAGCAATCGCCTGAGCAGATCCCAGGCCTGTAAACGGACGCTCATGACAGAAGTTCGGCGATCCGTCCGGTGGCGGCATCGAGATCGGAGAACTCGAGCTCGAAGCACGGCGTCTCGCGCAGCCAGTCCGTCACGGTGCGAACGCGACTCTCCGAGAACGGACCCTTCAGATCGTGACCTGCAGCGAATAGCTTGCCGAACGTATCCCCCTTGCTGATCCGCCGAAGCTCGTTCTTAGGCCCGGAAACGTAACGGGGGAATACCAGGCTGCTCATTTCCACGGGAAACTGGCTCAAGGACTGAGCTCGAACACCAGCCGGCGACAGGTACTTGACCCTGCTGCCTTCGGTCAGGGCATATTCGGGCAGCGCGTCGAGATGCGCACGGAGGCGCGAAAGCAGCGGCCAGGAGCCCTGCTTCAGAGCGATTCTGACCGGCATCGGCCGCAGCCGGACCGGCGAATCCGTTAGCACGGCGATATCGTCTGCGAGGCAGGCGAAGCCCGCGCCAACGAGCGCCGCCGTCAGGGTCGATTTGCCGCAGCCCGAAGATCCCGGCATGAGCACGCAGGTCTTTCCGTTCGACAAGGCGGCACCATGAACGGCCGCCATGCCCGAGGAGCGGAGATAGCCCAACATCAGGGCATGAGTATGAACCAGAGGAACAACGCTATCGCGAGACCTGCAACGCGCCAGCTCGCGGGCTTCCTCGAATAGACCCCAACCGGGCGGCATCTGGCGAATGAGCAGTCGTGTCCCGCCCGATGTGTTGCCGGTGGGCTCGATTCGAAAGCCATCGAAAACCTCGCCAATCGCTTCGATCATTGCACGATCGAAGGCCTCGATCCGGAGATGCGAATCCAGTATCCGGATATCGACGTTGCACGGGCCGAGCTCCGGGCTGGCATCCCGTCGCGCCGGTTCGGAAAGTCGCGTGGAGATCTCGGCTCGATCCGTCGCGACCCGTTGCGGCCGCGGACTCCCGCTGCCGATCAGACCCGCAGCCAGCCATTGCGCTGCAATGGCATCGACGTCGCGTCTGGCGCGAGGCTCCGATATTCCGGCGTCACGAGCGACTTCCGAGACGACGGCATCGAGACCGACGTGCTGGCGAAGTCGACGCCAGACGAACGCCGCCGTCGCGTTTAAAACATAGGTCGCTCGATCATGCCGGTCGAACAGAACGAGCTGATCTTCCAGCTCGAAGTCGGTAACACCGGGTCTCGGTCGCGGATCGACCTTTTCGGTCACGATGCGATGGTGGCGAATCGCTGCCTGACAGGTAACGAGCCGACTCGAGCAACCGACGAAGCCCCTGAATCGAAAGAGGGCGCTTTAATGCGCCCTCTTTCCTCGTCGACTGCCTGAAGCTGCCGGGGTGTCCGACTAATTGTTGAACCCGCCCCGGTTCTGCGGATTTCCGGGCGTACCGTAAACGTCGTCGTTATCGAGAAAATCCTTCCCGTTTTTCTCGAGCCCCGGCGGCAGGCAATCGGGACCATTGCCGACGCCGTTGTTGCAGCCGGACCTCGCGATCGCCTCCAGACTCGGATACGCCACGGCCAGCATCGCAGGCGGCGTGTAGACCGCAACCTTTCCTGCCTTCTTCAAAAACTCTCTTCGCGTCTCGTCCATTTGTTCGCCCCTGTATAGAGCTTCGAAAGCCGCCACTAAGATGAATCAGCAACGATGCTTCGTCAAGCGCGATCGAGGTCACGCGCGGGCCCGGGGACCGAATCGATTCACGGCATCAACTCCGGCGCCGGCCGGCTCTCGCGGAATCGAGATCCCCGAAACGTAAGGGCCGACGGAGCTTTCCGATGTCAGTTTGACAGAATATTGGGGGTCCCGAATATTTCGGGTCCCGATCCCAGTGCGCTATCGCCAGGCCGTATAGCGCAATCTCAGCTTGCCGCGGAACCCTTTCGGCGACGACAACGGAACGAACGGCCCCCTGTCGTCCGAGTCGACCTCGCTGCCGCGCATCTCGCTCCAGCGCTCGTCGGAAAGGTTGTAACGCAAGTTCCACCCGTCCTCCGACGGCGCGGCCCGTATCGTCAGATGATTCCGGTAAAGCACCTCGCCTTCGACGTGATGATCGAAGACGAGAAACCCGTCGATCTCGTAGTCCGTCGACGAGACGACGATCTCAGCGCCGAAGACGATCGATCGTCCCGACGTCACTCGGCTCGAGTCGAGATAGATCGAGAACAGGAACGGCGAACGCGGGCGGTCGAGGCCTTCGACGTTGTCGACGCGAAGCAATTCATCGAAGCTGCGCAGAATTGCCGAGAACGTCTCCTTGCGCCGCTCCGACAGCTTGTAGCCGACGGCCCCGCGCGGCGTGACGACGGACTCGAAGTAATACGAAGCCCTGATCTCCCTGCCGTCCTCGTGCGCCTTCTGCACCGAAGGCGGCAGCGGCAGCGCATCGACCTCGAGCACGGCGTCGACGCGCAGATCGCCGAACAGGAATCTCGTCAGATTCTGGTAACCCTCCTCGGAGTTGACGATGCCGTAGTCGCCGCTGTGCGAGCGATAGACAAACGCCCGCGGCGCGCCGCGCACGGCCGCGTTCTCGATCTGCACGAGTCCGTCGCTCATCGGGCCGGCGAATCTTCGCGACATCGCAAGCGCGACGGTGTAATCGCGGTGATTCGTGCCGACGAGGCAGAAGAATCGGTTCGGATCGAATCGATCGTTCAGGGAGTCGGGGCGCTCATCGCCCTCGGGCAGGCCGAGGAATTTCCGCATGCGCTTGCGGTTGAAATTGTTGATGTCGAAAAGCCCCATGAATGCAGGCACATTGATGCCGGCCATCTCGATACCGTTGTGCGGCGTCGCATACGTGAAGACCTTGTCGACGAGCGACTTCGCCTCGGCCGTTCCGACGGCGGCGTTTTGCAGAAAGCTGCGGCAGATCAGCCCGCCCATCGAATGCGCGACCAGACAGACCTTGAACCGCGCGAGCTCGTTCCGATCGTCGCCGCAGACCTGGCGGCGCAGCTTCAGGATCAGATCGCTCAAACCGTTCGCCGCCTGCTCGATCGACGGCGCATCCTCGCCTCCGAGATCGCTATCGGCCGTCTCGTAGTAACGGTAGATCACGATGCTCCTCGCCGGCAGCTCGTCGTCGCGCTCCGTGCCGTCGCCGAACGCGTCGATATAGCCGTAGCCCTTCATGAGCCTGACGAGACAGGATTCGAAGATGTGCCGGCGCACGTCCCCGCGCCAGTCCTGGCGGATCTTGGTCGCGCCGAGGTTGAACCCCATGTAAGGATCTGCCACGGCGGCGTCGATCTCGCCCTGTGTCATCGCGTAGCCGCGGACGTAGACGATGGGGTAATACGGCGGCGTTATCGTCGGCATGGCGTGGCTAGAGCAGCGTGAAGCCGAGCGCCGTGTTCACGGCATTGCGAATAACTTCGAGGACGGAATTGACGGCAGCTTCGACGGCCAGGATCGCCAAAGCGGCAGTGCCGGCGATGGCCTGGATCGTGGTGCGCTTCTGCGAGTCGAACAGGATTCTGGCGAGTTCCGGGTCGAGCCCGCGCGCAACCTGATGTGCAATCGTCTCGAGCCGGCTCGCAATCGTTCGAAACTCGATCTCGGCGAAGGTCTTCGCCTCTTCCCAATGCTCGCCGAAAGCGGCAGAGCCGGCGCCGATCATCTGCTCGCTAAGCTCGGATGCATCCAACGGCATGGCGATCTCTCCCGGCCGTCATCGCGCGTTGCCGCGTTTCTTGGCCTCTTCGAGCAGCAGCACGATGCGAACGTTCTGGACCAGCGTGTCCCTTTGGATCGGAAAGAAGCCCCCGGCTTGCTCGGCCAGGCTCAAACCGCTCGCGCTGCCCTCGGCCGCGATCTCGTCGATTCTGCGGTGGCCTTCTGCCAGGGCGTCATGATTGTCGATGACCGTCTGCACCAGGATCTCCGTGCAACTCGCGTCGGGCTCTGCCGTATCCGCACCGACGACATCGCGAATCTCCGACGGAATCAGCGGGCTCACAAACGTCGCGATACCCTCGGCCGCTGCGCCGCAAACGCCGGCCGAGTCGAGCACCGCCGCGCGGCTCCTGAGCACGCTGAGACGCGCGCCCTCGGGTATATAGAACGATTGCTGGCCGCTTGGGTAACTCGCGGCACCGCAGGTCGCGGCCACGGCCTCGTCGAGCCTTGCCCGTTCCGCGGCAATCTCCACTTCGCAAGCGGCAACGACGGCCTCCGAGTCATCTTCGCACGACATCTGCGCAAGTCGCGCGGCCTCCTCGCGATTGGCGTCGCATTGCTCGTAGCTGAACAGGGTCCGGCGAACGAAAACCTCGAGGGATTCCTGATAGGCGGCCACGCCTTCCTCGATACGCGGGTCGTTGCCTTCGAGCAGGCGGACCGGCGCGCATCCGGCGAGCCCTGCGACGACGAGCGGGCAGAGATACTTGGCCGCCGAACGCATTTTAGAGTGGCTCAGCGGCTCCACTCGAGCGATCCGTCCGCCGCGACGATCTTCTCGCTGTCGATGCCGTTGCCCTGCCGCGCCGGGAATCCGGTTGCCGTCAGCGTCTGTCCGACCCTGATCGTATCCTCGGTCCAGCCGACGCGAGTGAGCCGGTTCTTCGACGTGCTCTCGATCCGCCATTGCGCGACGGTGCCGTCGGCCCCGGTCACGTCGAGCATGATCAGGACATGCGGATTGATGAACTGAAACTCGCTGACGACGCCCGTCACCGAAATCTGATCGGCCTCGAGGTCGTACCAGGGAACGCTGCTGTGATGCGCGACGACGCCCGCCGGAACGATCAGCGCACCGAGCACGACCCATGCCTTCGACGATCTCATCGCGAGTACTCCGTGGGATGGCACTCGAACGGCAGCAATACCCACTCCGGCTCGAGCGCGAACTCATTGACCGTGGTGAAAGGCTCGCGGAAGTTTTCGGGATCCGTGATCGTCACGCTCTCGCTCAGATAGACGCCATCGTCGCGCTCCTCGACGCGGATCGCCTCGCGCAGCGTCATCGCGTCGCTCTTCGGAAAGCCGTCGCGTGTCGTCTCGCCCGCGGACAGGTGCGTCGTATCGATGATCAGGGCGTCGCCGTCCCAGCGGCCGACGGAATAGCCGTTCGGCGTGTGCGGCGTGCCGGCCGGCGGCGGCGAGCCGCCGATCGCCACCGTGCGGACGACGTCCATCGTCTCATACCGAATCGTCAGCGTGTCGCCGTCGAAATCAAGGTCCATCGGGCTCAGATTGTAGAAAGCCCGCGGCATACCGGGCGGCTCGCAGCGCAGCGACGGGTCCTGGTCGAGCCGGAAGCCCTCGTAGCGCTCGCGCCCGGGGGCCGTCAGCGGAAATTCGTATTCGTTGGTTCCACCGGTGACGACGGAACGCCAGACGCCGGCCGACATCAGCTCGCTGAGCTCGGGATTGGCGGCGACGGGGGCACCGGTCACGGCCAGCCCCGCGCCGAGCGCTACCGCCCAAGCCAGCCTTTCCGTTCTCGTCATGATTTCCTCCTTTCCGGGCCATTCTGACGGATTCGGCGCCCGCTTGGCCACCGCGGCGCAAAGCATTGGAATACCTGGACACTATCACCCCGCAACCGGATAATTCAGGGTTACTTTTCAGGGAATCGGGGCTCGCGCCGGGACCGGCGCGGGGCCGCTCCCCGCTATGCCGCGCCTCGAATCAGGAGCATGACGATTTCAATCAAGCGCAAGCTGCTCATTGCCACCTCGAGCGTCGCCGTGATCGGCGGCGGCGCGCTCGTCTATTGGCTCAACCGCGGGCCCGACGAGGCCTGGACCGTCGTCGAGGCTTACTGCATCGACTGCCACAACGCGCAGGACCTGGCCGGCGGTCGCGCATTCGATGAATTGTCTGCGGAGCGGATCGCCGACAACGCCGAGGTCTGGGAATCGGCGATCCGGAAGCTGCGCGGCGGTCTGATGCCGCCGGCCGGCGCCAGGCGGCCCGAAGACGATTCCCTGGCTGGGCTTCAGGCCTGGCTGACGCACGAGATCGACACGGCCGCGCGGGAGCCCGCGCCCGGCCGGGTCTCGCTGCGGCGTCTGAACCGGCGCGAGTACGCTCACGCGATCCGCGACCTGCTCGCGATCAACATCGATTCGGCGGCGCTGCTGCCCCAGGACAACGTCGAAGGCCACTTCGACAACAATGCCGACGCGCTACAGGTATCGCCGGCCTTCGTCGATCAGTACATCCTGGCTGCCCGCGAGATCGCGCACGAGGCCGTCGGCAATCCGGACGCGCCGCCGGTCACGACGACGTACGGCGATGTCGCCAACATGGTCATCTCGCTGAATCCCCGCGGCGAAGACGGCACCGGCCGCCAGCAGCACCATATCGAGGGCATGCCCTTCGGCACGCGCGGGGGCTTTGTCGTCGAGCACAACTTCCCGGCCGGCGGCGAGTACGAGCTCACGATCGGCGACATGGCGCTTGCCCGCGAGGTGCCGCTGATGGAGTTCGAGAATACGGTCATCGCGCTTCTCGACGGCGAGGAGTTCTTTCGCACCAACATCGGCGGCGAAGCCGACCACAAGGCGATCGATCAGCTTCTCGACCCGGCCGTCGAGGAGATCAACGACAGGCTCCGCAGGATCCGCTTCTGGGCCACGGCCGGCCAGCACGAGCTCGCCGTTACCTTCGTCCAGCGCAGCTTCGCCGAGAGCGACGAGCGCACGCGAACCACGGCGCTCGAGGGCGGCCAGCAGCGGATCCAGGCGGCGCATGCGCTCCAGATCCGCGGTCCGCTCGAGGTCACCGGGATCGGCGACTCCCCGAGCCGGCAGAAGGTTTTCGTCTGCCGCCCGGCCGAAGCCTCCGACGAACGCTCCTGCGCCACCGAGATCGTGACGAACCTTGCCGAGCGCGCCTTTCGCCGGCCGGTCACGGATGAGGACCTCGCCGGACTGATGGCGTTCTACGATTCCGGACGCGGCGACGGCGGCTTCGAGCGCGGCGTGCGCGATGCGCTGAGCGCCGTGCTCGCGAGCCCGCATTTTCTCTACCGCGCCGAGAGCGAAGGCCGCCTCGGCGATCTGGAGCTCGCGTCGCGATTGTCCTTCTTCCTCTGGGGCAGCCTGCCAGACGACGAGCTGCTCGACGTCGCCGAGCGCTCGCGCTTGAGCGATCCCGACGTCCTCGAGCAACAGGTGAGCCGGATGCTCGCCGACGACCGCGCCCTGTCGCTCGTCGACGACTTCGCGTTCCAGTGGCTCGATGTCGCCAAGCTCGACGAGATCGTGCCGGACCGCGGCCAGTTTCCGCACGCGAGCGGACTGCTCGATCCGCGCTGGCTGCTCGAGGAGGAGCTCAGGCTCTTCATCGACAGCGTGTTCCGCGGCGGCGAGAGCGTCGTCGATCTGATGACCGCCGACCACACCTTCCTTAACGAGCGCCTCGCGATGCTCTACGGCATCGAGACGGTCAAGGGGGCGCGCTTCCGCCACGTGACGCTCGACGACTCGGGGCGGCGCGGCCTGCTCGGCAAGGGCGCCATCCTGATGCTGACGGCCTACCCTAACCGCACGTCGCCTGTCGTCCGGGGCGCCTGGATTATGGAAAGGATTCTCGGCGCGCCGCCGCCCGAGCCGCCCCCGGACGTGCCAGAGCTTCAGCCGAATCGTCGCGGTGAACCGGTGCTGACGCTGCGCCAGCGCATCGAGCAACATCGCGAGAACCCGAATTGCTTCGCCTGCCACGGAATCATGGATCCGCTCGGCATGGCGCTCGAAAACTTCAATACGATCGGGCAGTTCCGCGCACACGACCCGGACACGCAAACGCCGATAGACACGTCCGGCGAGCTGCCGGACGGCACGCCTATCGGCGGGCCCGAAGACCTGCGTCAGGCGCTCGCTGCCGATCCGGAGCGCTTCCTGCTGACATTCACCGAGAACCTGCTGACTTATGCGCTCGGGCGCAGCCTCGATTACCGCGACATGCCGACGGTGCGCGACATCGTCCGCGGTGCCGAATCCGATGATTTTCGGCTCGAATCGATTGTTCTTGGCATCGTTTCGAGCGATGCTTTCAGGGCGCGGGAAGCCCCGAGCCTTAACCTGGCGGCTGCCGAGTAGCCACGGACCGGAGGATCTTAAGTCATGTTCCTGAGTCGAAAACGCCTGGCGCGACGCACCGTCCTCAAGGGAGCCGGCGCCACTATCGCCTTGCCGCTGCTCGACGCGATGATCCCGGCATCGACCGCGCTCGCCCAGACGGCGGCAACGCCGCTGCCTCGTGTCGGGTTCGTTTACTTTCCGCACGGCGCCCTTCAGGACGAGTGGGAGCCGAGAGCGACGGGCCGCAATTTCGAATTTCCGTTCATCCTCGAGCCGCTCGCGCCGTTGCGCGAGCATGTGACCGTCATCAGCGGCTTGCGTAACAAGGGCGGGGAAAGCCCGAGCCCGCACGGCATCATTCAGGAAACCTGGCTCAATGCCGTGAGCCCGCGGGACCGCAATCCCGAGACCCGCGTCGGCGTGACGGTCGACCAGATCGCGGCGCGTCATCTCGGCAACGAAACGCCGCTGCCCTCGCTCGAGCTTTGCGGCGAGCCCGGCGGCATCATCTCGTTCCGCACGCCGGACCAGCCGCTGCCGATGGAAGGCAATCCGCGCAAGGTCTTCTATTCGATGTTCGGCCAGGGCGACACGCATCAGGAACGACTGGCGATTCTCGATACGACGACCAGCCTCCTCGATTACGTGCGCGAGTCGACGGCAAGCCTGAACCGCAAGCTCGATGCCGCCGATCGCGCCCGCGTCAGCAACTATCTGGATTCGGTCCGCGAGATCGAGATCCGCGTGCAGAGGCTCGAGGAAAGCTCGGGCTCGCTGGCGGGTCTTCCGGATGCCCCGATCGGACCCCCTGACGACTTCGGCGAGCTGCTCGCCCTTCAGTTCGAGATGATCGCGCTCGCCTGGCAGACGAACCGCACGAACGTGGCTTCGATCAAGATGGTCGAAGAGGCCAGCATGCGGACTTACCCGAACCTCGGCGTTCACGAGGCTTTCCATCCGACCTCGCACTGGGGCGGCTATCCCGAGCGCATCGCGAACCTGAGGCTGATCCAGAACTATCACACGGCCGTGTTCGCAAAGTTCGCGCAGCGCCTCAAGGACACGCCCGACGGTGACGGCTCGCTGCTCGACCATTCGATCATTCTGTTCGGCAGCAACATGGCCAACAGCGATGCCCACAACAACGATCCGTTGCCGCAGGCGCTGATCGGACGCGGCGGCGGCATCCGCGGCGGGCAGCACCTGCGCTATACGCAGAACTCGCCGCACGCAAACATCCTGGTCACGATTCTCGAGCGCGCCGGCGTGCCGGCCTACGAGTTTGAGCAGTTCTCGGACAGCACCGGGCCGCTGGCGGAGGTCTGAGCATGGCGGCCAGGAGGCTTCGGGCGCCCGCTCTAATCGCGCTCTTCGCGATAACCGTCGTCGTCCTCACGGGCCTCTTGCCCGGCCGCGGCGCCGGCGACGGTACGGATAGCTCCGACGTCAACCGCCGCAACGCCGACGGCAGCACGCCGCTGCAGTGGGCCGTCTACGAGGTCGACGTCGACGAGGTCAGGCGACTCACCGATGCCGGCGCCGACGTCTCGCTCGCCAATCACTACGGCGCGACGCCGATGGGGCTCGCCGCCGAGATCGGTCATGCGGAGATATTGCGGCTCCTCATCGACGCGGGCGCCGACGTCGACTCGCCGAACACCGAGGGCCAGACGGCCCTGATGGCCGTCGCAAGAACCGGAAAGAACGACGCCGCGAGGCTCCTGCTCGATCGCGGCGCCACCGTCGATGCCAGGGAGAGCTGGGGTGGCCAGACGGCGCTGATGTGGGCATCGGCGCGCCGGCATCCCGAGATGATGCAGCTTCTGGTCGACCATGGCGCCGACGTCGATGCACGCTCGATGCATCGCGACTACCAGCGCCACGTCACGGCCGAAGGCAGGCCCAAGAACCTCGACAGCGGCGGCCTGACGCCCCTGCTCTATGCCGCGCGCGAGAACTGCATCGCCTGTGTCGACGTGCTGCTCGCCAATGGCGCCGACATCGACCTGCCCGATCCCGACGGGGTCTCGCCGCTCAACGTCGCGATCATGAACACCAACTGGGATCTCGCGAAGCGGCTGATCGAGGCCGGCGCCGACGTCAATCAATGGGACGTCTACGGTCAGGCGCCGCTCTATACGCTGATCGGGAACTACACGCGAAGCGGCACCGGGTCGATCGATCCTGTCAACGAGACTGACGGGCTCGCGATCGTTCGCATGCTGCTCGATCGGGGCGCCAATCCCAACATGCAGGTTTTCTTCCGCCCGGCCGGTGTGCGCGGCTCGACGAATACACGGGGCTCGACGCCGCTGATACGCGCCGCGAACAATGGCGACAGGGAGATGGTCGAGTTGCTGATGGAGCACGGCGCGGATCCCACGATCTACATGGCGGACAGGCAGACACCGATCCACGCCGTGCTCGCGGGGCGCGCGAGCGAAGAGGACGCGCTCGAGCTGATCCGGATCTTCTACACGGCCGGCACGGAAATCAACGTCGTCGCGCTCGTCAATCATCGCGAAGAGGTGCGTGGCGGCACGGCGCTGCACTATGCCGTGCGCAAGCGCTACCAGGACGTCATCCGGGCGCTCGCCTCGTGGGGCATCGACATGGACGCCGTCGACCAGGACGGCCTGACGGCGCTCGACTACACGCAGTCGCGCGGCTTCATGGCCTTCATGGCATTACAGACGCCGCTCTACGCGGAGGAAGGGGCGCTGCTGCGCGAGCTCGGCGCAACGCGCGAAGTGGAGCGGGAGCCCGAATGGCCCGTGCTCGGCCCGCCGCAGGGCGTCTGGGCCGACATCTATCCACTCGGCGAACCGCGGGTTCATGAGCCGATCTACACGCACTCGACCGGCGGATAGAATCTCGCTCTCGCGGCGCCGGCTGCTCGGCGCGGCGGTCGGAGCCGTTCCGGCCGCGAGCGCCCTGTCGATCGGCGGCACGCTCATCGGCACCGGCGGTGGACTACTCCCGGCCTCCGGCGCGCGCGCGCAGCCAGCGCCGGCCGCTATCACGACGATCAATTTCGGAGGCCTCGTGCTGCTTCAGGGCGCCGGCTGCAACGTCATCGCAATGGCCGGTGACGACGGCGCGCTGATGGTCGACGGCGGGCTCGCCGCCAACGCCGATGTCCTGCTCCGCGCGATCTACGAGGCAACGGGCAACGACCGTGTCGCGATGCTGATCAACACGCACTGGCATCCCGAGCAGACCGGCGCGAACGAGGCCGTCGGCAACGCGGGCGGCACGATCTTCGCCCATGAGAACACGCGCATCTACCTCGGCAACAAGGTCTACGCCGATCCGTTCGAGCCGCCGCGCGAGCCGCTGCCCGAAGCCGCGCGCCCGACCGAGACGACGCTCGGCGACGGCTCGCTCGAGTTCTCGGGCTTAAGGCTCGACTACGGTCACCTGCCGCAGGCGCATACGGACGGCGATCTCTACGTCCACTTCCTCGAGCACGACGTCCTCGTCGCCGGCGGTGTCGTCTCGGCCGAGCGCTGGCCGCTGCTCGACTACAGGAACGGAGCCTGGTACGGCGGCCGCGTCCGCGCGCTGCAGAGGCTCGCCGAGGTCGTCGAGCCCGACACGCGAGTCGTGCCGGCGCACGGCCCGCCGCGCTCGGGCCGCGACGTCGTCAGGCTGCGCGACATCTACGACGAGCTGTTTCTTACCTTGATCGGCTACATGAACAAGGGGTTCGGCCCCGAAGATGCGGCGGCAGCGAACCCGCTCGCGCAGTACGAAGACGAGTTCGGCGATGCATCCGAATTTCTCTACGGCGCCTACCGCAGCATGCTGATCGCTTACGTGCCGGAGTAAGCCTTACTGACTTTGCGCCACGAATGTCGTCGAGGCCGGGACTCCATTGCGCCCGCCCCGCTTTGAGATACGCTGCCGGTATTTCCTTGCCGGCAGTCTCAAATGGAATTCCTCTACCAGGTTCTGATCTTCCTCGTCGCCGCGGTCGTCGTCGTCCCCGTGTCGAAGCGCTTCGGCTTCGGCTCGGTGCTCGGCTATCTCGCGGCCGGGCTCATCATCGGTCCATCCGTCGGCGGTCTCGTCGAGGGTGTCGACGAAATCCTGCACTTCGCCGAGACCGGCGTGGTCTTCCTGCTCTTCGTGATCGGGCTCGAGCTGCAACCCTCGCGACTTCGCGTGATGCGAAAGACGGTCTTCGGCCTCGGCGCCGCGCAGGTGCTCGTAACGGGAGCCGTACTGTCGTTCGTCGCGCGCGCGTTCGGCCTGCCCTGGCCGACGGCCGTCATCGTCGGTCTATCGCTCTCACTTTCGAGCACGGCCTTCGCGCTCCAGTTGCTGGCGGAAAGGAAAGAGCTCAATACGCCGCACGGCCGCGCGGGGTTCGGCGTGCTGCTGTTTCAGGATCTCGCCGTCATCCCTTTGATTGCCCTCGTCCCGTGGCTCGCGGGCATCGGCGAAGCCGCCGGTGACGCGGCCTTCGACATCGCAGGCTCCGCGCTTTCGATCGTGTATCTCGCCGCGTTCATCGTCGGCGCACGGTATCTCCTCCGTCCCCTGCTGCGCCTGATCGCGGCCGTCGACTCGCACGAGATCTTCACCGCGACCTCGTTGCTGCTCATGATCGGGTCCGCGCTGCTCGTCGAGCAGATCGGCTATTCCATGGGCCTCGGCGCTTTCATTGCCGGCGTCCTGATGGCCGATTCGGAATACCGGCACCAGCTCGAGACCGATATCGAGCCGTTCAAGGGGCTCTTGCTCGGGCTCTTCTTCATGGCCGTCGGGATGTCGACGGATCTCGGGCTCTTGCTATCGGAACCGGCCCTGATCTGCGCGCTCGCCGCAGGCCTGATCGCGGTCAAGGCCATCCTGATGTTCCTGCTCGCGCGTGTCTTCGAGCTCAGGACGACGAGCTCGCTTGCGATTGCGGCAATCCTGTCCCAGGGCGGCGAGTTTGCTTTCGTGCTCTTCACGATCGCGAGCGGAGAGGGCCTGATGGCGCCCGGGCTCGTCGCCCGGCTGACGCTCGTCGTGACCCTTTCGATGGCCGCGACGCCGTTGCTATATACCTTGCAGCGAGTCATCGGGTCGAAGCTATCCCAACCGCCGGCGCGGCCCTTCGATGCGATGCCGAGCGAGGAGCCGCCGGTCATCATCGCCGGCTTCGGGCGCTTCGGCCAGATAATCGCGAGGATTCTGAACATGCGGCACATCGCATTCACGGCGGTGGACGCGAACGTTGCGCAGGTCGACTTCGTGCGTCGCTACGGCAACAAGATCTATTATGGCGATGCCTCGCGACTCGACCTGCTGCGATCGGCAAAGGCCGACAAGGCGCGGGCCATTGTCATCGCCGTCAACGACGTCGAGACTTCCCTCAAGATTGCCGAGGCTGTCCGACTGCATTTTCCGAACGCCGTCGTCTTCGCGCGAGCGCGTGATCGCCAGCACGCGCTAAAGTTAATGAAGCTCGGGATCGAGAACGTCGTTCGCGAGACGCTGCACTCGAGCCTCCTGATGGCGACCAATGTGCTCGAAGCGACCGGGCTGTCGACGACGGAGGCAGAGGAAGCGACGGATACGTTTCGCAGGCATGACGACGAGCTGCTCGTGAAGCAGTTCGCGATCATGGACGACGAGGCGGCTCTCGTGCAGTCGGCGATGACCGCGGCTCTGGAACTCGGTCAGTTGTTCGAATCGGACTCCGGGGACGACCGTCAACGCGTCGGCGCCGGCTAGCTTCGACCCGTTAGAATGGATCATGCGCCCGAAACGTCATCGCAGATCACTTCCACGCCGCATCGCCCGCTTCTTGCTCGCCATGGCGGCGGCGTGGGTCATCCTGAGCGGCGCCGCCGTGCTCGCCCTGCGCGCCTTCGATCCTCCGACGACGTCCGTCATGCTGCTGGAACCCGGCCCGTGGCACGCGATCGACTATCGCTGGGTCGACCGCGACCGGATATCCGACGCGATGGCGCGAGCGGCGATCGCAGCCGAGGACCAGCGCTTCCTGGCCCATTCGGGCATCGATGTCGAGGCCTTATCGGATGCGGTCGAAGACTACCGGGATGGCGGCAACCTGCGCGGCGCATCGACGATTACGCAGCAGGTGGCCAAGAACCTGTTCCTCTGGAACGGCCGCAGCTTCGCCCGCAAGGGCCTGGAAGTCTGGTTCGCCTTGCTGATCGATCTGGCCTGGCCGAAGGAGCGTGTGCTCGAGGTCTATCTCAACGTGGCGGAATTCGGCGCCGGCGTATTCGGAGTCGAGGCCGCGGCGCTGCGATTCTACGGCGTTCCGGCGATCGAGCTGACGACCTCGCAGGCGGCGACACTGGCGGCCGTCCTGCCGAGCCCCAAGCGCATGAATGCGGCCGCACCGAGCGAATACGTCGATGCCAGGCGCCGCGAGATTCTCGAGCAGATACGCCTGCTCGAAGAACGAGGCCACTATCGCGGGCTCGACTGGTGAGACCGGCTCCTGACTTCGGCAGCACCCGGTAGACACGGGCGCCACCTCCGAGATACGCTGCCGCGCCGATCAGGCACGAGGCGCATAGAAAAGGGGGTAGTTCTTGGGCTTCCTGGCTTGGCTCGAAGCGAGCGGCTTCAGCGAGTGGGTCCGGGTATCTTACGTTGGCTATCCGCTGATGATCGCCTCGCATGCGGTCGGCATGGCGGTCATGGTCGGGCTCGCGCTCGCTATCGACATGCGGCTGCTAGGCTGGTTCGCCGGCATTCCGCGACAGGCATTCGACCGCTTTTTCACGCTCGCCTGGATCGGGTTCGCGGTCAATTTCTTGTCCGGATCGGGCTTGTTCGCGGCGCGGGCAACCACCTACATCACGGACGGCACCTTTCTGCTGAAGATGGCCTTCGTGCTCGGGGGCGTCATTACCGCCGCGCTCCTGCAGGGCGCGATCAAGCGCTCCCCGGACTGGCCTTCGGCAACGGCACCGGCCGGCGTTCGGATCGTCGCCGTCGCGTCGATCGTCTGCTGGGTCTTTGCCACGATCACCGGCCGGCTGATTGCTTATCTCTAGGAGGCGATGATGGGCTCGTTGTACGACTGGATGGAAAGCACGCCGATCAACGAGGTCGTGATGTACTACCGGTGGAGCTGGCCGACGCTCGAAACGCTGCATTTTCTGGGGCTTTGCCTTCTGATCGGCGCCGTCCTGATCATGGACCTGCGCCTGATCGGCTTTCAGCGCATGATTCCACTTCCGGCCGTGCATAGCCTCATGCCCGTCGCGCTCGCGGGCTTTGCGATCAATCTCATCACGGGCCTCGGATTCCTGTTCGGCGATCCGAGGCTCTATGTGGTCAATTACGCGTTCTGGGTCAAGATGGTGCTCGTCGTGCTCGCAGGGCTCAATTTCCTGCTCTTCCTGTTCAAGGTCGAGCCCAGGCTCGCCAGGCTCGGTCCGCATGACGCGACGCCGATGTCGGCCAAGGCCGTCGGCACGGCATCACTCGTCTTCTGGTTCGGTGTGCTGCTCTACGGCCGGCTCTTGCCCTATCTCGGGACCGGCGGGGGCTGACGAACCCGCGGCGCAATCGCCAGGCAGCGAGAATCTTGCTACGCTCATCCGCTCACCGCGAGTGAGCATTGGGGGGCGAGTTCATGACCAAGCGCGTTCGAGTCGCAGCGCTGCTGTCCACGCTGATCGTACCGGCCTTCACGGCGACGGCGCACCACAGCAACTCTTCTTATCAGGTCGACGAGATCATCTCCCTGACCGGCGCGGTCAAGGAGTGGCAGTGGGTCAACCCGCATACCTGGCTCATCATGTCCGTCGAGGATGGGGACGGCAGCGTCACGGAGTGGGCCGTCGAGGGCCGCGCTCCGGGCATCCTGCGCCGCGCCGGCTGGACGCCGACCATGTTCGAGGCCGGCGAAGTAGTCCAGGTCTACGCGAGCCCGTCAAAGGACGGCAGCCCGGTCGGGATCATCGCGCGAGTCACGAAGGCCGACGGCACCGTCCTCGGCAACCAGCCCGATTTCGATCTCGACGCCGTCGCCGTCACCGATCGCCGCGGCGAGTCGCCGTCGCGCAACCTGCCCGATTTCTCGGGCGTCTACTTCCCCTACTCGGCCGACGCGCCGGCAGCGCCTGCGCCCTCATCGAACGAGCCGCTGCCGCCACCGACGCGCACGGGGCCGACGTCGGACGGTTCGCTCGGCCGCCGGCCGAACGAGCCCAGGCTGACTCCGGATTACCTCGCGCAGTGGGAAACGATCGCTGCATCCCGCATCGCTGGCTCCTACGAGTACGACAACATCGCCAACTGCCTGCCGCCCGGCATGCCGGCGATGATGGGCATGGCATACGGCATGGAAATCATGCAGACCGACGACAAGATCACGTTCTTCAGCGAGCATCAGGACGCGCTACGCCGCGTGTATCTCGACGGTCGCGCGCCGACGGAAGCGGTTCTGAACGATCCGACCTACGCCGGCTACTCGACCGGCCACTGGGAAGGCGACACGCTCGTCGTCGAGACGGTCGCGCTGACGACGAAGTCCTTCATCGACAGCTCTTCGCCGCACAGCGATCAGATGAGCGTGCATGAGCGCATCCGGTTCATCGAGCCCGGCATCCTGCAGGACGAGATCACCGTGCACGATCCGATCGCGCTCGAGGAGCCGTGGACGGTCACGCGTACCTATGAGCGCGCGACCTATCCGAACGACGAGCTGCGCGAGTTCGCCTGTGCGGAAGGCTTGCGCGACCGGCCGCACTAGCCGTAGCCGGATCGATCGCTTCGGCGGTCTCGCAGCTAGGTCGATCGGCTGCGCAGTGCGTCGATACTCCATCTCCCGCCGCCGGCGGCGGCGATGTACAGGAACACGAAGCAGTAGAGCACGGCTGCATCACCGCCGTTCGCGAGCGTCCAGAATCCGCGCGGCGCATGCACCATGAAGTAGGCGAACGCCATGAAGCCGGACAGCACGAATGCGATATGACGCGTGAAAATACCGACGAGCAGCAGCGGACCGAGGATGACCTCGAGGAGCCCCGCGAGGCCGGGGCTGAGCGTCATGAGCTCATACGGCGCCACCGCCTCGACCGGGAAACCGAACATCTTCTGGGTCCCGTGCTGGATGAACATGAACGACGCGACGATGCGCAGCAGACTCAGGATCTCTCCGGACCATTTCGACAGGAACGGCATGTCTTCTCCCCCCATGCAGCGTGGAACGCCCTGGATTATCTATCATTCGAGGAACGACACCAGCCTGCGTGACTGAATCTGCCACCGCCCGTCCCGCTTGACGATGACATCCTCATAGCGGCCCATGAACCCGACGACGAACTGCCCGTCGTCCGCGAGCCGCACCGTTTGCGCATAGGACGTATGCCGGGCTTCGTCCTCGTCGATGATCTCGATCGAGGTGTTGCTCATGACGTGATACAAGGACACGGGGGGCGTGCCCTCCGACAAAGATCGGTCGCGGCCTTCCTGAAGGCCCGTGACGATCCCGCGTATCGCCGCGCGGCCCCGGTAAACCGTGCCGGTCACGTCGAAAACGGCGTCCTCGGTGAATACGTTGGTATAGGCGTCCGCATCGAGCGTGTCGAGTGCCGTCGCATAGCGGACGACGAGCTCCTCGATCTCGGCTCTGTCTTTAAGGCTGCGAAACTCTTCGGCGGTCTGGGCGCCGGCCGGCGCGACGCAAAGCGCACACACGGCCAGTGACATGTATGAAGCAAATCGGACAAGATTCATCGGCAACCTCCTGCGCGACTCGTCGCGTGTTCTCCGTACAGTTCCGATAGCGCTCGCAAATGGGGTCAGACCCTTTGGGTCTGACCCCATTTTCCGGACCCCATTTTCCGATCAACCGCCGCTCGCGCCGACGATCCTGTCCGAATCGCGCAGAATTGCGTTGCGCCCGAAGTAGGCGATCGCCGCCGCGATCAGCGAGATCAGGGGCAGCGTCGTCAGCGACAAGCGCAGGCCTTCGGCGTCGCCGACGGTCCTGGCAAACAGGTCGTTCATGCCCCCGACGTAGAGCGGGCCGATGCCGAGCCCGATCATCGCCAGGATGAAGAAAAAGAATGCCGTGGCAACGGCTCGTCCACGAAGCGGTGCGAGTCGCTGGACGATCGCGAAAAATGGACCCATCAGATAGAACTGCGTGAAGGCCGCGACGGTCAGGGCCGAATACGTTATGAGCAGCGATTCGGTCCAAACGGCGACCAGCAATGCGACGGCAAAGATCGCCATCGTCAGCGCCGGCAGTGTCAGAAAGGCACGCGGGTCGCGCGTGGCCGCGCGCGCCGTGATCACGCCGCCGAGCATCGCGCCGAGCCCGCCGCCGACGCCGATCGCGGTCCCGAGCGGCAGCGAGTATTCGGCCGCCGTCAGCTCGTGGATGCGGACGAGAAAACCCGGCATCCAGAGGTTCATGCCGTAGCCGCAAAGGGCGGACGGGGCGGCCGAGTAGGCCATGACACGGAACGTCGGGCGCGACCAGAGCTCCTTGATCCCGTCGAACAGCGGCACGTCCTCGCTGGCGCGCAGCGCCTTGGCGTCGACAGGATCGTCCGTGGCGCCCCGCACGGGCTCGCGAACGGTCAGCCAGATGATCAGCGCGAGCAGGATGCCGGGCGCGCCCAGCACCACGAACGTCCAGCGCCAGCCGATCAGGCCGAGCAGCAGTCCGCCGACGACGATACCGAGAAAGTTGCCGATCGGCACACCGAGGGAAAAGAATCCGATGGCCGTCGGCCGGTCCTGCTTGCGGAAATAGTCTGCGATCAGGGAATGCGAGGCCGGTCCCGCGCCGGCCTCACCGATTCCGACGCCGACGCGGAACAGAAATAGCTGGATGAAGCTCGAGGCGGCGCCGCAAAGCGCCGTCATGCCGCTCCAGACGGTCAGCACGATTGCGAGCATGTTCCTGCGGCTGCGGCGATCGATGAGCCTTGCGACCGGAAAGCCGAGCGTCGCATAGAAGAATGTGAAGGCGATGCCCATGACGAGACCGAGCAGTGTGTTCGAAACCTGGAACTCCGCCTGGATGTCGGGGGCGAGCACCGAGATCGCCGTGCGGTCGACGAAATTCAGTGTGTTGAGCAGCACGAGGATAAAGAGTACGTAGTTCCGGTAGGCGACCGTAGTCGCGGGCGCGCTCGTGTTCGACATGCTATCCCCCTAAGCAAGCGCAGCCCGGTTGGGGGCAGCGAATTCTTCTTGTAAGCAATGCGCACCCTAGGCGCTTGCGCGTCCCGCGTCCAGTCCCGCGAGCGCCCCGGGGTCCGCAGCCCCCTGTTGTGGTTTAAGCTCTACGCTCGAAGGAGGGAATCATGGCGACAGAGCACATCAGGCACTGGCAGATCGGTGACGTTAAGGTGACCCGCATCGTCGAGGTCAACGCGCACGAGGATCCGTTTACGATGCTTTCGACCGAAACGGAACCCGATCTCGGCAAGCACTATTCCTGGCTCGCGCCGAATTTCGTGACGCCCGACGGGCAGATGAAGATCTCGTTCCAGGCCTTTGCCATGAAAACGCCGTCGAAAACGATCATCGTCGATACCTGCATCGGCGAGGGGCGCGTCCGGGAGTACGAGATCTTCACGAACATGCAGTCGGACTACCTCGACGATCTCGCCGCGGCCGGCTACGATCCCGACACCGCCGACATCGTCCTTTGCACGCATCTGCATTTCGATCACGTCGGCTGGAACACGCGCGCCGAGAACGGGCGCTGGGTTCCGACCTTCCCGAATGCGCGCTATCTGTTCGACCGGCACGAGTACGAGCACTGGCAGGCCGCCCGCGCGGCGGGCGAAGGTCATTTCGATCACTGGGTCGACGCGATCGACCCGGTCGTCGAGGCCGGGCTCGTCGACCTGATCGACTCGAACCACGAGATCTGCCCCGAGGTCAGCCTGTTCCCGACTCCGGGCCACACGCCGGGCCACGTCAGCGTGCTGATCCGCTCCCGCGGCGAGGAAGCCGTGATCACGGGCGACCTGATGCATCACCCGATCCAGCTCGCGCGGCCGGACCTGCCGATGAATGCCGACAGCGACAAGACCCAGGGCATCGCGACGCGCCAGGCGTTCTGCGAGCGTTTCGCCGACCGCGACGTCACGGTGATCGGCAGCCATTTCTGCGATCCGACGGCCGGCCGGATCGTCAGCGATACGAAGAACTGGCGGCTGACGTGGGAGTCGTAAGAGCGCTTGTTCGAATGTAACCGGTCGGCAAAGCGAACACCGACAGTTCGTAACCTTCGAGGCCACACGACGTCCCTTGAACTGAACACCTTCACCGAGCCGCCCCGACGGCGGCTCCGCGAAGCCCTTACGTGGAAGGCAAACGGGAGATCAGTTCATGTTTACGAAGAGACTAATCGTTGCAGGCCTGGCGGTCGGTACCGGCACGATCGCCATGGCTCAGGATTATTTCGATTTCGGCCAGATTCCGGGCGTTCCCGACCAAGCCGCCGTTCAGGTCGACCTGAGCCCGACCCTGCTCGGCATTGCGAGCGCAACGACTCGCCGCGAGAATCCCGCGGCAGCCGAGCTGCTCTCGAGCATCCAAGGCGTCCGCGTGCGAATGTACAAGGCGCTCGAGAACGTCGACGACGTCGTCGAATTCCTCGATGAAGCGTCCGAGCGGCTCGAGAGAGAAGACTGGGAGCGGGTCGTCAGCGTTCAGGACGACGGCAACATCAGAATCTACATCCGCGGAAACGAGGAGACGATCACGGGCGTGACCGCGATGATCGTCGGAGAGGCCGAAGCCATATTCGTCAACGTCGCGGGTTCCATCAGCGCGCAGCAGCTTTCTGAATCGATTGCCGGCCTGGCCGGCATGGATCCGGGGCAGATGTTGGCGTCTCTCGGGCAACTGAATTTCGCGGGACAGCCGCAATAGAACGACGATGCCGAGCCCCGCGGCATGCGGGGCTCGATGTATCGGGCCAGTCGCCGCCCGATCATGGTGCGTAAAACGTAATCATGCGCCCACAAACGATCACGCCGCTCCAGAGGAGCAGAGACAGCCAGCCGACACCGACCGAGCTCCATGACAGCTCGTCGGATTCCACGATATGGCTGAGGCTGCGCTTGTAGAGCAACGCATTGAGCCCCGCGATCGCGATCAATACCAGCTTCAGCTCGAAGGCCGCGTTGTCCACATACTTGTATGTATTGCCGAGAAAGAACAAAAGCCCCGTCGCCAGGTTGATAGCGAAAGCGGCGACCGCAAGCCGAATGAGGAATCTCACTGTCGGCGCGCACGGCTGCCGGTAAAGACCGATCAGACGCAGATCGACCACCAGAAGGCTTCCCATGAGCACGCAGAGACTCGCGAAATGGATCGACTCGAGCGTCGGCCAGACGTAGGGCGAGTCGACGACCCACGTCCTGACAGGAGTATTCGCGATCCAGGCCCAGACGTCGGGACTCATCGGTAAAGATCCGAGAGATACGCGATCAAGCGTCCGGCGACGACGGCAGCGAACCACAGCGTCGCGGCAACCAGCGACAGATTTCTGGCAAGCCTGTCCGCCACGAGAGCTCTCGATGTCGAGTCGACGGGCTCGAGCCGCTCCCTGAGCCAGAACAGAATGATCGCGCTAACGATGACGAGCAGCATCTTGATCAGAAAGATGCCGCTCGTGATGTAATCCGCGCCGCGCGTGATGAAAAGCGCAAGCCCGGTAACGAAGTTCAGGACGAATCCCCACGCGGCGATGGTCAGAAGCTTCGCAACGAGTTGTCCGTCGATGCCGGTAACAACGACCCCGTTCAGGCGCAAAGCGACGATCAGCGACAGCCCGACGACCACGGCCATACCCACCGAATGCAGGGCGATCAGCGTCGGAAAGCCCAGCATCGAAATCGACAGCCACTGCGACAGAGCCGTGGCCTCGAGGTAAGCCAGCAAGCTCAATCGTTTTTCCGGGCAGGGCTCAAGGGCAGCAAACGTTTCTCTACGCCTGTCGAGAATCTTCTCGACGAATGTAGAGTATAGGACAGTCGGCCGTCAAGCGCATGTCATCGAGCCGCGGCCAGGCACGCCCTCGGTCCGACCTCGGGTATGATGCGCAAGGTCGGCCCGATCCATCGAGGGGGACAGGCATGAAGCGGACGATGTTTTGGCTGGCGCTGCTGGCTTGCGCCTGCTCGGCCCAGGAGTCGGACACTACCGTTTACACGGACGCCCGCGTCATCGTCGGCGACGGCCGTGTCATCGAGAACGCGACCTTCACGGTCGCCGGCGGGCGATTCACGAGCGTCGGCGCAACCGGCGAGCTCCGCGTGCCGGCCGACGCGGCGAGCGTCGACCTGACCGGCATGACGGTGATGCCGGCGATCATCGACACCCACGTCCATATGAGCACGACGCGGGACGCACTGATCGAGGACCTGCGACGGCGCGCCGAGCAAGGCATTGGCGCTGCGATGAGTCTCGGATCCGACGGCGCGGACGCGCCGCTCGGGCTCCGTCAGGAAGCGATTCCGGGCATCGCGCGCTACCGCACGGCCGGACGGGGCATCACGGCGCCCGAGCCCGGCCGGAGCGAGGTACCGCATTGGGTGACGACGGTCAACGAGGCACGGCAGGCCGTGCGCGACGAGGCAGCGCGAAACGTCGACATCATCAAGATCTGGGTCGATGACCGCAACGGCCAGTACGAGAAACTTGAGCCCGAGCTCTACACCGCCGTCATCGACGAAGCTCATTCCAACGCTCTCAAAGTGACGGCGCATCTCTTTTCGCTCGAGGACGCCAAGGGTCTGCTGCGGGCCGGTGTCGATGCATTCGCTCATGGCGTGCGCGATCGGGACGTCGATGACGAATTCGTCGAGCTCGTGCTCGAGCGGCCCGAAGTCATGCTCGTGCCGAATCTGCCGAGTCGCGGCGCGCCGACGAACCTCGACTGGCTCGAAGGTTCCCTTCCGGCCGACGAGCTCGCAGAGTTGCGGGCCAACAATGTCGAGCGCTTCCAGGTGCAACCGGCTTTCGGGATCCAGGCGCGCAACCTGGCGCGGCTCAGCGATGCCGGCATGCGCATCGCTTTCGGCACCGACGGCAACACATTCTGGGCGCCGCACGTCGAGCTCGAGGATATGGTTGCAGCCGGCATGAGCCCGGCCGAGGTCATCGTTGCCGCGACAGCTAACTCGGCGGAGCTCATGGGGCTCGACGATGCCGGCACGATCGAGGCCGGCAAGCGCGCCGATTTCATCGTGCTCGAGGCGAATCCGCTGGACGACATCACGAATACGCGACGGATCGTCGATGCCTATCTCGAGGGCGAGATCGTGCCGTAGGTCGCCACTTACAGCAGGATGCTCATGAGCAGGCATTCGCGTCACTGGATCTTCGCGTCGCGCGACCGGGACATCCCGCTCGACCTCGACGCCCTCGCCTGTCCCTATCTGGCCGACGAGACAGAAATGGTGCTGCGGCTGGCGGAAGAAGCCAGTTCGAGCGAGTCCGATAGCGCGAGCGTCCTCGAGCACGCAAAGCGCCTGGTCGAACGCGTGCGAGCGCAGAAGGGCGAGCTCGGCGGCCTGGATGCGTTCATGGGCGAGTACGATCTCTCTTCGGAAGAAGGCATCGTGCTCATGTGCCTGGCCGAGGCGCTGCTGCGCATTCCCGATGCCGCGACCGCCGACCGGCTGATCGCCGACAAGCTCGGGGACGCGGATTTTCGTCGGCATCTCGGCGCCAGCGAGTCGCTCTTCGTCAACGCGGCGACATGGGGGCTCATGTTGACAGGCCGCGTTACGAGGCGCGGCGATCTCGACCATCGCACGCTGTCGCAAACCTTCGACCGGGCGTTCGGCCGGCTCGGCGAGCCGCTGATTCGCACCGCCCTTCGACAGGCGATGCGCATTCTCGGGCGACAGTTCGTCATGGGACGGACGATCGACGAAGCACTCGAGCGCGCGGGCCGCGACGATGCATATCGCTATTCCTACGACATGCTCGGCGAGGCCGCGCTGACGGCAGCCGACGCACGACGATACCTCGATGCCTACGCGGAAGCCGTCACCGCGATCGGCCGGCAGGCGGAACCGGCGGCGGATCTGATGGCCGCGCCGAGCATCTCGGTGAAACTGTCGGCGCTTTGCCCGCGCTTCGAGTTCGCGCAAACCGCCCGCGCTCTACCTGAGCTCACGGACAGCGTGGTAACGCTGACGCGTCTTGCGAAACAGTCCGGTATCGCACTGACGATCGACGCCGAGGAGGCCGACCGGCTGGAGCTGACGCTCGCCGTCTTTCGCGAGATTTTCGGCGTTCCAGCGCTCGAAGGGTGGCCCGGACTCGGAATCGCCGTGCAGGCCTATCAAAAGCGCGCGCCGTCGGTCATCGAGTGGCTCGGCCGGCTCGCCGACGCAGGCAGGCGCTCAATCCCCGTTCGGCTCGTCAAGGGCGCCTATTGGGACACGGAAATCAAGCGCGCGCAGGAGCAGGGCCTGGCCGGATATCCGGTCTTCACGCGGAAGAGCTCGACGGACGTTTCCTATCTGGCCTGCGCGGGACGTCTGCTGCAACGAAGTCCGGCACTCTATCCGCAGTTTGCGACTCACAATGCGCATACTGTTGCCTGGATTCTTCATGCCGGGACGGGCGGCGACTTCGAGTTCCAGCGTCTCCACGGCATGGGCGAAGCGCTCTATGACGAGATTCTGGCGCCGACCGCGGAGGAAAGCATCGGCGGCAGGAACGGCGCGCGCCGGTGCCGTGTCTATGCGCCGGTAGGCTCGCACGAGGATCTGCTGCCCTACCTCGTCCGCCGGCTGCTCGAGAACGGCGCGAACACATCGTTCGTCAACCGCACTACCGACGAAGAGGTGCCAATCGACGAGGTCGTCCTGGACCCCCTGCGCGAGACCGAGTCCATCGCGAACCTGCCGCATCCGCGAATCCCGTTGCCGTCGGCGCTGTTCGGGTCCGAGCGGCTGAACTCGGCCGGTGTCAATCTTGCCGATCCCGCGGAGCTCGTGCCGCTCGCGGCTGCCCTGGCGCGGGGCGCTGAAGTTCAAAAGCGGGCCGCGCCGGTGGTTGACGGCAAGCGCTGCGACGGTACCCGATACGAGTCGCGAGATCCTTCCGACTGGACGCGCGTGATCGGCGAAGTCGCGTTCGCCGACGCTGATACGGCGCGCCTCGCACTCGAACGCGCGGCAGGACAATTTCCGGAGTGGAACGCGCAACCGGCGCCCGAGCGCACCGATTGTCTGCGCCGGGCCGCGGATCTCATCGAACGGGATCGCGCCGAGCTCGTGGCGCTATGCGTCAGTGAAGGCGGCCGCACGATCGCCGACAGCCTCGCCGAGATCCGCGAGGCCGTGGACTTTCTACGCTACTACGCTCGCGAGTGCATGCGTCAGTTCGCGACGCCCATCGAGCTGGCGGGCCCGACCGGTGAGCGGAACCTGTTGCGGCTATCCGGCCGCGGCGTCTTTCTCTGCATCAGTCCCTGGAATTTCCCGGTAGCGATCTTCACGGGTCAGATTGCCGCGGCGCTCGCGGCCGGCAACAGCGTGCTCGCGAAACCGGCCGAGCAAACCTCGCTCGTCGCGGCGCACGTCGTCGAGCTGCTGCTCGAGGGAGGTATCCCCGATGGTGCGCTGCAGTTTCTGCCGGGCAAGGGGCCGGACGTTGCCGGTGCACTGCTCGAAGACCCGCGTCTCGCCGGAGTGGCGTTTACGGGCTCGATCGAGACCGCGCGGAGCATCAACCAGGCGCTCGCGAGACGTACGGGACCGCTGGCAGCACTGATCGCCGAGACTGGTGGCGTCAATGCCATGATCGTCGACAGCTCCGCCCTGACCGAGCAGGTCGTCCGCGACGTTGCGCTGTCGGCCTTCGGCAGCGCCGGCCAGCGCTGCTCGGCGCTGCGTTTGCTCTGCCTGCAGCGGGATACGGCCGACGAGGTCCTCACGATGCTGAAAGGCCGCATGGCCGAGCTCGTGATCGGCGATCCGGCGCTGCTTGAGACTGACGTCGGTCCCATCATCGATCCCGAGGCGAGGCAAAAACTGCTCGATTATCTTGAAGACTCGGACAAAAACATCGAATTCGGTTGCCGGCTGCCGAAAGAACGGGGCGCGGGACTCTATGTGCCGCCGACGCTGATCGAGATCGAGCGTCCCGCCGATCTCGAAGGCGAAGTCTTCGGCCCCATTCTGCACTTTCTGCGTTACGAGGCTGAAGACATCGATGCGCTCGTCGATGAGATCAACGCGCTGGGATACGGGCTCACGCTCGGCATCCACAGCCGGATCAACGATTTCGCCGAAAAGATCGCGAGCCGCGCGCGTGTCGGCAACGTCTACGTCAATCGCAACATGATCGGGGCCGTCGTCGGCGTGCAGCCTTTCGGGGGCATGGGCGTCTCGGGGACGGGACCGAAAGCTGGCGGCCCGAACTACCTGATCCGCTTCGCGACCGAGCAGTCCGTATGCATCAATACGGCGGCCGTTGGCGGCAACGCGACGCTGCTCTCGCTGGGTGGTTCATGAGCTGTCGCTGCCCTCAGGTGCGCCGCGCCACGCCGTTGGACAAAGTCGCCGGCCGCAGGTAGCCTGAAGAAATCTCAAGAACTCTCTAGAAACATCGATGGACCGGTGTGCTCCAGGGTACGCCGGATGGTGTTTGGGGGCCAGGTGATGCGTATAGGGCTGACTGTACTCCGTATCGTTTCAGCGTTGTCTCTTGCTGCTTGCGGAGGCGGCGGGGAGGAAGCTACGCCCGCATCACCGTCACCGTCGCCCTCACCGCAAGCGGCCGCGGCACCGCCCCCGGCTACGCCTTTCGTCGACGTGACGACTGCCTCCAATATCGCCTACCAGGTCGGCTACACCCAACCTTCTTACACCGGGAGAGGCCTCAAAGGCGCGCTCGTCTGGCAGCTGACGACGATGACGATCGGCGGCGCGGCGGCCGGCGACTGCGACAGCGACGGTGACATCGACCTGTTCATAACCTATGGCAACACGGGTGGAACCGACGGCGGCGGTGGCCCGAATCGCCTCTATCTGAATCAGTTCGCAGAGCAAGGCAACGGCCTGCTGTTCGAGGATATCGCCGAACAGGCCGGCGTCGCCAACACTCGCCTGGACGGGAAAGGCAATGATCGCCATAGCGGGCCTACTTTCGCCGACATGGATGGCGACGGCGACCTCGATCTGTTCGTCGGCGGCATCTACGACGACCCCAGCAAGATTTACGAGAACGACGGCAACTGCTTTTTCACCGATGTCACATCGAATTCGCCCGACATCGTGAATATGCTGGCCTCGAACACCGTCTCCGCCGCTTTCGGCGACTACGATCTCGACGGCGATCTCGACATGTTCCTGACGCACTGGGGCACGGCCGACGAGCTATATGGTGATCCGCGGACGCGTCAGACCGACCATCTGTGGAGAAATGAGTCCGACGAGTCCGGTATTCGGTACGTGAACGTCAGCGAAGAAAGCGGAATCTCGGACATGACCTGGCTTACCCGTCCTCATATGTTTTGCGGTCTACAGTTTTGCCAGAACGACGTTGGTCAGGTTCAGATCGCGGATTTTACTTTCACTCCGACCTTCGCGCGCATCAGCAACGATCCCTGGCCCGACATCGCCATTGCGGCGGACTTCGGCACAACCCAGCTTGCGATCAACAACGGTGATGGAACATTTCGTGTTGTCGAAAACGCGATCCTGCGCGAAGCCCAGTTCGGAATGGGGTCGGCGCTCGGCGACATCGACAACGACGGCGATCTCGACTGGTTCGTCACGAGTATCCTGGGACCGGGCAATGAATTCTTCACTCCGCACGGGAATCGGCTCTTCGTAAATGTCGGCGGCTCCTCTGGCCTCATCGATGACACGGAAAGACTCGGCGTCGCGGACGGATCCTTTGGTTGGGCCGCTTGTTTCCTCGATATCGATAACGACGGCGACCTCGACATTTATCACACGAATGGCTATCCGGGCTCGTACATTTCAGAGTATGACGCCTTCGACACGGATGCGAGCAGAGTGTTTCTGATGAACGACGCGGGCACGTACACCGAAGAAGCGGTGGCGCTCGGACTCGCGGCAACCACTTCGGGGCGGAGTATCGTCTGCGCGGATTTCGATCACGACGGCGACACGGACATCCTCGAGCTGACGGATGCGGCTCCGAATTCCGCCAGGCTATGGGAGAACCGGACCGCGGCGGCCGGCCGAAACTTCCTCCGCGTCAAGCTCGAGGGGCTGC
>DATKCK010000004.1:0-2100 GCA_035513215.1 Gammaproteobacteria bacterium | reverse complement strand
GAGGGTTCCGTCGTTACGGCAGAGACGTGCTCCGAACGAGTCGTATAACATTGGCTCGTGCAGGGAAGATCACGTGCCCGAGTCGTATCGCTACAAAGCCTTTCTGAGTTACAGCCACGCGGATGCGACGTGGGGCCGCTGGCTGCACCGACGGCTGGAAAGCTACGTGGTTCCGAAACGCCTCGTCGGTCGCGAGACCCGTCGCGGCAGCATCCCGCGTCGCCTCCGGCCGGTATTCCGTGATCGGGCGGAACTGCCGAGCGATCCGGATCTCAATGCGCGCGTGACCGAGGCGCTGCGCGCGTCCGAGCTGCTCGTCGTCGTCTGTTCGCCGGCCGCTGCGCGGTCGCGCTGGGTCGACGCCGAAGTGCGGACTTTCAAGCGGCTCGGGCGGGACGACAGCATTCTCTGTGTCATCGTCGCGGGAGAGCCTGGCGCGAGCGACCAGCCCGGTCGGGCCGAGGACGAGTGTTTCTGCCCGGCGCTGCGCCACCGCGTCGACGCCGACGGCCAACTCACCGCGGAGTGGGCCGAACCGATCGCCGCGGACGTGCGGCCGGGCGGCGATGGCCGTCGTCTCGCCAGGCTCAAGCTCGTCGCCGGCATTCTGGGCATCGATCTCGACGAGCTGCTGCAACGCGACCTGCATCGCCGCAATCAGCGCCTCGTCGCCGTCACGGCCGGTTCGCTGGCCGGCATGGCGTTGACCCTGCTGCTCGCCGTCGCCGCATACATGGCTCGCGAGGACGCGGAGCGCCGCCGGCAGCAAGCCGAAGACCTGCTCGGCTTCCTGGTGGGCGACCTGCGCGAGAGCCTGCAACCGATAGGCCGACTCGACCTGCTCGATAAGGTCGGCAACGAGGCGATGGCGTATTTCGCAACCGTGCGGCCCGGGGATTTGACCGACGAGGGCCTGTCCCGTCAGGCGCAGGTGCTGACGCAAATCGGCGAGATCCGGATGTCGCAACTCCTGTTCGACGAGGCGCTCGCGTCGTTCGAGGAGGCTTACCGGCGCAGCGCCGCGCTCGCGGAACGTCATCCCGACGATGGGCGCCGGCTTTACGATCGTGGCCAGGCCGAGTTCTGGGTCGGCAACGTGCACTACCGTCGTGGCCAGCTCGCCGAAGCGCGAACCTGGCTCACCCGCTATCGCGACAGCAGCCTCGGCTTGCTCTACCTCGATGCCGGTCGCGACGAATGGATCCGCGAGGTCACTTACGGTCATCACAATCTCGCGGCGCTGGCGATGGAATCGAGCGATCTCAATGCGGCAGAGAGGGGCTTTCTCGATGAAATCGCGGTGCTCGAGAAGCTGCTGGAGCGCAGCCCGGACGATCATGACCTGCGGGAGGCGCTCTCCGATACCATTTCCTGGCTGGGCACGATAGCTGGGCATCGCGGCGAGCTTGTCGACGCGGCCGCACACTTCGAGCGCAGTACGGCCGAGCGCGAGCGTATGATCGCTGCCGAGCCGAACAACGCGCAACGGCGCTACTGGTGGGCGCTCGGGCTGATGCTCGAAGCGGAGGTTGCGGCCGTCAGCGATCGGCGCGATGAGGCCCGGATGCACTTTGATCGCGCGCTGACGGCCATGGAAGAGCTTGTCTCACGGGATCCGGATAATCTCGAGTGGTCGCAATTCGTCGCCAAGCTGCGGGTCGGGCGCGGCGAGCTGCGCGCCGCGATGGACGAGCTGGAGCAGGCGCATGACGATGCACGTCGTGCGCGGGACTATCTCGCAGACCTGGTGGAACGGGAGCTGACGGACCGCGAGGCACGGCGCACGCTGGCAAGGGCTTATCGGCTATTGTCCTACCTGCAGCAACGTCAGGGTGAGCATGACGCGGCGTTCGAGTCGATCGGGCGTGGCGCCGAGCTGGCCCGTGCCGTATCGGAGCTGGCGCCGGAAAACGACCGGCTTTTCGGCGAGTTCGCGTCTATACTTGTGTGGGAGGGGCAGCTGCAGTCCATGGCCGGTGACGCCGACGCGGCCGGCAAGACTTTGGCGCGTGTGATCAGCGGACTGCGGGAGCGGGTCGCGGAATCGGCGTCGCCGGACCTGCTGGATCCCTGGGTGCGGGCGTTGATCCTGGCCGGGCG
>DATKCK010000003.1:0-17497 GCA_035513215.1 Gammaproteobacteria bacterium | reverse complement strand
GCCCTCCTCGCGCTTCGGGCCGCGCGGCATCAGGCCGAGCGCAATGTTCATGCTGCGCAGCACGGTTTCGCCGTTCATCAGCATCAGCTTGCGCTCGGATTTGATGACGACGATGCGATCGGGTGCCTGCGCCGTATCGGCGGCACCGCCGCCGGCCGCGAGCGCGAGTGCCGCAATCGGCAGCAGCAGGGCTCGGATCGACTTCGACTTCATCGGTCTCACGGCGCGACTCTACCCGGGCCGGGCCCCGCGTGCCAAGCCCCGCGTCACGCTTGTCGCCGGCCGGGAGCTGCTAGACTCGCCGATGCCTGCCTATGAACGAACCGACCGAGTCGTCCCTGAGCCGCTTCCGGGCACCGCGATATTGGCCGACCTGGGTCCTCTTCGCCGTCATGCGGATCTCGGCCCGTCTGCCGGTCGGCGCTCAGCTTTGGCTCGGCGCCGCGGTCGGTGGGATCTTCTTCACGCTCAATCGGCGCGAGCGCAGGATCGCCCGGCGTAATCTCGAGATCTGCTTTCCGGAGCTGGCGGGCCGCGAGCGCGAGCGACTGCTAAGACGCCACTTTCGCTCGCTCGGCCTGTCCGTGGTCGAGATGGGGGTCGGCTGGTTCACGCCGATAGCGAAGCTCCATGAGCGGGTCGAGATCCGGGGGCTCGAGCATCTCGACGCGGCGCTTGCCGGAGGGCGCGGCGCGCTGCTCGTCACGGCTCACTTCACGCCGATCGAGATCGGCGTCTGCGTCCTCGAGGACTATCCGGGCACGGTCTCGAGCCTCTACCGCCCACAGCGCAACGCGATGATGGACTGGCTGATACTCGAGGGCCGAAGCCGGTTCTCGTCGATGCAGGTGCCGCGCGACAACGTTCGTCTGCTGATTCGGCTCCTGAAGCGAAACGAAGCCGTGCTCTACATGCCCGATCAGACTTATCTCGGCAATCAAAGCGCGATGATTCCTTTCTTCGGCGAGCCCGCGACGACGAACGTCGCGACCTCGAAGATCGCGAAAATCAGCGGAGCGCCGGTTCTGCCCTACTGGTTTCGCCGCAACGCCGATGAGCGCACCTATACCGTCGAGATCGAGCCGCCACTGCCGGGCTTCCCGACCGACGACGCCCTCGCCGATACGAAGAGACTCGTGGCCTTGCTCGAAGCGCGCATTCGCGAGGTGCCCGAGCAATACCTTTGGGCTTACAAGAAGTTCAAGCGCCGCCCGGACGATTTCGGCGATATCTATTCGTAAGCTGCCAAGTAGGCCGCGACCAGCGCCTGCCAGGCCGCTTCGTCGAACTCGGTGCCAATCTCGTGCGAGACCTTCCGGAGTGATCGCCTGAAGCGCGCGATGCCGGCACGGGCCCAGTCACCGGCGGGCTTGAGACTCGCATTGTCGAAATCGACGAGAAACGGCTGCCGCCTCGCGTCGATGAGCACGTTATGCGCCGTGAGATCGGGATGATCGCAGCCGGCCTTGTGAAATCCCGCGATCATCGTGCCGATGCGCGACCAGAGACTGAAGTCCCGCCAGACGTCGCCGAGCATGCTCGACAGAGGCTCGGTCTCCGGCAAAAGCACGGTCAGAATGTCGGCGCGGTAGATGGCGCCCGAGCGCAGGGCGCGGGCCGCAACGGGCCGCGGCGACGGGAGCTCGCGTGCCGCGAGCTCGGTCAGAAGCCGCCATTCGCGAATCGGCCGGGTGCGCTCGACACCGGCCCACAGGTACTCGTCGTAAGCGACCCTGGCCACGAGTCCGCCGCGGTGATAGTGCCGGTAGACCCAGGTTTCGTCGCCGCGGTCGAGCATGAGCACCGAGCCGCGCCCCGTGATGCTGTGCGTGCGCGCGCCTTCCGCGACCCACCACTCGCGATCGAACCATCGCCAATCGAAACCGGGATAGCGATCCTGATCGTGGATCGTGATCTCGACGCCTTCGACTCGTAGCTCGGCTCTGCTCATGACGCTCGATCGCCCACGCTCATCGCCTTGGTGCTCGCATGTCGAGCTTTCGTTCAAGGCTCGCATGAACCTCGTCGACCCCGATGCCGATCAGGCAGTCGAGATGCTTGAGCGGGCACTCGCGCTCGAAGCAGGGACTGCAGGACAAACGGCGATAGTGAACGGTCGCGTTCGCTGTCAGCGGCGGCGTGAAATCCGGTGTCGATGACCCGTAGATTGCCACCGTGTGCGTGCCGACGGCCGCTGCGATGTGCATGAGCCCCGAGTCGTTGCTGACGGCTACGTCGGCGAGCGCGAGCAGATCGACGGCCTCGACGAGCGCCGTCTCGCCGGCGAGACTGACGACGCCGGCGGCGTTCGCTGCCCGCGCGATCTCCCGGCCGAGCGGCGCTTCCTTGCCCGAGCCCAGAATCCAGACATTCGCGCCCGATGCCGCGAGCCGGCCCGCCAGCCTTGCGAAATACTCAGGCGGCCATTGCTTGGCGGGACCGTACTCGGCGCCCGGCATCAGCGCGGCAACGGGCTTCGTCAGATCGAGGCCGAGACGGGCCACGAGCGCGTCCTGCGCGTCGCGATCGACGCGAAGCCGAGGTTCTGGCAGCTCCGGCAGCACGTCCTCGCCCGGCTCCATGCCAAGCGCAATGAAGCGGCGCACGGTCTGATCGAGGCGCCGGGGATCGAACGGCCTGATGTCGTTGATGATCCCGTAGCGCCATTCGCCGCGGAAGCCCGTTCGCCGCGCAATCCCGGCAAACCACGGCACGAGCGCGCTCTTGAACGAGCGCGGCAGCACGATGGCGCGCGCGTACTGTCCGCTCAGGGAGCGCCCGAGGCGCCGCCGCGCTCCGATGCTGAGCTCGCCATGGCCAAGCGGCAGCTCGATGCCTCGCGCGACCTCGGGCATCCGCTCGAGCAAGGGCAGCGACCAGGCGGGCGCGAGCACGTCGATGGCCTGCGCCGGTTCTCGGGACTTGAGCAGTCGGTAGAGTGATTGCGCCATGACCATGTCTCCGACCCAGGACGGGCCGACGACGAGAAGCTTACCGATCGCGGTCACGGCTTCGGTTTCAACGCATCCAGGTATTTCCCGACGCCGGCGCGAACGTCATCGAACGGCGCAGAATACCCCGCCTTGCGCAGCGCGCTCAGGTCCGCTTCGGTGAAGCTCTGGTAGCTCGACTTGAGCCCTTCGGGAAACGGAACGTAGCGGACCGAGCCTCTGCCGGAATGCTCGATCACGGCATTGGCGAGATCGTTGAAGCTCGCGCTTTTCCCAGTGCCGACATTGAAGATGCCGCTGATCCCGCGATGCTCGAGAAACCAGAGTACGACGCTGACGACGTCGTCGACATGCACGAAGTCGCGCCGCTGCTCGCCGTTATCGCGGCCATGGCTGCCTTCGAACAGCCTGAGCTCGCCGGTTTCCTCGAGCTGGCGCGTCAGATGCCAGACGACGCTCGCCATCCTGCCCTTGTGCGCCTCGTTCGGACCGTAGACATTGAAATAGCGCAGCCCGACGACCTGGGCACGCGCGGCATCGAGGTGACGCCTGACGTAACGATCGAACAAGAGTTTCGAGTAGCCGTAGACGTTGAGCGGTCGCTCGGCCGCGGGGTCGTCCTCCCGAAAGCTCGTGCTCGCGCCGTAGATCGCGGCCGATGAGGCGTAGATCAACGGTATCTCGTGCCGAGTGCAATAGCCGAGAAGATCGACGGAGCACTGGTAGTTCTCGGCGAGCATGTAGCGCCCGTCCCATTCGGTCGTCACGGCGCAGGCGCCCTGATGCAGCACGGCCTCGGGCGCGCGCCCGAGCGAGTCGAGGCGCGCCAGGATCTCGCGCTTGTCCCAGTAGTCGGCGATCGAGCAATCGACGATGTTCGTGTACTTGTGCCCGTCGGTCAGGTCGTCGACGACGATGATGTCGTCGCGGCCGGCGCGGTTGAGCCCTCGAACGAGATTGCTGCCGATGAATCCGGCGCCGCCGGTGACGATCAGCACGGCACGGTCCTAGCCGCCGACGAGCTCGTAGCTCGCGCTACAGTAAGGGCACTTGGCCTCGCCCGTCTCCTCGATCGGCAGATAGACCTTTGGATGCGAGTTCCACAGATAGCTCGACGGCATCGGGCAATGCAGCGGCAAATCCTCGCGCGTGACGCGATAGACCTTCTCCGCGTTGGCGGCCTTGAGGTCCTGATGGACGGTGCCGTGTCTTGGTCGCGCCATGGGCTATCTGTCTCCTCCGGGTCGCGAAGCGCACGCATTATAAAAGGAAGCTCAGCCAGGAGGCTCGCCGAAAGTCCCGGCCCACAGATCGCAAACGCGCCGCCTGAGCTCGGCGAACGGCGCGGCCGGCACGAGACGGCCGCCGTCGCTGAGCGCGAGCTCGTGCGTCTTCGCGCGCAGCGCGAGGTAATCGGCCTTGAGCGCCGCGCAGGTCGCCGCCGGCACGAGGCCCGTCGCATCGAGCGCCTCGAGCTGGCGCACGTTGTCCGGGTACTCGACGAGCGCCGGGTGGCGCTCGGCGTCGGCGAGTACCCAGTAATCGATCAGGAACTCGATGTCGGCGAGCCCGCCGGGATCCTGCTTGATGTCGAACTGGTCGGCCGTGCCCGTCGCGAGCTCCCTGCGCATGCGCCGGCGCATGTCGACGACGTCGTCCTTGAGCTCTCCCCGCCTGACGGCGCCGATAAGCGTCTCGACGCGGATTCGCTCGAAGGCTTCGCTGAGCGGCGCCGGACCGGCAACCGACCGGCTCCTGAGCAGCGCCTGATGCTCCCAGGTCCAGGCCTCCTCGCGCTGATAGCGCGCAAAGCGCGCAAGGCTCGCGACGAGCAGGCCCGAGGCGCCCGAGGGCCGAAGCCGCGTGTCGATCTCGTAAAGCCGTCCCGAGCTCGTCTGTACGCTGAGCAAGTGAATGAGGCGCTGCACGAGGCGCACGAAATAGCGTTGATTGTCGACGACGGTCGGACCCGTCGTTTCCTCGACGCTGCCTTCAGAGTCATGCAGAAAGACGAGGTCGAGATCCGATCCGTAGCCGAGCTCGAGCCCGCCGAGCTTGCCGTAGGCGACGACGACGAGCCCGGACTCGGCAAGCGGCTCGGAGTCGCCATGCATCGGCTTGCCATGCTTTTGCTCGAGCTCGCGGCGCGCAATGTCGAGCGAGATCTCGATGACGAGCTCGGCGATGTCGGTCAGCCGGTCGCTGACCTTCATCAGCGGCAGCTCGCTGTATCGATCGGCAATCGCGACGCGAAAGACGGCCGCGCGCTGAAAGTCGCGCATCGCGTCGAGCATGCTTTCGGTATCGCCGTCATCGATCCCGGCGAGCTGCCTCTTCAAACCCGCGGCGAGCTCGTCTCGCGTCGGCGGCGTGTCGAAGAGCCGCGCATCGAGCAGCTCGTCGAGCAGCAGGGGATGCTCGGCGACCAGCCTTGCCAGCATCGCGCTTTGCGCCGCGAGGCCGAGAAGGCGATCGAGCGCCGACGGGTTCTCGAGCAGCAGCGAAAGATAGGCCGAGCGGCGACAGATCGAGCGGATCACGGGCATGATGCGCTCGAGCGTCTCGGCCGCGCCGTCGAGCCCTTCAAGCCCCGGCACGAGCACGCCGACGAACGCGCCGAGACGCTGACGGCTGATCTCGTCCATTCGGCGGTACAGGCCGCTCTTGCGGAGCTGATCGAGCGGCTCGAGCGCGGCGTCGGAGAAGGTCTCGGCGAGCCGCGCGCCATTCCAGGCCGCGAGGACGGCATCCGGCTCATCGTCCACCTCGTCGTCGACGTCCCAGTGCAACTCATCGAACGCCTGCTGGACTTCGGCGCGATGCCGCTCGAGCCGGTCGGCGAAGGCAGCCCACGAATCGAAGCCCATCGCATAGGCGAGCCGCATCCGCTGCACGGAATCATCGGGCAGCTCGTGAGTCTGCCGGTCATCGAGTGCCTGGAGCCGGTTCTCGGCCAGGCGCAGAAACCGATAGCTTTCCGTTAGGGCGAGAATCCGATCCTCCGCGACGATGCCGAGCCGTGCGAGCTCGGCCAGCACGAGCAGCAGCCTTCGCGAGCGAAGCTCGGGCTCGTGCCCGCCCCTCAGGAGCTGGAACATCTGCGCAATGAACTCGACCTCGCGAATGCCGCCGCGGCCGAGCTTGATGTTGCCGTGCTTGTCGCGGCGCGCGACGTCCCGGCTGATCAGGCGCTTCATCTGCCGCATCGCCTCGATGACGCCGAAGTCGAGATAGCGCCGGTAGACGAACGGCGTCAGAACCTGATCGAAGACTTCCTTCGAGAGCTCCTCGCCGGTAATGAGCCGCGCCTTGATATAGGCATACCTTTCCCAGTCCCGCCCGTGCTGCACGAGATACGACTCGAGCGCGCCGATGCTGATCGCGAGCGGACCGCTCTTGCCGAAAGGCCTGAGCCGCGTGTCGACGCGATAGACCATGCCGTCGGCCGTGCGCTCGTCGAGCAGCCGGATCAGAAGCTGCGACAGGCGCAGGAAGTACTCCTCGTGCGCCTCGGCCGCATCGTCGGCGGGATCGGGATAGACGAGCACGAGATCGACGTCGGAGGAGAAATTCAGCTCGTGCCCTCCGAGCTTGCCCATGCCGAGAACGAGCAAGGGTCCCGGCCGCCCGTACCGAGGCGCGAGCTGGGCGACGGCCGCATTGAGGGCGATCGCGATCAGCGCGTCGGCGAGCTCCGACAGATCGGCGAGGCTGCGATCGAGATCGGCGATACCGGCAATATCGCGCCAGGCGATCGCGGCGAGCTCGACATTGCGCCGGCGACGGAGCACAGCCTTGGCTTCGGCTTCGGACGCCTCGGCGAGATCGAGCTCCGAAGCCAGCGACTCGCGCGCCACGGGGGATGGGTCCGCCAGCCGTCCGGCGAGCGCATCGGGCTCGCGCGACAGGATATCGATGACGAAATCGCTTGCCGCCAGCACACGCGGCGCGGATTCCATGAGATCGCCGGACAGCTCGACATCGATATCCGCGGCCCGCGCCTGCACCTGCGCGAAGCGTTCCCCGAGCTCGGGCGGCAGACTGGCGGGCGCCGAAAGCTTCACGCGCGCATGATAACGGCGTCAAACGCTCTTGAGTGATGCTCTGTCGATGTAGATGACGAGGCTGCCCTCGAACGGCTCGGCCAACTCGTCGGCACGAAGCACGTAATCGATGGCCATGGCCCTTCCGGCCGCCTCGTCCCGCACCCAGAAACGCGCCGGCTCGCGAAACGCCCGCACGTTGCGCCCCGCGTAGAGCGTGCCTAGATCGGTCTCGAGCGAGATCGTTCGCGAGCCGGAAGCAGTCTTCGGGTAGCCGTCCGGCGCGATCTCCGATTCGTCCCCGCTATAGACACGATCCGCGATACCTGCGCCTTCCGTCTGCGGCAGCACCACCCGAAATCTTGCGTTGTGCAGGTTCGAATCGCCATCGTTGGCAATCGTGAAATTCAGCTTGTGCGCGCGCACCTCGTAGAGATAGTGCTTGTCTGCCGCGCTGTAATCCGACTCGACGTTCTCGAGCGCCGTGACGAGCGAGTCGTCGCTGCGCTTGCGGTAGGGCACGTCCACGCCAAACACCCTCGCGTGCATCAAGCGCGAGAATTGCGTCTGGGTCCGGCCGAAGATGTCGCGCGCCTCGCTGTGCGCTGCCAGGAGGCTCCTGAGCCGATCTGCTGCGAGCTCGGACGGCAGCTTGCTCACCGGGAGAACGGGCAGAGTCAGCTGCCCGGCCGGATCCCTGTCTGCAAACCCAACGCGGATCGCCGACTTCGCCGCAACGACTTCGCGGCTTCGCGCAAACATCCGCTGCATGTCGGATCGCTGCAGCGGATAGTTGCTCGCGCCGCGCCTGACGAAGCCCATGCCCGCCTTGAGTGTGTCACCGAGACCCTGCTTCACAAGATAGGGGGGCGATAAGCAGTCCTTGATTCGAATGTATGCGATCAGGTGGCCGTCTATTTCCACGGCTCGCACAATCGCGTTCAGCAAGGGCTCTATGTGCATCGCCAGGAGTCGCTCGAAACGGGACTTGAAGCGCTTGAGCTCGGGCCTGTGCACGCCGACCAGCATACGCTCGTCGACGCCGCGCTCGTCGACGCCGAGAAACACGAACCGGCGGCCTCTGAGCTCTGCATTCGCGAGCGCCAGGCAATCGATGACGAGGCCTGCGTCGTCGTCCGCCCGGTAGAGATCCCGGCGAAACACGATCCCCGAGTGCGGGCTTTCGTAGCGGATCAGGTGCTCGAGCGTGCTCATATCTTGCACACTCTAGTCCCCCAGCAAGCGATTAATCCGGATTCGGTTCAAATTACGGGGCTTTTGGGCGGATCCTTCTCGAGCCCGGCTGGCGTCGCTGCGGATCGCCTGCCCGGTGAAGGGAATGCCGACTCGCCGAGCTTGAGCGCGCGCTGTCGCAGGGCTCGTTGGCGCGCTCTGGCAAGCTTGCGCAGCGCCGATCGCGTTTCCCCGTCCGAGCCGATGTGCCCGGCCTCGAGCGCGACCCGCAGAATCGTCAGGTCGTTGAACTCGCCGAGACATTCGGCGAGCGCATCGAGCGGTCCGAGCTCGGCCGCTGCGCGCTCGGGCCAAAGATCTGCCATGAGCTTGAGCTGATTGGTATATCGCTGCACGCTCTTGCGCCAGGCGTGGGCAAGTCTCCGGCCGCCGCGGTCTCCGAATCGCTTCATGAGGCGTACCGCCTTGCCGTATGTCCAGTCGGTCGCTGCGCCGAGCGACTCGGGCGTTCGCGTCCGGCCATCGAAGTAGTCTTCGATCTCTGCCCTGACATCGGACAACTGCTCCATGACCCGTCGCGTCACGTCGCGATCGGGCTTCGCCGCCGCACGCCCGCCCCCGACGTCGATCGACCTCGAGAGCGTATTGTCTGCACAAAGCCGGGCTGCCGTTTTCCGAATCACGTCCGCATCCCGCGCCGCGGCGAGCAAGCGCCCCGCGTCGCGAAGCTTGCGATCGATCTCGCGACCCGCATCGGCGTCGCCCCGGCCGAGGCGAACGAGCGCCCTCACTCGCTTGATGGCCTTGCGGCACTGGTGAACGGCGTGCGCCGGTCTTCTGGCCGAGGCACGCATCTCGGCCAGCGCGAACTCGATTTCGGTCGCAGCGGTACGCTTCAGCTCGGCTTCGATCGAAGCTGATCGGGATATACGGCATTCCGGCGCTACTGGACGATCGCTCAAGGGTTTGGACCTTGTTCTTATCTGCCGCGGGTCAAGCCTCGCGTTCCGCCGCCTAAAGTCTATTACAAGCGCGCGCCCCGCGCCGGCCTATTCCACGAGCGCTGCCACCGCGCCCGGGAGGTCGAAGCGCCCGGCCGGAATGTCCACGTTCGTTTCGGCCGACTCGAACGTGATGCGCATCGACTGACCAGCGACATTCTGAGTCATCGTCGTCGGAGTCAGAACACCGCCGAAATCCCGGTAGTCTCCCAGCGTCACGTGCAGCGGATCTCGGCATCGGGGAGGCGTTGCGTCGTCGCTACCGCAAACGGCGCGAGCGCCAGCATAGCGATCATCGGCAGCCGCTCGATCACCGAAGGCAGGGCCGCGCCGGCGCTTCTCGTTCCGAACACGCGGGCACGCTCGAGATCCTTGAGCCCCCCGGCGAAAATCTCGGCCGTCGACGCCGAAGTCGAGTCGATCAACATCGCCACCGGCCCTTCGAACGGATCCGCGCGCGGATTGACGACGAACCTGAGCCATGGCCATCGCGGCGATTCCGCCGCCATTGCAGCGCAGATCGATGATGATTCCGTCGCACGGCACGCAACCTCGAACTGAATTCTCGAAGCCGGCCATGACTCTCGGCACGTCGAGAAATGCGCCGAGCCCTGGCGCCGGTGTCGTCGCCGCCGACGGCATTCGCGCAGGCGGAGCCGGCGCTCGATCCGGCGCCCGCGCTCGCGGTCTGGACGGCCATTCGCGACACTCACTGGCCCAATTGTGCGCCCGGGCGAAAAAGAAAGCCCCGCCAGAGCGGGGCTTTCCGGCCGGGGCCTTCGCCCCGAGGACGCAAAGCGTCGCTTACATCATGCCCATGCCGTGGTCGTGGCCGCCCATCTGAGCCGCGGGCTCATCCTTCGGCGCCTCCGCAACCATGGCTTCGGTCGTGAGCAAAAGCCCCGCGACCGACGCGGCATTCTGAAGCGCGAGCCGCGTGACCTTGGTCGGATCGATGATGCCGAGCTCGACCATGTCGCCATACTTGCCGGTCGCGGCGTCGTAGCCGTAGTTGCCCTTGCCCTCGACGACGGCGTTCAGGACGACCGAGGCATCGGCGCCGGCGTTAGCGACGATCTGACGCAGCGGCTCCTCAAGCGCGCGGCGCAGGATGTTGATGCCGACGTTCTGGTCGTCGTTGGCGCCTACGAGCTTGTCGATCTTCGCGCGGGCACGCACGAGCGCGACACCGCCACCGGCGACCACACCTTCCTCGACGGCCGCCCGCGTCGCGTGTAGCGCGTCCTCGACGCGCGCCTTCTTCTCCTTCATCTCGATCTCTGTCGCGGCGCCGACCTTGACGACGGCAACGCCGCCGGCCAGCTTCGCGACACGCTCCTGGAGCTTCTCGCGGTCGTAGTCCGACGTCGACTCCTCGATCTCCTTGTTGATCTGATCGACCCGGCCCTTGATCTCGGCCGCCTTGCCCGCGCCATCAATCAGCGTCGTGTTCTCCTTAGTGACCTGGACCTTCTTGGCCTCGCCGAGATCCTCGAGCGACGCCTTCTCGAGCGACAGGCCGACCTCCTCCGAGATCACCTGGCCGCCCGTCAGGATCGCGATGTCCTGCAGCATCGCCTTGCGCCGATCACCGAAGCCCGGCGCCTTGACGCCCGCGACCTTGACGACGCCGCGGATGTTGTTGACGACCAGCGTCGCGAGCGCCTCGCCCTCGATGTCCTCGGCAATGATCAGAAGCGGCCGGCCCGATTTCGCGACACCCTCGAGCAAAGGCAAGAGATCGCGAATGTTCGAGACCTTCTTGTCGTGAATGAGAATGTACGGATTCTCGAGCTCGGCCGACTGGCTCTGCTGGTTATTGATGAAATAGGGCGAAAGGTAGCCGCGGTCGAACTGCATGCCCTCGACGACCTCGAGCTCGCTATCGAGCCCCGTGCCTTCCTCGACCGTGATCACGCCTTCCTTGCCGACCTTGCCCATCGCCTCGGCGATGATCTTGCCGATCTCCTCGTCGGAGTTCGCCGAGATCGTGCCGACCTGCGAGATCGACTTGTCGTCCTCGCACGGGTGCGAGAGCTTCTTGAGCGCGTCGGTGATCGCGATCGTGCCCTTGTCGATGCCGCGCTTCAGATCCATCGGATTGAAGCCCGCCGCAACGGCCTTGAGCCCCTCGCGCAGAATCGCCTGAGCGAGGACCGTTGCCGTCGTCGTGCCGTCGCCGGCCGCGTCGGAGGTCTGCGAGGCGACCTCTTTAACCATCTGCACGCCCATGTTCTCGAACCTGTCCTCGAGCTCGATCTCCTTGGCGACCGAGACGCCGTCCTTGGTGACGGTCGGGGCGCCGAAGGCTTTCTCGAGAACGACATTGCGGCCCTTGGGACCCAGCGTGACCCTGACCGCATTGGCCAGAACGTTCACGCCGCGGAACATCCCTTGCCGCGCATCATCTGCAAATCTGACTTCTTTAGGAGTCGCCATTGGATTGTCTCCCTACATTAAATGAATCGCGTTGAATTCGATGGGGCCGGTCAGCCTTCGACGACGGCCATGATGTCGTCCTCGCGCATGACCAGCAGTTCCTCGCCGTCGACCTTGACCTCCGTCCCCGAGTACTTGCCGAAAAGGACGTTGTCGCCGACCTTGAGGTCGAGCGGCCTGACCTCGCCTGACTCGAGGATCTTGCCGTTGCCGACGGCGATGACCTTGCCGCGGATCGGCTTCTCGGCCGCCGTATCCGGGATTACGATCCCGCCGGGAGAGGTTCGCTCTTCCTCGGTGCGCTTCACGACGACTCGATCGTGTAATGGGCGGATGTTCATGGATGGGTCTCCCTTTCCAAGTCTTTGATTTTCAATAAATTTGATCTAAACCGGCCAGTTGTTCTTAGCACTCGGCCGAGGTGAGTGCTAATCATAGGGACGAAACGTGATAATTCAAGGGTCTGGGAGGACGATCATGACTTCGGCCGGCCGGCATCGGTATGCTTATGGGCTGATTCTCGAGGGGGCGGAGCGTGAGCTCGGACCTGAGGCTGGCAATCACGACCTGCGGGAGCCGGGACGTCGCGGACCGGATCGCGACGGCGCTCGTCGAAAGGCGGCTCGCGGCCTGCGTCAACGTTTTGCCCGGCGTGAGCTCGACCTACCGCTGGATGGGCAAGATCGAGACCGACGATGAGGTTCTGATGCTGATCAAGACGGCGAGATCCGAGCTGACCGCGATCGAAGGGCTGATCAAGGCGCTGGCGGGATATGAACTGCCCGAGCTCGTCGCGGTCGAAATAGCGGGCGGCGCCGCGGATTATCTCGACTGGGTCGCAAGCTCTGTCGGCGAGGAGACGGCGTGAGCACAGGCAGGCAAAAACTCCGATTACCCTTTGCGGTCGGCGCGCTCGCCGCGCTGCTCGGCGTCGGCGTCGTCTTCACGGCCTGCGCGCCGGAGCAGACCGCCGAGGCGCAGCAGGTCCTTCCTCCGCAGGAAGTCTTCCGCTACGAGATCGAGACGAGCGGCAGCGAGATCCGCCTCGCGTTCGACGTCCGCGACGGCGGCTATCTCTACCGCGAGAAGTTCGGCTTCGGCGTCGACAATCCGTCGGTTCGCCTCGGCCCAACGCGCTTTCCCGACGGCGAGATCCATTCCGACGAGTTCTTCGGCGAGCAGGAAATCTATCGCCATACGTTCGAGATCGCGATTCCGTATACCCGAACGGCCGAGGTCGACAGCGTCGAATTCATGCTCGAGCTTCAGGGTTGCGACGACAACATCGGTCTTTGCTATCCGCCGCAGGACTGGCCTACAACGATCGCGCTGCCACCGGGCCCGATCGCAACGGTCGGTATTGCCGGCAGCGACTTCCTCGGCGTCGCCTCGGACGAGCCCCTGCCCGTGGATCGCGCCTTCGTCGCCAACCCGCGGTTCGACTCGGCCAACGCGCTGACGGTCGCCTGGCGGATAGAGCCCGGCTATTACCTCTATCGCGACAAGTTCACGTTCGACGTCGACGGTGAGATTCAGCTCGGCGCCGCGCGGCTGCCCGAAGGCGTGCCGCATACCGATCAGAATTTCGGCGACGTCGAGGTCTATTACAACGCGGTCGAGATCGTCGTGCCGTTCGCGCGCGCGCATCCGAACGAGCAGTTACTCGCGATCACGGCGGGCTTTCAGGGCTGCAAGGACGAGAGCATCTGTTATCCGCCGGCGGAGCAGGTCTTCGAGCTTACGCTGCCGGCCTCGGCCGAGTTCGCGGTCCGGGAGCCCGAAGGCGCGGCGCCTGCCGCCATGGTGGCCGAGCAGGACGTGCTCGCCGATCTCGTCAGCAACGGCGCCCTGCTTGCCGTGCTCGGCACCTTCTTCATCGCGGGTCTCGGGCTTGCGCTGACGCCGTGCGTCTATCCGATGATCCCGATCCTGTCGAGCATCATCGCGGGTCAGGGGAGCCAGGTGTCGCACGGGCGAAGCTTCGCCCTGTCGGTCAGCTACGTGCTCGGTATGGCCGTGACTTATTCGGTGGCGGGCGCGATAACAGCACTTGCGGGAAACCAGGTCCAGGCCGTGTTCCAGCAGCCGTGGATTATCGCGTCGGCGGCAGGCCTTTTCCTCGTCATGGCGCTCGCGATGTTCGGGCTCTTCGAGATTCAGATGCCGGCGGCCATTCAGTCGCGGATCTCGCGGCTTGCAAACCGCCAAAAGAGCGGCTCGTACTTCGGCACGGCCGTGATCGGGGCGCTCTCGGCACTGATTGTCACCACCTGTGTCGCGCCGCCTCTGATCGCCGCGCTGATCGCGATTGGCCAGTCAGGCGACGTCGCGCGCGGCTCGCTCGCGCTCTTCGTGCTCGCGATCGGCATGGGCACGCCGCTGCTTCTGATCGGCGCGTCTGCCGGCAAGGTGCTGCCTAAGGCCGGACCCTGGATGAACGCGATCAAGGCCGGCTTCGGCGTCGTCATGGTAGGCATGGCGATCTGGATGCTCGACCGTGTCCTGTCGCCTGGCGTGACGCTGTTGCTCTGGGCGCTGCTCGTGTTCATGACGGGCGTCTTCCTCGGTGCCTTCGAGTCACTGCCGCCGGAGCCTAAGCCGGCACGCCGTCTCGCGAAGGGCGTCGGCGTGCTCGCCTGTCTTTACGGCGCGCTGATGCTGATCGGCTGGTCGCTCGGCGGCGACGACCCGCTCGAGCCGATTCCGGTCGGCGCCGGCGGCTTTCTCGGACAACCGGCCGCCGGGGAGGAGGAAGCGCTCGCCTTCGTCGAGGTTGAGACCGTCGCCGAGCTCGAGACGCTGCTGGGGCGGGCGCGCGATGCCGGCCAGCCCGTCATGGTGGACTTCACGGCCGACTGGTGCGTCGCCTGCAAGGAGATGGAGGAGTACACCTTCCCGGACCCCGCCGTCGTCGCGGCGCTTTCGCCGTTCATGCTGCTTCAGGCCGACGTCACGGCCAACAACGACGACGACAAGGCGCTCCTGGCCTGGTTCGAGAGCTACGGCCCGCCGACGATCGCCTTCTTCGACCGCCGCGGCGAGCAGCAAAACGCCTATCGCCGCTACGGCTACGTCCCGGCCGGCGAGTTCGCCGATCACGTCAGCGCGCTCGCGGCGTTGTAGAATCGGCGTCATGAGCAAGAATGGATCGCTGACCGCAAAGCCCACGCTGCTGACCGCCGTGCTGAGCCTCGCGGCGCTCGCAGGTTATGCCGCCTATCGGCTGACGACAGGCACGGGCTCCGAGGCCCCGGCGGAGCTGTCGGCCGCTGCCGAGGCCGGACATCAGCATGAGGCCGCGCCGCTCGCCGGTCCGCTGCCCGACGTCGTGCTCGACGATCTGGCCGGCGCGCCGACCTCCCTTGCGAGCTTCGCCGGCCAGCCGCTTCTGATCAATTTCTGGGCGACCTGGTGCGCGCCTTGTCTGCGCGAGATCCCGATGCTGAAGACGTTCCACGACGACCACGAATCGATCACGGTCGTCGGCATCGCGATCGACGATCTCGAGGACGTGCAGGCCTACGCCGAGGACATGCAGTTCAATTATCCCGTGCTCGTCGGTCAGGCCGAAGGCATGAACGCCGCGGCGGCGCTCGGGACCGCGGTCATCGCGCTCCCGTTCTCCGTGTTCGCGGCCGCGGACGGTGCCATCCTCGGCATTCACACGGGCGAGCTGCACCCCGAGCACCTCGAGAATCTCGCCGCGACCTTCGCCGCGCTCGAGGCGGGCTCCATCGATCACGCCGCGGCCCGCGAGCGTCTCGCAGCCGCCCATTAGCGCCGCCGCAGATCCAAAAATCCCATAATCGGTACCGAATTCGCCGCTATCTGCAGCGAAAACGAGTAAATTTGCGCGCTTTTTGCTAAGGTCGCGTTATGGCAAACCTGTTGCTGATGAACGGGCCCAATCTCGGACTGCTCGGGACGCGGGAGCCCGAGATCTATGGCAGTACGACACTGGCCGACATCGAGTCGGCGCTGACCGAGCAGGCGGCGGCCCTCGGCCACAGGCTCGTGACCTTCCAGAGCGACGCCGAGCACGCGCTGATCGAGCGGGTGCACGCGGCCCGCAGCGGCGTCGATTTTATTCTGCTCAATCCCGCCGCCTTCACCCACACGAGCGTGGCGCTGCGCGACGCCCTGCTCGCCGTCGCTATCCCGTTCATCGAGATCCATCTTTCGAACGTCGCCGCGCGCGAGGACTTCCGGCAGCGATCCTACTTCGCCGACATAGCGGCGGGCACGATCGCGGGCTTCGGCGTTACGAGCTACGAGCTCGCGCTCATTGCCGCCAACCGGCTCCTGCAAGAGGATCGATCCTGATGGATATTCGCAAGGTCAAGAAACTCATCGAGCTGCTCGAGTCTTCAGGCATAGCCGAGATCGAGATCTCGGAGGGAGAGGAATCGGTCAGGATCAGCCGCTACGCCCAGCCGGCTCAGGTCGCGCCGGGCTTCGTCGCGGCGCCGGCCGCGCCCGAGGCGACAGCCGAATCGGCCGAGGCCAGGCCGAAGCCTTCGAGCGGTCACGAGGTCACGGCGCCGATGGTCGGGACCTTCTATCCGAGCCCGAGCCCCGGCGCCAAGCCTTTCGTCGAGATCGGCTCGACGGTGGCGGTCGGCGACGCGCTTTGCATCATCGAAGCGATGAAGATGATGAATCAGATCGAAGCCGACGTCGGCGGCAAGATCGTCAGCATCCTCGCGGAGAACGGCGATCCCGTCGAGTTCGGCCAGCCGTTGTTCATCATCGAGCAAAGAGGCTAGATGCTCGACAAGGTTCTCATTGCCAACCGCGGCGAGATCGCGCTGCGCGTCTTGCGCGCATGCCGCGAGCTCGGCATCAAGACGGTGGCAGCGCACTCCAAGGCCGATGCGAATCTTCAGCACGTGCTGCTCGCGGACGAAACCGTCTGCATCGGGCCCCCGGCCTCGGCCGAGAGTTACCTGAACATGCCCGCCATCATCGCGGCTGCCGAGGTCACCGATTCCGTGGCCATCCATCCCGGATACGGCTTTCTGTCGGAGAACGCCGATTTCGCCGAGCGCGTCGAGGAAAGCGGATTCATCTTCATCGGGCCAAAACCGGAGACGATTCGGCTTATGGGCGACAAGGTCTCGGCGATCAAGGCCATGCAGGCGGCGGGCGTTCCCTGCGTGCCGGGCTCCGGGGGCCCGCTGGGCGACGACAATCAGGCCAACGCGAAGCTCGCCAAAGACCTGGGCTATCCGGTGATCATCAAGTCCTCGGGCGGCGGCGGCGGCCGCGGCATGCGCGTCGTGCACTCCGAAGCGGCGCTCGCGAATGCGATCTCGATTACCAAGAGCGAGGCGCGAACGGCCTTCGGCAACGATCAGGTCTATATGGAGAAGTTTCTCGAGCATCCGCGCCACATCGAGTTTCAGGTGCTGGCGGACACGCAAGGCAATGCCGTGCACCTCGGGGAGCGCGATTGCTCGATGCAGCGCCGGCATCAGAAGGTCGTCGAGGAAGCCCCGGCACCGAGCCTCCCCCGCGAGCTTCGCGATCGCATGGGCGAGATCTGCGTCAGGGCCTGCCGCGACCTCGGCTATCGCGGCGCCGGCACCTTCGAGTTCCTTTATGAGAACGGTGAGTTCTACTTCATAGAGATGAACACGCGCGTTCAGGTCGAGCATCCCGTGACCGAGGCGATCACGGGCATCGATATCGTCAAGATGCAATTGAAGATCGCAGCCGGCGAGCCCTTGCCGTTCGGGCAGGAAGACATCGAATACCGCGGTCACGCCATCGAATGCCGCATCAACGCCGAGCACCCGACGACCATGATGCCCTCGCCCGGCACGGCGACACTCTGGCACCCGCCCGGCGGTCCCGGCATTCGGGTCGA
>DATKCK010000002.1:0-50868 GCA_035513215.1 Gammaproteobacteria bacterium | reverse complement strand
CTGTGGCTCGAGTATGCCTTCTTCGCCTTCCAGGCGCGCGATGACGACGGCCGCCACGGTGTCGCCGAACACGTTGACCGCCGTGCGGAACATGTCGAGGATGCGGTCCACGGCGAGGATCACGCCCACCGCCTCGAGCGGCAGTCCGATCGCGGCCAGAATGATCGTGATCGCGACCAGGCTCGCGGCCGGGATCCCGGCCACGCCGATGGAAGTCAGCAACGCGATCAGCACGACCGTGAACTGGGTCGTGAACGTGAGCTCGAGCCCATAGGCCTGCGCGATGAACATCGCCGCCGCGCACTCGTACAGCGCCGTGCCGTTCATGTTGACGGTTGCGCCGAGCGGCAGCACGAAGCTCGAGATGCGGTTGGAGACGCCCGCATTCTTCTCGACGGCTTCCATCGTCAGCGGCAGCGTCGCCGAGGAGGACGCGGTCGAGAAAGCCGTCAGCAACGGTGTCGCGACCGCCCGGTAATGACGCCAGGGATTGACCCGGGCCACGAGCACGAGCAGCGCCGGCAGGGTGATCAGGGAATGGAAAAGCAGCCCGAGCATGACGCTCACGAAAAACAGGCCTACGGACTGCACGAGGCCGCCGAACTCGTCCGCGTCGATGCCCGCAACGACCTTGGCAACGAGCGCGAAAACGCCGAGCGGCGCGAATTTCATCACCAGGTGGGTGATCTTCATCATGACCTGGAAGATGCCCTGCCAGAGCTGCCAGAGGTGCTCGGCGAACGGCCCCTCGATGCGCGTCATGAAGTATCCGAACAGCAGGCTGAAGGTGATGAGCCCGAGCAACTGGCCTTCGGCCGCCGCGGCGATCACGTTCGGCGGCAGCATGCTCAGGAAGACGTCGGCGATATCCCCGACGCCGCGGCCCTCGATGCGTTCGGCAGCTGCCGCGGCCTTGTCGGCAGTCAGACCGAGAATGTCGCGCGCGGGCTCGCCGTCGACGATGCCCGGCGAAATCAGGTTGATGAAGGCCAGGCCGACGATCACGGCCAGCAGGCCCGTAACGACATAGATCAGGAGGGTCAGGCCTCCCAGCCGGCCGAGCGCGCTGGTCGACCCGATGCCCGCGATGCCGGTGATGATCGAGGACATCACCAGCGGCACGATGAGCATCCTGAGCGCGTTCAGGAACAGCTCGCCGACGAAATCGTACATCGCGAAGAACGTGATGCCGAATACGCCCGCCTCGGTGCCGCTCAGCAAGCCCGCGATGACCGCAAGTATGAGCGCGATCAGAATTTGCCAGTGCAGCTGGAGCTTGAACAATGCAACCCCCGGTGGCCGGCCGGCGCAGTTGGCCGAATGAATTCAGCCCTACGGCGCCTCCAGGTCTTCCTCGATGTCCTTGTTGACCTTGACCTTCGCCTCGGCGCGCAGATCCTCGACATAGGCGGCGAAATCGCCGGTACCCCGGCGCTGCGCGAGCTGCCGGCGCCGGGACTCGCGCTCGGCTTCCGCCAGCGCCGCAAAATCACCCGGACGTACAACGCTCAGCAGGTACACCGCGTAGTCGCCGTCGTTGAGCGTGACGCCGCGCACGACCTGTTTCCCTTCAACGGGCCGCGGCGCTCGAAACGCGTCGGCCAGCAGCATGGTGGGCAGACTCTGCTCGGTTCGCCCGACGAAACGGGCGGCATGGAATTCCGCCCCGAGCTCTTCCGCGAGTTCCCCGGGATCGGCGCCTCCGGCCACGCGCGCACGGAAATCGTCGCCGACCCCGGCAGCTTTCTGCTGCGCCGCTCGGCTGCGCAGCAGATCGCTTATGCGATCGCGCACTGCGTCCAGAGGTAGCACCACGGACGGCTGGTGATCGCTGACGCGCACGACCATCACGTGATCCTCGCCGAGCTCGAGTATCGGACTGTTCTCCCCGTCTATGAGCACGGCATCGTCGAATGCCGCAGCGATGACCACGGGATCGGCGCCGATGTCGCCGCCGCCTGCCTCGCGCGAGAAGTCCGGTATCCGGCGCAGCTCGAGATCGAGCTCTTCGGCCACGCTCTCGAGCTCGCCGGGGGTCTCGAAAGCGGCATCCGCGAGTGCCTGCGCGCGCTCATAGAAACGCTCGTCCGCCTTTTCGGCCTTGAGCTCCGCTTCGAGCTCGTCACGCACCTCGTCGAACGCGCGGCGCTCGCCGGCGCGGATCTCCTCGAGCTTGATGACGTGGAATCCGTATTCGCTGCGCACCGGACCGCGGATCTCGCCCGGTTCCATGGAAAACAGGGCCTCGTCGAACGGTCCCGTGAACATGCCGCGCTCGACCCATTCCAGGTCGCCGCCCGATTGCGCGGTGCCCGTATCGTCCGAATGCTCCCTGGCGAGCGCTGCGAAATCGTCGCCCGCCCGTGCGCGTTCGAGCACCTGCGCAGCCTCATCGCGGGCTTCCTGCGCTTCCGTGTCGTCATCGATCTGGATGAGCACGTGGCGGGCGCGGCGCTGCTCGGGCGTTTCGAACCGCTCGGGCGTGTTCGCGTAGAGCTCTTCGAGCTCCGTCTCGGAGACCTCGGAGTCGCCGGCGAGCTCTTCCGCCCTGAGCTGCACGTAGTTGAGCGTCACGGTTTCCGGTGAGCGGAACTCGTCTGGGTTCTCCCTGTAGTACGCCTCGATCGCAGCGTCGTCCACGGTCACCCCGTCCCGGTACTGCTCTGCGGAAAATACCGCATACGCCATTTCCCTTTGCTCCTGCTCGAGCTCGGCGTCCCGCTCGAGCTCGGCGGTCGTGGCGAAAGCCGTGCGCAGAATCGCGTCCTGCAGCTGGGTCAACTCCAGCAGGCTGCGCTGTTCCGCCTCGAACGCGGCGGCGGAAAGGCCCTGACTGCGCAGGCGTGCATAGTAGATGTCCTTCGAGAACTCGCCGCCGACCTGGAAAACAGGCAGGGCCTCGATCGACTCGCGAACCGCCGTATCGCTTACGCGGTAGCCGCCGCTCTCGGCCCGGCGGCGCAACAGGGTATTGCGCACCATGTCCTCGAGCACCGTGTCACGCACCTGGGCGCGCATCGAATCCGGAATTTCATCCTGATAATACTGCTGGAACTGGTTCAGCCGGTTCTGAAACGCGGTGCGGAACTGCGTCAGCGGGATCTCGTCGCCATCGACCGTTGCGGCGTAATCGCGTGTGGCGATACCGAAATCGATGCCCCAGAAAACGAATGCCACGGCGAGCATCGCAAGCACGATGCCGGCGATCCATCCGGTGATCCTGTCGCGGATTTTCTGCAACATGCGGCGAAATCGCGTCTCGAAAGCGGTCGGCCGGCGCGCCGGCAAAGCATCGGAACCCGCTCGTGCGTGCGGTCTAGGCCAATGCGCGCGCCGGTTCGGTAACCGGCAAACAGCAGAAAGGGCGTCCCGGTGCAGGACGCCCTTCCTTTGACTGGCGGAGTGGACGGGACTCGAACCCGCGACCCCCGGCGTGACAGGCCGGTATTCTAACCAGCTGAACTACCACTCCGAATCCTGGTGGGTGCTGAGGGGATCGAACCCCCGACCTTCGCCTTGTAAGGGCGACGCTCTTCCGGCTGAGCTAAGCACCCCGGACGACTGTACGTTGGGAGGACGGAGGCCGGCAAGCATGTGTTGCGTGGAATGCGTCCGACCGGCTTCGCCCGGCACAGACTCCGGCGTGGCGCGCTAGTTTACGGCATCTTTCAAGGCTTTTCCAGCCTTGAAGCCCGGCACGTTGCTCGCCGCGATGAAGATGGTTTCGCCAGTTCGGGGATTGCGTCCGTTGCGTGCGGCGCGTCGTTTCACAGAGAAGGTGCCGAAGCCCACCAGCGAAACCTGGCGCTCCTTCTTGAGCACATTCGTGACTGTGTCCAGCACTGCATCCACTGCTCGACCGGCATCCGCCTTGGATAAATTAGCCCTCTCGGCGACTGCGTCGATGAGTTCACCTTTGTTCATTCGGTTACCCTTGATGTACGTGTCTTTCGCAGACCCGGCGCGGCGGCCTTGCCTGCCCCCATTCGGCGAGATCAATCCTCGAGGCGCTGGAAACGCGAGAACCGTGCTCTATGCGGTCCTGTCTGATCGACGTGCACGCCTGGATCAAGTGGTGGCCCCGCCCGATGCCACCTTGAATGCAAATAAAGGGAACTCTTATACCAAGCTTGCGGCTCGGGTTTCAACCCGCCGTGCCTGCAGATGCACGGGAGCGTTGTTCGTCGGCCGCGTGACCTGAATTTTGCGATGCAGCCCGGGAGGTGAATTCCAGGCTGCCGACCGCACGCGACTTCAATGCGGTGCGCGCACCGGCTTGTCACCGCGCCGGGCAGGACGGCGCCGTCGCTCCTCCTTGCCCGCTTCGACGCGCTTGGCAGCTGCTGGCACCGGCTGGTGTTGCAATGCAACCTGCAGGACCTCATCGATCCACCGAACCGGAAGAATATTCAGCTTGTCTTTGATGTTCTTCGGAATTTCCGCGAGATCCTTGTTGTTTTCGTGCGGGATGAGCACGGTTGTGATGCCACCGCGATGCGCAGCGAGCAACTTTTCCTTGAGCCCGCCGATAGGCAGCACTTCGCCGCGCAGGGTGATCTCGCCGGTCATTGCAACATCCGACCGCACAGGTATCCGGGTCAGCGCGGATACGAGCGCGATGCACATGCCGACCCCGGCGCTCGGACCATCTTTCGGTGTCGCGCCTTCCGGCACGTGTATGTGCACGTCGGACTTCTGATGGAATTCACCGTCGACGCCGAGAATGTTCGCGCGGCTGCGGACGACCGTCATCGCCGCCTGAATGGACTCCCGCATGACGTCGCCGAGCTGTCCGGTATGAATGAGCTTGCCCTTACCGGGGACGATCGCCGCCTCGATGGTCAGCAGCTCGCCGCCGACCTCTGTCCATGCAAGCCCGGTGACCTGGCCGATCTGGTCGTTCTCCTCGGCGCGCCCGTAGCGAAAGCGACGGACGCCGAGGTACTTCTCGAGGCTGCGCGGCGTGACTCGCACTTTCTTGTCACGCGGCTTGAGCAAAAGCTCCTTGACTACCTTGCGCGCAATTTTGGAGATTTCCCGCTCCAGGTTGCGCACGCCCGCTTCACGAGTGTAGTGCCGGATGATGTCGAGTATGGCGGTGTTCGAGACGATCAGCTCTTTGTCGCGCAAGCCGTTCGCCTCCATCTGCTTGGCGATGAGGTAGCGACGCGCAATGTTCATCTTCTCGTCTTCGGTGTAACCCGCGAGGCGGATCACCTCCATTCGATCGAGCAGCGGAGGCGGAATATTCAGACTGTTGGCCGTGCACACGAACATGGTGTCGGAGAGATCGAAGTCCACCTCCAGATAATGATCGTTGAAGGTCGAATTCTGCTCGGGGTCGAGCACTTCGAGCAGCGCGGAGGACGGGTCGCCACGGAAATCCATCGCCATCTTGTCGACCTCGTCGAGCAGAAAGAGCGGATTGCGCACGCCCGACTTGGCGAGGTTTTGAATGATCTTGCCCGGCATGGAGCCGATATAGGTGCGGCGATGCCCTCGGATCTCGGCCTCGTCGCGCACGCCGCCGAGCGACATGCGCACGAAGCTGCGATTCGTGGCTCGCGCAATGCTGCGCCCGAGCGAGGTCTTGCCCACGCCGGGCGGTCCGACCAGGCACAGGATCGGACCCTTGAGCTTCCTCACCCGCAGCTGCACGGCGAGATACTCGAGAATACGCTCCTTGACGCGTTCGAGGCCGTAATGGTCTTCCTCGAGAACACGCTCGGCTTCGGCTATGTCCCTGTGAATGCGCGTACGCTTCTTCCAGGGTGCGCGCACCAGCCAGTCGATGTAATTGCGGACCACCGTCGCTTCCGCCGACATCGGCGACATGAGCTTGAGCTTGTTCAGTTCCGACGTCGCTTTGTCGCGCGCCTCGGCCGGCATGCCGGCCTTCACGATTTTCTGCTCGAGCTCGACGATCTCGTTGGGCGCATCTTCCATGTCGCCCAGCTCCTTCTGGATCGCCTTCATCTGCTCGTTGAGGTAATACTCGCGCTGGCTCTTCTCCATCTGCTGCTTGACACGGCCGCGGATGCGCTTCTCGATGCGCAGCATGTCGATCTCGGCGTCGACGAGCCCGAGCACGTGCTCGAGCCTCGTCCTGACGTCGCCGATCTCGAGGATCTTCTGGCGCTCGTCGAGCTTGAGCGTCATGTGCATCGCCACGGTGTCGCCGAGCCGACCCGGGCTGTCGATACCGTTCAGCGAGGTCAGGATCTCGGGGGGAATTTTCTTGTTGAGCTTGACGTACTGCTCGAAGCGCGAGATGACCGAGCGCGAAAGCACTTCCATCTCGCGGTCGTCGCCGTCGTCCTCACGCTCGGCGAGGAGCTCAGGGCTAGCGATGAAGCACTCGTCGATCGTGAGATCCTTGAGCCGTGCCCGCTGCACGCCCTCGACGAGGACCTTGACCGTGCCGTCGGGGAGCTTCAGAAGCTGAAGGATCGTCGCCAGCGTGCCGATCTCGTGCAGATCGGAGGCGCTCGGCTCGTCGACATCGGCCTGGGTCTGGGCAACGAGCAGAATCTCCTTGCCCTCGGCCATTGCGCGGTCGAGCGCCACGACCGACTTGTCACGGCCGACAAAGAGCGGAATGACCATGTGCGGATAGACGACGACGTCGCGCAGCGGCAATACCGCTAGCCGCCTGACCGTCGCGGACGCGGAAATATCTGAATCCATTTGTGCTTACCGTAAACCCTTGCCCACTATATCGGGGCGACTTGTGGAATCTCAAGCGGAGTCAGGTTGGGGTCAGACCCCATTCAGGTTCCGAACCTGAATGGGGTCTGACCCCGGTTTCGACCTGACCCCGTTTTCGCTGCGTAGGGCCGCCGCCGGGCGCAGACAGCGTATCAGCGCTCTCGGCGGCGAGTCCCTGCGGGACTCTTGCCTGCCGCGCGGACGGCGGCGCGGCCCTACGGGCCGCTTGCCTTCACCGGCGATCTTCTCCCACAGCCGCCGGCTCTTCCGTCTCGTAGATCACATAGGGCTTGGTCTCGCCCGTCACCACGGCGTCGTCGACGACGACCTTGGTCGCGTTCGTCATCGACGGCAGGTCGTACATCGTGTCGAGCAGGACGTTCTCGAGGATGGTGCGAAGTCCCCTGGCCCCGGTCTTGCGCGCCATTGCCCTCTGGGCGATGGCTCTGAGCGCATCGTCGCGGAACTCGAGCTCGGTGCCTTCCATCTCGAAAAGCTTCTGGTATTGCTTGGTCAGCGCGTTCTTCGGCTCGACGAGGATCTCGACCAGCGCGTCCTCGTCGAGCTCCTGAAGCGTGGCGACGACCGGCAGGCGGCCGACGAACTCCGGGATCAGGCCGTACTTGATCAGATCCTCTGGCTCGACCTCGCCGAGTATCTCGTTCATGTTCTCGCCGGAATCGGGGCTCTTGACGTCGGCGACGAAGCCGATGCCGCTCTTCCTGGATCGATTCATGATGATCTTGTCGAGCCCGGCAAACGCGCCGCCGCAGATAAAGAGAATGTTGGATGTGTCGACCTGGAGAAATTCCTGCTGCGGATGCTTGCGCCCGCCCTGCGGCGGCACCGAGGCGATCGTGCCTTCGATGAGCTTGAGCAAAGCCTGCTGCACGCCCTCGCCCGAGACGTCGCGCGTGATCGAGGGGTTATCCGACTTGCGCGAGATCTTGTCGATCTCGTCGATGTAGACGATGCCCGTCTGCGCCTTCTTGACGTCGTACTCGCACTTTTGCAGCAGCTTCTGAATGATGTTCTCGACGTCCTCGCCGACGTAGCCGGCCTCGGTCAGCGTCGTCGCATCGGCGATCGTGAACGGCACGTTGAGCAGCCTCGCGAGCGTCTCGGCCAGCAGTGTCTTGCCGCAGCCCGTGGGGCCGATCAGCAGGATGTTGCTCTTGGAGAGCTCGATATCGGCCTTGCCCTTCTCCTTGCCGCGATTCTCGAGGCGCTTGTAGTGGTTGTAGACCGCGACCGCGAGGACCTTCTTCGCCGCCTGCTGACCGATGACGTACTCGTCGAGTACGTGCTTGATCTCGGAGGGCTTCGGCAGCTTGTCGCGCCCGCGTTCGGCGCGCTCGTCGAGCTCCTCGCGAATGATGTCGTTGCAAAGCTCGACGCACTCGTCGCAAATGAAAACCGAGGGGCCTGCGATCAGCTTGCGGACCTCATGCTGGCTCTTGCCGCAGAACGAGCAATAAAGCAGCTTGCCGTCGTCTGACTTCCCGCGGGCATCGTCACTCATAATCGTCTTATAGCATTACGTCCCAAGGTATGCCAAGCGCTGGTTCGCAATTCAAACGCAGTGCCGATGGACCAAATAAGCGCAGGCGATTCAACTACTTGACGTCGGCTGAGTACGCCTGTCCAGGACCTTGTCGACGAGACCGTACGCGACGGCATCCGTGCCGTCCATGAAGCGGTCGCGGTCGCTGTCCTTGCCGATCTGCTCGATCGTTTGCCCCGTGTGCTTCGCCATGATTGCGTTCAGCTTCTCCTTGAGCTTCAGCACCTCGCGGGCGTGGATATCGATGTCCGACGCCTGGCCCTGAAAGCCGCCGCTCGGCTGGTGGATCATGATTCTCGAATGCGGCAGGCAGTAGCGCTTGCCCTTCGCGCCGCCGGCGAGCAGCAGCGCGCCCATGCTCGCGGCCTGGCCGACGCAGGTCGTCGAGACGTCGGGCTTGATGTACTGCATCGTGTCGTAAATCGAGAGCCCCGCCGTGACGATGCCGCCCGGCGAGTTGATGTAAAGATGAATGTCCTTGTCCGGATTCTCGGATTCGAGGAACAGGAGCTGCGCCACGACGAGATTGGCGACCTGATCTTCGATGCCGCCGACGACGAAGACGAGCCGATCCTTCAACAGGCGCGAATAGATATCGTACGCGCGCTCGCCTCGGGCCGTCTGCTCGACGACCATCGGAACCAGATTCAAACCTTTCGTGCTCATAGAGTCTCCTGTTTGGGGTCAGACCCCTTCAGGTTCGGGACCCGAACCTGAAGGGGTCTGACCCCGAATTACCGCAGGTTCGGGACCCGAACCTGAAGGGGTCTGACCCCACTGCTATTCCGCGTCCTGCATCTTCATGAACTCGTCGAAGTCGAGCTTCGTGTGGGTGGTCTTGCCATGCTCGATCAGGAAATCGACGACCTGGTCCTCGAGCACCGCCGATTCGATCTGCGCCATGAGCTCGGCGTTGCCGCGGTAAAGCCGCGCGGCTTCGTCCGGCATCTCGTACGGCGCCGCGAGCTCCTGGATCCGCTCGTCGACGCGCGCCCGATCGAGCGCGATCGTCTCCTTCGCGATCAGCTCCTGCACGAGCAGGCTCAGGCGCACGCGCTTCTCGGCCATCGGCCGAAAGCTCTGGACCGGCGGCACCTTGCTATGATCCTCGATGCCGAACTGGTGCATCGCCGCGTGCTGGAGCGAATGCGCCTCCTGATCGACGAGGGCTCGCGGCAGCTCGACCTGATGCGCATCGTGCAGCGCGTCGAGCACGTTGGCCTTGCTCGCTTCCCGGATCCGCTGATTGAGCTCGCGCTGCATGTTCTTGCGGACGTCGGCGCGAAACGCCTCGATGCCGCCTTCGCGAATGCCGAACTCGGCCATGAACTCGTCGTCGATCTCGGGCAGCGCGAGCGCCTGGACCTCGTGCACCTTGATCTCGAAGGTCGCCTTCTCGCCGGCGACGGCCTCGGCGCCGTAATCCTTCGGAAACTTGACCTTCGCCGTCTTCTCGTCGCCGGCCTTGCAGCCTGCGAGCGCCTTCTCGAAATCGGCGACCACCTGGTCCGCGCCGAGCACGACCTTGACCTTCTTGCCTTCCCCGCCCTCGAAGGGCTCCTTGCCGATCCTGCCGACGAAGTCGACGACGACGCGATCGCCGTCGGCGGCCGCGCGCTCGACGGCCTTCCACTGGCCCTTCTGCTTGCGCAGACGCTCGATCATCTTGTCGATGTCGACGTCCTCGATAGCGACTTCCGGGGCTTCGAAGGAGAGCTCGCCGATCGCCTTGAGCTCGATCTCGGGGTAGACCTCGAACGTGGCGCGGTAGGCGAAATGCTTGTCGTCCGACGCGGCCAGCGGCTCGATCGCGGGCCCGCCCGCCGGGTTCATCTGCTTTTGCGTGACGGCGTGCGAGAAGCTCGAGCGGATGATCTCGCCGACGACCTCCTGACGGACCTGCCCCCCGTAGCGCTTGCGCACGACCTTTGCCGGCACCTTGCCCGGGCGGAAACCCTTGAGGCGGGCCGTCTTGCTCATCTGCTGGAGCCTGAGATCCACCTCGCGATCGATCGTCGCGGTCGGCACGCGAACCGTGATCTGCCGCTTCAGCCCTTCGGCGGCTTCAACCGAAATATCGACTTGACCTTGACTCGCCACTCAACACCTTTGTCGTTTTCTCAACGCGCCTCGCCTCGACCGTGGGGCGGTGGTGCGAAAGGGGAGACTCGAACTCCCACGGGTTGCCCCACTGGATCCTAAATCCAGCGCGTCTACCAATTCCGCCACTTTCGCCCTCGAGGACCCGCGGATCGCTATTATATATGCGTTCAACCGCCTTCAGTGGAGCCGCCGCTCGCGGCGAATTCTGACGGCACGCAGTCGAACCAGACTCGCGATCGCGCAGAAGCTCGTGATCCGCTCTATCGGCGCTACATGGGCTGGATGATGGTGCGATTTCGCGCCGGAGGAGCGCGTCGGCGATTATCTCGGCCTGCACATTTCGCTGACGGGGCTGCGCGGCCTCTTCGCGCCTTCAGGTTAGTAATGGGGTCAGACCCCTTTCAGGTTCGGTTCCCGAACCTGAAAGGGGTCTGACCCTATCCTGGCTCCCTCAGTGAATCGCCTTGGAAGCTTCGTTCGAGAATGTCGATTCGCGGCCGCTCGCGTTATAGGCCGTCGTCGCGAAGTAATACGTCGCACCGGACGCGAGGTTCTCGACGACGTAGCTCGTCAGCCCCGGGTTTGGCAAGGTCGCCGAATGGGTGTAGCTCCCGGGCGCCGTGCCCCAGTAGACGACGTAGCCTGCGAGGTTAATCAGCGGCGAGCCGTCCGTGTTCTGGGTGGGCGGCGCCCAGATCAGCGTCGCGGTGCCCGATGCAACGGCCAGCACCTCGATCGAGAACGGCCCGAGCGTCGTATCGGCTTCGCCGTCCGTGACCGTGATCGAGACGTTGTTGTAGACGCCGACGTGAGCCGGGCCCGGCGTCCCGGTCAGCGCGCCGTTGGCCTGATTGAAGCTCGCCCAGGACGGCAGGCCAGCGACGCGGAACGTCAGCGCGTCGCCGTCGGGATCGCTCGCGGTCGGCACGAAGCTGTACCCGTCGCCGACGAGCGCGGCCGCTCCCGGCGTCCCGCCGATCGTCGGCGCGCGGTTGGCCGAGGCAACCGTGATGGTGAAGCTCGAGAGCGCAGCCTGCGCGACACCGTCGCCGACGACGATGCTGATGCCGGTGTAGGTGCCGACGTCGTTCTGTCCCGGCGTGCCGCTCAACGTCCCGGTCGTCACGCTGAACTGCGCCCACGCGGGAAGATTGATAGCGCTGAAGTTCAGCGCATCGCCGTCGACGTCCGAGGCCTGCGGCGTGAACGAGTAGGTATCGCCCGCGATCACCGATCCCGCCGGCGTGCCGCCGATCACGGGCGGCGCGTTCGTGCCCGGCGGCGGATTGACGACGACGACGAACGGATCGAGCGACCGCGTGGCGACGCCGTCGCTGACCCTGATGACGATGTTGCCGTAAGAGCCGACGGCGCCCGCGCCCGGCGTCCCGAATAGCCTGCCGATCTGCGGATCGAACTGTGCCCAGCCCGGCAGGTTCTGAATCGAGAAGCTCAGCGCATCGCCATCGGCGTCGGAAACGACGGGTATGAAATCGTAGAACGCGCCGGCCGTGACGCTGCCCGAGGGACTGCCCGCTATCTCCGGCGGCGTGTTGTCGGCCGGCGCCGGCATGACCTGGATCTGGGCCGTCGCCAACTGCGCCTCGGCCGCCCCATCCGAGGCTCGAATGACGATACCGCGATGCCAGCCGCGATCGCTCGCGTCAGGCGTGCCGGAGAACCGGCCGGTCCTGGCATCGAAGTCGGCCCAATCGGGCTTGCCGTCGATGCCGAACACGATCGAATCGCCGTCCGGATCCGATGCCGTCGGCATGAACTCGTAGAGCTCGTCTTCGTAAGCTATTGCGGCGAAGCTGCCGCTGATGATCGGCGACCGATTGGCGACTCCCGCCGCCTCCTCCGCTTCGCCGTCCTCGTCCCCGCATGCGCCGACGCCGATCGCAAACATCCCGATCAGCGCGGCGCGACCTGCTCGCGTTCGCAACTCCATCCCTGGCTCCTCAATCCCGTCGGCAACCCCGCTGTCGAAGCTCGGCTTCGACCGGTGGCTTTGCGTCCCCGCCTTACGACGGGTTTGCCTTTATCGACCGGGCCCGAATCGCCAATGGATTGCGGCCGGCCTCGTGCGCCGTGCACGATCCAAGTTGCGTGCCAGGTGACGTAACGCGACGTCAATCGCTTGATTTGTGCGTGCTCATGATGTCCTTTCGACAAAAGACTGTGTGCGAATGCCGACATCGGCGAGCGCGCGAACGACAAATCCTCGAAACGGGAATCGATTCGTCTGTCGGCGAAGGCAGACGTCAGAGTTCGGCGACGCTGCGCCGCGAATTATTCGCGATTGGAAATTCGACGAAGACCGCGAGACGGCGCGAGTCCTGACGATCATAAGACGCGATCGGTCAAGTGTCGCCGAAGACAGACTCATCCGTACCGACGCGGATTTGACATAGCTCTCGCAAACTCTCTGCGGTATCCTGCGCGGCGACCCGACGGGCCGGAGGCGGCGCGGTTTGATCCGTTCTCTCTTTCTGACTCTGTTGCTGCTCGGCTGTCTTGTGACGACGGCGCCGCGAGCCGAGCCCTTCATCGCGCCCGGCCGCGCCGAGCTTCGCATCGATCTGCAACGCCTCGCCGATGACAATGTCATCTCGGCCCCGGTCACGGCCTGGCCGATCCCCTGGCAGTCGATCGTCGGCGATATCGAGGACGCCAACCCCGCCGCGCTCGGCCCGGCCACGCGCGCCGCGCTCGATCGCGTAGCGACCGAGCTCGACTTTGCCGGGCAGACGCATCGCGTCCTGCCGCACGTGCGGATCGGCGCCGCGAGCGACATCGTCGCGATGCGTTCGTTCTCGGCGAGACCCAGAGACGAGGGCGAGCTCGAGGCCGGCATCAGCTACACAGGCGACCGGCTGAGCTTCAAGCTCAACGCGATTCGCGCCTTGGACTCACCCGACGAATGGCGCGCCGACGGCTCCTACGTCGGCTTCGCAACGCGGCGCTGGAGCTTCATTGCCGGCTACCCCGAACGCTGGTGGGGGCCAGGCTTCCAGGGCAGCCTGATCCTCTCGACCAATGCCAAACCGCTGCCTCAGATCGGCGTGCAGCGCCTGTCCGCCGATGGGTTCGAGGCGCGGTGGCTGCGCTGGATCGGGCCGTGGTCGATGACAACCTTCCTCGGCCAGTTCGACGACGCGCGATTCGTCGAGGACGCTCTGCTCTTCGGCCTGAGGCTCACGGCGCGCCCGCTGCCACAGCTCGAGCTCGCGTTCTCGCGCACGGCGCAGCTTTGCGGCAAGGGACGTAGCTGCGACCTGAGCGACTTTTCCAACATGCTCGTCGGCCGCGACAATCGCGGTCGCAACGTCAGCGCCGCGGACGAGCCCGGCAATCAGCTCGCCGGCCTCGACGGCCGCTGGTCGTTTCGCGAGCGGCCGTTCGCCGTCTACTGGCAGTGGATCGGCGAAGACTCGCGCCAGGGCGGCCCGCAGATCGGCAGCTTCCTGCGGCTCGTCGGAGCAGAGGTTTCAGGCGACGTCCGCTCGACGGCCTGGCAACATCGGACCTACGTCGAGCTCGCAGACACGACCTGCCAGCAGGGCGGAGGCGGTTTCGGCGGGAATGATTTCAACTGCGCCTACCAGCACGGCACGTTCCGAACCGGCTATCGCTACCAGAATCAGCCGCTCGGTTATCCGACCGATTCCGACTCGGAATCGATCAGCGTCATCTCTGTGCTGAACGGGCCGCGCAATCAGACGTACGAATTCGCCGCCTACTCGGTCCGGGTCAATCAGGGACCGATCGCGGCCCAGCCACACAGCCTTTCGCCGACCCCGGCGAGCCGCTACGGTGTCGATATCGGCTATCTGCGCGATCTTCCGCTTGGGCGGCTCAGGCTCAGGCTCAGCGTCGCTGAGCAGCGGGACCAGCTGACAGGGCAATCCAAAACCGACTCGGCGCTCGCTATCGAGTGGCTGGTCGGCTATTGGTAAGCCTCCGGTTGGACAGCGAGAATTTCGGCGTCGGCAGCTTGTTGCCGGACAGGAGGCTATCGCGCAGCCCCTTGGCGCTGGCTTTGACCTCCGGCAACAGGGCTCCGAGCAGATAGGTCCGGCCCTCGCTGACGGCGCGCGCCCGATCGCAGTGCATCGCGAAGTAGAGCCCGTAGACGTATTCGTACTGGTGCAGCATCTTCGTGCCGTGCCGATCGGCGCAGAGCTCGAGCAGGTCTGCGGCGCAGACATGGCTCGACACGGCCTGCGTGAACTCGCGGTGCGCCGCGAGCACGGCGTTCCGGGAATCGAGCGGACCGTAAAACTCCTTGAGCACGATCTCGCGCTGCTCGCCCCTGATCTCGTTGTCGCGCAGATAGCGCACGAGCGCCTGGCGATGGATCTGCTCCGTCGCGACGAGGCGCAGCGAGACGATCTGACGCTCGCGCGACCGGCCGCGCGACACGACCGTCATGCGACGATCGTGCGACGACATCCAGGTCGCGTAGCGCGGCTCGCTGTCCAGGAGCTGGGAGCAGATGTGCTGGGCGGGTTCGGCGCCGAACTCGGCGCAGCTTGCGACCGAGCTTTCTGATTCGCGTATCAGGCGTGTGTGAGTGATGTAGACCAACGCTTCTCCGTCGCTGGATCCCCCCTTCCACGCAGAACATAATTTAGTACTTTGTCAAACAAATGACAACAGCGGCGGGGTTTGGTGGGCCGTGTAGGAATCGAACCTACAACCAACAGATTAAGAGTCTGCTGCTCTGCCTGATTGAGCTAACGGCCCGTTGCCGGATGGATGGGGTGGACGATGGGATTCGAACCCACGACGACCGGGATCACAACCCGGGGCTCTACCAACTGAGCTACGCCCACCATCGCATTGGACGGCAAATTGTAATCGATTGTGGCGCGCCCGGCAGGACTCGAACCTGCAACCCCCGGCTTAGAAGGCCGGTGCTCTATCCGTTGAGCTACGGGCGCGAACCGGGCGCGAAATGGGGTCAGACCCCATTCAGTTTGGGTCAGACCCCTTTCCGCCGAGACCCCTTTCCGCCGGATCCTTCTCAGCTTGGAATCCATCTCGAGCTGGTCGGGGCAGACGGATTCGAACCGCCGACCCTCTGCTCCCAAAGCAGATGCGCTACCAGACTGCGCCATGCCCCGACAAGCGCGCATGGTAGCAAAATTGGCGTCAGACCCCTTTCGCGTTTCTCAAGGATCGGCGCGACTCGGGCGCCAGGCACTGGCAGAAACCTGAAAGGGGTCTGACCCAACCTGAACAACCTGAACAACCTGAATGGGTCTGACCCAATTTGTTAGAATCCGCGGCCGTCGCAAAACAAGAGAACAACGACATGCCCGCTGAGCTTCTGGACGGCAAGGCCGTCGCTGCCGAGATTCGCGCCGACCTGACGGGCCGTATCGCGGCCGTCCGGAGCCGCCTCGGGCGACCGCCCGGCCTTGCCATCGTCCTCGTCGGCGACGACCCGGCCTCGGAGGTCTACGTGCGCAACAAGCTCAGGACGGCCGAGGAGTCGGGCATGAGCGTCTCGCTGACCCGGCTCGGCGGCGACACGACGCTCGCGACCGTGCTCGAGACGGTCCGCGCGCTCAACGACAAGGCCGAGGTCGACGGCATCCTGGTTCAGTCGCCACTGCCGGCCCGATTGGGCAGCGACGCCGAGCAGCAGGTCTTCGATACCGTCTCACCGGCCAAGGACGTCGACGGATTCAGCCCGATCTCGGCAGGCTACCTGGCGCAGAACCGGCCGGGCTTCGTCCCCTGCACGCCGGCCGGCGTCATCGAGATGCTGGATCGCTGCGAGATCCCGGTCGAGGGCAAGCGCGCCGTCGTCATCGGCCGCTCCGAGATCGTCGGCAAGCCGATGGCGCTCTTGCTGCTCCGACGCAACGCGACGGTCACGATCTGCCATTCGCGGACACGGGATCTGCCGGGCGTCTGCCGCGAGGCCGACGTTCTCGTCGCCGCGATCGGCCGCGCCGGTTTCGTGACGCGCGACTACATCAAACCGGGCGCCGTCGTCATCGACGTCGGCATCAACCGCGTCACCGACGCCGACGTGGCGAAGCGTCTGCTCGCCTCGCAGCCGAAGCGCCTCGCGCTGTTCGAGAAGAACGGCTCCGTGATCGTCGGCGACGTGCATCCGGAGGTGGCGGAGATCGCGGGCCGGCTGACGCCCGTGCCGGGCGGCGTCGGGCCGCTGACCATCGCCATGCTGATGACAAACACCGTGCGGGCCGCGGAGGCGGCCGCCGACGACAACCGCTGATCTGCGCTATGATCGGATGCATGCGTAAGGCTCTTGCCGTCGGACTCGTCGCGCTCGCCTCGACTGCCGCCGTCGCCCAGGAAGGTGCGACCGTCGAGAACAGGCAGATCTTCATATCCGGGGAGGCCAGAGTCAGGATCGAAACATCGATCGGCCATTTCGTCGCCGCGCTCGACGCCGCCCGCGCGCCCGAAACCGTGCAGAACTTTCTGCAATACGTCGTCGACGACCATTACGAAGGCACGGTTTTTCATCGCGTCGCCGCAGGCTTCGTCGTCCAGGGCGGCGGCTACACGCCCGATCTCACGCTCAAGCCCGTGCAGCGCACCGTCGTCAACGAGTCCGGTAACGGGCTGTCGAACCTGCGCGGCACGATCGCGATGGCGCGCGGCAACGACCCGCACTCCGCCGATGCGCAGTTCTATCTCAACCTCGTCGACAACCCGAGCCTGAACCCGCGCCCGACGCGCTGGGGCTACGCCGTCTTCGGCGAGGTCGTCGAAGGCATGGAGGTCGTCGATCTGATCGGCGCGGTGCCGACCGGCGCCGGCGGAGAATTCGACCGCGACGTGCCGGCCGATCCCATCATCATCGAGCGCGTCGTCCTCCTCGACGACGAAGAGGATCAGGACGAGTAGGCGGCCGATGGCCGTCCTGCTCATCTCCGACCTGCATCTCGATCCCGCGCGGCCCGAGGCGATCGAGGACTTCGTCGCGTTCACGCAACGAGAGGCCCGCAACGCCGAAGCGCTCTACATACTGGGCGACCTGTTCGAGGCATGGATCGGCGACGACGACGACGACCCGGGCCTGAAGCCGATCGTCGATGCGGTCGCGAAGCTCACGCGCTCGGGCACGCGGTGCCTGTTCATGCACGGGAACCGCGACTTCCTCGTCGGCGAGGCGCTCTCGGAGGCGACGGGCATGCGCCTGCTCGGCGAGTTCGAGCGGATCGACCTTTACGGCGAGGCCGTGCTCCTGACCCACGGCGATCTGCTGTGCACCGACGACGTCCGTTACCAGGAGCTTCGAAGCCAGCTCCGGGCCCCGGCCTGGCAGCGCGATTTCCTCGGCAAGCCGCTCGAGGAGCGCCGCCGGATCGCAGCAGGCCTGAGACAGCTGAGTCAGACCGAAATGGCGGCGAAGCCCGAGCAGATCATGGACGTCAACGACGAAACCGTGCGCGAGACCATGCGCCGCTTCGATGTTCGCCTGATGTTGCACGGGCACACGCACCGGCCGGCGATCCATCGATTCGATCTCGACGACGAGCCGGCAGTCCGCATCGTTCTGAACGACTGGTACGGGTCCGGCGGCTACGTCCGCTGGGACGCCGACGGCCCGACGCAGGAAGCCTTAGCGCGAGACTGAGCGTGCGGCCGGGTCCGTCAATGCCTCGATCGCGTCGAGCAGCTTCGCCGCGGACTGAAACCGATCCGCGGGCGCGACGGCCATGAGCCGATCGAGCAGCGGCTGATAGGCTAAGAGCGATGGATCGAGATCCGGCCGCAGCGAATTCGCATGCCGGTAGATGATGCCCATCGCGGACGAGCTCGTGAACGGCCGCTTGCCGGTCAGCATCTCGTAGAAGATGCAGCCGAGGCTGTAGAGGTCGGCGCGCTCATCCGTCGTCTCCGCGTGGCCCTGCTCGGGACTCATATAATAAGGCGTGCCGAAGATCTGACCCTTGCCGGTCAGCGCGGCCTCGAGCTGCATCCATTTGGCGAGACCGAAATCGATCAGTGCGATGCTGTCGTCCGCGCGAAACATGATGTTCGCGGGCTTCAGGTCGCGATGCAGAATGCCCATGCCGTGCACTGCGTCGAGCGCGCTCGCGATCTGCGCCAGGTACTCGATCGCTATCGGCGGCGGCAGGGCCGTTCCAAGCCGATCGGACAGGCGCCCGCTCGCAAGATATTCCATCGCGATAAAGGCGTGATCGTCGGCCACACCGAGATCGGAGATTCTGACGACGTTCGGATGGTCGATCCGGGCGATGATCTCGTATTCCTGCAGAAAGCGGTCGAACAGCCGCTCGCCGCCCGTGTCCGGCACATACCGGATCAGCTTGATCGCGAGCTGCTCGTCGCCGTTATCGATCCGCTCGGCGAGATAGACTGTCGCGATGTCGGTCGAATGCAGCTCGCGGACGAACCGATACTGCCCGTGCGTGCCGACGAGCGCCGGGCCGGCGGCGCCACGCTCGGCGCCGAGCACTTCCCGCAGCGTATCGATGAGACGGCGATGTTGAACGTGATCCTTCGGAAAGTAGCTTGCGGCGCCTGCCTTCAGCGCGTCGACGGCAAGAAACTCGTCACCGCGCGCGGCGAACAGGACGGCCGGCGGGAAGAAGCTGCGGTCGAACAGCCGCTCGAGGCCGGCGAAGCCTTCGTGCCCGTGCTGCGGGCAGCCGACTAAAGTCGCGTCGCAATCGGAAAGCGTGCCGGGCGAGGGCACGGCAGCCGTCGCGAACTCGAACTCGACGATATCGGCATCGGGCCACTCGACCTCGAGATGGTAGCGCAGCTTCTTGCGGAAGCTTGCATCGGAATCGATCAGGCAAAACCGCATGCGCCACCTCGGTGCCGACGGGGTCAGATTTGGGGTCCAGGTTTGGGGTCAGACCCCTTCAGGTTGGGTCAGACCCAACCTGAAGGGGTCTGACCCCAAACCTGACCCAACCTGAAGGGGTCTGACCCCAAACCTGACCCCAAACCTAGATCCCCCCGGCCACGATCTGCACGTTCTCGTCGTCGAGCTCCTCGCGCCGGATCTGACTGTCACGCTCGGCCTTGACGGCGTTGCCGCGCCTTCGCTCGAGCTCGCCCAGATAGGCGTCGGTCACATCGCCGGTGATGTACTTGCCCGAGAAGCAGGACGTGTCGAAGACCGTGACGTTGGCTCGCTCGTGCCGCACCGAGTCCTCGAGGTCCTCGAGATCCTGATAGACGAGCCAGTCGGCGCCAATGATGCGCTCGACCTCGGCCTCGGTCCGTTTCGCGGCGACGAGCTCGGACGCGGCTGGCATGTCGATGCCGTAGACATTGGGATAACGCACGGGCGGCGCGGCCGACGCCATGAAAACCTGGCGGGCTCCGGCCTCGCGCGCCATCTCGATGATCTGCCGCGACGTCGTACCGCGCACGATAGAATCGTCGACGAGCAGCACGTTCTTGCCGCGAAACTCGAGCTCGATGGCGTTGAGCTTGCGCCTGACAGACGCCGTGCGCGCCGCCTGCTCCGGCATGATGAAGGTCCGCCCGATGTAGCGGTTCTTGATGAAGCCTTCGCGGTACTTGACGCCGAGGCCGTGCGCCACCTGCATCGCGGCCGTGCGCGACGTGTCGGGAATCGGTATCACGACGTCGATGTCGTGATCGGGCCTCAGCCTCTCGATCTTCTCTGCCAACGTCTCCCCCATTCTGAGCCTGGCCTTGTAGACCGAGACGTTATTCTGAATCGAGTCGGGGCGCGAGAAGTAGACGTACTCGAAGATGCAGGGCGCGAAGGTCGCCTCGCCCTCGTAGGCCTTGCTGTAGAGCTGGCCGTCGTGATCGATGAACACCGCTTCGCCCGGCCGGATATCGCGCTCGAGCTCGAAGTCGAGCGCATCGAGCGCGACGCTCTCCGAAGCGACCATGCGCTCCGTGCCCATCGGCGTCCTGCGAACCCCGAGCACAACCGGCCGGATGCCGTGCGGGTCGCGAAACGCGACGACGCCGTGACCGACGATCAGCGCAACGACGGCATAGGCGCCCGAGCAGCGCGCGTGCACGGCCTGAACGGCGTCGAGAATGTCGTCGGGCCTGAGCGCCGAGCTATCGCGCTGGGCGAGCTCGTGCGCAAAGACGTTGAGCAGGAGCTCGGAGTCCGAGGTCGTGTTCAGGTGCCTGCGATCCTGGTGCACGATCAGGGCTTTGAGCTCCTCGGTGTTGACGAGATTGCCGTTGTGGCCGAGACAGATACCGTACGGCGAATTGACGTAGAACGGCTGGGCTTCGTGCAGGCTCGCGCTGCCCGCCGTGGGATAACGGATGTGGCCGAGGCCGATGTTGCCGCGCAGGCCCACCATGTGCCGTTCCTGAAACACGTCGCGCACGAGGCCGTTGCGCTTGCGCATGAAGAGGTGGCCGTTGCGCTCGGTGATGATGCCGGCCGCATCCTGGCCGCGGTGCTGAAGCACCGTCAGCGCATCGTAAATCCTCTGATTGACGGCCGAGCGCCCGACGATACCTACGATTCCACACATACGCTCAATCCCTATAGAGTCCGGACAATCTCACCTTCGGCGACGACGTCGCCCGCGGCGACCCCGGCACTCTCGACGCCGAGCGGATCTTCGCCCTCGAGATACCGCCGCCCGAGGCCGGCATAGTAAATGATTCCCTCCGCCACCTGCTCGCAAAAGGGGCGCAATCGAGCGCCGGCCCACCACGACTCGTCGTCGAGCTCGGCGAGCCCGATGACGATCGCCAGCAGCCCCGCGAGCAGCACGCCGCGCGCGAGGCCGAACAGCGCGCCGAGCGACCGGTCGGTGCTCGACAGTCCCGTGCTCCGTATCAGCGCCCGCATGAGCCAGGCAAGCAGGCCGCCGACGATCAGCACGCCGATGAAGATAATCGCGCGCGCCGCCCAGACGCGCAGCTCCGGAGCGGCGGTCCACTCGCCGAGCCTGTCCTCGACGAGCCAGGCGCCCTGCCACGCGAGCAGGATCGCAACCAGCCACGTCACGAGCGCGATCGCCTCCTTGACGAAGCCGCGCCAGTATCCGAATGCGGCCGACGCCAGGCAGATCGCGATGATCGCGTAGTCAATCCATGACATCGTCTGGCAGCTACTCCGGGGAGATCACGCGCCCGGGAAAGCCATGAGCGGACAGCGAGCCCGCCGCCGCGTCGGCCTCGTTCTCGCTGTCGAACCCGCCGACCCTGACGCGGTGCATCGTCTCGCCGCCCGAGCGAAACTCCGAGACGTAGGCCGAATAACCATAGGTCGAAACGCGCGAGGCGAGCTGATGGGCGTTGGCGAGGTCGCCGAAGGCGCCGAGCTGGACCGCCCAGCCGTCGCGGCCCGTTGCCGACACCGCGGCGGCCGATCGGGCCGGCGCCGCCGCAGCCGGGTCCGGCTGCGCCTGCGCATCGCCGTCGGCGGCCACTACGGCCGCAACCCGGTCGTCGGTGCCAGCCCCGGCCGGCGCCGCGGCGTCTCCGGTCCCGCTGCCGTCTTCGCCGGCAATCTCGGCCGCGGCAACGGATGCTTCGTCGCGCGCTAGTTCCGCCGCGCTCGCAGCGTCCGGCGCGCGTGCCGCTCGGCTGCTCGGGGCGGGCGGCGCGGGATCGAGCTCGACCGTCTCGCTCCGGACCGGCCCCGTGTCGTCGCTCGCGGGCAGGAGCTCGTCGGAAACGGCCTCGGAGGCTTCGATTGCCTCATCGGGACCATCGAGCACCCACGGGATGATCCAGACGCCGAGCGCAACGAGAATAGCCGCGCCAACGATCCGTTCCTTTACGTGTGGTTCCACCAGGATTTCGGGTAGCTTGGGGAATCGTCAGTATAGCCCAACCGCCTGCATCGCGGGACCGACGGTATAGAAGGAGCCGAAGGCGAGTGCTCGATCGGCCCGCGTCTCGATCGCCGCGATTGCGGCGGCGCCGATGTCGTCATAGACCGACACATGGCGCGCGCCCTCGCGGCGCAACAGAGCCGCGAGGTCTTCGGGATCGGCGCCGCGGTCCGAATCGAGTCCGCCGACGAACCAGGCGTCGACGAGCTCGACGAACGGCCGGACGACGGCAGCGATATCCTTGTCGGCCATCGCGCCGAACACAGCTATCGTGCGCGGCACGGGATCGAGTCCCGTCACCGCCTCGTGAAACAGCGCCGCCGCGGCCGGATTATGCGCGACGTCGAAGACCCATTCGACGCGGCTGGCACGGTCACCTCCGGTGACGAAAGCGCGCTCGAACCGCCCCCTGAGACGGGCCGTCTCGAGCCCGGTCGCGATCTGCTCGTCGGCAACGGGCAGCCGCGCCTGCATCGCATCGGTGACGGCGACGACGGCAGCCGCGTTCGCAAGCTGAATGCGGCTGCCGAAAGCCGGTTGCGGGAAGAGGCGCTCGGCCAGGCCCTCCGCGCGGTAGGCGAATCGCTTGCCGAGCGGCTCGGCGCTGAAATCGGCACCGATCGCCCGCATCTCGCCGCCGCGCCGCGCGATCTCATCGAGCAGCCCCTGCGGCGGCTCGCGATCGGCGACGATGACCGGCCTACCCGGCCGGGCGATGCCGGCCTTCTCGCGTCCGATTGCGTCGCGGTCGGGTCCCAGGTACTCCATGTGATCGAGGTCGACGCTGACGATCAGCGCGGCATCGGCGTCGAGCGCATTGACGGCGTCGAGACGTCCGCCCATGCCGACCTCGAGCACGGCGACGTCGGCGCCCGCGCGCGCGAAGTGCAGCATGGCTGCAACGGCCGAGGCCTCGAAGTAGGACAGCGTCAGCTCGCCGCGCGCGGCGTCCATCAGCTCGAACAGCTCGATCAGCGCCGCGTCGCCGAGGTCACGGCCGCCGAAGCGGATTCTCTCGTTGAACGCGATGAGGTGCGGCGACGTGAATGCGCCGACGGCGTATCCGGCCGCGAGATAGATGCTCTCGAGCAATGCGACGCAGGAACCCTTGCCGTTGGTACCGCCGACCGCAATGACCTCGTACGGCGGATCGGCGATGTCGAGTCGCTCGAGCACGCCCGAGACCCGCTCGAGACTCATGTCGATCTGCTTCGGGTGCAGCGTCGAAAGCCACGCGAGCCACTCGCCGAGCGTTTCGAATCGTCTCAATTGCGCGCTTCGGGCAAGAGCTTGTTCAACAGCGACGCGATCTCGTCGCGCATGTGCCGGCGATCGACGATCATGTCGAGAGCGCCTTTCTCGAGCAGGAACTCGGCGCGCTGAAAGCCTTCGGGCAGCTTCTCGCCGACTGTCTGCTCGATCACGCGCGGCCCCGCGAAACCAACGAGTGAGCCGGGCTCGGCAATGTTGACGTCGCCGAGCATCGCGAGCGAGGCGGAGACGCCGCCGAGCGTCGGATCCGTGACGACGGAAATGTAAGGCAGGCCCGCCTCGCCGAGCATCGCGATCGCCGCGCTCGTCTTGCTCATCTGCATCAGCGAAAACAGCGCTTCCTGCATCCTGGCGCCGCCGCTCGCGGCGAACGAGACGACAGGCCTCTTATCCTCAATCGCGCGCGCGATCCCGCGCACGAAACGCTCGCCGACGACGGAGCCCATCGATCCGCCCATAAACTCGAACTCGAATGCGGCCGCCACGATCGGAATCGACTTCAGCTCGCCGGCCATGACGACCATCGCGTCCTTCTCGCCGGTCCTTTTCTGGTAATCGGCTAGACGATCGCGATACCGCTTCGAGTCCTTGAACTTGAGTGGATCCTGGGGCTCGAGCGAGGCTCCGATCTCCCTGCCCGTGCCTTCGTCGAGAAAGAGCCCGAGCCGGTCGCGCGCATCGATGCGCAGATGATGATCGCATGTGGGGCAAACCTGAAGGTTGCGCTTGAGATCGGCTACGTAGAGCTGCGCTTGGCAATTCGGACACTTGACCCAGAGGCCTTCGGGCACCGAGCGGCGGTTGCGCTGTTCCGTGCGAATGCGCGACGGCATCAATTTGTCGAACCAGCTCATCTAGTGTCCCGCAACCCCATGCGAAATGATAACAGCATGGGGTCAGAGCCCTTTCCGGGTCGAAGACGGCGCAGACGGGGTCGGTGACGCGGTCGAAGACGGGGTCAGACCCCTTTCAGGTTCGGGGACCGAACCTGAAAGGGGTCTGACCCCAATCGGCACAATCGGCACCCCAAAACTTTCCGGGTACCCGACCGCCGCGAGCGACAGTCCCTGCGCCGGCGCCGTCGCGGCGCCGCGGCTGCGGTCGCGGCTCGCAATCAGCTCGCGCGCCCACGCGACGGGCTGCTCGCCGCGGCCGATCGCGACCATCGCGCCGACGAGATTGCGCACCATATGATAGAGAAAGGCGTTGGCCCTGAACCTGAGCTCGAGCCGATCGGGCGCCTTCGCTATCGCGATTCCGAGCATTCGCCGCATCGGCGTCGTCGACTGGCACTGCGCGGCGCGAAAAGCCGAGAAGTCGCGCTCGCCGAGCCAGGCCGAGGCCGCAGCCGTCATCGCGTCGCAATCGAGCGTATCGCGCAGCCACCAGACGAAGCGACGGTCTTGCGCCGGCCGTGTCTGCCGGCAGGCGATCGTATAACGGTACTCGCGCCAGAGCGCCGAGCGCCTCGCATCGAAGCTCGCGGGCACGGGCACGACCGCTTGCACCGAGACGTCGTCGGGCAGATTCGAGTTGATACCGAGCAGCCATTGCCGCGGTGTTCGCGCGGCGCGCGTGTCGAAGTGCGCGATCTGGCAATCGGCATGGACGCCGGCGTCGGTGCGACCGGCGCCGTGCACGCCGACGGGCTCGTCGGCGACGGCCGAGATGGCCTCGGCGAGCGCGGCCTGGACGGAGCGTCCGTTGGCCTGCGCCTGCCAGCCGACGAAATCGGTGCCGTCGTACTCGCAGGCGAGCGCCAGTCTCGACATCGCGGGCGACCCGCGGCGGCGCGCGGGAGGCTAGGCCGCCGGGAGCGCTTGGATCAGCGCCTTGGCTTCGCTGCGCTGACCCGCGTCGCCCTCGCTGAGCACCTCCTCGAGTATGCTCTTGGCGCCGTCGGGATCGCCCATGTCGATGTAGGCCCGCGCGAGATCGAGCTTGGTGCCGACCTCGGTCATCGTCTGCGGATCGAGCGCAACCTCCTCGGTGCCCGTCGGCTCATCGTCGGCCGGAACATCGATGCCGATATCGAGATCGAGATCGCTGCCGAATCGCGAGGTCATCGGATGCTCGGCCGTATCGGCGCCCTCGAGCGCGATCGAGAAGTCGTCGAGATTCAGGTCGAGGTCGTCCTCGAAGCTCGGCGGATCGGGATCGTAGTGCGAGACCTGCTGCTCGAGCACGGCCGTCGACGTGCCGGTCGCCTCGGAATCGAATCCCGGCGCCATCATCGTCGCGTCCTCATCGCCGAGGATCGCCGTGCCCGTGTGCTCGATGTCATCGATGTCCTGCTCGTCGAGCACCTGGGTCACGCCCGTCGCCGACAGCAGCTCGTCGTCGGCATCGACCAGATAAGCCGACCGCTCGACGGTCCCGGTGTCGGTCAGCTCGTTCGGCACGTCGTCGAGATCGCCTATCTCGAGCCCCAGATCATCGATCTCGATCTCCGCCGTCATCTCGATGCCGATGCCCTGGTCGGGCCGCAGATGCTCGACGGTATCGCCGATCTCGTCGCCCGCCGCGGGCGTCTCGATCGTCGGCGTCTCGACGGTCGGCGCATCGGGCCCGAGGCTTTCGACGGTCGGGCTCTCGAGCGTCAGCTCGTCGGAGAGTCCCCGCGTCTCGGTGCTGATCGTCGGCGATTCCATCGTCGCGTCGAGATCGCCGATCTCGCCGCCCGGCGTCGTCTTCTCGCCCTCGTCGTCCATGTCCTCCAGCAACGCGGCCTCGAGGCCGGCCTGGGTCCTGGCGCCGATGTCGAGCATGTCGATGTCATCGGCCGCCGGCTTCCGCGGCGTCTTGTTGACGCCGCTTTGCGCCAGCGACAGCTCGCCGGTATCGACGAGGCCGAGGTCGAGATCGACGTCATCGCCGTCGCCCTCGGCGAACGGGAAGTCGAGCCCGGCCGCACCGCCCGCGAGGTCGAGATCGACCTCGCCGGCCGAGGCCGTCGCGTCGGCAAAGAGCGGATCGTCGGGGCAGATCTGCTTGCCCATGATGACGACCTTGTCCCAGTCGGCGGTACCGCCGTCCGCGCGCAGACTTCTCGCGGCTTCCTGGAACTGCTCCTTGTTGCCCCAGACGAAATAGACCTCGATCAGCTTCAGCTTCAGGTCGTGGTTGTCGGGATCGGCCTTCAGCGCCTTCGAGATCAGATCGGCGGCCTGATCGTAGAGGCCGTAGGCCATGTGGAAGTCGGCCTCGGCGATCGGGTCGGCCTGATCGAGATCGATGACAGTCTGGCTCGAGAGCGTCTGGCTCGAGAGCGTTTGCGCGGCAGGGTCGGGCTCGCGCTCGGCCGCGTCGGAATAATCGTCGGGATCGAGCAGTGTCTGGACCTCGGCCGTGCCGGCATCGCCGAAGTCGAAGTCGTCCTCGGAGTCGAGCGCCTCGCTCTCCGCCGTGCCGCTCAATCGCTGCTCTTCGAACGTCTCGTCGCCGAGCAGTCCCTCGACGACGACCATGTCCGGTTCCTTCCTCGCCTTGGCGCGAATTCTCGCCGTCGCCGCGAGGTCGGTTTCGTCGTCGAGCTCCGCTTCGAGCGCCTCCCACTGTCCGGTGACGTCCTCGACGTCGCGGCGCCGGCGTAGGAAAGCGAGCGCCGCGATCAGCACGACGAGCGCACCGCCACCGATGGCGACGATCGGATTCATGATCCACTCGAGCGCGCGATCGACGAGCGACGGGCCTGCGTCCTGGCTGACCACGACGAGTGGCGGCGCGCTTTCGGCCGGCGCGGGCTCGGGCTCCGCCTCGACGGGTGCCTCGGCCTCGACGGGCTCGGGCGGGGCGGCCTCGGCCGCCGGATCCTCGTCGACGAACAGCTGCTCGGCCTCGAGATCCGCCCCGGCTACCGGCTCGGCCTCGCGGGCCGCAAGGTCGCGCTGGAGGTTCGCAAGCTCCGCGTCGCGGAGCTCCAGCAGGCGTCGCGCCTCGGCGAGCTCGGCCTCGGTATCGGCAAGATTCGACTCGAGATCGGTGACCTCGCCTTCGAGCGCGTCGATGCGCGCCGACGACTCGGCGCCCGGCACCGAAGCGCCCGGCGCCGCGGCCGATTCGCTCGGCGGCAGCAGGACGAGCTGCGGTGAGGTTTCGATCTGGTTCTGCCAGGCTTCGATCTGGCGCTGCACCTCGGCGTTCGCCGAAGCGACCGGAACGCTCGCAAGCTGCGCGGACGGGGGAATACGGAGAATTGCGCCGCGGCGCAGCCGGTTGATGTTGCCGTCGAAGGCGGCTGCATTGGCCTCGAAGATCGAGATCATCGCCTGGTTCGTCGAGACGCTGCCCGGTCGATAGCGGTTCGCGATGCTCCAGAGCGTATCGCCGGCCAGCACGGTGTAATCGCCGGCGGGCGCGGACTGGGACTGGGACACCGGCTGCGGCGCCGCGGAAGACGGCTGCGCGGAAGGCTGCGGTGCCGCCGGCTGCGGCTGGGGCTGCGGTGCCGGCGCGGGACGCTCGATCGGCGCGCGCGTGACATCAGGCGCCGGGTCGCGCGTGACCGGCGCGGTGATCGGCTCGGGCGCGGCCTGATCGGCGCGGAACAGCGGCGGATCGAGGAACACCGAATATTCGCGCGTGAAGCCGCCGCGGGCATGCGTGACCGCCACGCGCATCGTCAGGAACGGCTCGGCGATGGCCTGGCGCGACCGGACGATGATGACGCTTTGGCCGGAGGCGTTTCGCCCGACCTCGAACTCGATCGAGCTCAGGAATGCCGGGTACTCCAGGCCGTTGGCGAGGAACTCCGTGGCCGGCGCCATCGAGACGCTGAGCGTGGCCAGCTCCTGGGGGGTCGCCGTGAATGGAATCTCGGCGTTCAGGGGCTGATTCAGAAAGGAATTGGCCTCGATCTCGCCGAGCGACAGCGCCCACGAACTCAGGGGAGCCGCCAACAACGGCAAGCAGCCCCAACGTGCCAGTGATCTCATTAAATCTCCCCGGTCGAACGATACCTTACATAAGCTGGTTTACCAAAATCTCGGCAATCTGAATACTGTTCTCGCCATCCAGCAACACGACTCCAGGCGCGGAATTTAACAATTTCTGGACCCCGGAGACTGTGATTTTCGTTCGAGTTTCGAGATGCACCGCTTCGGAATGGCCGAAGCAGACCGGAACCCGCGCCGCGGTTGCATTTACCATAATATGGGCCCTCGAGTATCTTACGCGTCTCCCGGACGATCTTCATCTCCTCGCGCGTGAACCCGCCGTCGACGCAGGCGTCGATCGGCGGCACGACGGTGAAGGCGACGGGGTGTTTCAGCCCGCGGTCGGCTCGACGCGTTTCGGCTCGACGGGCGCGCGGGCGCGGTCGACGTCCGCGTTCTGCGCGCGATCGCGCAGGTAGTGATCCATCAGCGTCAACGCCACCATCGCTTCGGCGATCGGCGTCGCGCGCAGTCCGACGCATGGATCGTGGCGCCCCGTCGTGACGATATCGGTCGCCCGACCCTCGGTATCGACGGTAGCACCGGGGACCTGAATGCTCGACGTCGGTTTCAGCGCGATACTGATCAAAATGTCCTGGCCGCTCGAGATCCCGCCGAGCGTGCCGCCCGAAGAATTCTTGTCGAAGCCCTGGGGCCTGATCTCGTCTCGATGCTCGCTGCCGCGCTGCTGCACGACGCGGAATCCGTCCCCGAATTCCACGCCCTTGACCGCGTTGATGCTCATCAGCGCGTGGGCGAGATCGGCTTCGAGCTTGTCGAAGACGGGCTCGCCGAGGCCAACCGGCACGCCCGCTGCCACGACATTGATGCGCGCGCCGATCGAATCGCCTTCGCGCCTGAGCGCGATCATGAATTCCTCGAGCGCCTGGATCTTGTCGGGATCGGGGCAGAAGAACGGATTCTCGTCGACGGTATCGAGCGCAACGGGCTCGAGCCGGTGGGGCCCGATCTCCGCAAGGTAGCCGCGGATCGAGATGCCGACGCGCTCCGCCAGGTACTTGCGCGCGATGGCGCCGGCCGCGACGCGCATGACGGTCTCGCGTGCCGAAGCGCGTCCGCCGCCGCGATAATCGCGCCGCCCGTACTTCTTGAAATACGTGAAGTCGGCATGGCCCGGACGGAACTTGTCCTTGATCTTCGTGTAATCGCGTGAGCGCTGGTCCTCGTTTCTGACCAAAAGCCCAATCGCCGTCCCTGTCGTCTCGCCCTCGAAAACGCCCGAGAGAATCTCGACCGTATCCGACTCCTTCCGTTGCGTGACGTGACGCGAGGTGCCGGGCCGGCGGCGATCGAGATCCTTCTGGATATCGGCCTCGGTCAGGGCAAGGCCGGGCGGACAGCCGTCGACGACGCAGCCGAGCGCCGGGCCGTGGCTTTCGCCGAAGCTCGTCACGGTAAACAGCCTGCCGAAGCTATCGCCAGCCATCGATCAATTCATCCGCCGTCAACAGGAAAACGCCTTCCCCGCCGCGCTCGAACTCGAGCCAGGTCCACGACACGCGCGGCCAGGCTTCGACGAGGGCCGCCGCGGACTGACCCACCTCGACGATCAAGACGCCGTCCGGCAGAAGCCGCCCGGCGGCGCCGGCCAGTATCCGCCGCGCGACGTCGAGGCCGTCCTCTCCGCCATCGAGCGCCGCAGCGGGCTCGTGCCGGTACTCCGCCGGCAACGCCGCAAGCTCGCGCGTCGGCACGTAAGGCGGATTCGATATGATAGCGCGATAGCGCGTCTCGCCGCTCGGAAAGAGGTCGGCCTCGATCAGGCGCACGCGATGCTCGACACGATGCCGCCTGACATTGGCGCGCGCGACCGCGAGCGACCGCGGATCGATCTCGGTCGCATCGACGGCAAGCCCCGGATGATGCACGGCCGCCGCGATTGCGATGCAGCCTGCGCCCGTGCCGATCTCGAGGATGCGATCGCCGTCGTCGAGCCGGCACCAGGGCTCGAAACACCGCTCGACTGTTTCGGCGAGCGGCGAGCGGGGAATCAGGACGCTGCGATTGACCTCGAACTCGAGCCCGGCGAACCAGGCAGAACCGAGCAGATAAGCCATCGGCACGCGCTCCTCGACGCGCCGGCGCGCAGTTTCGACGATCAGCGGTATCAGCGCGGGATCCGGCGACGATTGCGCGAGCGAGGTCGTCAGGCTGCTGAGCTTCCAGATGAGCCAGTAGGCTTCGTCGGTAGCGTTGTCCGTTCCGTGCCCGTAGAAGATGCGATGGGCGGCGAAAAATCGGCCGACAGTATCGATCCAGCCGTCGCGCGAGTCGGCGGCCTCGAGCGCGGTTCTCAGCTCTTCGCGTGTCATTGCCGGCGCATCATAAACGCTGGGCAATTGATCGATATGCAATAATCGCAGCGTGATCGGCGGCATGCTCAGAATTCTCGTCATCGCGCTCGTTGCGCTCGTCGCCGTGCTGTTTCTTGTGCCGCGGCCGGCCGAAACACCGCCGCCGGTCGAGGTCGCGACGGTGCTCGACGAGCCGAGGCCGCTGCCGGCGGTCGCGCTGACCGACGCGCAAGGTGAGCCGTTTTCGATCGACGATCTCGCCGGCCGCCATGTGCTCGTCTTCTTCGGCTTCACGAATTGCCCCGATATCTGCCCGATCGCGTTAGCGATCATCGCCGAAGCCGTCGATCGGCTGCGCGCGGACGCGCCCGAGGTCGCGCCCGAGGTGCTGTTCGTCAGCGTCGACGCTGCGCGCGACTCGCCGCAGCGCATCCGTGCCTATCTCGACGGCTTCGACGAGCGCTTCGTCGGCGCGACGGCGCCGGAGGCGGCACTCGATCCGCTGCTCGACGCGCTCGGCGTCACCGTGCACAAGGAAGTCTCGGGCGACGCCGTCTACAACGTCGTTCACAACGGCACGATATTCGTGCTCGACGATGCCGGCCGCTGGATTGCGCTTTTCGGCGGCTCGTCGCACCGGGCCGACGACATCGTCGGCGATTACCTCGCGTTGCGCGCGGCGGAGCGATGACCGGAGGCCTTCGAGCCTGACGGGCTTAGCGCATCTTCGCGGGCTGGCAGGCGCCGTTGCGCTCGCCCTCGTACCGCAGAAGCTCTCCGGGCGGATCGTCTACCGCCTCGCGCGCAGCGAGAAAACCTGGCTCAAGAAGCTGCTGATCGGCGGCTTCTGCCGGCTCTACGGCGTCGATCTCGACGAGGCGGCGAACCCCGATCGAAACGAATTCCGGAGCTTCAACGAGTTTTTCACGCGCGAGCTCAAAGCCGGAGCGCGTCCGATCGCGGCCGGCAGCGACGTCGTCGCAAGCCCGGCCGACGGGACACTGGCCGAGTTCGGCCGGCTCGACGGCACGAATATCGTGCAGGCCAAAGGCAAGACGTATACCGTCGAGGCGCTGCTGGCCGAGCCGCCCGAGTCGCTCGCGGCCTTTCGGGGCGGCAGCTATCTGACGATCTACCTTGCGCCGCACAACTATCATCGCGTGCATGCGCCCGTAGCCTGCCGCCTCGATCGCGGCCGCTACGTGCCGGGCAAGCGCTACAGCGTCAACGCGCGAACGACGCAGAGAATCGAGGGTCTTTACTGCCGTAACGAGCGCGTCGCGCTCTGGCTCGCGACCGGGATCGGCTACTCCGTCGTCGTCATGATCGGCGCGCTCAACGTCGCAAGCCTGACGACGCGGCTCAGCGGAGAGATCGCGAGCGGCCGGGAGCGCGTGCTGGCAGCCGAGGCGCCGCTCGCCCTGGCCGCAGGCGACGAGCTCGGACGTTTCAATCTCGGCTCGACCGTCGTCGTTCTGTTTCCGCGCGGCACGGTCGAATGGCTCGATACGCTCGCTGCCGGCCAGGCCGTCAGAATGGGCCAGGCGCTCGGGCGCATCAGAGTCTCCGATGCGAGCTGAACGCGGGCTCGCGGGCCGATGAGTCCCGCCGCCGACCTGCGCGAACGGCTTCGGGTCCGGGCGAGCGTGCTCGCGGCGATTCGCGAGTTTTTCGCCGCCCGCGACGTCATCGAGGTCGACACGCCGGCGCTGTCGGCGGCGGCGGTCACCGACCCCGCGCTTGCGAGCTTGAGCACGCCGGTGCGCTCGCTCGGCGGCCGGCGCTACCTTCAGACCTCGCCGGAGTTCGCGATGAAGCGTTTGCTCGCGGCCGGCAGCGGCGACATTTTTCAGATCGCGCGCGTCTACCGCGACGCCGAGCTCGGCCGCTGGCATCAGCCGGAGTTCCTGCTGCTCGAGTGGTACCGGACGGGCTTCGACGAGCGCGCTTTGATCGACGAGGTCTTCGCGCTGCTCGGGATCGTGCTCGAGCCGAGGTTCTCGCCTCTCGCGCGCCTCGACCTCAGCTATCGCGAGGCCTTCGAATCCGCGTTCGACGTCGATCCGCTCGAGCTCGATGCCGACGGCTGTCGGGCGTTGGCGCGCGCGCTTGCCGAGCGCAATGTCGACGCGCCGGCGAGCCTCGGACCCGATGCGCTGCTCGATCTCGCCGTCGGCACGGCGCTGACCGCCGACTGGCCGCGCGACACGGCCGTATTCTTATATGACTATCCCGCGAGCCAGGCGGCGCTCGCCGCGGTCAAGCCGACCGCGCCGCCCGTCGCCGCGCGCTTCGAGGTCTTCGTCAACGGGCTCGAGCTCGGCAACGGCTTTCGCGAGCTGACCGACGCCGCGCTGCAGCGCCGGCGCTTCGAGGCTGATCTCGAGGCGCGGCGCGAAGTCGGCCTGCCCGCGCCGCCGATCGACGCCGAGCTGCTCGCGGCGCTCGAGGCGGGGCTGCCGGAATGCGCCGGCGTTGCGGTTGGGCTCGATCGCTTGATCGGGCTGCTGATGGGGGCTGATTCGCTTGCCGAGGCGGTGAGCTTCCCGCACGTGGGGTCAGACCCCTTTCAGGTTTCTCCCGGCAAGCCGGGAGAAACCTGAACGGGGTCTGACCCCGTCAGCGCTAGGGTCAGACCCCTTTTTCTCCCGGCTCTGCCGGGAGAAAAAGGGGTCTGACCCCAAGTCAGCGTCAGCGACCCGTCACACGCGGGAGACGTATTCGCCGGAGCGCGTGTCGACCTTGATGGCCTCGCCCTCCTCGACGAAGAGCGGGACGCGCACGACGGCGCCGGTCTCGAGCTTGGCCGGCTTGACGCCGCCCTGAGCCGTGTCGCCGCGCACACCGGGATCGGTCTCGACGATCGTCAGCACGACGAAGTTCGGCGGCGCAACCGCGAGCGGCACGCCGTTCCAGAGCGTCACGAGGCAGGTGTCGCCTTCCTTCAGCCACTGCGTGGCGTCGGCGACGGCATTCTCGTCGGCCGCGAACTGCTCGTAGGTGTCGGGCAGCATGAAATGCCAGAACTCGCTGTCAGCGTACAGATACTGCATGTTCTGATCGACGACGTCGGCCGCTTCGACCGCCTCGCCCGACTTGAACGTCTTGTCGACGACGCGGCCCGTCTTCAGGTTTCTGACGCGGACGCGATTGAAGGCCTGACCCTTGCCCGGCTTGACGAACTCGTTCTCGACGATGACGTAGGGATCGGCGTCGAGAATGATCTTCAGGCCGCCGCGAAACTCGTTCGTGTTGTAGCTCGCCATGAGGAAAAGCCGGGCTCTCTCTATAATGGGCGCGGCATCATACCGCGTCGAATGTCGGGATCGCACCAGTTTGGCCCACCCACTCGAAGAAGCTAGCGCAAACCGGCCTGCGAGCTGGCAGCGGGAGCTGCGCGAGGCCGTGCGCGAGATCGGCGAGCTCGAACGGCTGCTCGAGCTGCCCGCCGGCTCGCTCCGTGACGGCGCAAGCCCGGCACTTGAGTTTCCGCTGCTCGTGCCGCGCAGCTTCATCGACAGAATGCGCAAGCGCGACCCGCTCGATCCGCTGCTGCGCCAGGTGCTCCCGACGCGCGCCGAGGACGCGCGGATCGCCGGCTTCGGGCCCGACCCGCTCGGCGAGCGCGGCCTCGCCCGCCACGGCAGCATCCTGAAGTACCCGGGGCGCGCCTTGCTGATCACGACCGGCGCCTGCCCCGTGCATTGCCGCTACTGCTTCCGGCGCGAGTTTTCCTACGCCGATCAGACCGCCGCCCGTGACGACTGGGAACCGGCGCTTCAAGCGATCCGGGCAACACCCGGCGTTCGCGAGGTGATACTCAGCGGCGGCGACCCGTTCTGCCTCTCGAATGAGCGGCTCGGCCGGCTGATCTCGCGGATCGAGGCCCTGCCCGGCGTCGAAAGCCTCAGAATCCACACGCGCTTTCCGATCGTCCTGCCGTCGCGCGTCGAGGCGGGCCTCGTCGAGATTCTCGCCGGCACGCGCCTCGACACGATCGTCGTCGTCCATGCGAATCATCCCGCCGAGATCGACGAGTCGGTCAGAGCAGCCGCGACGGCGCTCAAGCATTGCACCGACTATCTGCTGAATCAGTCCGTGTTGCTGCGCGGCATCAACGACGACGTAGAAACGCTGATCCGGCTCGGCGAGCGCCTGCGCCGCTCCGGGATCGTGCCGTATTACCTTCACCTGCTCGACCGTGTTTCGGGCGCGGCCCACTTCGAGGTGGCGGAGCACGAGGCTGCGGCGCTCGTCGCGGCAATCCGCAAGCAGGCACCCGGATACCTGGTGCCGACGCTGGTGCGCGACGAGGCCGGCGAATTAAGTAAAACGCCGTTCGTCTAGCTTTGCAGCGTATTCTCGAGCTAAAGCTCGAAAGCTGTGAAGCGCGTACCAGTGCGACACGTACCGATCGTTAGACTGAGCGTATTCCTTCCGGGGTCTATCGCCGAGCCGCATGAACGAGTCTTCCGTTCCCGTTGTCATTCTGACCGAGCGCAGCGAGGACGTTGCCTACTTCAACAAGACGATGCGGGATGCCGGCCACCCGGTACGCTGCCGCGGTATCACCAAGCTCGACCAGCTCGAGACGCTGCTCGATGCCGACCCGCCTAACCTGCTGATCTTCTTCGCCGAGCACCACACGGCCAGCGTTCGCGAGGTCGCAAAGCTGCGACAGCTCTACGCCAGGATGTCGCCGCTGATCGCCGTGCGATCGACGGCCGACGAGGCCGCGATCACCGAAGCGCTCCAGGCCGGCGCCTGCGACCTCGTGTCGACGGCGAATCCCGAGAGAATCTGCATCGTCTGCGAGCGCGAGCTTCGCGGCTTTCATCTCGAACGGGCGCTCAACGATACGCTCCGATCGGCGACGCAATACAAGAAGCAGCTCAAGACGTTCATGTCGGGCTCGACCGATGCGATCGCGCAGGTTCAGGAAGGTATCGTCGTCGACGCCAATCAGGCCTGGGCCGACCTCTTCGTCGACTCGAAGATCGACGATGCGCTCGGCCCGATCATGGATTTCCTCGCGGGAAGCAGCCAGGCGACGCTGAAGGGCGCGCTGATCGCCTGCGACAAGGGCCGTTGGGACGGCGACTCGCTGCGCGTCGAGGCGCTGGCCGGCGATGGCAAGACGGTCACGGTCGAGCTCGAGCTCGAACCCTCGACCTTCGACGGGGAGCCCGCGACCCGGCTCAGCGTCAGGCACCGGCCGGCGCCCGAAGCCGAGGCTCAGTCCGAGGCGATCGTCGAGAAGGTGCTCAACACGGACCCCGTCACGGGTTTCCTTCAGCGCCAGCAGTTCCTTCAGATTCTGACCGACAAGCTCGATCAGCGCGCCGCGAGCGGCGCCCGCGCGCTCGCGATCATCCGCCCCGACAAGTTCAGCGAGGTCGAGCGCGACGTCGGCCCGATCTCGAGCGAGGAAATCATTGCTCAGCTCGCCGGCATTCTCGGCCGGCTAATGAGCGAGTCCGACGTCGCGGGACGATTCGGCGGCACAGTATTCGCGTTCGTCCTCGAGCGGGGGAGCCTGCGCGACATTCAGGCCTGGGCCGAGAACGCGCTCCACCGCATCTCCGAGCATCTGTTCGAGGCGGCCGGCCGCTCGCTGTCGCTGACCTCCTCGATCGGGCTCGCCGAGATGGGCGAAAGCTCCGATCGCGTCGAGGACCTGATCCGCAGCGCCGAGCGCGCCAATCAGCACAGCCGCCAGAACGGCGGCAATCAGGTCATCATCGAGGAGACGGCCGACGAGAGCACGAGAATCCGGCGCATCGATGCGCTCTGGGTTCGCCAGATCAAGTCGGCCCTGGTCGAGAACCGCTTCCGCCTCGTTCACCTCAGCATCGCCAATCTCGGCGGCGCGGCGGAGCGCATGTTCGATACCGTCGTGCGCATGGTCGACGAGCAGGGCGACGAGATCGGAGCGTCCGACTTCATGGCCACGGCCGCGCGCAACAAGCTCTTGCGCCCTATTGACCGCTGGGTCATCGATGCCTCGTTCTCCTTCTGCGCCCGCGAAGCCTCCGATCTCGTCTTCGTCAAGCTGTCGCACGAATCGATACTCGATCCGTCCCTCGTCGACTGGATCTCCGGTCACATGAAGAACTCGAGGGTCAAGGCTCGGAACATCTGCTTTCAGGTCAGCGAGCATGACGCGAGTCAGTACCAGAAGCAGACGGTGGCGCTGTCCAAGGCGCTCAGAAGCCTGGGGTTCCGCTTCGCCGTCGAGCAATTCGGCATCGGGCGCGATCCGCTGCGCGTCTTGACCAACACGCCGATGGACTACGTCAAGTTCGACGGCTCGTTCATGCAGCGAATCGCCGACGATCGTGCGATCCAGGAAAAGCTGCGCGGCTTCGTCTCGAACGCGACCCGGCATAAGATCCAGACGATCGCCTCGCGCGTCGAGAATGCCAACGCGATGGCCGTCCTGTTCCAGCTCGGCGTCTCGTACATGCAGGGCCACTACCTGCACGAGCCCGAGGTCGTCCTCGAAGCCGCCAGCTAAGTCGCGGCTAAGTGGGGTCACGGCTAGGCTAAGTGGGGTCAGACCCGTTCAGGTTCGGGCCCCGAACCTGAAGGGGTCTGACCCCATTACTCCAGAACCTAAAGGCGTCTGACCCCATGACTCCATTACTCGGCTGTCAGCCGGTCGACGTTGCGCCAGCCGCGCGGCAGGGCCATGCCGCGGCGCGCGCGGTTGCCGAGGTAGTGCTCGAGGTCTTTGGACTTCAGCGTCATATCGCGCTTGCCGGATCGCACTTTCAGCGACTGCTCCGGACCGAGCGCGGCGATCGCGACCATTCGTTCCTTGCCCTTGCCCGGCAGCGACAGAATCTTGTTGCCCTTGCCTTTGCTGAGCTCGGGCAGCTCCTCGAGCTCGAAGACGAGCAGCCGCCCGTCGCTCGAAACGGCCGCGAGCCGGTCCGTGTCCTCGCCGACGCGGGCCGCCGTCACGACCGAGGCGCCCGCAGGCACGCGCAGCGCGGCCTTGCCCGCCTTGTTGCGTGTCGCAAGATCCTCGAGCTTGACGACGAACCCGTAGCCGGCCGTCGACGCGATGACCCAGCGGTCGTCGGACTTGCCGATCATGACGGCGCAGAAGCTCGCACCGTCGGGCGGATTGAGATGCCCCGACAAAGGCTCGCCTTGACCGCGAGCGGACGGCAGCGCGTGTGCCGGCACGTTGTAGGCGCGCCCCGTCGAGTCGATAAAGATGGCCGTCTCGTTGCTCCGACCCAGGGCAGCCGCAAGAAACGCATCGCCCGAACGATAGGCCAGCGCCTCGGCATCGATTTCGTGGCCCTTGGCCGCCCGAGCCCAGCCGCGCGCCGAGAGCACGACCGTGATCGGGTCGTTGGCAACGAGCTCGGCCTCGGCGATGGCTTTCGCCTGCGGCCGCTCGACCAGATTCGTGCGCCGGTCGTCGCCGTGTTCCCCGGCGAGCGCCGTGAGCTCATCGCGCATCAGCTTCTTCAGCTTCGCCTTGGACTTCAGCGTCGACCTGAGCTCCGCTTCCTCGTCGGCGAGCAATTTCTGCTCGCCTTTGATCTTCATCTCCTCGAGCCGGGCGAGGTGGCGGAGCCTGAGCTCGAGTATCGCCTCGGCCTGCGTGTCGCTGAGCTTGAAGCGCTTCATCAATACGGGCTTCGGCTCGTCCTCGCTCCGAATGATCCTGATGACGGCGTCGATATTGAGATAGGCGATCAAGAGCCCGTCGAGAACATGCAAACGCGACGTGACCTTCTCGAGCCGGTGCTCGAGCCTGCGCCTGACGGTCGCCGTTCGAAACTCGAGCCACTCGACGAGCAGTTCCCTGAGCCCGAACACCTTCGGCCGTCCGTCGAGCGCGATGACGTTACAGTTGACCCGGATGCTGCGCTCGAGGTCCGTGGTCGCAAAGAGATGACTCATCAGTGCCTGGGCGTCGACGCTCGCTTTGAGCGTCAGCACGAGCCGGGTCGGGCTCTCGTGATCGGACTCGTCGCGGAGATCCTCGACCATCGGCAGCTTCTTCGCCCGCATCTGCGTTGCGATCTGCTCGAGCACTTTGGCGCCCGAGGTCTGATGCGGCAGCTCGACGATGATTATCTCGCCGTTGTCGATCTCGTAGCGGGCGCGCAGCCTCAGGCTGCCCAAGCCCGTCTTGTAGACCTGCGTCAGCTCCGAGCGCGTCGAGACGAGCTCGCCGCCGGTCGGGAAATCGGGCCCCTTGATGTGGCGCATGAGCTTCGACAGCGTCGCGGCAGGCTCGTCGAGCAGGCGGATCAGCGCGGCCGCGACTTCGCGCAGATTGTGCGGCGGCACGTCGGTCGACATGCCGACCGCGATGCCGCTCGTGCCGTTGAGGATCAGGTTCGGCAACTGAGAGGGCAGCAGCACGGGCTCTGAAAGCGTGCCGTCGAAGTTCGGCGTCCAGTCGACGGTGCCTTGGCCGAGCTCGGCGAGTAACACGCGCGCGTAGGGCGTCAGTTTCGCTTCCGTGTAGCGCATCGCCGCAAAGGATTTAGGATCGTCCTGCGAGCCCCAGTTGCCGTGGCCGTCGACGATCGGATAGCGGTAGGTGAACGGCTGCGCCATGTGCACCATCGCCTCGTAGCAGGCGAGATCGCCGTGCGGATGGAACTTGCCGAGCACGTCGCCGACCGTCCGTGCGGCCTTCTTCGGTTTCGACTGGGCCGAGAGGCCGAGGTCGCTCATCGCGTAGACGATGCGCCGCTGCACGGGTTTGAGCCCGTCGCCGAGATGCGGCAGGGCGCGGTCCAGAATGACGTACATCGAGTAGTCGAGGTAGGCCTTCTCGGTGAAAGTCGCGAGCGGCAGCTCTTCGATGCCGTCGAAGTCGAGTCTCAGTTCCTGCATGACATCCCCATCGTGCGGCGCGCGCCGGATCCGGGGCGCGCGATGTCGAATCTCGCGCTCAAACCTCGGCGAGGTTTCCCTTCTCTTGCAGCCAGTCGCGCCGGTCGCTCGCGCGCTTCTTGGCCAGAAGCTTGTCCAGCAACTCGAAAGCCGGGTCCTTCCTGCCCTTGCCGTCGGAGCCGATCGTGAGCTGCACGAGACGGCGCGTCTCGGGCGCCATCGTCGTTTCCCTGAGCTGCATCGGATCCATCTCGCCGAGACCCTTGAAGCGCGTCACCATGATCTTGCCCGTCTTCCTCTCGGCCTCGATGCGGTCGAGCAGCAGGTCGCGCTCGGCGGCGTCGAGCGCGTAGTGAACGTCTTTGCCGACGTCGATGCGATAAAGCGGCGGCATCGCCACATAGACGTGCCGCTCTTCGACGAGCGCAAGAAAGTGCTTCAGGAACAAGGCGCAGAGCAACGTCGCGATGTGCTGACCGTCCGAATCGGCATCGGCGAGGATGCAGATCTTGTGATAGCGAAGCCCGCCGAGGTCGGTTGCGCCCGGATCGATGCCGAGCGCGACGCTGATGTTGTGCACTTCCTGCGAGGCGAGGAGCTCCGCCGGGTCGACCTCCCATGTGTTCAGGATCTTGCCGCGTAGCGGCATGACGGCCTGGGTCTCCCGGTTGCGCGCCTGCTTGGCCGAGCCGCCGGCCGAATCGCCCTCGACGAGAAAGAGCTCGCAGAGCTCGGGCTCCTGCAAGGTGCAGTCGGCGAGCTTGCCCGGCAGGGCGGGCCCCGAGACGATTCGCTTGCGCGTCACCTTTTTGGCCGATCGCGATCTCGCCTGTGCGCGGGCAATGGCGAGCTGGGCGATTTCGTCTCCCGTTTCCGGGTGCTGGTTGAGCCAGAGCGCGAAGCTGTCCTTGACGACGCCCGCAACGAAACTTGCGACCTCGCGCGAGCCGAGCCGCTCCTTGGTCTGACCCGCGAACTGCGGATCCTGCATCTTGACCGAGAGCACGAAGTTGACGCCCTCCCAGACATCCTCGGGCGCGAGCTTCACGCCGCGCGGCAGATTGCCGCGGAACTCGCAGAACTCGCGCAGCGCCTCGGTCAGCCCGGCGCGCAGGCCGTTGACGTGCGTGCCGCCCTGCACGGTCGGAATCAGATTGACGTAGCTCTCGGCCGTCGTGAGGGTACCGTCGGGCTGCCAGACGAGCGCCCAGTCGATCGCCTCGCGCGGACCGCTGAGGCTGCCCGAGAAGGGCTCGGCCGGCAGGCGCTCGGCATCGGCGAGGCTCTCGAGCAGGTATTGCTCGAGTCCGGCCTCGTAGCACCAGCTCTCATTTTCCTTCGGCTTCTCGACCTCGAGCTCGACCTCGAGGCCCGGGCAGAGCACGGCCTTCGCGCGAAGCAGATGCTTCAGGCGCGACAGGGAAAATTTAGGGCTGTCGAAATACTTGGGGTCCGGCCAGAAGCGGATCGTCGTGCCGGTATTGGCCTTGCCGACCTTGCCGACCGTCTCGAGCTTGCCGCGGCGCTTGCCGCCGGCGAAGCTCATATTGTACTCCTTGCCGTCGCGCTTGATCCAGACCTCGAGCTGTTTCGAGAGCGCATTGACGACCGAGACGCCGACGCCGTGCAGGCCGCCCGCGAACTTGTAGTGCTTGTCCGAGAACTTGCCGCCGGCGTGCAGGCGCGTCAGGATCAGCTCGACACCGGGCATCTTCTCCTTCGGATGCACGTCGACCGGCATCCCGCGCCCGTCATCGGCAACCTCGAGCGAGCCGTCGGCGTAGAGCTTGACGACGATTCGCCGGGCATGGCCCGCGAGCGCCTCGTCGACGCTGTTGTCGACGACCTCGTGCGCGAGATGATTCGGCCGCGTCGTGTCCGTGTACATGCCCGGACGCCGGTGCACGGGCTCGAGACCGCTCAGTACTTCGATATCAGCGGCGCGATACGATTTCGACATCGACTCCGATAATCCCTACCCCTCCCACCGGGGCAATCGCGCCCCAGTCTAATCGAAGTCGGCGATCAGTGCGGCACGTTGTTCGGCTGAAAGATCCGAACGATGACGGTACTCGGGATGGTCGATCAGAAAGGCGAGCGGCGCACCCTCTTTAAGCGCATCGATGCTCGCCGCGTCGAACTCGAAGCGCACGAAGTGCACGGCCGACGTCTTATCCTCGCTGGTGCGTTCGAGGTCCTCGTCCGCGATGCAGGCGATGCGCTCGCCGTTTCCGACCTGCGCATGGAGATGGTCCTCGATCCCCTTGAGCCTGGCGAGACGCTGCCTGCGCTCATCGACGTCCGGGAACTCGATCATGAACGTCGCCTTCAGATTCGACCCGGTCGGTATCAGCGGGTTGTAGGCCGAAAGCTCATCCTCGATCGCTTCGGTCTCGAAGATTCGCTCGATGCGCAGCATCTCCTGCACCTGGTACTGCATCGTCAGGCGGTCCTCGAAATAGAGCGTCGCATTCGGGCCGACGGCGACCTGGCGGTGCTTCTTGTGCGCGAGCACGCGCTCGCGAAACTCCGGACGGATCCTGTGATATTCCTCGAGCGAGTAGAGGTCGCCGGCCGCGATCGGCCCATGCGCTGCCGTCTCAAATGCCATAAGCGCGCCTCAGTAGCTGAATCGGGTGAGTGGGCTCGGCAGACCCGGCGACGCTCGCGATCTGCTCGGCCGCCATCGGGCAATCGCTCGTGAAGTGGTCGGCCCCGGCCGAATCGACCTGACGCGCCACGGGCCGCGCGATCTTCTTCGAGACCTCGCGATACTCCTTCTTGACCGCATAGGTGCCGTCGTGCCCGGAGCAGCGCTCGATCGGCTTGACCTCGGTGTCGGGCACGAGCTCGAGCACGTCGCGGGTCTTCAACCCCAGGTTCTGGACCCTGAGATGACACGGGACCTGGTAGCTGATCTTGCCGAGCGCCGCCTTGAAGTCGGTCTTGAGCTCGCCTTGCCTGTGGCGCTGCATCAGGTACTCGAAGGGATCATGGAACGCCCCGGCGACGGCCTTGACGTCATCGTCGTCGGGAAACAGCAGGGGCAACTCCTGCTTGAACATCAGGACACAGGACGGAATGCAGGCGGTCAAGGCGTAGCCCGAGTCGACGAGCCGCTTGAGTACCGGAACGTTCCTGTCCTTGAGCGTTGCGACCGAATCGAGATCCCCTGTTTCGAGCTTCGGCATCCCGCAGCAACGTTCCGATGCCGGCAGGCGAACGTCTATGCCGTTGTGCTCGAGGATCGCGATCAGGTCGTCGACGACCTGCGGCTGATTGCGGTTGCCGTAGCAGGTCGCAAACACGGCGACCTTGAGCCCTTCCGACTGGGCCTGGCCCGAGGCCGGCGCGATCTTCTGCTTGTGGCGCTTGCGCGCCGTCTTGCTCTCGTACCTGGGCAGCGGCGCATCGCGGGCGACGCCGAGCGTGCTCTCGAGCAGCCGGCGCCCCGTGCTCGTGGCATTGACCGCGTTGACGACCTGAGCCACGACGGGAATGCCGGCGATATTGCCGACGGTATCCGTCGCGCTCAGTAACCGGTCGCGCGCCCGAGTCTTGCCGTCGCGAAAGCGCTTGGCCTTGGCGCGGAGCATCAGATGCGGGAAGTCGACGTTCCAAGGATGCGGCGGCACGTAGGGACACTTCGTCATGTAGCACATGTCGCAGAGATAACAGTGCTCGACGACTTCGCCAAAGGCACTCTTCGGCACGGAATCGAGCTCGCCCGACTCCGACTCGTCGACGAGATCGAACAGAGTCGGAAAGGCGTGACAGAGGCTGAAGCAGCGCCGGCAGCCGTGGCAGATGTCGAAGACCCGGGTCAGCTCGGCGTCGAGCGCGCCTTGGTCGAAAAATTCGTCCGACCGCCAGTCGAGCGGATGCCGGATCGGCGCTTCGAGGCTACCTTCGCGTGATGCCATTCGGGTATTGCGGGTATTGGGGTCAGACCCCTTTCAGGTTTGGATCGAGTCCAAACCTGAAAGGGGTCTGACCCCATCCGAGACTCCATCCGAGACTAGCCGTCGAGGGTATTGAGGGCTTTCTGAAAGCGATTCGCATGCGAGCGCTCGGCCTTGGCGAGTGTCTCGAACCAGTCGGCGATCTCCTCGAATCCTTCGTCGCGCGCGGCCTTGGCCATGCCCGGGTACATGTCCGTGTACTCGTGGGTCTCTCCCGCGATCGCCGCTTTCAGATTGTCGTCGGTTTGGCCGATCGGCAGCCCGGTAGCGGGATCGCCGACGGCCTCCAGGTACTCGAGATGACCATGCGCATGGCCCGTCTCGCCCTCGGCCGTTGAACGAAACACGGCAGCCACGTCGTTGTAGCCTTCGACATCGGCCTTCGATGCGAAGTACAGGTAGCGGCGATTTGCCTGGGACTCCCCCGCGAAAGCGTCTTTTAGATTCGTTTCCGTTCGACTGCCCTTAAGATCCATTACCGTTTCTCCTCAACAACAAGCTCACGCCTGCCAGGTGTGTCTTAGACTTAGTCTAAAATGTGAATGTAAAAGCTCACCGCCGGGCTGTCAACCGGCGGCTCGCCCTGCCTTGCATTCTAATTCGATTGACCGGTCCAGGTGCACTGTGTAGCTTGACCTGCCGATTCTGCGGACCGCGCGATGAGCAAGAAGGAACTGAGCCTTGCCCGGCTCGAAAAGACGCTCGAGGATCTGGAACAGCTCGTCGAGAAGCTCGAGGAGGGCGAGATGCCGCTCGATCAGGCGCTGAAGGAATTCGAGCGCGGCATCAGGCTGACGCGGCAATGCCAGGCGGTGCTCAAGGATGCCGAGCAGAAGATCGAGATACTGCTCACGAACGCCGAGCAACCCGTCCCATTCGAAAGCGACTGAATCGCGACTGAATTGGGTCAGACCCCTTTCAGGTTCGACACGTTATCGAGGCCCCGGGGCCTCGAAACCTGAAAGGGGTCTGACCCAATTACGTGCAGACCCCAATTACGTGGCGGTCGTGCCGAGGCCCTGGAGGCGCTCGATCAGCGAGCGCAGGAAGACCTTGTTGAATCTGAGCTGGCAGGACGAGGAAGCCTGCTCGAGCAGCGTCGAGCTGACGCGAAGCAGCGTGACGTGTGTTTTCGCGGCGATCGTGGCCGTGCGCCTCGCTCCGCGGACGTAGCTCGTCTCGCCGAAACCCTGCCCCGCCCCGATCGTCCCGGTCTCGCGACGGCCCGACTGCACGATGACGTCACCGTCGACGATGACATAGAAGCGGTCGTCCATCTCGCCTTCGCGAATGATCTCGTCGCCCTCGTCGTACTCGCGCCATTCGCTCGCGCGCAGGATCTCCCAAATTTCCGAATGCGAGAAATCGTGGAAAAACTCGAGCGTCCGCAGGCGATCGAAGCGCTCCTGCTTGTTGATCTTGTCGTTCTTGCTGCGCAGCGCCTGAAAGACCTGGGTCAGCTTACCGGCAAGCTCGAGCCCGTTCGCGAAACGGTCGCCCGGCTCCTTCTGCAATGCCTTCGTGACGAGCCCCTCGAGTTCCTCGGAAACGTCGCTGCGCAGCGTATGGATCGGCGCCGGCGTGGCATAAACGATCTGATGCAAAAGCTTCGACAGGCTGTTGGCCCGAAACGGCCGGAAACCGGTCAGGAGTTCGTACGTCACGGCGCCGAGCGAATAGAGATCCGACTGCGGCGTGATCTCGGCCGACTGAACCTGCTCCGGCGACATGTAGCTCGGGCTGCCGGCGATCCCCTCGATGCGCGAGATATCGGAATCGTTGACGAGCGCAATGCCGAAATCGATGATGCGCACGTCGTTATCGAGCGTCAGCATGATGTTGCTCGGCTTGATGTCGCGGTGAATGACGCCGCGGCTGTGCGCATAGTGCAGCGCCTTCGCGCACTTGAATACGATCTCGACGACGTCGTCGACGCGCAGCAGATTGTCCGGCTTGCAGTAGGCCGCCAGCGTCCGCGCACCGTGGATGTGCTCGGTGACGACGTAGTAGTCGCCGTTCTCCTCGCCGGCATCGTAGATCGGCAGAATGTTCGGATGCTGGAGACGCCCCATCATCTGCGCCTCGTTGAAGAACATCTTGCGCGTCACGCGCGCCTTTGGCTCGTCTTCCTCGTTATCGGCGTTGTAGACCTTGATCGCGACATCGCGCCCGTAGTAGGGATCATGCGACAGATAGACGCGCCCGCTCGAGCCCTGGCCAACCTCATTGATGATGACGTACTTGCCGATGCGCTCGGGAAGCCCGGGCTTGCGTTTGCCGCCCGGCGCGATTTCCGCTTTGGCCTGGACCATGGAGTCAGATTAACGCCGTTAAGTATTCGATCAGTCTCACTGAAACGGCCGCAAAAACGGCCGCCACGAAGTCATCAAGCATAATGCCGAGACCTCCGGCCAATCTGTGATCCAGATCGCGTATCGGCCAGGGTTTGAGGATGTCGAAGGCCCGGAAAGCCAGGAATCCCGCAGCGATCCAGGGCCACCCTGGCGGCAGAACGAGCACCAGAGCCAGAAACGCGGCGATCTCGTCCCAGACGATGCCCGAATGATCGTGAACGCCGAGACGACGCGCGCTCTCGCCCGTGACCCAGACGCCGCCGACGAATGCGATCGCGGCGGCGATGACCGCGATGACGACGGGGGCCTGCAACAGGACATAAGCGAGCGGCACCGCGAGCAGCGTGCCGCAGGTCCCGGGCGCGACGGGACTCAAGCCCGAGCCGAAACCGAGCGCGACGAGGTGGACGGGATCCTTGAGCAGGCCCGCCGACAATCGCGATCGCTTGCCGACGGCTTCGCTCATTCGAAATGCGCGAAGCCGTTCGGCTCAAGCGCCATGCTCGAGTCGCCGTGCCGGCCGACGATGCCGGGCGCCGCCGTCAGCTCGCCGATCTCGGCGACGGCGGTGCCGGCGGCGGCAGCCGCCTCGCGCGCGCGCCCGATGTCGGCCGGAGCCACGATGAAACAGAGCTCGTAATCGTCACCGCCGTAGAGCGCAAACTCGCGGCAGCGCCCGCGCGAAAACACCGCAAGACCACTCTCGGGCAGGGGCAGGGAGTCGAGCTCGATCACCGCGCCCAGGCCGCTTTGCCGACAGATGTGTCCGAGATCGGCGACGAGCCCGTCGGAGATGTCGATGCCGGCATGGGCCAGGCCCGCGAGCGCAAGCCCGAGATCGACCCGCGGCTCCGGATACGAGAATCGCTCGATCAGAGCGCGCGCGTCGGGCGTCGGGCTTGAGTCTCCCGCGAAGCAGGCAAGTCCCGCGGCGCCCGCGCCGAGCGTGCCGCTGACCAGGATGCGGTCGCCGGCACGGCCGCCCGACCGTAGCATCGGCGCGCGTGGCGCCTCGCCGATGACCCCGACCGTCACGGTCAGCGGCCCCCGCGTCGTGTCGCCGCCGATCAGGCTGACGCCGAACCGCTCGGCGAGCGCGAAGAAGCCGCCGGCGAAACCCTCGAGCCAGTCGGCATCGGCCCCGGGCAGGCTCAGGGCCAGCGTCGCCCAGCGCGGCTTCGCGCCGACGGCGGCGAGATCGCTGAGATTGACGGCGAGCGCCCGGTGGCCGATGGCACGCGGCGGCAGTGCGTCGGGGAAATGGGTGCCGGCGACCAGCATGTCGACGGCCCAGGCTACGGGACCTTGCGTCTCGACGATGGCCGCGTCGTCGCCGATGCCGACTGCGACCGCGCTGTCGGCCACCGCGCGAGTGAAATACCGCTCGATGATCTCGAATTCGCGCGCGCGTGGCATCTCAGCCGGCTGCAAGCCCGGCCGGGACCCTGAGCGTCTTCGCCGCCTTGTCGACGACGGCGTTGACGAAGCGGTAGGAATCGGTCGCGCCGTAGCGCTTGGCGAGCTCGACGGCCTCGTTGATGACGACCTTGACCGGCACGTCGCTACGAAACTTGAGCTCGGTCAGCGCGAGCAGCAGGATGGCGCGGCCGACGGCATCGAGCTGATCGACGCCGCGATCGGCATAACGGGCGATGATCGCGTCGAGGCTCTCGGCTTCCGCGAGCACACGCGTGAGCAGGTCGTCGAAATAGGCTTGATCGATGCGGCCGTATTCGGCGAGCTCCGTGTACTGCGCGAGCAGCTCGTCATGCGAATGGCCCGCGAGCTGCCACTGATAAAGCGCCTTGATCAGGAGGCCACGCGCCCGTTCGCGGGACCCGGCGGACATCAGGCGTCCAGCTGGCGGAATACCGACGCCATGCGAATCGCGGTCAGCGCGGCGTCGACGCCCTTGTTGCCGCCCTTCGATCCCGCGCGCTCGATGGCCTGCTCGAGCGTGTCGCAGGTCAAAACGCCGAAGCCGAGCGCAAGCCCGTGCTCGCGCGCGAGGCTCGCGAGACCGCGGCTCGCTTCGCCCGCAACATAGTCGAAGTGCGGCGTCGCGCCGCGAATCACGCAGGCGAGCGCAACGATGGCATCGTAACGCTTGCTGTCGGCCATCTTCCTGACGGTCACGGGGATCTCGAAGGCGCCCGGCACGCGGACGCAGACGAGATCGGCCGGCTCCGCGCCGTGCTCGAGCAGCGCCCCGACGGCGCCGTCGACGAGGCGATCGACGATGAAGTCATTGAATCGCGCGGCGACGATGCCGACGCGCAAGCCGCGCGCGCTGACCTCGCCCTCGATCTGCCGGATCTTCCCGTCCATTCAGGTTCCCGAGCCGCCGCGCTCCGCGTCGACGTACTCGACGACCTCGAGGCCGAAACCCGAAAGCGCATGAATCAGCTTCGGCGCGCCGAGCACGCGCATCTTGCGCACGCCGAGCGCGCGCAACACCTGCGCGCCCGTGCCGAAGGTCCGCAGATCCATCGCCCTTCCCCTGATCGGCGCGGGGCGGCTCGTCGACGGCTCGAGCTCGCGCAGGGCGCGCACGAAGTCGCGCGCGGACTCGGGCTGCCGCAGGACGACCACGACGCCCGCTCCGGCCTCGGCGACGCGCCGCATGGCATCGTCGAGCGGCCAGCCGAGCTTCGGGTCGCTGATGCCGATGACGTCGCCGAGCGTATCCTGGCGATGCACGCGGACGAGCGTCGGCCTTCCGGCGTCGATCTCGCCGCGCACGAGGGCGAGATGCACGGTGCGATTGACGTGATCCTCGAAGCAGACCATGCGAAACGGCCCGTGGCGCGTCTCGACTTCGAAATCGGCGATCGCCTCGACCGATTCCTCGTGCGCGAGCCGGTATTCGATCAGGTCGGCGATCGTGCCGATCCGAAGATCGTGCTCGCGCGCGAAGCGGATCAGATCGTCGCGCCGCGCCATCGTGCCGTCGCGATTCAGAATCTCGACGATGACGGCAGCGGGCTCGAGTCCCGCGAGCCGCGCGAGATCGCAGCCGGCCTCGGTGTGACCCGCGCGCGTCAGCACGCCGCCCGGTTGCGCCATCAGCGGAAAGATATGTCCCGGCTGGCGCAGATCCTCGGGGCGGGCATCGGGCGCCACGGCCGCGCGGACGGTCCTTGCCCTGTCGTGCGCCGAGATGCCCGTCGTCACGCCCTCGGCCGCCTCGATCGAGACCGTGAAGTTCGTCGTCTTGCGCTCGTCGGTCTCGCTGACCATCAGCGGCAGCCTGAGCTGCTCGCAGCGCGTGCGCGTCAGCGTCAGGCAGATGAGCCCGCGGCCGAAATGCGCCATGAAATTGACGTCCTCGCTCCTGACCTTGCTCGCCGCCATGATCAGATCGCCTTCGTTCTCGCGATCCTCGTTGTCGACGATGACGACCATCCGGCCCGCCCGAACGGCCGCGACGATCGTCTCGATGTCGTCGAACGCCGGTCCGGACGCGCGGGCGGAGTCAGTCGCTTTCGATGAAACCATGGCGTTTTAGTGTATCGAGGGTCAGGCTGTCGGTCCCGGACTTGAGCAGCCGCTCGAGATACCGGGCAATCATATCGACCTCAATATTAACAGGCGTCCCGGGCCGGTAGGCGGAAATAACCGTGATTTCACGGGTATGGGGGATGATGTTGACGGTGAATCGATCCGACGACACGGCGTTGACGGTCAGGCTGACGCCGTCGACCGTGATCGAGCCCTTGACCACGATATAGCGCATCAGGCGCCGAGGGCAGGCGATCGTCAGCGCCGTCGACCGCGCGACGTCGGCCAGCTCGACGACTTCGCCGACGTCGTCGACGTGGCCGTAGACGAGATGGCCCGCAATCGGATCGCTCGCGCGGAGCGATGCCTCGAGATTGACGGCGTCGTCGGCCTTGAGCCGCCCGAGCGTCGTTCGCGCCAGCGTCTCGGCCGAGACGTCGGCGCCGAACCGGTCGGGACGCGGATCCGTGGCCGTCAGGCAAACGCCGTTGACCGCGATGCTGTCGCCGGGCGAGACCGTGCCGAGGTCGACGCCGGCCGTGCCGACCACGAGCCGCATATCGGCGCCGCGCTGCGTCGACTCGATGACCCTGCCCTGCCCCTTGACGATGCCGCTGAACATGCTCAGGTACCGACGGGTGTTGCGATGATGCGAATATCGTCGCCGAGCCTGCGCAGATCGTCGATCACGAGCCGCGGCGCTTCGGCAAGCTGCCCGATCGGCGGCAGCGACACGAGTCCCTTCGCGCCGTCGCCGAGCAGGCACGGCGCGAAGTAGAGCACAAGCTCGTCGACGAGACCGGCCGCGAGCATCGCGCCCGAAAGCGCCGGTCCCGCCTCGAGCCAGACTGTGTTGATCTCGAGCGCTGCAAGCCGGCCGACGACGGCCGCGAGATCGCAGCGTGGGTCGGCTGGCACGATCTCGATGCGGGCGCCGACCGCTTCGAGCGCTCTGTAACGTTCGTGCACGCCGGGGTCGGCGGACACACCCGTAAACACGATGACCTCGCCTTCGCGTGACAGGATCTTCGCGCCGGACGGCGTTCTCAGACGCGAATCGACGATCACGCGCTTCGGCTGCACGATGTCGATATCGGGATTCTCGACGCGCGCCGTGAGTCTCGGATCGTCGGCGAGCACGGTGCCGATCCCCGTCATGACGGCGCTCGACCGCGCACGCCAGCGATGAACGTCGCGCCGGGCCGCCTCGCCGGTGATCCACTGGCTCTGCCCATTCGCGAGCGCCGTGCGCCCGTCGAGGCTCGACGCCATCTTCAGGCATATGAAGGGCCGCGCCCGCTCGCGGCGCGAGAAGTAGCCGCGATTGACGGCACGGGCGGCGTCGGCGAGCAGCGGCGACTCCGTCGCGATGCCGGCGGCGCCCAGCATGGCGGCGCCCTTGCCCGCCACGAGCGGATTCGGATCTTCGAGCGCAAAGACGACGCGCGCGACCTTCGCCGCGATC
>DATKCK010000001.1:0-51766 GCA_035513215.1 Gammaproteobacteria bacterium | reverse complement strand
TGCTATCGAAGGCACCACCCATGCCGAGCGGCCCAACTAGAAAGCCTTTCACGCGATCCACAAAATCGGCATCGTTTCTTAGGGCTGCAACCGAAAACCCAGTGCGCTGTGCAATCTGTGACGGGCTTATTCATAAAAACTCCATCCAGATTGATCATGCGGTTGGTTTAGCGAAAGGCGGCAGTTCCGATATATCGAATGCGCAGCTTGCTCATCCGTACTGCAATTCGATCAAAGAGAATTTGGATTGGCCTTCTTCTTCTGAAGCTCATCCATAGCCTTGTCGAATGCTTCACCGGACTCGTCAACCGCAAGCTCCCGAGCAGTCTCACGAAATCGCTTTGACTGCTCGGGATCGTCAGGTTCAGGTTTTCGCTTTCGCTTTCGGTCTGCCACGTTTGGGCCTCGGCTTACGCCATTGGATTTCCTCAAGCAACTGTTTGGTAAGTCAGCCGCTTGCCGACTACGCCAGCCAACAGATTATCAGCACGGCACTCGTCGTCAATGCCAAGCGCGATCCGGTTGTTGTACCTGAAATCGAACTCGGCCATGTAGCGATACAGATGATTATGGGCGCAATGCTGGTAAACGCCCTTCATGCCGCGCTTGAAGATCGAGAAGAACCCTTCGATGGTGTTGGTGTGAATCTCACCGCGAACGTACTCGCCTTGATTGTGAGAAACCACGCCATGCGCGGCAAACTCTCGACCGACCAAGGTGTACTGGCTGGCCTCATCGGTCATGAGACGCGCTTCTCTGGAAAGGTTCTGGCGAACGACCGCCGCAAGGGTCGCGGCTTTCAGGTCGTCAACGACGAAGCTACGGGCCTGCCCGGTGGAGCGGTCAACCAGCGAGAGAACCTTGTTCTTGTGCGCGCCGCCGCGACCTTTCTTCTGGCCCTTCGGCTTGATGGTCCGGTCGTTGCCGATGAAAGTCTCGTCAACCTCAACGGGTCCGCCGTCAGAGCCGAACGGGGCCAGTTCGTCGGATCGCATGGCCTCGCGGATTCGGTGACTCATGAACCAAGCGGTTTTCAGGGTCACGCCAAGGGTCCGGTGGAGCTGGTTGGAGCTGACGCCCTTCTTGCTGGAAGCAATCAGGAAGATCGCCTGAAGCCACAGATGCAGCTTGATATGGCTGGCCTCGAAGATGGTCCCGATCTTCACGGTGAAGGGCTTACGGCACTCGTAGCACTTGTAGGTGCCGATACGGGTGCTTTTCCCGCCCAATTTGCCAATTTTGTCGGTTCCCTTGCAACGCGGGCATACCGGACCATTAGGCCACAGGCGGCGTTCTACGTACTCGTAGGCGGCTTCTTCGTTGTGAAAGTAGGGCTTGTTCAGGATGCTCATGGCCGTTTCCTCATTGGGTACGCAAAGTATAGGGCCTGAGCGTGGGTACGTCAAGTATAATATCGCCCAAAAAAGACCCGGCAGGTGCCGGGTCAGGTTTTCTCTTCAGGGGGAATTGAGAGAGGAGCCAGAAGCTCCTGGAGCGTATTGTCACGATCGTGGGAGGGCCTGACTGCGACCTAGGTCACAGTCTTGACATAATGATCACGGCTCGCAGCTGACCCCGATCGGAGCACGAATTAAACCTATCTGGGATAAGTATCGAGCAAACCAATGAAAAATCGACTATTAATCGTCGGTTTCATTTTGCATTTCGGTCTGAGCCTCGGCGGCTTCGTCGGGCTTTATGGCTGGGCTGTCGGCGCGCAGGATGCCGGGACGGTGGCGCCGTCGCTCGGCTGGGTCGAGGTCGCGCTTCGTTTCGTCCTGCTTCAGCCGCTGGCGCACTGGGTCCTCGAAGCCGCTCCCGTCGCGTGGTGGACGTGGTCCGGGCTTGCGAGCATCGCGGTACTTTTCGGCCTCAACAGCGCCATCGTCGGGGCCGTCGTCGCCGTATTTCTGAGGAGCTTTCGAAGACGCTGGCGATGAGCGCGCGGTCAGCCCGTGCCGAGATACGGAATCAGCCGACCCGTCGCAAGCACGCCGGTCCAGAGCAGCAACGAGCTCAAGCCCACGATCTTGATCGACGTCGGCGCGTCGCCGTGCTCGCCGACTCGCTCGAGCACCGGTATCGCCTTCTTCCAGAAATAGATCGCGTTCACGCCGGCGAGAATGATCAGCGCGAACTTGATCGCGAAGGATATGTTCATCGCGTAGCGGTACGGGTTGCCGAATAGGAAGATGATGCCCGTGATCAGGTTGATGACGAACCCGGCAAGCGTCAGCGGAATCAGCTTGTGCACCGCGGCCTGCGGCAGGGCAATCCGGTCGAATCCGAGCAGCCTCAGGTCCATGACGATGATAGGGCCGAACAGGAGGCACATGCCCGTGAAATGCAGCGTCTCCATGATCGGCCAGCTCCACTGCGGGCCGAGCGCAAGGTCATTAACCCACGTCGATTCCATCCAGTTGAGAATCGGAATGATCCAGGAAGGAAGATCGTCTCCCACTGTTCGCTGCTCTCAGTTTGCCGTTAGGGTGGAAGGTAAGGAACGAGCCGGCCGAAGACCATGCCAACCGAAAAGGCGACGATCGTTAGCCCGGCGATAACTTTGATGCCGGTGCCGGTAGCCCCCTCGGGATTGCCCGTTGCCAGGACCGTTCTGAGCATTCCCTGCATCGTGCCGACGAGGATCGCGCCGAGGAAGACCATCGCCATCTTGACGAGAAAGACCCAGTCGACGATGAAGCCGGTCGCATTCGCCGAGAACAGGGAGCCGCCGGACGCGAAATTGATGATGAATCCGATCCAGGCGATCTTCAGCAGGCGCTGCAGCGAGCTGTAGGGAATCGTGCGGAAGAAGCCGAGCACGCGCAGGCTCAGCAGCACCGAGAGCCCGACCATGATAGCGAGTCCGAGCGAATGCAGCGTGATCATCACCGGATACCCGTAGGCGGAAATCCGGACCATTTCCGCGAGCCCCGTATTCTCTATCCAGGTAATAGCACCCACTCGCTCGCTCCCCCTAAGCCGGGTCTCTTACGGTTTGCTCAAGGGCGCGCTGTTATCGTTGCTTGTATTGCGCCCAAGCATGTCAGGCTGCGTATGATAAGGGCAAAGCGAACTCCGAGAAAGCTCCATTGAGGATTCTGTAGAAATGATCTCGTCGCGCCAGGGGGTATTTCGGCGATGACTCAGCTCGTGGCCGGCCTCATCCTGTTTCTCGGCGTCCATTCGATCTCGATCGTCGTGCCGGCATGGCGCGACCGAGTCGTCACGCGCATCGGCTTGCGGCCGTGGCAGGGCATATACGCGGTGATCGCGCTCGTCGGGCTCATCATGATCGCTCGCGGTTACGCGGACTTGCGTAATCAGACGGCGCTCCTGTACGTCTTGCCGCGCTGGGTCAATGTCGTCAGCTCGACACTGATGCTGCCCGTCTTTCCGCTGTTGCTCGCGACCTATCTGCCCGGCGCGGTGAAGACGGCGGCACGGCATCCGATGCTAGTCGCGGTCAAGCTCTGGGCGGTCGCGCACCTGCTCGCCAACGGCTTCGTGGTCGACGTGATCCTGTTCGGGTCGGTGCTCGCCTGGGCCGTGGCGGACCGGATTTCGCTGAAGCGGCGGCCACCGCGCGAGAACCCGGCGGCTCCGGCAGGTCCATGGAACGACGTGATCGTCGTCGTCGGCGGGCTATCGGTCTATATGCTGATGCTGCAATGGGGCCACGCCTGGCTGATCGGGATGCCGCTAGTGCTGCCGTGACGCCAGCAGCTGCCGCGGCGGGGCCCGCTCGTCGGTCACAAGCTCGATCGGCTCGTCTTCATTGAGCATGCCGACGAACTCGGTCAGCGTCGGTATCTCGTCGAACCGCGGCACGGATTTTGTCCCGTCGTGCGACGCCGATTCAACGAGCAGGTCGTCGACCTGCTCGGGCAGAAGCCGCGTGATGCCGAATTGCTGCTCGGCCGTGTCGGTGAGCCGGCCGGCAGTCACGCTCGCGTCACCGGCCGCGGCCGCGGAAATCAGCGCCGATTCCAGCAGGTTCTCGATCACGCGGAATACGCCGGCCGACAGCTCATAAAGCCGCGAGGCGACGCCGTCGCCGAAGACGGCGTCGGGATCCGCGCCGGCTTCCTGGCATTTGAACGCCAGATAGTCTCGCGTCTCGCTTTCGCTCAGCGCGTCGATCCGCCGCCGCAAACGCACGCGCTGATTGAAAGCGAGCATCGCCTCGCTCGTCAGTATCCGCTCCGGGGCCTGAGTCGTCGTCAGGACGATGTTCGCCCCGGGAGACAATGCGGCGTCGGCCGCGGTCAGGCTGTTCAGGCCGAGCAGCACTTCGGCCGACAGAGCGTCGGCGTTTTCGATCAGCAGGCAGACCCGCGTCTCCGTCGCGGCCATTTCCGAGAGGAACTGGCGCCAAAGCTGGAGCCTCTCCACGCGGCTTCGCTTGTACGGCTCGAATCCGAAATCGGTCAGAAGCTGCTCGAGAAGCTCGTGCGGCGTCAGGGGCGTGTGGCTCACGCAGCAGAAGGCCAGCCGCGTATGGATGCTCTTGAGCGCGTCGGTCGCGATCGTCGACTTGCCCGTGCCGCTCATGCCGGAAATGACGACGACGGAGTCCTTCCGAGTCAGGGCAACCGTGAGATCCCGTACGAGCTGCTCCAGAGCCTGCGTGCGGAAGACGCCATCGTCCTGAGCCAGACCGTCCGAGAAGAGCGGTCTTGAAAAGCCGAAGTGTTGCGCATACATAGGGTTGACGCCCGGATTTGACGGAATCGGAGAGCCCGGGCCTGAGTGTGACGGAGATCGCAGCCTGATTTCCGATAGGTCGGTCACAGAACGGCCGGCCGGCGCGGAATCCGGCAGGTTACGGGCAGCAAATCGGGCGGCCGGCCTGTACAATGCCCTGCGTCATGGTGGCTTTTACCTTTCGGGAGTAACGAGAGGCGATGATCTTCGACGGTTTGATTGATTTGTCCTTCTGGGGATATTTCTGGGTCACGCTCGGGCTGACGCATGTGACGATAGCGTCGGTCACGATTTTTCTTCATCGGCACCAGGCTCACCGCGCGCTGACGCTGCATTCGTCGATCAGCCATTTCTTCCGCTTCTGGCTGTGGTTGACGACGGGAATGGTCACCCGGGAATGGGCGGCGATTCATCGCAAGCACCACGCCAAATGCGAGGGCGCCGAGGACCCGCACAGCCCGCAGCAGGTCGGTATCGGCAAGGTCCTGTTCGCCGGCGCCTGGCTCTATCGCATGGAAGCCCTGAATCGGGAGACGATCGAAGCCTACGGTCACGGCACGCCGAACGACTGGCTCGAGCACAATGTCTACAGCAAGCATCGCTTCGTCGGCATCGGGATCATGCTGATCGCCGATCTGGTGCTTTTCGGCGCGGCCGGCGCGCTGATCTGGCTCGTGCAGATGGCCTGGATCCCGTTCTGGGCCGCCGGCGTCATCAACGGGATCGGCCATTACTGGGGCTATCGTAATTTCGAGACGCAGGATGCGTCGAGGAACATCGTCCCCTGGGGAATCCTGGTCGGGGGCGAGGAGCTGCACAACAACCACCATGCCTACGGCGTTTCGGCCCGTCTGTCGAACAAGTGGTGGGAGTTCGATATCGGCTGGGCCTACATCCGCATTCTGGAGCGGCTCGGGCTTGCGTCGGTGCGACGCGTGGCGCCGAAAACGAGCTTCGCCGACGATCTCGGCGCCGTCGACATGGACATGCTGCGGGCGGTCGTCGCCAACCGGTTTCACGTCTTGAAGCTCTATGGCAACCAGGTCGTCGCGCCGGTCCTGCGCGCTGCGAGAATCGCCGATAGTGGATGGGGCCGGCGCCACTGGCGCCTCGTCAAGCGCAGACTCGTCTCCGAGAACCCGGCCGTCAAGGCGGGCGGCGAGAGTCTGACGGCGACGCTTGCGAACAACCAGACGCTTAAGACCATCTACGACTTCAAGCAGCGCCTGAAGGCCGTCTGGAATCAGCGCAGCAAGGATCAGGCGGAGCTGCTCGCGCGGTTGCAGTCCTGGTGCGCCGAAGCGGAAGCGAGCGGCATCGCGGCCCTTCGGGAATTCTCCCGCCAGCTTCGCGGTTACCGCTCCCAGCTCGCTACCTGATCGGCGCTTTCGAGCCCCCGCTTCCGACCGGTAGCATGGGGGTGCTTCGGGTCGGGGGCGTGCCGGAGCACTTCAATCTGCCCTGGCATCTCGCGATCGAATCCTCGCAAGCGAGCCGCTGCGGGCAGGCCGTCGACTGGGCCGACTATGCCGCCGGCACGGGGGCCATGCTGGCGGATCTCGCCGCGGGCAGCCTCGATCTCGCCGTTCTGCTGACCGAAGGCGCGGCGCGGGGTCTCGCCCGAGACCTGCCGATCGCCGCGGTCAGCCTGTACACGACGAGCCCGCTGATCTGGGGCGTGCACGTGCCGCCGGCCTCGCGCTTCGAGCGGATCGCCGACTTGCGCGGCGCGCGGTTCGCGATCAGCCGCGAAGGCTCCGGATCGCACCTGATGAGTCTTGCGCTGGCCGCCGAGCAGGGCTGGCCCGCGGCCGAGGTCGAATACGAGATCGTCAACGACCTCGCCGGCGCAATCGACGCCTTCGGCCGGGGCCGCGCCGACGCCTTCCTCTGGGAGCACTTCACGACCGAGCCCGCCGTGGCGGCCGGCCACTTCCGCCGCATCGACGACTTCGTGGCCCCCTGGCCCGCCTGGACCATCTGCGCGAACGCGACGGCTTGGCGCCGGCGTCGACACACGATCGAGTCGCTCGTCGCGATCGTCGCTGCGTCTGCCGACCGTCTCGTGGCCGCCCCGGATCGCATCACGACGATTGCCGCGCGCTACGGCCTCGAGCCTCAGGCCGTCGAGCAGTGGCTTGCCCGCACCCAGTGGGTGAAGGAACTATCGTCGCCCGAATCAGCGCTTGCCGCCGCCGGAGGCATGCTGCGCAAGGCCGACGCGATCTAGCCAATCAGCGTCGAAACAGCATCGAGATCAGAAACAGTGCCAGGCGAAACCGCAGCAGCTTGAGCCCCTGCCGAGCCTGCGCCGGAGTAAGCCGCGCCGTCATCGGCATCGTGCCGAACACCTTGCCGCGAATGAGCAGGTCCGAGCCGTCACGCTCGATGGCGTTGACCTGCATCAGCTCGGACTTGTCGGCCGAGTAGAGCGTCATCATCGCCGCGCACCGATCTTCTCGAAGTCGACCCCGATGTCCTCGCAGGCCCGGATCGCTGCCGCGCGCCCGGCACCGAAGACGCCGCCGCCCGGATGCTGGAACGGGCCGACGAGATAGAGCCGCTCGCAGCCCGGCACGACGTTTTGGCCGAGGTCCGGCGTCGGCCGGTGGGCGCCGTACTGGTAGGTCGTTGCGGCGATGCCGTGCAGGTCGCCGTGGCGGAAGCTCGACGAGGTCCGCTCCATGTCCGCCGGGCTGTCGCAGTGGTAGGCGATGATGTTGCCCTGGTCGGCGTTGGCGATGAACTTGCGCATGTGCTCGAGCATGCGTTCGGCATAGGCTGTCTTGGTCTCGTCCCAGCTCCTTCCGTCCGCGCGCCGGTAGGGCACGTAATCCCAGACGTGCATGGTGGCTTTGCCTTCGGGGACGCGTGAGGGATCGAACATCGTCAAGGATCCGAGGCCGACGAGCGGGTAGTCCGAAAGCTCACCGTAGCGCAGCCTGTCGAAGGACTGGCGCATCGTGTTGTAGTCGTTCGGCAGGAGCTCGATCATGACTGCGCGGACGTGATCGCCGGCGCGAAACTCGAGTGGTCGCTCGAGCGCGGCATGAATCGTGATGCACGCGGTCTCGGAAATCTGAGTGCTTTCGGCGTCGCGCACGACCTCGGGCGCGAGACCCTCTACCATCTTGCCGAGATCGTGCGGGTGAATCGCGCCGATGATTCCTTCCTTCGCCCTGATTTCTTCGCCGTCCGTCAAGGCGACGCCGGCCGCACGGCCGTTGTCGACGAGCACGCGCTCGACATCGGCGTTGCCTCTGATCTCGCCGCCGTTGGACTCGATGCTCGCGATGAGCGCGTCCGTCAGCTTTCCCGATCCGCCGACCGGGACGCCGATGCCGAAGGCTTCGAGAAAACCGACGAAGACGAATATTCCCATGCCGGTCGACTTCTCGTCGGGCGAGACGAGGTTCTCTCCCGCGACGCGCGCGAAGTGCATGCGAACGCGGTCGCTCTCGAAGATCTCGCTGACCAGGTCGTGCGTGCTGAGCTGCATGTAGCGCCAGAGCTCGCGGCCCTCGCGGCTTTGATCCATCATCGCGAAGCTCGCGCCTAGCGGCGTCGGCGCCGTGTAAAGGCTCGCCGTGATCATCGGCAGGTAGCCCGTGGCCTTGTCGGCGAGCCAGCGATAGGCGTCGGCGTCGCCTTTGGAGAACTTCACGATTTCCTGGCAGGTCCTGTCCCGGTCGCGGTAGACGCCGAGCGTCGCGCCGTCCTCGAACACCGACATCATCGGCAGCTCGGGGAAGACGTACTCGAGTCCGAATTTCGATTTGAGCCCTAGCTCGTCGTTTTTGAGCAGCGGATTCGCCTGAATGAAAATGTGCGCCATCGAGTGCTGGTCGTGGCGAAAACCCGGCACGGTCAGCTCGCGCGTGACGACGCCGCCGCCGAACCACTCGTTTCGTTCCAGTACGAGCACGTGCTTTCCGGCGGCCGCGAGATAGGCGGCGGCTACGAGTCCGTTATGACCGGAACCGATAGCAATGAAGTCGTAGGTGTCACTCATTCCGATCTTCCTGATTCTGCATGCGAGCTTGAATGTCGACGCGGGCGGCTTGGTCTTCTTCGAGATTTCGCCGCGGTCCCATCGTAGTCGGAAGCGGACTACCCTGTCACTCGCGCTGTGCTAGCATTCGATGGCGACTTTTTGGCGTCGCTGCGCTCGTTTTGCGCGAGTCGCCGAGCTCGCCTGGTTCGGCGTCGCGTCGCTTGTCTGCTCGGCGGCGCTTCGCTTGCACGGCGTCGCTTCGCTTGCACGGCGTCGCTTCGCTTGCCTTGGAAAGGGAGAATTGAGAGATGCGGCTTGTGTTCCCCGCGCGACTTGCGCTGTGTCTGGTTGCTGCTGCCGGCATCCTCGCGCACGGTCCGGCACCGGCCCAGGTTAATCTGGCGGGGCAATGGAGCGGCTTCTATCACGAAGATCAGCCGGATCGTCTGCCCGGACCGGAGCTCGGTGACTACGGCGGTCTGCCGATCAACGAGGCGGGTCTCATGCGCGCGCGCGCCTGGAACGCCGCCATCCTTTCCCTGCCGCATTACCAGTGCCGCGTTCACCCCGTCGACTATGCCGCGAGCTTCGCCCAGATTCGCATCTGGGAGACGGTCGACGAGAATACTCAGCAGCTCATCGCAATTCACGTGCAGCACTTCGCATGGAACACCGTTCGCACAATCTGGATGGACGGCCGTCCGCATCCGCCGCCGTACGCCCAGCATACGGCGATGGGTTTCTCCACCGGCGAGTGGGTCGGCCAGACACTACGCGTCAGGACGACGCATCTGAAAGAAGGTTGGCTGCGCAGAAACGGCGTCGCGCGTAGCTGGAACGCAACGCTGACCGAGCATTTTACGCGCCATGGCGACTATCTGACCTGGCACGTCTACATCGACGATCCGGCCTACCTCGAGGAGCCGTTCTTCAGGAATCGCGACTACGTCTATAGCGAGACCGCTCGCATGGGGCCTTATCCCTGCGAGAGCGTGATCGAGTTCGACGCGCCGGACGATTACTTTCCGCATTTCCTGCCGGGCGAGAATCCGTTTCTGATCGAGTACTCGAGGAACCACGACATACCCTACGAGGCCACGACAGGCGGGGCCGAGTCGATGTATCCGGAGTACGTCGACGAGATTCGGGAGATGCGGGAATGAGCATCGAGACGACCCGCCCACGAGGATTGCTCGCGGTGATCGCCATCGCGGTCTTCGGCGCCGGTCTTGGCAGAGAGGCCACGGCCCAGCAGGAAGCGCCGCCGCCCGTCGTCAACGTGCTCGAGGTTCGCGACGACATCTATATGCTCGTAGGCCAGGGCGGCAATATCACGATGCAGGTCGGGGACGACGGCATCCTGATTGTCGACACGCAGTTCGCGAACATGTCCGAGGCCATCGTTGCCGCGATTCGCGAGACCTCCGACAAGCCGATCCGGTACATCATCAATACTCACCATCACGGCGATCACATCGGCGGCAACGGCAATCTCCGCCTCGTCGGCGACACGGTCATCGGCGGCAACATGCCTGGCGCCGTTCCATATGCAGAGGGCGGTGGCGCCCAGGTCGTATCTCACGAGAACGTGCTGTTGCGTTTGAGCGGCGCGCTCGGCGGACAGGCCGGCGATCCGAGTCTGTGGCCGACCAACACCTTCTTCAACGAGGAGAAGCAAATCCATTTCAATGGCGAGGGTGTCCGCATCGTCCATCAACCGGCGGCGCATACGGACGGCGACGTCGTCGTGTTCTTCAGGCGGTCGGACGTGATCGCGGCCGGCGACTTCTTCCGCACGACAGGCTGGCCGCGTATCGACCTGAATGGCGGTGGCAGTTATCGCGGCACGATCGCAGCTCTCAATAATCTGGTCGATCTCATGATTCCGGTCTACGGACAGGACGGCGGCACGCTCGTCATCCCCGGGCATGGGCGGCTGAGCGGCATCGGCGACGTGCTCGACTTTCGCGAAATGGCGATCGTCGTCGGTGATCGCATCGAGCACATGATCGAGGAGGGCATGAGCCTCGAGCAGATCATCGCCGCTCGGCCGGCGCTGGACTACGAGCCCGTCTACGGCACGCCCGGCAATCCCGAGGTCACGGATCAATTCGTCGAGTCGGTCTATCTGAGTCTGATGCAGGAGAGGGATTGAACGATGAAGCGACCGGCTCTTGCAGCGAAGCTTGCGTTGATGCTTGCGCTGACGCTCACCGGCACCGATCAGGGTTTCGCGCAGTTCGGTGGTCCGCCGCCCGGATCGCCCGGACCGGCCCGCGACATCGCGCCGATCGATCTGACCGGTCAATGGGTTTCGATCGTGACCGAGGATTGGCGCTTTCGCATGGTGACGCCGCCGCGCGGCGATTACCCGGGGTTGCCGCTGAACGCCGAGGCGCGTGCAGTCGCGGAAGCCTGGGATCCCGAACAGGACGACGCGAACAGGGAAGCCTGCAAGGCGTACGGCGGCGGCGGAATCATGCGGATGCCGACGCGCCTGCGTATCGAATGGGTCGACGCCTCGACGCTACAGATCCGCACCGACGCGGGCCGGCAGACGCGCACGCTGCAGTTCTCGGATACGCCCTCGCGTGAAGGCGAGGGCGGCTGGCAGGGCGTCTCGGTGGCGGAGTGGGAGGTGCAGGGGCGCAGCGGCAACGGCACGCTCGAGGTCGTCACGACCGGCATGCGCGACGGCTACTTCCGCAAGAACGGCGTCCCGTACAGCGAGAACGCCGTCGTTACTGAATACTACGATCTGCTGGTACAGCATGACGGCAGCGAATGGCTGGCCGTTCTCAGCATTCTCGATGACCCGACCTATTTCACTCAGCCCATCGTGACGAGCACGAATTTCCGCCGCGAGGAGGATCGATCGGGCTGGGAACCGACGGATTGCAGGGTCGATTGACTCCGATCCGGTAGCGATCGATGGATCTTGCCGCTGTCCAGCAGTACCTGATCGATCGCTTCAACGCACTGTGGATCTGGGTGCAGGAGGACGTGCTCTCGGTGGGCACGGCCGTGCAGGTCGCGGCCGTTGCGATTGCCTTCGGTCTCGCCTTTCTGATAGCGCGCCTCACGCGCCCTTGGCTCGAAAAGCAGGATCGTCACCCGATCGCGGGCAGAGGGATCCGGATCCTGCTGCCCTTGTGGATGCCGCTGATCTGGGCGCTGCTGCAATGGCTCGCGACGACCGCCGCGACGACTCTCGGAATGGAGTCGGCGCGCCTGCTCTCCAGCGTGACCGGTCTGCTGTTTGCCTGGGTTGCAATCCGACTGGCTTCGCAGGTCGTTCGCAATCCGATCTTCGCCAGCATTTTCGTCTGGACCGTCTGGACGATCGCGGCGTTCAACATACTCGACTGGCTCGAGCCGACGCGCCGGATTCTGCAGGACGCCGTCCTGGTAACGCTCGCGGACGCGACGAATACGCAGCCGGCCCAGGTCATCTCGCTATACACGATCGTGGTCTGGACGCTTTCGCTCGTCGTGCTGCTGTCGGTGGCCATCTACCTGTCGGGTTTTCTCGAGTCCAGGATCAGAACCATTCGCGCGCTGTCCCCGTCGCTGCAGGTTCTGTTCATAAAATCGCTCAAGATCGTTCTGATCACACTCGCGACCATCATCGCGATCAATGCCGTCGGCATCGATCTGACAGCGCTCGCCGTCTTCGGCGGCGCGCTCGGTGTCGGCATCGGCTTCGGCCTGCAGCGGGTCGTCAGTAACCTGATCGCCGGGATCATCCTTCTGGTCGACAAATCGATCAAGCCGGGCGACGTGATCGCCGTTTCCGGCACCTACGGCTGGGTTACGGCCCTCGGCGGGCGCTACGTTTCGGTCGTCACACGCGACGGCGTCGAGCATCTGATACCGAACGAGCTCCTGATCTCTGAGCGGGTCGAGAACTGGACTCATACGCACAGCCGAACGCGCCTCAAGGTCGATGTCGGCGTGCATTACAAGACCGACGTGCATCAGGCAATCGCGCTTTGCCTCGAGGCGGCCGGCGAAACGGAGCGGGTGCTCGCGGATCCGGAGCCCAAATGCCTGCTGATCGAGTTCGGCGACAGCTCCGTCAACCTTCAGGTGCGGTTCTGGATCGCTGACGCGCACAACGGCGTGCAGAACGTCCGCAGCGCCGTCCTGTTACGGATCTGGGACAAGTTCAAGGAAGCCGGCGTCGAGATACCGTATCCGCAGCGCGACCTGCACCTGAGATCGGGGTTCGAGGCGTTGAAGCCCTGAGATCGACCTGCCAGGTACGCCTGTCAGCGCGGCCGATTCGGGCGTTTGTGATAGACTTTCCGGACCGTCGCAGGGGGTTGGCGCATGAAGGCTAGGTGTGTTTCCGCCGTTGGCATGATCTCGGTTCTGCTGTTGCTGCCAGCGGCCCGCGCGCATCACTCGTTCGCCGTTTACGACTTTTCCCGGCAGATCGAGTTCGTCGGCACCGTCGATACGCTCAACTTCAAGAACCCTCACATCGCGATGACGCTTCGCGTCACCGACGAGGACGGCGAGTCCGTCGTCATCGACTTCATCGAAGGGGCGCCCGCGAACATGCTGGCTCGGAACGGCTTGCGTCCGGACATGATTGCGCCGGGCACGAAGATCACGGCCGTCGGCTCGCCCCTGATCGACGATCCGAGCAAGTACTTCCTGCGTAACGTGATCCTGGAGGACGGTCGAGAGTTCGTGGCAGTCGGGCGCTGAGCCCGGGTCAGTCGAGCTGAACGACGCGATCCCGGCCCTGGGATTTCGATTTCAGTAATGCCTGGTCGGCCCGCTCGATCAGGTCTTCCACCGACGTGTCCGTCTCCCCGGCCCCGACGACGAAGCCGATGCTGGTGCTGACGGTGATATCGCCGTGGCGTGTCGGGATCGGCGTCTCCGATACCTGACGGCGGATGCGCTCGGCCGCGGCTCTCGCCGTGTCGGTGTCCGCGTCTTTCATGATCAGCAGAAACTCGTCCCCGCCGAAGCGGCAGACGCAATCGTTGTTGCGCAGACTCTGGATCAGCCGCAGCGCCGTCTTGCGGAGCACCTCGTCGCCGATCTGATGCCCGAAAGTGTCGTTGACCTGCTTGAAATTGTCGAGATCGAGAATCGCGACCGCCACGCTCGAGCCTTGTCGCTTCGCTTCGTCGAGCGCGCCCTTGATCATGACCGAGGCTCCGCGCCTGTTCCAGAGCCGCGTCAGCGGGTCCATCATCGACTCGCGGCGCGCGATGCCGAGCTTGGCGGTCAACGACGTGTGAACCGTCTTCATGCGCTCGCCGAGAATCTCCCGCTGGGCCAGTTGCGCGAGGTCTTCGAGCGTTGCCTTGTCCGCGGGCGACAGCTGCCGCGGCTTCTGATCGAAGACGCAGAACGTGCCGCAGAGATCGCCGTTCTCGTCCATGATCGGCAGACCGGCGTAGAAGCGAAATTGCGGCGCGTTCGTGACCAGAGGGTGCTTGCTGACGGCCGGTTCCTTCTTCGTGTCCTCGAAGATCGTCATCTGTCCGGCAGCAAGCGTGATCGGGCAGAAGCTCTGCTCGTTCGGCAGCTCGGTAACGGACCATCCCGCAACCGACTTGAACCACTGCTTCTGTTCGGTAAGAAAGGTGATTGCAGCGACCGGAACATGCAGCGCGCGCCGGGCCAAACGTGTGATTCTCTCGAAGCGCTCCTCGATCGGCGTGCAGAAGAAGGTTGACTCCGAGAGCTGGGCCAGCTTGATCGTCGCGGTGCTCGCGATCGTCTCGGTAAGGGCCGGAATGTTCGACATGCGTTGCGGTTCCCGCGGTACGGGCCGTACCCGTAAAGCGGCAGGATACGGCCTTACGCCTCCGGGTCCTGTGAATGGCGTCTCGTTTCCGGTCGGGCCGGCGCCCGATTTGTGACAGGATGCAAGCGCATCCGGCGGGGTATGTAATAGCTTAGTCCACCTCGTAGACGCGGGGACGCGAATGGCCAGGTCCGGCGCGACGGCCGAAACGGCGCCCGAGACGGCGCAGGACATGCTGGCGTTGCTCGAGACGAGCAGCGTCGTCGGTTGCGTCGTGCTCGCGGCAAACGGCGAGATTCGCCGCGCTAACGCCCTGTTTCGCCGCTGGCTCGAGGAGAGCGCCGGCTGCGCGAAGATTCCGCGCAGGCTCGTCGCGATGCTGCCGCGGCCCGACGACGTCAGAACGCTGGAGCGGGCACTCGAGGCCGGGGGCGCGCGAGAGATCGCGATCGAGCTCAAGGCCGGCGCGGGGGCGCATCTGCCGCTCGTCGGCGATCTGATCCCGATCGTGAGGCGCGGTCAGCCGCCGTTGCTCGCCGGCGTGTTCCGCGCGGCGCACGCGGACAAGAAACTGAAGGACGGAATGGAGCGCAGCGCGCGGCTCGAGGCGCTCGGCAGCCTGACGAGCGGCGTGGCGCACGACTTCAACAACCTGCTGACGATCCTCGTCGGCAATCTCGCACTCGTTGCCGAGGAGCTTCGGGGCGAGCCGAGACAGTTCGAGAAGCTGAAGTCCGCACGCGACGCGGCCCGGCGGGGCAGCGAGCTGATCAAGCAGCTGTTGAGCTTCGCACGTCAGGAACCGGTGGAATCGCGGTCGATCAATCCGGCGAACGTCATCGCCCGAATCGCGCCGCTGATCCAGCGCGCCCTCGGCAGCCGGATCGCGCTCGAGCTCGCGCTCGACGAGCAGGGTGACCCGATTCAGGGCAATTCGGGGCAACTGGAGAGCGTCATCGTCAATCTTGCCGTCAATGCACGCGACGCGATCGAGGGCTCCGGCCGCGTTCGAATCGCCGTGTCGTCGGCCGGAGCCGAGCTTACCGTCGAGGTCAGCGATGACGGCGTGGGGATCCCGGCGGAGATCGCCGACCGTGTTTTCGAGCCTTTCTTCACGACCAAGGCCGACGGCAAGGGATCGGGGCTCGGTCTCAGCATGGTCAGGCTATATGCCGAGCAGTTCGGGGGCACGGCCGAGCTCTCGAGCCGGCCCGGCGCCGGCACGAGCGTTCGTCTGAAATTTCCGATGTCGGCCGGATCCGTCGACGAGAGCGCGGCGATGACGATGCCCGTCGCCTCCCTGCCGAGCGGCAAGGAGCATATCGTCGTCGTCGCAAGCGACGATAGCGTCAGCGTCATGACGACGCAGATTCTGTCCGTCCTCGGCTATCGCTGCGAGGTCGCCGGCACACCCGAGCGCGCGCGAGAGCTCTTTCGAGCAAGCTTGCCGGATCTCGTGATCATCGACAGTTTCGACATCGCATCCATAGTCGCGGCACAGCAGTCGATACACGGAAACGCCAGCCGCTTCCTTCGTCTCGTGGCAATCGATGCCGGTCGGGCCAAACCGGACTGTCCGACCTTGCAAAAGCCATTCTCGATCCCCGACCTTGCCGTATCGGTACGCTCGGCCCTCGACGACACGTAGCCTCCCGAAGGGCCGCCGAAAGCTCATCTGCCCTACTTAGCGCCGGGTGCCGGCGCTCCGAGCACGTTTGCGAAGGCGGATATGGTCTTCGAGCGCCAGCCGACGTAATCTGATTCGCATGAATACTCCAAAGCGCGACCGCGTTCCCCTGAGCCTCGCACTGAGACTGCTGGTCCGCGACTGGCGGTCCGGCGAAATCGTCGTGCTGCTGGCCGCGCTGATCGTCGCGGTCGGAGCAATGAGCGCGGTCGTGTTCTTCACGGATCGCGTCCGTCAGGCCGTGTCGCAGCAGGCGGGCGAGGCGCTGGCCGCGGATTTGAGGCTGGAATCCGATCAGCCGTTGGCCGGCTCGTTTCGCGACGACGCGCACGCGGCGGGTCTCGACGTCGTCGAGGTGATTCACTTCAACAGTGTCGTGCTCGCCGGCGACGCGAGCGCGCTCGTCGACGTGCGCGGCGTGTCGGAAGGTTATCCGCTGCGCGGCGAGCTCAGGGTCGCCGCCGGGCTTGCCGGCCAGCCGGCGCCCACGGATCGGATTCCGGCGCCGGGGCAGGTCTGGGCGGAACCGGCGCTGCTCGCGCGTCTCGGGCTCGACGTCGGCGACGAGATCGAGGTCGGACAACTGCGGCTGCTCGTCGACCGGACACTCGAGTTCCGGCCGGACGAGGGCTGGCGGCTGATGGAAGTGGCCCCGACGATTCTTCTGAATCTGGCCGATATCGCCGCTTCTGGACTGCTACAGCCGGGCAGCATCGCGGAGTACGAGTTCCTGTTTGCAGGCCTGCCCGATGACGTTACGCGATTTCGGGCCGAGCTCGAACCGGAGCTGACGGCGTCGCACGAGCTCAGAGACGCCCGCAACGGGCGGCCCGAGGTCCGAACGGCGCTCGTCCGCGCCGAGCAGTTTCTGGTTCTGGCCGCCATGGTCAGCGTGCTGCTCGGCGGCGTGGCCGTCGCGATCGCGGCGCGCCGTTTCGTCGCGAGGCGGCTCGACGGCGTGGCTTTGATGAAATGCATCGGCGCCCGCTATCGCGACATTCTGCGTCTGAATCTCGCGCAGCTTGCGATGCTCGTCGTCATCGCCGGTGCCGTCGGCAGCGCGCTCGGGTTCACGGCGCAGTTCGGCCTGACCTGGCTCCTGGCGGACTTCATCGAGGCGGATCTGCCGCGGCCCGGCATGACCGGCGTTTATATCGGCCCGGTGACGGCGCTCGTGGTTGCCGTCGGGTTCGCCTTGCCGCCGTTGCTTGCGCTCGGGCGGGTGCCGCCGATGCGGGTCCTGAGACAGGACCTCGAGCCGCCGCCGGCGCGCTTTCTGACGATTTACGCCGTCGCCGCGCTGGCTCTCGGCGGACTGCTGCTCGCGCTCTTCGAGGATCTCGAGCTCGTCCTCTACGTAATGGGTGGGGTCGCCGTGACGCTCGGCGTCCTTTATCTTGCTGGGAGCCTCCTCGTCGCTTCGCTGCAGCGGCTCAGAGGGCGGGTCGGCATCGCGTGGCGCTACGGCATCGCCAACGTCGCGCGGCGCGGCCGGGAAAGCAGCGTCCAGGTCTCGGCCTTCGGCCTCGGGCTCATGGCGCTTCTGCTGCTCGGCATACTGCGCACGGAGCTCATGACGGAGTGGCAGGAGCTGCTGCCCGAGGAGTCGGCCAATCAGTTTCTGATCAACATTCAGCCCGGCGAGCCCGAAGCGATCGGCGACATGCTGGCGGCCAGCGGCTTCGACCGGCCGACATTCACGCCGCTGCTCAGGGCGAGAATCAGCGGGATCAACGGCGAGCCGCTCGAGGACTATCCAGCGCCGAGCCGCTGGGCCCGCAATCAGCTCGAGGATGAGATCAACCTGACCTGGCTCGCCGAGCTCGCCGACGACAACGAGATCGTTGCCGGCGAGCTCTGGCAGGAGGACGACGCGGCTCCGCAACTGTCGATCGAGCAAAGTCTCGCCGAGAGCACGGGTCTCGGCCTCGGCGACACGGTCACATTCAGCGTCGGCGGCGAGACGCTGACCGTCACGATCACGAGCCTGCGCAGCGTACAGTGGGACACGTTTCGGCCGAATTTCTTCATGGTTCTGAACCCGGGAATAGCCTCGCAGTATCCTCATACCTACCTGTCGAGCTTCTACGTTCCTCCGGAGGATCGCGCGATCATGCTGGACCTGGCCCGCCGGTTCCCGGCCGTCTCCGCGATCGATATCGGCGCCGTCCTCGATCAGGTGCGCCGGGCCATGTCCCGCGCGACGATGGCCGTGCAGTATGTCTTTCTGTTTACGCTGCTCGCTGGCGTGATGGTGCTGCTGGCCGCGATCCAGGCCTCGCGCGATGAGCGGCTGTTCGAGAGCGCCGTGCTCAGAACGCTCGGAGCGAGGCGGGACACCGTGCTCAAGGGGCTCGCGGCCGAGTTCATCGCGATCGGTCTTCTGGCCGGCATCATCGCGGCCGCCGGTGCCGCCGGGCTCGCCTACTTCGTCGCGAGCCGGGTCTTCGAGCTCGACTACGTGCCGGGGATCGGCGTGCTCGCGATCGGCCTCGTCGCGGGCGGATTGATCGTCGGCACCTGCGGTACGCTGGCGGTCAGGTCGGTCGTCAACTCGCCGCCCGCGGCGAGCCTGCGCGCCGCCTGAGCCATAATGGTGCACGCCGTGCACCGATCTCGTGCGTGGCTCTGTCGCCTTTTTCCAACCTCTATCTGTTAACTCACTGACTTCTATAGCGTTTCAGTTTTGGCACGGATGCTGCACTCCCTGTCCGTCGAAGACATCAACGCGCAGATTGAGGAGACAACGCGCCATGCAAAAAAGACGACTGCTTTCCACCGTGATCATTGTGACCGGCGCGCTACCGGTCGTTTCGAGTGCGGAGCTCACTGCCAACGTTGGTTGGGCCAGTGACTACATCTTCAGGGGATTCTTCCAGGAAGATTCCTCGCCCTTCGGCGGCATCGATTATGCCCACGAGAGCGGTTTTTACGCCGGCATCTGGGGCGCGGATGTGGGTACGGGCGCTACCGACGACAATGGCGGGGGTCTCGAGTACGACCTCTATTTCGGCTACGGCGGTTCCTTCGGCGAATCCGGCGGCTTTGCGATCGGCTACACCGGCTATTTCTACACTGAGGACGACCCGACCGAGCCGACGGTATTCGACGATCAGTACACCGAGATCAACCTCGGGATCAGCTTCGGTGTCTTCTCGATCGATCATGCGATCGGCGAGGCGGAGCTGTTCGGGTCGCCGTCGGATTACACGTTCACGACGTTGACGATTTCGCCGGAGGTCGGTCCCTATTACGCCTACAACAGCTGGGGAGACGATGCCGACGGCGATTTCCTCGAGCTCGGTTACGGCTGGACGTCGATGGACCTCGATTTCAGCGTCGCCTTGCTGTACGACCTCAACGCCGGAGAGCCCGATGCAGTCGGTCTCGACGACAACTGGACCGGATTCGACGACGCTGCCGTGACGTTCAGCATCTCGAAGACCTTCAACCTGAGCGGCGACTGATCGCAGGCTGAGCTGAGCCGCCCTGCTGGACGGCAGGGCGGTTCCGCTTCTCGCGCGAGTCGATCTCGCGCGGTCGTTCGCTTTCGGGCTTTGGTGTTATCGTACGCGCAAAGGAGCCAAGCGTATGATCACACTCTATACGTCGGCCACGCCGAACGGCTGGAAGGCATCGATAACGCTCGAGGAGCTCGGGCTTCCCTATCAGGTCCACCATATTCACCTGGATAAACAGGATCAGAAGGAAGCCTGGTACCTCGAGCTAAACCCGAACGGCCGCATCCCGACGATAGTCGATCACGACAACGGGGATTTCGCCGTCTTCGAGTCGGGCGCCATCATGATCTACCTGGCTGAAAAGACCGGGCGGCTCCTGCCTGCCGACGTCAAGGGGCGGTCCACTGTCATCCAGTGGCTGATGTTTCAGATGGGGGGCGTCGGGCCGATGATGGGTCAGGCGAACGTCTTCTATCGCTACGCGCCGGAACGGATTCCCTATGCGATCGAGCGCTATCAGCGGGAGGTGCGCCGCCTGTTCGACGTGCTCGACACGCGGCTCGCCGACACCGAGTACCTGGCCGGCGATTACTCGATTGCGGATATCGCGCACTATTCCTGGGTGTGGGGCTACAAGTGGTCCGGTGTCAGCATCGACGGGCTTGACCATCTCGCGCGCTGGCTCGAGCTGATCGGCCGGCGCGAGGCGGTCAGGCGCGGCCAGGATATCCCGGAGCCGACCGATCTCGACACGATGCTGCGCGAAGCCGACGAGCGGGCCGACAAGGTGCGCGGCATTCTGGCATGACGACGGCCGTGCCGATGAATGTCGCCGATCTCGTCGCGATCGACGTGCATACGCATGCCGAGCTCTCCGTACGCGATCCGCAGGAACCGACCGAGTTCCAAAAGGCCGCGACGAAATACTTCAAGAGCGGCAACATGCGGCCGACGATCCCCGAGATTGCGGACTACTACCGCGAGCGCCGAATCGCCTGCGTGATCTTCTCGGTCGACGGCGAGCGGGCGCGCGGCGCGAAGCCGGTGTCGAACGAGGAGGTCGCCGAGCTTGCGGCCGAGAACGGCGACATCATGATTCCGTTCGCGAGCATCGATCCGGCGCGCGGCGCCGAAGGCGTCCGCGAGGCGAAGCGGCTGATCGCCGATTACGGCGTCAGGGGATTCAAGTTTCATCCGCAGTATCAGGAATTCTTCCCGAACGACCGGATCGCCTATCCGCTCTATGAGGTTATCGCCGAGGCGAAGCTACCGGCCCTGTTCCACACCGGCCATTCCGGCATGGGCACGGGCATGCCGGGCGGGGGCGGGATCCGGCTGAAATACGGCAACCCGATGGACGTCGACGACGTTGCCGTCGACTTTCCCGACATGCCGATCATTCTGGCTCATCCTTCGTGGCCGTGGCAGGACGAGGCCCTGTCGGTCGCGCTGCACAAGCCGCAGGTCTACATCGATCTTTCGGGCTGGTCGCCGAAGTACTTTCCGCCGCAGCTCGTCCAGTTCGCGAACACGCAGCTCAAGCACAAGATTCTGTTCGGCTCGGACTATCCCGTCATCACACCCGATCGCTGGCTCGAGGATTTCGAGACGATCGAGATCCGCGAAGAGGTTCGGCCGCTGATTTTGAAAGAGAATGCCGTCCGGCTGCTGAAGCTCAACGGAGCACCGGACTGATATAGTCGAGGTTTGCTCGAGGGGGAACAACAATGAGTGTCGCCATAGCCAATCAGCCCACGTTTTCCGGCGAGGTTGCTGCGTTTCTCGGCAAGGAGCCGAGGCTCTTCATCGGCGGCGAGTGGGTGCGGTCGAAATCAGACCGGACGATTGCGGTCGTCGATCCCTCGAACGGCAGGCAGGTCGCCACCGTGCCCGACGCGAACGAGCCCGACGTCGACAGCGCCGTGGCCGCGGCGCGCCATGCGCTCGAGGAAGGTCCTTGGTCGACGATGCTGCCGTCCGAGCGCGAGGCGCTGATCTGGCGTCTGGCGGATCTGATCGATCGGCATGCCGACGAGCTGGCCGAGCTCGAGAGCATCGACAACGGCAAGACGAAGTTCATGGCCAACATCGTCGACATTCCGGGCAGCCGCGATTACTTCCGTTACATGGCCGGATGGGCGACGAAGATCGAAGGCTCGACGATTGACGTCTCGGTCCATGCGCCGGAGGGGCGCCGCATCAGCGCCTATACGCGGCGCGAGCCGGTCGGCGTCGTCGCGCAGATCATTCCGTGGAACTTCCCGCTGGCGATGGCGGCCTGGAAGCTCGGGCCGGCGCTCGCCGCCGGCTGCACGACGATACTGAAGCCGGCCGAGCAAACGCCGCTGACGGCGCTCAGGCTCGGCGAGCTGATCGCCGAAGCCGGGTTCCCGCCAGGCGTCGTCAATATTCTGACCGGCTACGGCGAGACGACGGGCGCCGCGCTCGTCAGACACCCCGGCGTCGATAAGGTCGCGTTCACGGGCTCGACCGAGGTCGGCAAGCTCATCAACAAGGAGGCCACAAACACGCTCAAGCGCGTGTCGCTTGAGCTCGGCGGCAAGTCGCCCGTCATCGTGCTGCCGGATTTCGACATTCAGGGCGCCGTCGCGGGCGCGGCCAGTGCGATCTTTTTCAACGCCGGCCAGGTTTGCGCCGCGGGCTCGAGGCTCTACGTGCACAGCAAGATCTATGACCGGGTCGTCGAAGGCGTGGCGCAGGCCGCCGCGAGAATCCGGCTAGGTCCCGGGCTCGATCCCTCGACCGAGATGGGGCCGCTCGTGTCGAAGGAGCAGCAGGAGCGCGTGCTGTCGTACATCGAGAGCGGACAGAAGGAAGGCGCGAGCGTCGTCGCCGGCGGCGATTCGCCGTCGAGCGAAGGCTATTTCGTGCGCCCGACCGTGCTTGCGACGACGCGCAGCGACATACGGGTCGTGCGCGAGGAAATCTTCGGCCCCGTCGTCGTCGCGCAGCGCTTCGACGATCTCGACGAGATCGCGAAAGCCGCGAACGACACGACCTACGGACTCAGCGCGAGCGTCTGGTCGAACGACTTCACGGCCGTCAATCGCCTGGTGCCGAAGCTCAAGGCCGGCACGGTCTGGGTCAACTGCCACGGCTTCGTCGATCCGAACATGCCCTTCGGCGGCTACAAGCAATCCGGCATCGGGCGTGAGAGTGGCCGCGTCGCGATCGAGATGTACACGGAGCTGAAGTCCGTTTGCATGATGACCTGAGAAACTCGGGGTCAGAGCCCTGGCTCTGACCCCAGAGTCGGAGCAGTGTTTGCCCGTATCGTCAATGCGACTTACGCGCCGCCAAATCGGTCAGCTCGCCGCCTCGCTGGGCGGGCTCGCTGCCGTCGGCGGACTTCGGGCGCAGCCGGGTAGCGCCGTGTTGCCGCCAAGACAGCATCTCGTCCTCAGAAACGCCTACGTTTTGACGATGGATGCCGCAGTCGGCGACCTGCCGGCCGCGGACGTCGAGATCCGTGACGGGACCATCGCTGCCGTCGGCGAGGCACTCGCGGCGCCGGGTGCCGAGACCATCGACGCAAGCGACATGCTGCTGCTGCCGGGCCTCGTCGAGACGCACTGGCATATCTGGACGACGCTGCTGCGCAGCATGGCGGCCGACCGCGGCTACTTTCCGGTTTCGCGCGGCATCGGCAGCTTCTATCTGCCCGGCGACATGGCGGCCGCGACGCGTCTCGCGCTGGCCGAGGCCGTTCACAGCGGCATCACCTTCGTTCACGACTGGTGCCACAACGTGCGCGATCCCGATTACGCCGAAGCCTCGCTCGCTGCGATCGCGGAATCAGGCCTGAGGGCGCGATTCTCGTACGGCACGCCGACGGGCCACCCGAACGACGAGACGATCGATCACGCGCACCTCGAGTCGCTGGCCGAGGACTGGGACAGCCACTCGGCCGAAGGGCGCATTCGGCTCGGCCTCGCCTGGCGCGGCGTCGGTTCCGCGGCATCGCGCGCCGACCGCGATCTGGCCGACGCGCTCCGGCTGCCGGTGTCCGTGCACGTCAACAACTTCCAGTCGAGCGCCGGCGGCATCGCGGCGATCGCCGAGGCGGGACTCCTCGGTCCGACCGTGCAGCTGATTCATGCGATCTGGTCGAGCGAGGCCGAGATCGCGGCCGTCGCGGCGAGCGGCGCATCCCTGAGCCTGTCGCCGTATACCGAGCTTCGCATCGGCTTCGGCATGCCGATGACGGGCGAATATCTCGCGGCCGGTGTACCCGTCGGGCTCTCGGTCGATACGACGACGCTGTCCGGCAACGCCGACATGTTCGCGATCATGAAGGTGATCCAGAACGTCGAGAACGCTCGCGCGCTCGACGAGTTCGCGCTGCCGGCGCGGCGAGTGCTCGAGCTCGCGACGATCGAGGGCGCGAGGTCGATCGGCATGGAGGGCGAGATCGGCTCCGTGACGCCCGGCAAGCGGGCCGATCTGATCGCGATCGATACGCGCCAGGTCAATCTCGCGCTCGTCACCGACCTCGCCAACCTCGTCGTCGAGGCGGCGCAGCCCGCCAACGTCGACACGGTCATCGTCGACGGGCGTATCCTGAAACGCGGCGGCGCGCTGACGGCCGTGGATGTCGGCGCCGTCGTCGACGAGGCGCGCGCGGCGCAGGCGGCGCTGCTGGCGCGGGCGGGGTAGGGCTGCGACGAGCTCGGAAGCGAACGATCGAATCGAGGTAAACGAATGAAGACGAATACCGGGCTGATACTCGCAGTGGTTCTCGCGACCCTGCCGGTGTTTCCGGACGCACGCGCCCACCACGCGGCCAGCGGTCTCTACGACCGCGATGGCTGGATCACGGTTCGCGGGCGAATCGACTCGGTGTTCTGGCGCAACCCGCATGTGCGATTCAGTTTACTGGTCGAATCGCCGGACGGCACCGAGCGGCCATGGGCAATCGAAGCAGGCTCGGTCAACAGCCTCGAGCGCATGGGCATCAGCGAGGATGTGCTCGAGCCGGGCGACGTCGTCGAGGTCAGCGGCCTGCCAGGGCGCGAAGGCCAGCCGATCGCCTTCGCCCGCTCGATCGTCTCTGCCGAAGGCGAGGACGTCTCGCTGTTCTTCGAGCTCGACAGGCTCGACGCGCACTACGAGCTCGAGCGCGACGCTGACGTCGCCGATACGCCCGACGATATCTTTCGCGTCTGGGTGCCCGTCCGTGTGCCGAACACCGGTTCCGGCCGCTTGCAGTTGCCGCTGACGGAGCCCGCGTTCGCGTTTCGGTCGGAATGGGATCCGGCCGACGATCCGTCGCTGCGCTGCGAGCCGCCCGGCATGCCGGCCGCGATGGACAATCCGTATCCGATCGAGCTCGAGGATCGGGGCGACACGATTGTCCTGCGCCTCGAGGAGTGGGACGGCGTCCGGACGATTCAGATGAATCCCGACCCGGCCGCGGAGCCGCCCGCGCCTTCGCCGATGGGCTACTCGGTCGGCAGGTGGGCGGACGATACGCTGATAGTCGAGACGAGCCGAATCAATTACCCGTATTTCGACGATCTCGGCACGCCGCAGAGCAGCTCGATTCGCGTCACGGAGCGCTTCGACCTCGATGCCGACAACGCCCGATTGCTCTGGACAGCGGAGATCGTCGACCCGGTCAGCTTCAGCGAGCCCGTCGTGCTCGAGATCGAGTGGCGGTGGATACCCGGCAACGAGCTAAAGCCATTCCAGTGCGCGTTGCCGGATACCGACTAGCCGCGCCGGTCCGGGGTCAGACCCAAGGGATCTGACCCCGGACCCAGACCCCAAACCCCAAGCTAAGCTGACCCCAAACTACAGGTAGCGGTTGAAGCCGCCGCAGACCTCGACGGTCGTGCCCGTCATGTAGCTGTTCTTGCCGGAGACGAGGAAGGCTGCGACGTTGCCGATCTCCTCGGGCTCGGCCCAGCGGCCGAGCAGCGTCTGGGCCGCGATGCCCTTGCGCACGTCGTCGGCTGTCACGCCGCGGACCTTGGCCATCGCTTCGGCGCGCGGTCCCCAGCTCTCGGTATTGGTCAGCCCCGGGCAGATATTGTTGACCGTGATGCCCTTCGCACCGAGCTCGCCGGCCATGACCTTCGAGAAACCGATGATGCCTGCGTTCGGTATCGTCGTCGTCAGCGAGCCCGGCAGAAGCTGCTTGCCCGAGACGCCCGAGACATTCAGAATCTTCGCGCCTTTCTCCAGATGCGCGAGCGCATGCTTGGTCGTGTAGACGGCCGCCATCAGATTGACGTTGAGCACGCGCTCCCAGTCGGCTTCCGTCAGGCTCGCGAGCGTCCCGGGAATCATGCCGCCGACGTTGTTGACGAGGATGTCGATGCCACCAAGCTGCTCGGCTGCCTGATCTACGAATGCCTTGCAGCCGCTTTCTCTCGAGAGATCGGTCGTGATTGCAACGATGCGCGTGCCGTGCTGCTCGAGCTTCCTGCGGGCCTCCTCGAGCCGGTCGGCGCCGCGCGCGGAGATCGCGACGTTGACTCCTTCTTTCGCGAGCGCTTCGGCGATCGCGTAACCGATGCCCTGGCTCGATCCGGTGACGGCGGCGTTCTTGTTCTTGAGTCCAAGGTCCATTACGAGAATCTCCGACGGTCGCGAAAGGCCGGTCAGGATAGCACGGCGTCAAGCTCGCCAATGAGCCAGTCGACCGTCGCCTCGTCGATGATGAGCGGAGGCGCGAGCCGCAGCACCTGACGATGTGTGTCCTTGGCGAGCACGCCGCGTTCGAGCAACCGCAAGGCGAGATCGCGTGCCGTTCCGTGCTCGCTTCGAACCTCGAGGCCGAGCAGAAGTCCGTGTCCGCGTATTGCCGAAAGCTTGCGCGTGCCGATCGATTCGATGCCCTCGCGAAGACGCCGCCCCATCGCCTCGGCGCGTTCCGGCAGCGCTTCGTCCGCGATGACGGCCAGCGCCGCTTCCGCGACGGCCGCCGCGAGCGGGTTGCCGCCGAAAGTGCTGCCGTGATCGCCGGGAACGAAGACGTCCATGAGATCGCGGCTCGCGAGCACGGCCGACACGGGATAGACCCCGCCGCCGAGCGCCTTGCCGAGGATCAGGACGTCGGGCGCGGCATCGTGCTCGTGCTCGAACGCGAACAGCCGTCCCGTGCGCCCGAGCCCCGTCTGAATCTCGTCGAGCATGAAAAGCACGCGGGCTTCGCGGCAGATTCGCCTCGCCGCCGAAAGGTAACCCGGGCAGGGGACGATGATGCCGGCCTCGGCCTGGATCGGCTCGACGAGAAACGCAACCGTCTCGGGACGGATCGCGGCTTCGAGCGCAGCGGCGTCGTCGAAATCGATGATGTCGAAGCCGGGGCCGTAGGGGCCGAAATCGCTGCGGTACTGAGGATCGGTCGAGAAGCCGACGATCGTCGTGGTTCGCCCGTGAAAGTTGTCGCGGCAGACGACGATACGCGCCTGGTCGCGCGGCACGCCCTTCAGCCGATAGCCCCACTTGCGCGCGAGCTTGATGGCCGTCTCGACAGCCTCGGCGCCCGTGTTCATCGGCAGGGCAGCGTCCATGCCGGCGAGGGTGGTGAGCCTCTCGAGGAAGGGACCGAGCCGGTCGTTGTGGACCGCGCGCGAGGCGACCGTCAGCCGGCCGGCCTGCTCGACGAGGGCGGCGATGATTTTCGGATGCCGGTGTCCCTGGTTGAGTGAGGAGTAGGCGCTGATGCAGTCGAGGTAACGCCTGCCCTCGACATCGTAGGCCCAGACGCCCTCGGCCTGGCACAGCACGACAGGCAGCGGTGCGTAGTTCGGCGCGACGTGGCGCTCCGTCAGCCGGATCAGTTCCGGGCTCGTTGATTTCGATCGCGCCATCGGCCGGGATTGTAGTGGCAGGGCCGGTTTCGACGCTAGGATACGAATAGGAACGATTTGCAAATAAGAATAAATATCGTTACGATTTCTGCCGCGCCCGGGCTCGGGTTCCGATTCAAGAAGAGTCAAGGAAAAAGGTAGACGCCATGCAGCACTCGCTCAAGTCATCGAAGCTCGGCGCCATCGCGAGCCTGGCGCTCGTTTGTGCGGCCGCGCCGGCCGCGATCGCGCAGACCACTGAGGCCGGTGCAAACGCCTTCGAACGCCTGACCGTGATTGGCCGCCGGCCAGCCGAGCTCGCGGGCGGCTCGGCGAGCTATTTGACTACCGCTGAGCTCGCACGCTTCGAGCACACTGATGTGCACCGCGTGTTGAGGCAGGTCCCCGGGCTTTACATCGTCGAGGAAGACGGCCACGGATTGCGGCCCAATATTGGCATTCGGGGCTCCGGCACCGATCGCAATTCGCGCATCACTGTGATGGAAGACGGTGTGTTGATCGCGCCGGCGCCCTATGCGGCTCCGGCGGCCTACTACTTTCCTACGATGCAGCGTATGAGCGCAGTCGAAGTACGCAAGGGCTCGTCATCGGTACGCAGTGGGCCGCGCACGACGGGCGGTGCGGTCAACCTGATCTCGGCACCGATTCCTGACGATTCTTTCACCGGCCGCGCCTCGCTAGATGCGGGCGAGGATCAAACGCTGCTCGGGCACGTCACGATTGGCGGCACTAGCGGTCGATGGGGATACCTCGTCGACGCGCTGCGTCAGGAGACCGAGGGCTTCAAGAGGATCGACGGCGGCGGTGACTCGGGCTACGCGCTCGACGATGTGCTGGCGAAGCTAAGGTATACGACGCCCTCCGGCGCGCGCTTCTATCAGGAGCTCGAGCTCAAGCTCGGCGTGACCGATCAGGACGGCGACGAGACTTACATGGGCCTCACGCGGGAGGACTTCGAGCGGGACCCGTACCGCCGTTACGCGGCGAGCCGTCTCGACAACATCCAGACGGATCATGATCAGGCCGAGCTTCGTCACTATGTCTCATTCAACGATCGACTCGACCTGACTACGGCCCTCTACAACAACGAATTCGCACGCAACTGGTACAAGGTCGACAGGTTGGCGACCGCGTCGATGTCGGCCGTCCTCGAGGACCCGGCAACATTCGCGACCGAGTATGCCTGGCTCACCGGTGCCACGAGCCCCGACGATGCAATCGTGATTCGCAACAACAATCGCGCATACCAGTCCCGCGGCGTGCAGACGATCCTTGGGCTCAGGCTGGCGGGGACGGGCAACGTCGAGCACGACCTCGAGTTCGGCATCCGTTATCACGAGGACGAGGAAGATCGACTGCAGGACGACGATCGCTATCGGATGGACGGCGGCCAGCTCGTGTTGACGACAGACGGGGCGCCGGGCACGCAGGACAACCGGGTCGGTATGGCTGAGGCTGTCTCCATCTACGTTCACGACGAGATCGGCTTCGGCAGGTTCATCGTGACGCCCGGTGTCCGGTATGAGGGTATCGACCTCGAGCAGCGTCGATGGGCCGGAAGCAATCCCGGGCGCGTCGCCGGGCCGACCAGTCTCGTGCGCAGCGAGGTGGACGAGCTGATCGCGGGCGTGGGTGCCTCGTACCGAATGGCTGAGCGGTGGACCTTGCTTGGCGGCATACACCAGGGGTTCAACCCGCCGGGACCCGGCGGTAATGCGGAATCCGAGGAGAGTCTGAACTACGAGATGGGCGCCCGTTATGTGCATCAATCGGCGGGAGCCGAGCTGATCGCCTTTTACAATGATTACGACAATCTCGTTGGAACCTGCACGGCCTCGACGGGCGGCGGCTGCAACGTCGGTGATCAGTTCTCCGGCGGGAAGGTCCGGATGCACGGCCTCGAGTTGAGCGGCCGCTACGAGTTCGATCTGAGACGAGGCCTGCGTTTGCCCGTGCAGCTCACGTACACGTATACGAGTGCCGAGTTCGGAACGAGTTTTTCGAGCGGATTCGACGAGTGGGGCGATGTCCAGGCCGGGGACGAGTTGCCGTATCTTCCCGAGCAGCAGGCGCAGCTCCTCGCTGGCCTCGCCGCCGAGCGCTGGGGCGTCAACCTGGCCGCGAGCTACACGGATTCGATGCGAGTCGAGGCAGGTCAGGCCGCGACGCCTCCGAACGGTGCGACGGACAGCCACTGGGTCGTCGATCTTGCCGGCAACTGGACGTTCACTGACAAGCTGGGATTCTTCGCGCGTGTCGAGAACGTGCTCGACGAAGTCTATGTTGTCGCGTGGCGTCCGGCGGGCGCACGGCCCGGGCGCCCACGGACCGGGCTGGTCGGTGTCAGGATGGCGTTCTGAGGGACGCAGTCGGATTCGTCGAAAGCTCGCCTTTCGGCGAATTCACTTACAATGTGTTATGCAATGGAATGTCTCGGCAGGGGGCAGGGAACGTGTCGCCGCTTTGCCGATTCTGCTCGTTCTGTTCGGCGGCGTTTTTCTCGGGGCCCTCGATATCGCGATCGTCGGTCCCGCCCTGCCCGCTATCCAGGCCGAGCTCGGCCTCGATGCCCGTCAGGTCTCTGCCGTCTTCTCGGTCTATATCCTGGTCAGCCTCGCCGCCGCACCGCTCCTCGCCTCACTCTCGGATCGCATAGGCCGCAGGCCCGTCTATCTCGGCTGCCTGCTGCTGTTCGGAGCCGGATCCGTCATCGTCGCGACCTCGGGCTCGATCGAGATCCTACTCGCCGGGCGGGCCGTGCAGGCCATCGGTGCCGGCGGCACGCTGCCCGTAGCGACAGCCGTCGTTGCCGACACGTTTCCGGTCGAACGCCGCGGCCGGGCACTCGGGCTCATCGGTGCCGTGTTCGGGCTCGCCTTCGTGCTCGGCCCTGTCGTCGGCGCGGTCTTTCTGCAATGGAGCTGGCGCTGGCTGTTTCTCGTCAACCTGCCGCTCGTCGCCTTGCTGATCGGCGCTTCCGCCGTATTGCTCGATGACGGGCCCAGAAAGCTTCGGGTCGATTTCGATCTGACCGGCGCCTTGCTGCTGGCACTGGGTCTCGCGAGCCTCGCCTACGGCGCGGCGCGGCTCGAGTACGGCGCCGACCGGTTTCTCGGCATCGGCGGTTCCTCCGTTGCGGCATTCGCGATCACTGCCGCCATGCTCTATCTCTTCTGGCGCGCCGAGCAGCGCGCCGCGGCGCCCATCGTCGAGCCGCGTCTGCTTGGCTCGATGCAGATGCGCATCATCGGGCTGCTCGGTCTCGCCACGGGACTCGTCGAAGCGAGCATGGTTTTTCTGCCGACGCTCGCGGTCGGGGCGCTCGACGTTGCGCCGAGCCGCGCGAGCTTCATGCTGCTGCCGCTCGTCATGGCGCTGATCGCGGGCTCGATCGTCGCGGGCCGCCTGCTCGACAGGTTCGGCGCGAAGCCGGTCATACAGGTCGGCATGGCGCTGACAATTCTGGGCCTTTTGCTCTTCAGTAGTTTGCCGCTCACGGCGGGCAGTTTCTATGCCGCCGGGATCACGGTCGGGCTCGGTCTCGCATCGCTGCTCGGCGCGCCGCTGCGGTTCGTGGCGCTCGAGGAGGGCGGCACAACCGGCCGCGGGGCGAGTCAGGGTCTGCTCACCGTTTGCCTCGGTGTCGGGCGCCTTTTCGGGGCGTCGATGATGGGCGGCCTCGCGGCCGGCGCTCAAGCGGCCATCATCGGCTATCGCCTGTCGATGCTCGTCATTGCCATCGCGGCCGGCGTGGCGCTGATCGCGAGCTACAGGCTTCGGCGCCGATGAGCGCGCCGCGGCTTCATGAAATAATGCCGCGATGAATCCCGACTGGATCGCACCCTCGATTCTGGCTGCCGATTTCGCCCGCCTCGGCGAAGAGACGCGCGCGGTCGTCGAGGCCGGTGCCGACCTGATTCATTTCGACGTCATGGACAATCACTACGTCCCGAACCTGACAATCGGGCCGCCCGTTTGCGAATCCCTGCGGCGGTATCTCGATCGCGAAGGTATCAGCGTTGGCATCGACGCGCACCTGATGGTCGATCCCGCCGACGTCCTGATTGCCCGCTTTGCCGAGGCTGGCGCGGCGTTCATCAGCTTCCATCCCGAAACGAGCGTCGATGTGGCAGGCGCGCTGGGCGCGATCCGCAGTGCCGGATGCCGGGCCGGTCTCGTCTTCAACCCCGACGTGCCGCTGGCAGGCTTGAGTGACTGGATCGGGCAGGTCGACCTCGTACTCCTGATGTCGGTCTATCCGGGCTTCGGCGGTCAGACCTTCATCGACGCGACGCTGCCCAGAATTGCCGAAGTGAGGACGCTGATCGACGCTTCGGGAGCCAATCCGCGGCTCGAGGTCGACGGCGGGATCACGATCGGTAATGTCGCGGCCGTGGCGGCGGCCGGCGCCGATACGTTCGTGGCTGGCTCGACGATCTTCGGCAGCAAGGATTACCGTGAGACGATCGCCGCCATGCGGCGGGAGATCCGCTCGGCACGCAATCGCTGAGCAGCGCGTGGCGCGGGCCCCGCAGCCGATGGGGCGCCCGGCTTCTGGTATGCTCGCGGCCCGCGTTGCGGAGGAGTCGCCCTCGATGGGCTGGATGGTTCACAAGTTCGGCGGCACGAGCCTTGCCGATGCTGGCTGCTTTCGTCGCGTCGCGAGGATCGTCGAGTCGGGCCCGAGGGTGCCGACCGTCGTCGTCGTGTCGGCGATGGGCGGCCTGACCGATGCCCTTTTCTCGATCATCGACCTCGCCGCTTCGGGCTCGGATCCGACCGATGCGCTCGCGGCGATACGCTCGCGCCACGCCGAAGCGGCCGCCGATCTGCTGCCGCCCGAAGCCGCCGCGGCCTTCCTTGCGGACCTCGACAAGGATCTCGGCGATATCCGGAACGTGCTCGATGCGCTTTCGCTCGTGCGCTCCGCTTCGCACCGCAGCCGCGATCTGATCACCGGTTACGGCGAGATTTGGTCGGCGCGCCTGCTCGCGGCCTATCTCGAGCGATCTGTCGGTGCGTCGACGCCGGTGCGCTATGTCAACGCCCGCGATGTCGTCACGATCGAGCATGGCGAGATGGGCCCGATCGTGCGCTGGGAGGAGTCGCGGCAGAAATGCATCGACGTTCTCGTGCCGGGCGAGCCCGGCATCCGCGTCGTGACCGGCTATATCGCCTCCGACGCCCAGGGCCTGCCGACGACGCTCGGCCGCAACGGCAGCGATTACTCGGCGTCGATATTCGCGCGGCTGCTCGACGCCGATGCCGTGACCATCTGGACCGATGTCGGCGGCGTCATGAGCGGCGATCCGAGGCTCGTGCCGGAAGCGAAAGTTATCGAGGGGTTGACCTACAACGAGGCGATGGAGCTCGCCTATTTCGGCGCCAAGGTCATCCATCCGCAGACGATGGCGCCGGCCATCGCGGGCGGCATTCCGATCCAGATCCGCAACACCTTCGCGCCCGATGCGCCCGGCACGCGCATCGCGGCAACGGCGGCGCTCAGGGAGGAGGTCGTGAAAGGCGTCAGCGCCTTCGACGGCGTGGCACTGATCAACCTCGAAGGCGCCGGCATGATCGGCGTGCCCGGCACGGCCGATCGGCTCTTCGGCGCGCTGCGCACCGCCGGCATCTCGGTCATGCTGATCTCCCAGGGCAGCTCCGAGCATTCGATCTGCTTCGCCGTGCGCGAGGAAGCGGCCGAGTCGGTGCGCGAGGTCGTCGAGGCAGCGTTTGCCGTCGAGCTCGCGCAGGGCCAGGTGCAGCGGGTCGAAGTGACGCCGGCCTGCGCGATCATCGCCGTCGTCGGCGACGGCATGTCGGGCCTGCCCGGCAGCGCCGGAAAGTTTTTCCGCACGCTCGGCAACTCCGGCATCAACGTCCGCGCGATTGCGCAGGGCGCCTCGGAGCGCAACATCTCGGCGGTCATCGGGGCCCGCGACATGACGAAGGCGCTCAGGGCCGTCCACAGCAGCTTCTATCTTTCGGCCAAGACGGTATCGATCGGCGTCATCGGCCCGGGCTCGGTCGGGAGCGCGCTGATCGATCAGCTCGCCGCCGCCTGCGATCGCCTCAGGGAGAAGTTCAAGCTCGATCTCAGGATTCGCGCGATCGCCAAGAGTCAGAGGATGTGTCTGGCCGCATCGCGCATCGACCTCGACAACTGGCGGGCGGCGATCGATGCCGGCGAAGCGATCGATCTCGACGCGCTGACCGAGCACGTTCAGACCGACTACCTGCCGCATGCCGTCATGATCGACTGCACGGCGAGCCAGGAGATTGCCGACCGGTATCTCGGCTGGCTCGGGCGCGGCATTCACGTCATCACGCCGAACAAGCGGGCTCACAGCGGGCCCAGGGAGACCTACGCCGGGATCAAGCGGGTCAGTCATGCCTCGAACACGCACTTTCTCTACGAGGCGACGGTCGGCGCGGGGCTGCCCGTCATCAATACGCTGAAGGATCTCGTCGAGACCGGCGACGACATCGCGAGGATCAGCGGCATCTTTTCGGGCACGCTGGCCTATCTCTTCAACGTCTTCGACGGCAGCAAGCCGTTCTCGTCAATTGTTCGCGACGCCAACGATCGCGGTTACACCGAGCCCGATCCGAGGGACGATCTGTCCGGCATGGACGTCGCGCGCAAGGCCGTGATCCTGGCCCGCGAGGCCGGGCTCGATCTCGAGCTTGCGGATATCGAGGTCGAGAGCCTCGTCCCGGCGGCGCTCGCGGGCGCCCCGGTCGACGAGTTTCTCGACCGTCTGGTCGACTTCGATGCGCCGATGGCCGAGAAACTGGCCGAGGCCAGGGCCGCCCGAACCGTGCTGCGCTACGTGGCCGAGGTCGACCTCGATGGAGGCAGCGCCGTCGTCGAGCTCAAGGCCTTTCCGCTCGACCATCCGTTTGCGAATATCGCGCTGACCGACAACATCGTGCAGTTCGTGACGCGCCGCTATAGCGACAACCCGCTGATCGTCCGCGGGCCAGGCGCCGGTCCCGACGTGACGGCGGCCGGCATATTCGCGGATCTCCTGCGGCTCTGCAGCATGCTGAGCGGCCACGACGACTAGACGACACCCGGAGGGGATATCCGTGCGATTCATCAGCACGCGAGGGAGCCAGGAAACCGATCTGATCGGCGCCGTCATGCAGGGGCTCGCCGGTGACGGCGGCCTGTTCGTGCCCGACGCGCTGCCGAAGCTCGACCCGGCGCGGATCGAGGGCGAATCCCTGGCCGAGATCGCGGCGGAGCTGCTTGCGCCTTTCTTCGCCGGTTCCGCGCTCGAGGCGGATCTGGGCGACATCTGCCGCGATGCGCTCGATTTTCCGGTGCCGCTGCGCGAGCTTCGCGCCGACCCCAAGCCGCTCGCCGTGCTCGAGCTCTTTCACGGGCCGACGGGCGCATTCAAGGATGTCGGCGCGCGATTTCTCGCCGAGCTCATGCAACGCGCCCTGCCGAAGCTCGCCTCCGACGACCCGCGCCCGCTGACGATCCTCGTCGCGACCTCGGGCGACACGGGTGGCGCCGTGGCGGCCGCGTTCCATCGGCGCAAGGGCATGCGCGTCGGCATCTTCTTTCCGCGCGGGCAGGTATCGCCGCGGCAACAACATCAGCTTTGCTGCTGGGGCGACAACGTGCGCTCGTTCGAGGTCGACGGCAGCTTCGACGACTGCCAGGCGCTCGTCAAAGCCGCGTTCCGCGACGAGGTGCTGAGCGAACGGTTGCGGCTGAGCGCCGCCAACAGCATCAACCTCGGGCGGCTCCTCCCTCAAGTCGCCTATCATTCGGCCGCCGCGCTCTGGCACTTCCGGCGGCACGGCTCACGCCTGAACTGCATCGTGCCGACCGGAAACCTCGGCAATGCGCTAGCCTGCATCTGGTCGCGGGCGATGGGATTCCCGATCGAAAGGATTATCCTTGCCGTCAACGAGAATCTGACGATCCCGGACTACCTTTCGACGGGCGAATGGCGCCCGCGCGCGAGCAGGACGACGCTGGCCTCGGCTATGGACGTGGGCGATCCGAGCAATATGGAGCGGTTGTTTCACCTGATACCCGATTTCGGCGAGATGCGCCGGGCCATCGCGGCTCATCCGGTCGATGACGCCTCGATCCGTGCGGAGATCTTGAAGGGCTACGAACAGCTCGGCGAGATCTGGTGTCCGCACACGGCGACGGGTTTCCACGCCTACGATCATCTGCCTGAGGCCGCTCGCGTCGGCGCCGCCTGGTCGGTTTGCGCGACCGCCCACCCCGCCAAGTTCGAGACGATCGTCGAGCCGATCATCGGCAGGGCCGTCGACGTGCCGGATTCGCTCGCCCGAATTCTCGAGCTCAAGGCCGAGAGCGTGCCGCTGGCCCCGAAGATCGACGCGCTGCGCGAAGCGCTTTCGGACTGGGTCGAATGAGCGTGCTCGGCCCCCTCGATTTCGCCATCATCGGTCTCGCGGTCGCACTCTTCATCGGCTGGTGCGCGTGGCGCTGGTGGCGGCGACGTCGGCAGTTGTCCATTGCCGACGTGCTCAAGGCCATTGCGGTCGAGCATCTCGAGGACGTGCTGGTGCCGGACGGGATGGGCGGTGAGATCCATATCGAGCACCTGCTCTTGACGGCGCGCGGCATCCTGGTGGTCAACGTCAAGCGCTATCAGGGCGTCGTCTTCGCCAGCGAGCGCATGGATCAGTGGACCGCGATCGACTCGGGCGAGCGCTCGACGTTCCAGAATCCGTTGCCGACGCTCTACGATCGCGTCGCGGCCGTGCGCCAGCTCATTCGCGACATCGAGGTGCTCGGATTCGTCGTCTTTCCCAGTCTCGCGGATTTCAGCAAGGGCCGACCGCGCGACGTGACCCTGCCCGACGACCTGCTCGAGCAGTACGCCAAGCCCGACGACAAGGCCGACGTCGGGCGCCTGACCGAAGCCTTCGAGCCGCACTGGGAGAAAATCCGCGCGGCCGTCCGCCCTGCCTAGCGGCCGAGGCCGAACAGACGCTCGGCATTGGCCGTCGCAGCTCCGGCGACATCGGCGACCGGCAGCTCGAGAATCTCCGCGAGCCGGCCGGCAACGTGAGGCAGGAACTTCGGCTCGTTACGCCGGTTCTTCGGCGGCGGATCGAGGTCGCGCGGCAGCAGATACGGCGCATCGGTCTCGAGCAGCAGGCGATCGAGCGGTAGCAGTCGAACGGCTTCGCGCAGCGCATCGCCGCGTCGCTCGTCGCAGATCCAGCCCGTGATGCCGATGTGGAGATCGAGGTCGAGATACGCGCCGAGCTGCACGGCATCGCCCGTGAAGCAATGGGCGACGCCACCGGCGAGAGCGGGCCGGTGCCGGCCGAGCAGTCGCAGCATGTCCTCGTGCGCGTCGCGCTGATGCAGGAAAACGGGCTTGCCAACGGCGGCTGCGAGCTCGAGCTGGGCCTCGAATGCCCGCAACTGGGCGCCGCGCGGCGAGAAGTTACGGAAATAGTCGAGGCCGCATTCGCCGACGGCGACGGCCGCGTCGTTCTCGAGCAGGCGCCCGAGAGCTTCGATGCTGTGCGCGTCGAGCTTGGCCGCATGGTGCGGATGGATGCCGGCCGTCGCGTAGAGCGCGCCGGGCCTGGCGAGGCATAGTTCGGCCGCGCTGGCGCTCGCCGTGACGGACGTGCCCGTGACGATCATGCGCGACACGCCGGCCGCGAGCGCTTCGTCGATCACGCGCTGACGGTCCTTATCGTAGGAGTCGTGGGTCAGATTGAGGCCGATATCGACGAGCTCGAGCATGGCGGGATTCTGAACGTGAGACGTTCGACCGGCAAATGGCGTTATGATTGGCGCCAAGGCTCAATCCGGAATCGAGATGAGCGCTCAGCTAACCCTATTGCACGGCAGCGAACCGACGCTCGAGAGCGATTCGCGCGTCGCGCTCTCGATTCGCGAGAGCCTGCGCGCGCGACAGCTCATCATTCAGGTGCTGCCGCCGCGAACGGTCGAGGTCGTCGTGCCTAAGGGGATGCGGCCGGGCACGGTCGAATCGTTCGTCAACGAGCACCGCGACTGGATCCGTCGCGCCGGGCGCGAGCTCGTCGAAACCTATCCGGAGCCCGAGTTCCGGCCGACGAGCATCGAGCTCGCCGCGGTCGGCGCCACGGTCGCCGTGCGCTACCTGCCGAGCGCGAACGGCCGGGCACGACTCGTCTTCGAGTCGGACATGCTGACGCTGCACTGCGCCGATCCGGAGCTTGCCGATGCGCCACGCCTGCTAAGGCGCTGGCTGCTCGCGCAGGGAAGGGCATGGCTGAAGCCGCGGCTGATGCAGGCGGGCGCGGCCATCGGCCTCGTCCCCACAGGCGTTCAGGTGCGGCTGCAAAAGACGCGCTGGGGTAGCTGCTCTTCGACCGGCGCGATCAGCCTGAACGCGGCGCTGCTGCTCGTCGCGCCCGAGCTCGTGCGCTACCTGTTCGTGCACGAGCTTTGCCACCTGCGTCATCTCAGTCATTCCACGCGGTACTGGGCGCTCGTGGCACGCCACGAGCCCGATTTCCGGCGGCTCGATCGGCGCCTCGCCGATTGCTGGAAGCAGATGCCGACCTGGCTGCGGGTCGGGAGCTCGAGCGCGTGCTGAAGAATCTGCGACTCGTCGCCGTCGCGGCAGCCACGCTCGCCGTCGGCGCGCTAACCGCATCGGCGGCCCGGGCGCAGATACTGAACAGCGAGCGCATCGAGCAGACCTTCGGCAGCTACGGCGTCGAGGTGATCTACGCCGACGAACGGATTCGACTGTCTGATCTCTACAGCCTGCACGACCGCCGGCCCGTCACGCGCACGTTCGCTCTCGTTCGGTACCCGGATGAGGTCGATCCGGCCTTCGCGCCCGTGCACGCCGCGATCGTCGCGGGCGGGTCGATCGGGACGACGTTCGAGGCCGCCGGCTGGACCGTCGTCAAGGACTATCACCAGTATTTCCGCATCCGGGTTTCGCCCCGGCTGGCCGCGACGATGGGCGTGGCCTCGGAAATGCCGCTGGCCGCGCACGCCTACCGGCTCGAGGTCGCCAGGGACGATCGGCAGCTCGAGTATGCGCTGATTGTCGAGATACACCATCCGGACTATCTGCGCGAGGAAGATCTCGTCCGGATATACGGGCCGGAGGTCGTGATCGGCATGCCCGACGAGATTCGCGAATTGCTCGAGAGCGGCTTGGTGCTCCTGGAGCGCAATCTACCCCTGAGCCAGTAGCTCGCGAAGGTCGATGACGGCCGAATGCGCTCGCGAGATGTACGAGGCGAGCACGAGCGAGTGATTGGCAAAGAAGCCGTAGCCGCCGCCGTTCAGGATCATCGGGCTTCGAATCGGCGCGAGCCCCGCTTCGAGCTCGCGCACGACCTGCTGCAGGCTGACGACGGCGTTCTTGTCTCTGAGCACGCCGTCGAAGTCGACCTGCGCGGCCGCCATGAACTGGAGCAGCGCCCAGGCCGACCCTCTCGCCTCGAAGAAGACGTTGTCGAGCTCGAGCCACGGCGTCTTGACGAGGATCGAGGATTCTCGCGGCGTCGAGGCTTGCGCGGCCGGCTCGCCGGCGAGATCCGTGTTGATTCTGGTCTGACCGACGCTGGCCGACAGGCTCTGCGACAAATTCCCGAGCCGGCGCTCGACGAGCGCGAGCCATTCGCGCAGATTGTCGGACCGGGCATAGAACTGCGCGTCGGCAGTCTCGCGGCTCACGAGCCCGGAGCGGTACTCGCCGAGCGCGTCCTGGGCTTCGCGCAGCCTTCGCTGCGTCGACGGATAGATCCATTGGTCGGGACGGTGGTTCAGGGCTTCCTCGGCGCTGCGCAGCGCCGGGTGCTCGGTCGACTGGGTCTGCGAGCGGCTGTAATCGTTGCGCAGCACGCGCGCGAGGTCGCGGGCCTGGACGAGCGCGCCGAACTCGAAGCTAGGCATATTGTCGAGCCAGACGCTCGGCGGATAGATGTCGTTGCCAAGATAGCCGCCCGGCTTCTCGAGCAGCCAGTCGACCGTTTCGATCAGCGCGTTGACCGTGACATAGCCCGTCACGGCAGGAATCTCCGACGGCAACGCGGCCTCGAGGTAGAGCGGCGGCTCGCGCGACCAGCGCCAGCAGAAGAAAAGCTGGACGAGCACGAGCAGGGCGACGCCGCCGACGATCGTCAGCTTCAGCTCCCGCGGCATGTCTCGCAGCCGTATCGCCATCTTGCCTCTCTGTGGAAGTCTGCAGTTTAAGCGGCGGCGAGCTGGCGCAGCACGTAGTGCAGGATGCCGCCGTTGACGAAGTACTCCTGTTCCTTGGGGGTATCGATCCTGACGCGCGCCTGAAACGTCTTTTCCGAGCCGTCGTCCGATCTTGCCGTGACCGACACGCGCTCGACGCGCTCGCTGCCGAGGCCCTCGATCGAGAAGGTCTCCTCGCCGGTCAGACCGAGCGTTTCCGGATTCTCGCCGTCGAGAAACTGAAGCGGCGCGACGCCCATGCCGATCAGGTTCGACCGGTGAATCCGCTCGTAGCTCTCGGCGATGACGGCCTTGACGCCGAGCAGCGCCGTGCCTTTCGCGGCCCAGTCGCGCGAGGAGCCCGCGCCGTATTCCTTGCCGGCGATCACGATCAGCGGCGTGCCTTCCTGCTGATAGCGCATCGCGGCATCGTAGATCGACAGTTGCTCGCCGCCGGGCAGGTGCCGGGTCCAGCCGCCTTCCGTCCCTGGCGCGAGCTGATTGCGTAGCCTGATGTTGGCGAAAGTGCCGCGCATCATGACCTCGTGGTTGCCGCGCCGCGAGCCGTAGGAATTGAAATCCTTCGGCTTTATGCCGAGCTCCTGAAGGTAGCGGCCGGCCGGACTGTCGGCTGCGATGCTGCCGGCGGGGGAGATATGGTCGGTCGTGACCATGTCGCCGAGTTTCGCAAGAACGCGCGCGCCCTCGATATCGGCCGGCTCGGTCGTCTCAAGTGTCATGCCTTCGAAGTAGGGCGGATTCTTGATATAGGTCGAAGCGTCGTCCCAGGCGAAGGTTTCGCCGCTCGGCACGTCGAGAGCGTGCCAGTTCTCGTCGCCGTCGAAGACGGCGGCATAGCTCGCCGAGAACATATCGGCGTCGATGTTCGCGGCGATCAGCTCGTGGATCTCCTTGCTGCTCGGCCAGATGTCCTTGAGGAAGACGTCGTTGCCATCCTTGTCCTTGCCGAGCGGGTCCTTGTAGAGATCGATTTTCATCGAGCCCGCGAGCGCGTAGGCGACGACGAGCGGCGGCGAGGCGAGGAAGTTCATCTTGACTAGCGGGTGGATCCGCCCTTCGAAGTTGCGGTTGCCGGAAAGCACGGAGCAGGCCGTCAGTCCGCTTTCGCGGATGCCTTTGTCGATCGCTTCGGGGAGGGGACCGCTGTTGCCGATGCAGGTGGTACAACCGTAACCGACGACGTTGAACCCGAGTCCCTCGAGGTCGTCGAGAAGATCCGATTGCTTGAGGTAATCCGTGACGACCTTCGATCCGGGAGCAAGACTCGTCTTGACCCACGGCTTGGTCTTCAAACCCCGCTCGAGCGCATTGCGGGCGAGCAGGCCGGCGCCGACCATGACGGCCGGGTTCGAGGTATTGGTGCAGCTCGTGATCGCCGCGATGACGACCGATCCGTCCTCGATCGTGAAGCTCTCGCCGTCAGCGTCGATCGAGGCCGATGCCGACTGGTCGGCGAGCAGGCCCCCGACCGTCTTCGCGGCCGCGCTCAGCGCGATGCGCTCCTGCGGGCGTTTCGGTCCCGAGATGCAGGGCTCGACCCTGCCGAGATCGAGCGAGATCGTTTCCGAGTAGCGCGCCGTCTGACCTCGCCAGAGCCCCTGCTCCTTGCTATAGGCTTCGACGAGCGCGATCTGCTCGGGCGGACGGCCCGTGAGTCTCAGATAGCGCAGCGTCTCGTCGTCGATCGGAAAGACGGCGCAGGTGCTGCCGAACTCGGGCGACATGTTGCCGAGCGTCGCGCGGTCGGCCAGCGGCAGATGCTCGAGGCCCTCGCCGTAGAACTCGACGAACTTGCCGACGACGCCGAGCTTACGCAGCATCTCGGTGACCGTCAGCACGAGATCGGTCGCGGTCGCGCCTTCGGCGAGCCTGCCGGTCAGCTCGAAGCCGACGACCTCAGGAGTCAGCATCGTGATCGGCTGGCCGAGCATCGCCGCTTCGGCCTCGATGCCGCCGACGCCCCAGCCGAGGACGCCGAGCCCGTTGATCATCGTCGTATGCGAGTCCGTGCCGACGAGCGTGTCGGGGTAGGCGAGGCGGCGACCGTCCCGCTCGACGTCGAAGACGACACGGGCCAGATACTCGAGATTGACCTGATGAACGATGCCGGTGTTCGGCGGCACGACGTGGAAGTTCTCGAAGGCATTCTGGCCCCAGCGCAGGAAGGCGTAACGTTCCCGGTTGCGCTCGAACTCGATGGCATTGTTCTCGGCGAGCGCCGTCGACGTGCCGAAACGGTCGACCTGCACCGAGTGATCGATGACGAGCTCGGCCGGCGACAGCGGATTGATCTTACCGGCCTTGCCGCCGAGCGCAACGACGGCATCGCGCATCGCAGCGAGATCGACGACGGCCGGGACGCCGGTGAAGTCCTGGAGAATGACTCGCGCCGGCGTGAACGCGATCTCGTTGTCGGGCTGCGCCTTCGGATCCCAGCTCGCGAGCGCCGCGATGTCGTCGGCCGTGACGTTGACGCCGTCCTCGTGCCGGAGCAGGTTCTCGAGCAGAATCTTGAGCGTGAACGGCAGCGAGGCGTAGTCCCCCCCGGCCGCATCGAGGCGGAAGATGTCATAGTCGATCTGTCCCGCGCGAAGCCGCTGGCGGGCACCGAAGGAGTTTGTCATAGGAATATCCCTGGAACTGGAGGCGCGCAGACCGAATTATAGCAAGCGCTTCAGCCGGCCTCGGCAGTTGCGAGGTCCTCGAGCCCGCCGTGTCCGGTCCGCTCGATGCGAGCGCCGCCGAGGCAGCGGTCGCCGATGTAGAAAACGGCATATTGTCCGGGCGTGACGGCCCGCTGCGGCTGATCGAAGACGACCCGGCTCGCGCCTTCGCCGGCGCGGATAAGCGTGCAGCGCTGGTCGCTCTGGCGGTATCGCGTCTTGACGTGGCACCGGATCGAACCGCGCGCGAGCCACTCGGCGGGGGCGGGACCGACGAGGTGCAGCGGCCCCGTCGTCAGCCAGTCGCTCATCAGCGCCGGGTGATTCTCGCCCTGGACCACGACTAGCTCGTTCGCTTCGTGCCGTTTCCCGGCCACGTACCACGGGGCGTCGCCGGCCGAGTCGATGCCGCCGACGCGAAGGCCCTTGCGCTGACCGAGCGTATAGAAGTGCAGGCCCCGATGCTCGCCGACGACCCGGCCGCTGTCGGTGACGATCGGCCCCGGATTGGGCGCGAGGTATCGGCCGAGGAACTCGGCGAACGGCCGCTCGCCGATGAAGCAGATGCCCGTGCTGTCGCGCTTTTCGGCGACGGCGAGCCCGGCACGCCGGGCCAGGTCGCGAACCTCGCCCTTGCCGAGTTCGCCGAGCGGAAAAAGGACGCTCGCGAAGTCCGCCGCCTCGACGGCATGCAGGAAGTAGCTCTGATCCTTCGTCCGGTCACGCCCCTTGAGCAGGACCGGCTCGCCGGCGAGCTCGTCGAGTCTCGCGTAGTGGCCCGTGGCCAGCTGATCGGCACCGAGCCGGCGCGCATAGCGGCGCATCAGACCGAACTTGATCTCGCGATTGCAGAGCACATCGGGGTTGGGTGTGCGGCCGGCGCGCGTCTCGCTCAGAAAGTCGGCGAAGACGGTCTCGCGATACTCCCGAGCGAAATCGACGCGGTGCAGCGGCAGACCGAGCCGGTCGCAGACACGACGGGCGTCGTTGAGATCGGTGGCGGCGTCGCAGTAGCCGTCGTCATCGTCCCAGTTGCTCATGTGCAGGCATTCGACCGTGAGTCCCTGCCTGGCGAGAAGCCAGGCGGCGACGGCGGAGTCGACGCCGCCGGAGAGCGCAACGATTACGCGAGCCGTCATTCGGCGATTCTAGCAAGCCTGGGATCAGAGCCCCCTGGGCACTGACCCCGAGTTCAGCTTCGCTGCCAGAGGTCGTCGAATTCGGCGAGGTAGAGCCTGGCGATCTCGGGGGCGTGCTGGGCGAGCATGCCTTCGCCGGTGGCGTGGTTGGCGCGATAGACGATCGAATCGCCGTCGGCGATGCAAAAGGCCTGGACTTCGGGCCTGAGCGCGTCGGGCAGGTTGCGGAACTCGATGTAGCTCGAGAGCCGCTGCCCGACCTGAACGAACTGATTGCCCGGCTTGACGGCGCGGCCGGGCTCCGTAATCAGCACGCGCACGCGCGTGAAGCTCTTGGCCAGCACGAATCGCTTCAGCGCCACGAGGAAATCGTCATGCTCGTAGATTGCGGTCTCGAGGTCCGGCGTCAGGATCCCGAGCGTACGCTGGGCTCGCGAGACGATATCGACGATCGCGGCCCGCAGCTCGGCCGTTCCCGCCACGATACGGCGGGTAGTTTGCTGTCTCAGTAGTTCCTTGGTCTGGACCATCGCACTTCAATCCACCCCCGACGCCTCAATTTTACGGAACGCGGCCGAGATCGCTGTGGTCCCCGTCACGTTCTTGCCGGTCAGGCCTCAGATCCGTCGCGCGAGCTCGGCTGCGAGGCCGATGTAATCGGCGGGCTTCAGGGCATTGAGACGCCGCCGGTCCGATTCGCTGAGGGGCGCGTCGGCCACGAGCTTGCGCAGGGCCTCGACGTCGACGGCGCGGCCGCGGGTCAGCGATTTGAGCTGCTCGTAGGCGTCCGCGACGCCATGTTTTCGGAGCACCGTCTGGACGGCCTCGGCCAGCACCTCGGGGCTGCGCTCGAGATCCTCGGCGATCGTGTCGGGGTCGGCATCGAGTTTGTCGATACCGCGCCGGCACGACTCCCAGGCAACGAAGCCGTGGCCGATGGCCATGCCGAGATTCCTGAGCGCGGTCGAGTCCGTCAGGTCGCGCTGCCACCGCGAGATCGGCAGCTTGGCCGCGAGGTGGCCGAGCAGCGCGTTGGCCAGGCCCAGATTGCCCTCGGCATTCTCGAACTCGATCGGATTGACCTTGTGCGGCATCGTCGACGAGCCGACCTCGCCGGCCACGGGTCGCGACCTGAAATATCCGAGACTGATGTAGGCCCACAAATCGCGGCAAAGATCGATGACGACCGTATTCAGACGCGAGAGCGCCTGGCAGTACTCGGCGATCCAGTCGTGCGGCTCGATCTGGGTCGTGTAGGCCTGAGGCGCGAGCCCGAGCGCTTGCACGAATCGCGCCGAGATGTCGGGCCAGTCGCAATTCGGGTAGGCGACGAGATGGGCGTTGAAATTGCCGACCGCGCCGTTGAGCTTGCCGAATATCTCGACCTTGTTGAAAAGCTCGCTCTGACGCTTGAGTCGGGCGACGAAGTTCGCGATCTCCTTGCCGAGTGTCGTCGGCGACGCCGTTTGTCCGTGAGTCCGCGACAGCATTGCGATGTCGGCGCAGGCGTGAGCGAGCTTGCGCAGGTCCGCCCTCAGCGAGCCGAGCGCCGGGCCGAGCACGCTCTTGCGCACGTCGCGCAGCATCAGCGCATAGGCCAGGTTGTTGATGTCCTCGGACGTGCAGGCGAAATGCAGGAAGGAGATCAGCGAGTCGCCCCTCGATGTCACGCCCTCGAGCTTCTCGCGCAGGAAGTACTCGACGGCCTTGACGTCATGGTTCGTTGTCGCCTCGAGCGACTTGATGCGCCGCGCGTCCTCCGTCCCGAAGGCGTCGACGAGCTGATTGAGCAGGTCCTTGACCGGCGGCTCGAACGGGCGGATCTCCGCGATATCCGGCTCGTCCGCGAGATGCTGAAGCCAGCGCACCTCGACGAGCACGCGATAGCGAATCAATGCGTGCTCGGATAGGAAATCTCTGAGCGGATCCGCCTTCTCGGCATAACGCCCGTCAAGCGGCGACAGTGCGTTCAATGCGATCGAGTCCAATCGGCTCGCCCTATACAACCGTTGGCGGAGTGCGCATCATACACGCTCGGCACGAGGCATGGGCTCGCGGGAGCCAACGGCATGGCGAAGGATTTCAGAATCGAGCGCGACAGCATGGGGGAGCTTCGCGTGCCCGCCGATGCGGCGTGGGGCGCGCAGACGCAACGCGCCGTCGAGAACTTTCCGATCAGCGGATTGACGATGCCGAGGCAGTTCGTCGCCGCACTCGGCCTGATCAAGTGGGCAGCCGCCGGGGTCAATCGCGATCTCGGATTGCTCGACGCCGACGTCGCGGACGCGATTCAGACAGCCGCCAGCGAGGTCGCCGGCGGCGACCACTACACGCAATTCCCGATCGACGTGTTCCAGACCGGGTCCGGGACGAGCAGCAACATGAATGCCAACGAGGTCATCGCGCGGCTCGCGAGCGATGCGCTCGGCCGGCCCGTCCACCCCAACGATCACGTCAACATGAGCCAGAGCAGCAACGACGTCGTGCCGTCGGCGATCCACGTCAGCGCCGCGATCGGGCTGACCGAAGACTTGTTGCCATCTCTGAAGTATCTTGCAGAAATTATTGAAAATAAAGCTGTTAATTTGAACGGAACCATCAAGACGGGACGCACGCATCTGATGGACGCGATGCCGGTGCGCCTGGATCAGGAGCTCGGCGGCTGGGCGACCCAGATGCGCGGCAACTACCAGCGCGTGGCCGGCGTCCTGATGCGGCTCTCGGGCCTGGCTCAGGGGGGCACGGCCGTCGGCACCGGTATCAATGCGCATCCGGAATTCGGCGTTCGCGTCGCCGCGGCGCTCGCGTCGCGGACCGGCATTGCGTTCCGGCCGGCGGACAGCTACTTCGAGGCGATGAGCAGCCAGGATACGGGCGTCGAGCTTTCCGGCCAGCTCAAGACCACAGCCGTCAGTCTGATGAAGATCGCGAACGATCTCAGATGGATGAACAGCGGGCCGCTCGCCGGCCTCGGCGAGATCGCGCTGCCGGCGCTCCAGCCGGGCTCGAGCATCATGCCGGGCAAGGTCAATCCCGTCGTGCCGGAGGCCGTCGCGATGGTGGCTGCCCAGGTCATCGGCAACGACGCAACGATCACCGTGGCCGGCCAGTCCGGCAACTTCCAGCTCAACGTCATGCTGCCCGTCGTTGCGCACAACCTGCTCGAGAGCATCCGGATTCTCGCGAGCGCCTCGCGCGCGCTCGCCGGCAGCGCGATCGCCGGCTTCAGCGTGCAGGCGGAGAGGCTCGAGGACGCACTCCGGCGCAACCCGATTCTCGTGACGGCCCTCAATCCGGTGATCGGCTACGAGGCCGGAGCGGCCATTGCGAAGAAGGCCTATGCCGAAGGCAAGCCGATCATCGAAGTCGCGGCGGCGGAAACCGATCTCGACCGCGCCGAGCTCGAGCGGCTGCTCGACCCGGCCGCGCTGACTGAAGGTGGTATCAAGCGCTGAGGCCTGGCGGCGGCGGATCGAACAGCGGCTCCGCGGCCTGCCTGAAGGCGCCAATCCCGGGGGCGCACTGCTCGAGAACGTCGTCGGCGTGCCATCGGCGGAGCTCAAGGCGCTGATCAGCTCGCCGTGCCGCGACGCCGCGGTGCTCGTCGGGCTGATCGAACGCAGCGACGGCGTCCACGTGCTGTTGACCGAGCGGGCGGCCCATCTCGTCGATCATCCGGGCCAGATCAGCTTTCCGGGCGGCCGGCTCGCGAGCGCCGACGAGGGCCCGGTTGCCGCTGCGCTGCGCGAAGCCGAGGAGGAGATCGGTCTCGTCGCCCGGGAAGTCGAGATTCTGGGCCGGCTGCCGGCGCGCCTCACGGGCACCGGTTTCGCCGTGACGCCTGTCGTCGGCTGGGTCGCGCCGGCCTTCGAGGCACGGCCCGACCCGGCCGAGGTCAGCCTGGCCTTCGAGGTCCCGGTCGCGCATCTGCTTGCACCAGGCATCCTGAGACAGACGACGCGCGAGCGCTACGGTACGCGCTTCATCGTCTATGAATATGAGTACGGGCCGCACCGAATCTGGGGAGCCACGGCAGCCATACTGAGACAGCTCTTCGAGGTAATCAATGCAAAAACAATACGATAGAGGTGATATAGAGAAACTGCTCGAAATCATGGCGGCGCTTCGGCATCCGGTGACGGGCTGCCCCTGGGATCTGGAGCAGGACTTCGACACGATCGCGCCGTATACGATCGAGGAAGCCTACGAGGTCGCCGACTGCATTGCGCGCGACGCGCCCGACGAGCTGCCGGACGAGCTCGGCGATCTGCTGTTTCAGGTCGTGTTTCACGCTCAGATGGGGGCCGACAGGAACCTGTTCGGCTTCGCCGACGTTGTCGAGAGCATCTGCGCCAAGATGATTCGGCGGCATCCGCACGTCTTCGACGAGCAAGGCGGCCCGAGCGGCGCCGACGAAGCCCCGAGCCGCGCCGAGGTGGCGCAAAGCTGGGACCGGATCAAGCGCGAAGAACGCCCGGCCGGGGAATCGCTGATGGCCGGCATCGCGCTCGCGCTGCCGGCGCTGACGCGGGCGCGCAAGCTCGGCAAGCGCGCGGCCTCGGTCGGATTCGACTGGCCCGATGCCGAAGGCGTCCGCGCCAAGATCGCCGAGGAGCTTGCCGAGCTCGACGCGGCGATCGCCGCCGGCAGCCAGGAGGCCGTCGAAGCCGAATGCGGCGATCTCCTCTTCAGCGTCGTTAACTACTGCCGGCACCTCGGCGTCGATGCCGAGCGGGCGCTCAGGGGCGCGAACGACCGATTCGCGCGCCGCTTCGAGCGCGTCGAGGCCGGCGTCCGGGCCGCCGGCGGCGACTGGCGGGCTTTCGATATAGACGCGCTCGAGGCGCTCTGGGCCGAAGCCAAGGCCGGCGAGAAAGCCTAGCGCCGGCCCCGGCACATCGGCCGGGCCGGACATTCAGCCTCGATTCATGGCCGGGCGCCTATCGTGGCCGGGAGCTTAGGGAGGACCAGGTCATGAACAGCAAGATCGGAGTCTTGATCGTGTTCGGTGCCGTGTTCGCGTCGGCGACGGCCGACGCGCACGGACGGCGTTATGCGACGGTGCGCGTCGTCGGGGTCGAGCCGATTTACCAGACGGTTCTCGTCGAGCGGCCCGTTCGCCGCTGCCGCACCGATATCGTCGAGCGGCGCGTCGCGAGTCCCCCGGTCGCAGGCCAAACGCTCGCAGGCGCGGTCATCGGCGCGGCCATCGGGCGGCAGTTCGGCGACGGCAGCGGCCGCGACGCGCTGACCGTGCTCGGCGCCGTGGCGGGCTCGGCCGTCGCCAACGAGCGCGCGAGCCGGCGTCACGGCGTCACGCTCGTCGACGAGCCGGTTCGACGCTGCACGACGGAGTATCGGCGCGTCAGGGAGCGGCACGTCACCGGTTACTGGGTCGACTATCGCCATCGTGGACGGATCTATCGCGTTCACAGGCTCGATCCGCCGGGCAGCCGGATTCGTGTCCTAGTCAGTTCTTGACGAACCGTAACCGAGGAATTCAAGCTTCGACGATGCGAACGACAACTGCCGCCATGATTCTTCTGCTCGCGATGCCGCCCGTTCTCGCTTTTCCGGTGAGGACGGGCGGCGACGCGATCGCCGAGTGGTCGCCGCTCGTCGCGAGCCAGCAGGCCGCGGAGCGCGAGCCAGGTCCGGCCGATCTCGAGGAAGCCATCCAGATCGCGGTCAAGCGCTACGGCGGGGAGCCGGCCGGCGCCGCGACCGTAGAGCGCGACGGGCGCCGGGTCCACGAGGTTCGCTTGCTCGACGAGACGAACGGCAGCGTGCGCACCGTCAGGATCGATCCGGACACCGGCGCGATCATCCCGCCGCCGCGCCGGTGAGTGGGGTCAAGACCGGTACCTCGTCATGCGGGTCTTGATCGTCGAGGACGATTCCAGCCTAAGCCGCTCCCTCGTGGCGGAATTCGAGGCCAGGGGCTTCAAGGTGCTGAGCGCCCCGGACGGTCGCGAGGGGCAGTATCTTGCGACCGAATATCCGGTCGATCTCGCCATCATCGATCTCGGCCTGCCCGAGGTCAGCGGCATCGAGCTCATCAAGTCGCTGCGCGCCGCATCCAGGGACTATCCGATCCTGGTGCTCACGGCCAGAGACCGCTGGCAGGACAAGGTCGAGGCGCTGAAGATCGGCGCCGACGACTATGTCACGAAGCCGTTTCACGTCGAGGAGCTGATAGCGCGGGCCGACGCGCTGCTCCGACGCGCCGGAGGCTGGGCGCAGTCGGAGCTCGTGTGCGGCCCGATCATGCTCGATACGCGCAGCCAATTGGTCAGGCTCGAGGGTCAGCAGGTAGAGCTGACGAGCTTCGAGTATCGGCTGCTCGAATACCTGATGCTGCACGCGGGCGAGGTCTGCTCGAAGACGCAGATCACCGAAGCGCTGTACGACCAGGATTTCGAGCGCGACAGCAACGTGATCGAGGTCTTCATCGGCCGCCTGCGCCGCAAGCTCGATCCCGACTCGGCCTTCAAGCCGATCGAGACGCTGCGCGGCCGCGGCTACCGCATGGTGCTGCCGCGCGGAGCGCCGGAAGCGCGCTAGCCAGGTGGCGCCGGTGCCGTGAGTTTGCAGTCACTTCGAGCGCGGGTTCTGCTCTGGGTCAGCGTTGCGCTGATCGTGCTGTTTGCGATCACGATCGTCGGCCTCGCCGTGATATTCCAGCGCAGCTCCGAGCTCGCGCTGCGCGATGCCCTGCAGGTGCAGCTTCTCGGTCTCATTGCCGCCGCCGAGGAGTCCGAGGATGGGGAGCTGAGCTTGCCGGACGATCCCGGGCTCGATCTGAGCCTCACCGTGCCCGAGTCCGGGGTCTACGGTGTCATCTGGGATGCCGATGGCGTGCCGATCTGGCGCTCGGCTTCCTGGGTCGGGCGCGAATGGTTCGTGACGCAGTGGCCGATCCCCGGCGAACGAATCTACCTGACCATCGACGAGGGCGGACTGCTCGAGCTCGAGGCGCTGTTGATGGGCATTCGCTGGGATTTCCACGACGGCTCGAGTCTGCCTTATACCTTCGGCATCGCACTCGCGCGCGAGCCCTATCTCGCGCGCGAAGCCGCGTTTCGGCGTAATCTGATCGGCTGGTTCGCCGTTGTTACGGTGACGATGCTGATCGTGCTGACGATCGTGCTGCGTTACGCGCTGAAGCCGTTGCGTCGGCTCGTGCACGAGGTTGGTGAAATCGAGACGGGCCGGCGCCAGGTCGTGACTGAGAGGCTGCCGAGCGAGCTGACCGGCCTCGCGCGGAATCTGAATTTCCTGATCGACTCCGAGCGTCGGCGCAGTATCCGTTACCGCAATACGCTCGACGATCTCGCCCATAGCCTGAAAACGCCGCTCGCGTCGATCCGCGCGCTATTGACGGACCGCGGCGTCGACGACGAGGCTAAGATGCGCGCGCTCGACCGCGAGGTCTCGCGCATGGATCAGCGCATCGGCTATCAGCTGCGAAGGGCGAGGGCAACGGGCGGCACGGGACTTGGACTCGCGCCGGTCGCGCTCGGCCCCATCGTCGAGGACATCGTCGACACGCTCGACAAGGTCTACCGCGACAAGCAGGTCAGCTGCGAGTTCGATATCGAGGCCGGGGCGCGATATCAGGGCGATCCGGGTGATCTGAACGAGATACTGGGCAACCTGATCGACAACGCCTACAAGTATTGCCGGAAGCGTGTCCTCGTCGAGGTGAAGAGCTCCGTCGAACGCGTCGAGATCGTGATTCACGACGACGGCCCGGGTCTGCCGGAAGACGCGGAGGAGGCCGTCATCGAGCGCGGCGCGCGCGCCGACGAATCGATACCGGGGGAGGGCATCGGTCTCGCCGTCGTGGCGGAGACGGCCGAGCTCTATCAGGGGTCGGTCCGGCTCGGCACCTCGCCGCTCGGCGGCACGGCCGTGCGCGTCATTCTGCCGCGGCGCGGCTACCGACTTGAGAAAAAGTCTTAACTAGATCCTATAAGATACTGTTTTATCAGCTCTTAGTGAGGGCCTTCGTGATCGGCGCGAGCAGGTCGATCGGCACCGGAAACACGATCGTCTGCGTGTTCTTCTCGCTCGAGATGTCGGTCAGGGTTTGCAGGTAGCGAAGCTGAAGTGCCTGCGGTTGCGCGGCGAGAATCTTCGCGGCTTCGGCCAGGCGCTGCGAGGCCTGGAACTCGCCCTCGGCATGAATGACCTTGGCGCGCCGGGATCTTTCGGCTTCCGCCTGCGCGGCAATGGCCCGGATCATGCTCTCGTTCAGATCGACGTG